>CAXXSU010000003.1:0-17113 GCA_963664465.2 Alphaproteobacteria bacterium | reverse complement strand
GCAACCTCGCTGGCAAACGCCGCGTGGCACTGATCGACGATATCGGCGTGCCAACGCGCCTTGACGACGGCAACGCGGAAACCATTGGGAGTTTGAGTGGAAATCTGATTCATGGTGTGCTCCTCAAGCATCAGAGACCAGAATCAGGGCGTACGAAACAGCGGCGCATCCGCGCGAACGCGGTTGGCGATGCTCTCTCGTTCTCTCTCGTCCGGACTATCACCGTCGGCTTCGGAGTTGCACCGAATCTGCTGACCTCTTCGGGCCTGAACCCGAAGAGCGCTCGCGGGCTTCGAGCAACCGTCGCTCTTACCGCCGGTGGGGACTTTCACCCCGCCCCGAGAACGCGTCCAGCCACGCGGCAAGACGGTGCTGTTTTAGAAGTTTGGAGCGACTGTGTCGATATGCTCAAAGAAACGCGGCTAGGTCCGGGCGAGGTGAAAGGCCGACGGCGCTCTCGACCGCGAGTGCTATGGCGAGCACCTTTGCATCTTCGCCCGGGTTGCACATCAGTTGCAAGCCGACCGGCAACGGCGCTCCGCCGACCGGCAGCGAAACGCTGGCCTGGTCGAAGATGTTGCCAGGTTGCGTGTTGCGGGTGATCGAGAAGGCCTTCGCGAGGCCCGCCTCAAAATCGTCGAAGTCGGCGATCGGCGCGGGCAGGGCCGCGACCGTCGGCGACACCCAAGCGTCTAGGCCCCGCATGCGCTCGCGGGCGATCCCGACGAGTTCGCGTTGACGCCAGATGCAGCGGATGTAGTCGGCGGCAAGCGTGTCGGATGCACCGGCGGCGCGGGCGGCGATTACCGGGTCCATCTTGTCGCGGTTCGTCAGGAGGCGCTCGCGGCCCAGCACGGCGTTGAGTTCGGTCGGGATGACGACCGGCATGATCTCTTCGCGCTCCGCCGCCTCCGGTACCGAAATCGGTGTGAGCGTCGCGCCGGCCGCGGCCAGCTTATCGAGCGCCGCCGTGGTGGAGGCGTCGACCTCCGCCTCGAGATCATCGAAGAAATAGTCAGAGGGCTGCCCCAGTTGCAGACTGTCGAGTGCCGCGGGCTCGGGTTCCGGCTGACCCGTCAGGGCGGCGAAGGCGATGGCCGCGTCCGCTGCCGAGGCGGTCAGCAGGCCGATCGAGTCGAGCGTCGGGGCGAGCGGCATGACGCCGTCGGTCGCCCACAGGCCGACCGTGGTCTTGAGGCCGAAGACGCCATTGAGGGCGGCTGGAATGCGCACCGAGCCGCCGGTGTCGGAACCGATGGCAAAGCCGCAAAGCCCGGCGCTCATGGCCACGCCCGAGCCGCTGCTCGACCCGCCGGGGATGCGATGGATAGCGGCATCCCACGGGTTCCAGGGAGTGCCGCGGGCGGCGCTGATGCCGACGGCGCCAAGGCCGAATTCGACCGCCTTGGTCTTGCCGAGGATGACGCAGCCGGCGGCCCGGAGCGCCTTCACGAAACTGCCCTCGGGGCCGATCAGGTCGCCGACGTCGATCTTCGACCCGGCGGTGGTCGGCATGCCGTCGACCGCGAGCAGGTCCTTGACCGCCACAGGCACACCCATCAGCGGTCCAAGGTCAGTGCCGGCGGCGAGTTCCGCATCGATTTCCCGCGCGCGGGCCAGTGCCAGTTCGGCGGCCACATACTGGTAGGCGCCAAGCCGTGGATCGAGCGCCTCGATGCGCTGCAGATAGGCCTTGGTCACCGACTCGGCCGTGACCTCGCCTTGCCGCAGGCAGCGGCCGAAGCCCCGGATGCCGTCGGCTGCGAGCGGATCATCGGGGAGATTTGCCAAAGCGGTTGTCTCCGAATGCGGCGCCTGCGCGGCGCAGGTTCAGGCGGTGCGGACTACGTCGCCTTGCCGTACTGCTCCTCGAAGGCGGCGACGGCCTTGGTGAAGCAGTTCATCGGTACGCTGACGATGCCGGCGCCGATCTGGCCGCCGTCCTTGCCGCCGATGCCCATGTCGAGCACCGGCACGGTGCCGGTGGCGACCACTTTGAAGATATCGATGCCGGTCGGCGTGCCGCGATATTTCAGGTAGGGGATGCGGTACTCGCTGTTTTCGCCGACGACGATGTCGTAGAGGCCGAGGTTGCGCTTGACCATGACGTCGGGCTCGCCCTGATAGTTCTGCAATGGAAAGGCCGCGGCCTGCGCAAAGCCGCCGAGACCGGTGGTTTCGGCGATCGCACTGTCGCCGCCCATCCAGGTGATCTCGTCTTCGGTGTGGCCGGGGAAGAGCTTCGGCTCGACCGAGGCCTGGTCGCCACGGAACCAGGTGTCTTTGTCGCCGAGGCCGCTGACGCGGATGGCGAATTCATTGCAGTTGAGGCACATGCCCGAGACGACGCTCGACCCCTCGACGCCGTGGGCCGCGTCGGCTACTGCCTTGGCGGAGGCGAGCGACAGCCGCAGGAAAAAATAATGGTCTTCGGTCAGCGCCTCGACGGTCTTTTCGACCCCGTCGCGCTGCTTTTCGGCGACCGCGATCAGATGCGGCACCAAGTCGCGCAGCAACAACAGCGAGGCAGCGGTATTGCGGCTGTGCAGCTCGTCGCCCATGTGGAGCGCGCGCCGCATGACCGGCTTCAATGGGATGCCCTCGGCAAGCCGGATGGCATCGCGGATCACCGGTGCGACGACCTCGTGGATGTAATTCAGACGGTCGCGCACGCCATCGTCGTAGACGCCGTAATTGAGGCGGCGCGGGTTGGTGCCTTCGTAGAAATTACAGTGGCCGAGATTGCCGTATTTGGCGTTGCGCACGACGAAGACCGGCATCGAGGCCGTGTAGATGCCGGCAAGCGAGCCGAGCGCGCCAAAATCGTGCGCACCGGCGACCACGATCTCGCCGGCGTCGAGCTTGGCGATGGCGTCGTCGCGGTCGGAGGCGAGGCCTTCGAACAGCGCGCCGCCGATGATGCCGTCACGCTGGCCGCCGACATAGTCCGGCCATGGCAGGGTCGGGCCCGCTGCGAGGATGGTGTTTTCGGTCATGCCGGGAAGCGTGTCGATGGCAGGCAACACGTCTTCAAGGATCGGCTCCGACTCGTCCAACCGCTTGAATGCTTCCCGGTTGGCTTCCGTGGTGTCCTCGTAAACCTCGCTCATGCTCTTCTCCCTTTGATCTTCCGCGTTTTTCAGCCTGCCTGGTGGCCTAACCGAGCTGCGTGCCGACACTCAGTCCGCTTGCCGCGACGAATTCGGGCGCCGCGACTTTCTTGCCGCTTGCGGGGCGCACACGCGTGACCAGGATCTGGCCATCGGGCGCCGCTATGACGATCCCCTCTTCGGTCAGCTCGGCGACCTCGCCCGGCGAACCACCCTGTTTGTCCGCCAGCCGCCGCGCCGCAAACACCTGTAGCCGTTCGCCGTTGAGCATGGTCCAGGCGCCCGGCTGTGGATCGGCGCCGCGAATTAGATTGTAGGTCTCGCCGGCCGGCTTGTTCCAGTCGATCTCGACCTGTTCGGCGGAGCACCAGCTTTCGTAGGTGGCCCTGGATTCGTCCTGCAGTGTGCGCGGCGCCGACCCTGCCTTGACCAAATCGACGCCTTCCAGAACGGCCTCGACACCGAGCGGAAATAGCTTGTCAAAATAGATGCTGCCCAGCGTGTCGTCGTCGCCGATCTCGATCTCCTTCTGCAACAGGATCGGTCCGGTATCGAGGCCATTGTCCGGCCAGAAGATGGAAAGGCCGGTCTTCTTTGCCCCCCCGATGATCGGCCAATTGATGGAGCTTGGGCCCCGGTGCAGGGGCAGTAGCGACGGGTGGTATTGAATCGTGCCGTGCGTCGGAATATCGAGAAACTCCTCCGGCACGAACAGGGTGACGAAGGCCATGACGCAAAGGTCCGGACGCAACTCGCTGAACTGCTCCCAGACGGCAGGATCCTTGTAGGAGTCTGGCTGAAAGACCGGCAGATCATGCTCCAGCGCTGCTTCCTTGAGAGGGTCGGTGCGCTGCCCTTCCTTCTCCAGAGCGACGTAGACTGCGATGATCTCCTCGCCGCGATCGAGCAGCGCCTCCAGCACCGATTTGCCGAAGGCCTGTTGTCCATGAACGACAAGACGCATGCGTTACCCCCCGGGAGTCGTTGGCCGCCTTGCGAGCCGTGCGGCCTTATTCGTGCCGGTCGTTTCGAGACCGTAGCCTCTTGTTACAAATTCCGAATATGGGGGCAAGCCGCTTGTGGTTTGGGTTCGAGCTGGACGGACGTGACGGGTGCCGCTGCCGTCGGCTATACAGACCCATGACCGTTGGGCCATATCGGACGCGCGATCCGCGCTAGGTGCAGACGATACGTCACGCGGAGAAGTTGGGCGAAGCATGGAACGATTTGCAGTTGGTCAAAGTGTTACGCGTGTCGAGGATCCTCGTCTCCTCAGAGGTCGGGGCCGATTCCTGAATGACGTGGTGCTGCCGGGACAGGCCTACGGCTTTGTCGTTCGCTCGCCCTTCGCGCACGCCCGTGTACGCTCGATCGACGCCGAGGCGGCCAAGGCTGCGCCGGGCGTGCTTGCCGTGTTGACCGGTGCTGAGCTTCAGGCGGACGGCATCGGTCCGCTACGTTGCGAGGCCGCGGGGCTGCAGCGCGGCGACGAGCCGATGTTTTATATCCCGCGGACCGTCTTGGTGTCCGACCGGGTGCGCCTTGTCGGCGACCCGGTCGTGTTGGTGGTTGCAGAGAGCGTCCGCCAGGCGCGGGACGCGGCGGAGCTGGTCGACGTCGATTACGAGATGCTGCCGTCGGTGACATCGGCCTTCGCGGCAATCGAGGATGGCGCACCGGCGGTCTGGGATGACTGTCCGGACAACATCTGTTTTCGCCTTGCGCTGGGCGACAAGGCGGCGGCCGAGGCGGGTATTGCGCAGGCGGCTCATGTCACGCGGCGTCAATTTTTCATCAGCCGTGTCTCGGCGAATTCGATCGAAGCCAGGGGCTGCATCGGCCAGTACGACGCGATCGACGACCGCTATACGCTCTATGCCGGTCTGCAGTCGCCCCACAGTGTGCGCCAGGACTTGGCGGAGAATGTCTTCGGTCTGCCGGAGCACAAGTTCCGCGTCATTGCAGGCGATGTCGGCGGCAGCTTCGGCATGAAGGGCGGTACCTACCTTGAATACGTCCTCGTCCTCTGGGCCTCGAAGCGGCTTGGCCGTCCCGTCAAATGGGTCAGCGACCGCAGTGAAGCCTTCGTCAGCGACAACCACGCCCGCGACAATCTGAGCGAGGCGGCGCTGGCGCTCGACGAGAACGGACGATTTCTCGCGCTTACGGTGTCCACGGTTGTCAACCTGGGCGCCTATCTTGCGACCAAGGGACCGTTTCCTGCATTCGGCAATCTGGGCTCGCTGGCGGGCGTCTACACGACGCCGGCGATCCATGTGGAGGTGACCGGTGCGTACACGAACACCAACTCGACGGCACCCTATCGCGGTGCCGGCCGGCCGGAGGCAGCCTATGTCATTGAACGCCTGATCGACACCGCAGCCCGCGAAATGGGGATCGATCCGGTCGAGCTCAGGCGTCGCAACACTATTCCGCCCGAGGCGATACCCTACAAGACCGCGCTCACATTCACTTACGACTCCGGCATGTTCGAGCGGAACATGGACGATGCCCTGAGGCTGGCGGATTATCAGAACTTCGAAGCGCGGCGGAGCGAAACCCGAACGCGCGGGAAGCTTCGCGGGCTTGGTATCTCCAACACCATCGAACAGGCCGGCGTTAGACTGGAATCGGCGGAGGTCCGTTTTGATCCGGGCGGATCGCTGACCCTGCTGGTGGGGACGATCTCCCACGGCCAGGGCCACGATACGGTCTACCGGCAGCTTGTTTGCGAACGGCTTGGGCTGCTGCCCGAAGCGGTCCGGGTCGTTGAGGGCGATACCGACGCCGTCGCCCATGGCGTGGGCACCATGGGCTCGCGCTCGATGACCGTGGGCGGTACCGCAATTTCGCTCGCGACGGACAAGATCATCGAGAAGGGCCGGCAATTCGCCGCGCACCTGCTTGAGGTGGCGGCAGTCGATGTCGAATTCTCCGACGGCGAATATTCCGTCTCGGGAACCGACCGATCGGTTGCGCTCGCCGAAATCGAGCGGCAGGCCTTCCTCGGGCAAAATCTCCCACCTGGGGTCGAGGCCGGTTTCAGCGAAACCGCAACATTCTCGCCGGAATTTCCCAACTTTCCCAACGGCTGCCACGTCTGCGAACTGGAGATCGATGAGGAAACCGGCGCACTGGAAATCCTACGCTATGCCGTCGTCGACGATGTCGGCACTGTCGTCAATCCGCTGCTTCTCGAGGGCCAAATCCATGGCGGCATCGCGCTGGGTGTCGGTCAGGCGATTTCAGAGGCAATCGTCTACGACGATGCAGGTCAACTCGTGACCGGCTCATTCCTCGACTACGGCATGCCCCGCGCCGCATCGCTCTGCTCGATCGACATGGCGAGCAATCCGGTGCCCACGGCAACCAATCCATTGGGCGTAAAGGGTGCAGGCGAGGCGGGAACGGTCGGTTCGCTTGTCGCGGTCATCAATGCCGTTGTCGATGCGCTTGCGCCTCTTGGCATCGATCACTTCGACATGCCGGCAACGCCGGAGCGGATCTGGCGGGCAATCCGTGACGCTCGCAACGGCGGCTCGTCAACGCCCTAGACGCTGTTTAGACGTCGGCCGGCTTCGCGACATGCTCGGAACTGTGTGCCGCAATCTCGCGTACTGGCGTACCACCCTTGATGTTCTTGCCGGTCGGAAGCCAGGCGCAAATCGGAGCGTTATCGGCCCAGATTGTCTTGAATCCGCCAGGCACGAAGAACTCCACAAACAGCATTTCCTCATCATCGCCGCAGCGAAAGTAGTGGCGTTCGCGCTCGTAGTTGTAGATCACGTCGTCGGCGCGAATCGAATGCGGTTCCTCGTTCGAGAAAACCGTGCCGCTGCCCTTGACGATATATTGGAAATGCTCGGCGCCCTCATGGTGATGGTTCGAGGCCTCGGTTCCAGGCGGATAGATGATCAACTCGCCGGCAAGCGCCTTCGTTCCGAACATCTTTGGCGTCACGAAGTAGATGCGTTTTCGCGCGTCGTGTTCAGCATTTAGCACCGGCTCTTCCGTCCAGTCGACACAGCCAAAAGTCGGTGGACTTGCGGCAAACGACGGATCGAACCGCGCCGCGTCCGGCACTTCGGCGTGGAGCAAAACCGCACCCGCCTTGCTCGTCAGAGTCCCGCTGAAGCCGGGCGGCAGGACGACGAGATGAACGTTCGAGAGTGAGTGCCGTCCCCGCGTGCCGTCGAGCTCCACTTCACCGTCGAGGACCTGCACCCAGGTGAGGTCTGTGCTGGCGACGGCCACCGGCATCGACCCGCCCGGTTGGATTCGCCAACGCTGCAGGCGGACGTTGTCATTGCTGGTTATCTTTGCATCAAGTAGCGTCTGTACAAATGCACCATCTCCAGCTTCGACAGCGGCTATGTCTTGCTGATTGAAGATGACAGGCATGTCGTTACCTTCCCGTGAATTGGCGGCACAAACCGGGATCGGGAAATCTTTTCTAACCGTTGAAAAGATTGGTCGGAGTGAGTGGAATCGAACCACCTCACCCCTCCAAAATTTAGCCTTATTTATCATCGTCATAAAGTGCGTCTTTCGAAAAAATGCTTGATATTACACCAAGATTCCCACTGCAGTAGGACTATAGACGTTTCCCATTGTTTCGTGCAATATGTTACCCATATGTTACCCATATGTTCCTATATGTTACCCATGGCTGACGAGGTGGGATTTAGCAGGATCGACCGATATGCAGAAAAACAGGTTTACGACGCGCTTCATCGACAGCATCAAACCGCCGCAGAGCGGACGCGACGAGTACTGGGAGCAGGCGACGCCGGGCTTCGGACTGCGGGTGTCCGCATCAGGCCGTAAGACTTGGGTGCAGATGTACCGCCACCATGGTCGGTTGCGCCGCCTTACGCTCGGCACATACCCCGCGCTGGAATTGAAAGATGCACGTGACTTAGCCAAGGCCTCCAGGCGAAAGGTGGAGAAAGGCCTCGATCCGGCGAGCATGAAGCTCGCCGACCGTAATGCCGAAACCTTTGACGAGCTGGCAGACGAATACCTGGAACAGCACGCGAAGCTGCGGAAGCGGTCTTGGCGGAAGGACGAGTTGGCGCTTAAGCGTGATCTGCGACCGGCGTTCGGCCACCACAAAGCGAAGGACATCAAACGCCGGGAGGTGCATGCCCTGTTGGACAGGATCGTCGCTCGCGGTGCACCGATCCAAGCAAACCGAACCTTGGAAATTCTGCGGAAGATATTCAATTGGGGCATCACACGTGAAATCGTCGAAACCAATCCCTGTCACATGATCGAGAAGCCGAGTGCCGAGCACCAGCGCGAGCGGGTGTTGAACGACGACGAAATACGGGCATGGTGGACCGCATTCGAGGGCGAGACGCCTTTGATGTCAGCGATGTTCAAGCTGCGCCTCCTGACAGCGCAGAGGGGTGGTGAAATATCGCATATGCGTTGGTCTGACATCGATGCTGGCTGGTGGACTATCCCGGGCGAGTTCGCCAAGAACGGGCGGACTCATAGGGTGCCGTTGAGCCCGCAAGCGATGAACGTGCTTGCCAAGGTTGGGCAGTACGGCAACGGTTCGCCTTGGGTGTTCCCCAGCCCCACGGTCGATGGCCCGATCAAGTCCATCTGGAAAGCCACAGCGCGCATCCAACGCACAGCGCGTGTCGCCGATGCCGTGCCGCACGACCTACGGCGTACAGTCGCCAGCAGGATGACCGGCGAGCTGGGAATCAATCGCCTTACGGTCTCGAAGATATTGAACCACGTCGAGACGGGTGTGACCGCAGTGTACGACCGGCATTCCTATGACGCGGAAAAGCGCCAGGCGCTGCATGCCTGGGGCAAGCGGCTTGACGATATCCTGTCTGGCGAGGTTCCGACGGCGGCGGCGAACGTGGTCAGGCTACAGGTCAACTAAGAACGATAGATTGAGGTGATGCCGCCGCGCATCGCTGCTCGACGGCATCCTCGATCAGGTGATCTTTCCAGAACGCCTCGATGTCTTTGGCGTTCGAAGTTTCGAAGGGGCAGTCGTATTTTTCGTCGAACTCTTGGTCGACGACGTCGATGTGCTCGCCGTAGATTTCGATGAAATGACGAACCCGTCTCTAAAGATCGGATCGTCCTTCGTGGCGTTCCTCCAGGTTACTTTTGCCATGATAATTCTCCTCTTTAGTGCTTTAGGCGGGATGCCACGGCGCACAAGCTGAAGCTCAAATGCCGGGTCGGTTAGGCCGACCAGTCCAAACAAAAACCCGTCGCAGCCATGCTGGACGGGTTCATTCCGTCACCGCTTTAGCTGCATTTGTTACGCGCCCGCAAGCTGACGCTCAAATCGGCGCTGTATTATATTTAGGTTGGCTCCAGTTCAAATTCAAGCCGGCCAGGTGCGTTGAACTCCAGCTCGTGCTCGCGGACGACACGCCGGATAATTCTCTCCGTCTTGGCCATGATGGCCTCGCATAGCGTTCGATGATGGCGGCATGCGGGTCGCTCTCGCCGTTCACTTCGAGACCTGCCTGCAGCAGCTTGGACCCTGCTGACGAAAGTGGAGTCGTAGGTGAGGGAGTTGAGGTTCAGCATCAGGCGGCTCCTTCTTCGAGGTCATGGGCAAGTAGGTTGGCGTGGTCGTCAGGCAGCTCACTCAGGTCATCGACGTGGTAGGCGACCTTGGTCTGAATGAAGACCCGCTCGTCAGGATGAAAGCCAGCTGGTGACACCAGCTCGCTGTCGGTGACGACGTAGCGTTTCGGGCAGTGCATCAGGTCGGTGTCGAGCGTGGTGTAGAGCAGCACCAGCTCGGTGTGGACTGCAGAGTGCCGACTGTCTTTACTGAGCTGATTGATAAGCGCTCTCAGTGCGTCGGTGACTTCTGGGCCGTTTGCTTGGCCCATCGTGCTGTAGATATCCATCAGCTCTTTCTGCGCTGCGTGGCTCTCTTCGAGCGTCATGTCGGACGCATCGATCTCGGCCTCAAGCTCGGCGATCTTGGCTTCGATTTTTTGGTAGAGGGCTTTGATGTCATCTGTGTATTCCATCGTTTCGGTCCTCTTAGTTGAGCGGTCCGCTCATCTCGAGGTTCAGTTAATGCGTTCGCCAGATAGCTTATGGCGGTGGCGGTATGGCTTGTTGGCGTCGTACTGGTCACTCCTCGGTTGGCGAACTGGAATCGTCCTCTGGATTATCCGAAGCGAAGTTTGGCTTGAACCTGTCTAGGCTTCCCAGCGGATGCCATTTTGAGATCGCTTCCCTGTCGATATTTAAGAACTTGGGAAATTTCTCGAAGAAGGATTCGAAGTTCATAGGTCTTGTTTCCGTAATTCGATGGCGCGTTTGAGCACATCCTTCATCATTTTGAAGGTGGTATTTTTGTCGTCGTTGAAATCGGAGATCACTTCATCTTCGTTTTCGTTTACCCCACCCTGCCAGTTTTCTGGCAGCGATTTGCGCAGGTAGGACAAAGTGACCTGGCCATCGTCATCGAGCCAGTCGATGGCGGCCAGCAGGCCGAATGACGGACTAAACATTCCGCCGTTGTTATACCTGTACCATCGCACTGGATCGTCGAGCCGCCTGTCGGCCTCGATCAGGCGGTCGAGCACAGCGTCTTGCGGCTGTTTCCTTTCGTTGACAGAAATAGCCACCTCCATGGCGGTGCTTCAACCAATAGATGGCCGCCGACTGCCCATTTGCAAGTCCGCACATCCGGCGACGAGACGCGACTGCTGGCACGGAGGGAAGTATAGGGGTGTCTTAATGCCGCCATCAGCTTAACAGCCCGTTGAAAAAGGCGTCATTGACCGGGTTTCACGCCACGGCGAAGCATATCGCGGCGAAGGCGGTTTCGCCATCCTCCGAGACGATGAGGACGATCTGAACGACCAGGACGGCTCCAGCGGGCGTAACAAGCACGAACAAGGCGCCAATTCCGCCCGCCACGGCCTCCTTCGGGGTGCCGGCGCCGATGAGTTGGCGCATCAGCAACGATAGGTTGTGGCCGGCGACGTGAAGCAGGTATCGCTTGTGCACGTTCTCGCGGCCCCGAAGCCAGGTCCGGCGCATACCGCCGCGATCGAGGTTGTGGGCAAAGGAGCGCTCGACGATCTCGGCGCGCAGCTTGAAGGCTTCCCTGGCCACCCCCGATAACAGCCGGGTCCGGTTGTTGGTGACCGCCCGGCGAGCCGCATCATCTCCGTGCCAGCGCGCAAAACCCTTCTGCTTGGGCTCGGAGATCCGGCTCTTCCAGGGGCCGTCGTCGAGCGCCTTCAAGACCAACCGTGAGTGGGAGCCCTTATCGGTCACACATTCGGCCGGATCTTCGGCCGTCGGCGCCACATCCACCGCCTCGAGGTTTGCCTCGGCCGCCGCCAGGGTCTTGGGAAGCGTTGTCGTATCGCCCTCGTCGGCCGGGTGCAGCTCCGCCGCCACCACCGCGCCGGTGTCCAGATCCACCGCGTGCTCGGGCTTGTAGGCCAGGTGCGTGGTGCCGTCCTTCATCTTGGCGATCTTGGCCTCGGGGTCGCTCCTGGAAACCCAGTCCTGGTTCGAGAGCTTCTTGCCCTTGCGCTTGCGGTCCAGACGCGCCAGGTCCTCAGCCGTGGGTGTCTCGATACCGCTCTCCTGGGCCAAGCGCTCCAGCATCCCCCGGTAACCCTCGCCCGTGTCCCTCCGCACGATGTTGCGCAGCGCCGCGTTGGCCTCCATGGTCGAGGCATCCACCCCGATGCGCTCGCCCTTCACCAGACCCGCCTCGGCGATCAGCGCCAGGACCCAGTCAAACACCGCCGTGTGGACTTCATGGGGCAGGCGCGCGCGGGTCCGTGACAGCCAGGAATGGTCCGGCACCCGTTCCCGCATCTCCAACAGCAGGAACTCCCGTAGCGACAGGGAATCCGAGCAGCGCCACTCCAGCCCACGCTCAGAGTCGATACCCTCGAAGTAGCCCACCAGGTGCATACGGAAGTAGCGCCCGGGTGGCACCGAAGGCGCCCCCATCCTGGCCGCGTAATAGGGCTGGCAGACCGCCTCGGCGAAGCCGTCGAAGCCGCCCTCGATCAGTACCAACTGCAGGCGGTCGTAAAATACATGACCAGGCGAGCGCGGCATCTCCGACCAGCTCACCATCAAGTCCCCCTGACGATCCTTCTGCTGTCCCATCGCCATCAGCGAACCCCCCTTCAGGCCAGGACACCAGAGAATCAGACCATGCCGACTTCGTCCAGGGAAGACTTCGTCAACGGGCTGTTAAGGGGGGAGCTGACCAGCGACGGCCATCCCCGCGCTCTTCTCGACCGACGACCGACCAGGCCAAAGCATGCTTTTCGACTATCGTTGCCAAGACGCATGACGCGTAACGCGGACGTCCGCTTTCGGGGGTAAAGCAGACATATTTCACTGGGAGGCTGAATGTCCGCTAATAGCCAGAAGCGGACATTCGCCATCTGCTGGCTGATACAAACGTAGCGCGAGATTGCCTACCTAAAGCGCAAGGCCCAGCAAAGGAGCTGCTACCTCGATTCTTTCCCAATCTTCACCAGCCGCAACAAAGCAACTGATACCACCTGGCTGAGTGACCAGTATCGTCCAGCTACCATTTGCCGAGCTGAAAATCTCGACCAAGTGACCGTCAACGGACAGACCCATGCCTACCGGTCGTTCGTTGTATTTTCTTTCAAGCCCATTAATTACGTCCGCATGCAACCCGCATCTCATTTGCGCGAACGCGGGAAAGGCGGCAAGCAACGCGGCACCAAATCCTAGAGCGATTAGAAACCTGCGTATCATCAAGACCTCCTCTGAGGGGCCAAGCTACGCCCCTTTCGCAATACGGAAGCCCCATGCGAGTACCTATCTATGCATACAGATAATTCCCATAAGTCGCGCAATTACCATGCCATTGCCGCCCTCTAGGCACGGTCAAACCGCCCATAAGTGCTTAATTTCAGCCAGCAAGGATGCGTATCGAATTTTCGAGAGCGGCGGAAAATTCAGCCATGATCTGTTGCACTGGACAGAAATTTGCCACCGAGCACGCCAGTTATGAAACGGACATTCGGCTAACAGAAAGTACGGATTTTCGTTCGTTCAACCTGCGTACCCCGCCGCGAGGTTACACCCCGGACGGGGTACATGACTGTTTGGGTCGTCAACCCATGCCCAACAAGAATGCCAGGCTATATTTCCCAGGACACAGTTAAAATGCCACTGGAATGGTCTCGTTCAATTTTCTTGCGGTAAGACGGCGTTGATTACGTGCCGTCGGACTACCGTGCCCCCTTACACAAGGGGGCGAACTTATGGCAGGGTTCAACCATGTAGTTACCTACCCTCCTTGCTCTAAAATGTGACCCTCCAGAGGGAGACATGATATTTTGAATGAAACAAGAAAGAGTGTCCGGTAAACTACAGCTTGGATTGAATGGCGTTCCCGACGTGCGTGTTCACGAAACTCGGAGGATTGCCCATGAAAGTTGTATCAATCCTGAGCTCCAAAGGAGCGACGGTCGTCACCCTTCGACCGACAGATACAATACTGTCAGTAATTCACACGCTTACGGGCGAGGGAATCGGCTCCATCGTCTTGAGCGATGATGGAGCAATGATCAAAGGGATTATTTCGGAACGGGATGTCGTGCGGGGTTTTGCGGAACACGGCCCGGATACTTTGGAATTGCAGGCAAGTAAGCTGATGACTCAGAGGGTAGAGACATGTTCGCCGGACACGACCTTACAGGAGGTGATGATAGTTATGACCAAATATCGTATCCGGCACCTCCCGGTCACAGAAGATGGGATCCTGTGCGGCATCATCAGTATTGGCGATGTCGTGAAGCATCGGTTGGAAGAAGTGGAGGCCGAAGCGAGCGCATTAAAGAGTTATGTAACGGGGAGTTAGACCAGACTTTTTGCAGGTATGAAACGCATAGGCGTTTGACGTCGGCTGACCAGCGAAAGGAGCTTTATGCAATGTCCATGAAGACCATCCTGGTTCCTGTTGAAGAAAGTGCTGTCCTTCAATCCATTCTGCAGACTGCGTTGCTGGTAGCGCGGCGTTTTAGTAGCTACATCGAAGGCAAACGCATCCGACAATCGTCGCCCATATTGCTCGCCGGAGCCGCCGATGGCTTTGGTGCTTCGGCGGGCATGGTAGAGCAATTTGATCAGCAGGAAGTCGAGCGTACCCAACGTGCCCAACAGCTGTTTCTGGACTTCATGGACCGGAATGGCGTGGCGAGCATCGACGACATACAAGTAACGAAACAGCCTGTCGCGCGTTGGCGGGACGAAGACTTGCCGACCGGCATTGGCGTCGGAGAACTCGCCCGGAAGTTTAACTTGACCGTCGTTGGTCGACCCGTCTCGGGCGCAGGCGTCCCGAGCACAAGCATTCTCGAAGCCGCGATCTTCGAGAGCGGGCGTCCCGTCCTAGTTGCACCGCCGACAAGCCCAAGTGTTGTTGGCGAATATATTGTCATTGCCTGGAATGGAAGTATGGAATCCGCCCGGACGATTGCCTTTGCAATGCCCTTCTTAATTCAAGCAAAGAGTGTAGTTGTCCTAACCATCGAGCATAATGGCGTTCCCGGTCCAAGCGCGGCTGATGTTACGCAGCACCTAGTCGCCAACGGAATTGCGGCAGAGCAGCTCGACCGACCTTTGAACAATCGAACTTACGGTACGGCAATGCTCGAAGAGACCATGTCACTTGAACCCGATCTCCTCATTAAAGGTGCCTTCACCCATAGTCGCCTACATCAGATGATTTTTGGAGGCGTAACACAGCACATCCTCCACAATGCCGAAATTCCGGTCCTGATGGCCCACTAAATTTGCTGCAGCGTCCGGGCAATTGTGACCGTGAATTTGCATAGAGTTAGAGCCTAATTTAGGGTTATCTGGGAATAGTCGGATTAGATGTTGTAGGGTTCGATCTGAAGCTTAACCGAGAAATTTCACTTGAATAGGGCGCTGGTGAGACTTGGCTGACGAAGACGACAAACTCCCTGAGGACCTTTCGGGTCTGCTCGGAGACGATGCGCCTGCCGAAGGCGCTAAAGGGGATAACGCCGAAGAGAGCGTAGACGACAAGCTTGCTTCGGAATGGGCGGCCGTGGACGGAGAGGACGCTGCCTCTGCCGAATCCGGTGCCTCTGCCGAATCCGGTGCCTCTGCCGAATCCAGTGCCAATGCCGGCGAAGGCGCTCCGATATCGGCGCGTGTACTTAACCAGGATGAAATCGACAGCCTGCTCGGATTCTCCGAGGATGTCGACGAGGCCACCAAACTTACCGGCATCCACGCGATTATCGACAGCGGCTTGGTGTCCTATGAACGCCTGCCGATGCTTGAGGTTGTCTTCGACCGGCTCATCCGCATGATGTCGACCTCCATGCGTAACTTCACCTCGGACAATGTCGAGGTCAGCCTGGACAACATCACGTCCGTCCGGTTTGGCGATTACCTCAATGGCATTCCGTTGCCCGCCATGCTGGCCGTATTCAAGGTCGAAGAATGGGATAATTTTGGCCTGATTACCGTCGACAGTTCACTGATCTATTCAATCGTCGACGTGCTTCTCGGCGGTCGCCGGGGAACTGCAGCGATGCGGATCGAAGGTCGGCCCTATACGACGATCGAACACAACCTCGTCGAGCGCATGATCAATGTGGTGTTGGCAGACCTAAGCGCTGCTTTTGATCCCATAAGTTCAGCGACGTTCCGCTTTGACCGACTGGAGACGAACCCACGCTTTGCGACCATTGCGCGCCCGGCAAATGCGGCGATCGTTGCGCGTCTGCGTATCGACATGGAGGACCGCGGCGGACGGCTTGAACTGATGTTGCCATACGCAACACTCGAGCCTATACGCGAGTTGCTCCTACAAATGTTCATAGGCGAGAAGTTTGGTCGCGATTCGATCTGGGAAAACCATCTTGCGACCGAACTTTGGTTTACCGATGTCGACATCGAGGCGGTTCTCGACGAGGTTAGCATTCCGCTCGAAGAGATATTGAATTGGAGTGTTGGCAGCCAAATCATGCTGGAAGCGACGCCAGAATCTTCGGTGCTGTTGCGGTGCGGAGATGTGCCGATGTTCCGCGGCGTAATGGGCAGGAAATCCGGCAATATTGCCGTGCGTATCGAGGAGAAGCTCGAACACAAGGTGGCAGAATAGCGTTGTTTGTTCAATTCTCGTTCGCGCTGCAGACAGGCCGCGAGGAGCTTGAACAACTCGTCGCGCTAAAGGCGTAATCGACGATGCTGAAAACTGCGATTAATCCTGGCGATGAATTTGTAAAAACCGACAGACCCAACTCAATCTGGATCGTTCGACGGTATTTGGATTACCCAGGACTGCCTCAACATGTGGAACTAATAGAAAAAGGGCATCTGGGCTCGGGAATGACGATCGCAGAATCTGCTCTCCAGGATGACAAACTGTATCAGCGTCTTGGCGGCGTCTGACATCATTTCCCTGCGGCCACCAACTCAACCAACGAACTGCGGCCAACGATACCGGTGCGGCAAATCCGTAATTGTCAACTTGCACAAAGTCCGCTTTGGGTCATAAGCAGACGTTTAGCGGCTACCTGAAATATGTCCGCTTTCGGGGGTAAAACGGACGTAAATCAGAGCCCAGCCGAAGGTCCGCTCTTAGCCATAAGCAGACATTCAAGCCGATTGAGCAACTTCGAAAAGAACTGGGCCTCGCGGATCTGCGAGACCCCAGGAATCCACTAACGCAAGGAGAACTGTTTCGGTGAGACTCAACTGATTGCCAGTCAAGCTGAGTGAGCCAGTTAGCTCGGATATTCGCCCATAAAATCGCGCTTGCCGATCTCGACCCCGGCGTGGCGCAAAATGTTGTAGGCGGTAGTCGTATGAAAACAAAACTGCGGCATTGCGTGATGCAGGAGAAAGACCTGACCATTGAAGTTGAGAGTTCGAGTTGCTTGCTTGAGTTCGATCTCGCGGTCCGCGCTACCCTCGAGTTGCTCCGGTGTGACTCCTTTGAT
>CAXXSU010000002.1:0-680780 GCA_963664465.2 Alphaproteobacteria bacterium | reverse complement strand
GCCGGTTCAACGGCTGATGTTGGCCATACTTCTCGAACAGGATCATGGCCAGCAGGCTCGGACCCGCCCAACCCCGCGGGGTCACATGGAACGGTGCGGGGGCTTGCGAGATCTTCTCGCAGTCCCGGCAGGTGAACTTCTCGCGTACCGTCTGGACCACCTTCCAGCTGCGCGGGATCACCTCCAGCGTCTCGGTGATGTCCTCGCCCAGCTTGGAAAGCCGATCCGAGCCGCAACAGCCACAGACCTCGGGCGCCGGAACCACCACGCGCTCGCGCGGCAGATGCTCCGGGAACGGCTTGCGCGATGGCCGCCTGCGAGTGAAAGACTTGACTGTCGAGGTCTTCGCGGCTGCCTGTTCGGCGGCGAGCTCGTCCTCGCTCGCGCGCGCCTCCAGCTCCTCGAGCTCCAGCTCCAGCTGGTCGAGCAGGCGCGCCTTGCGCTCCGAGCGTTGGCCGTAGACCTCGCGCCGCAGCTTCTCGACCATCAGTTTCAGGGCGGCGATGATCGCTTCGGCGTTCGAGGCCTTGGCCACCGCCTCCTCGGCCCGCGCCTCGGCGACCGCAAGGGCGGCGCGCAGGGCCTCGATATCGGACGCTGTGGCGCGGATCATGGCGCCGAGCGAATCATACCCGCCGGATTTGAGTCACGCTCTTTCTTGCGCGGCTCCGTCGCTTTGCCGCGGTCAACCCGCGCGCTCGGGCCGCCAGCTGCGCACCGGACGCCGCCAGTCGATCCCTTCGAGCAGATAACCGAGCTGGGCCGGCGAAACCGCGACCACGCCATCGGCTGGTGAGGGCCAGATGAACCGGCCGTGCTCTAGCCGCTTGGCGTAGAGCGAGGTACCCAGTCCGTCATGCCACAGCACCTTGATCAGATTGCCGCGACGGCCCCGGAATACGAACAGATCGCCGGCATAAGGATCGCGCCCCAGGGCCTCCTGGACTTGAAGCGTCAGCCCGTTCATGCCACGGCGCATGTCCGTAACGCCGGTAGCCAGCCAGACCCGAACCCCGGAGGGAACCGGGATCATCGCGCCTCTAGCGCCGCCACGACCCGCGCCAGCGCCAGGACATCGACATCGGCGCCAACCATGATCCGCTGGCCTGTTACGGTTACGATCTCCATGCGCCCAACAGCCGCAGCCGCGCCCAGCGGCGCTTCCTCGTCAGGCACGATCAGCGCCGGCGCAAAGCCGATCACCTCGTCGCGACCGCGACGAAACGCTTTGCGCCAGGAGAACAACAACGAGGGCGAGATGTCGTGGCGACACGCGGTCGCAGATACCTGTCGGTGACCCTGGAAACTCTCCTCGACGATCCGCAGCTTCTCCGCCACGCTCCAGCGCCGACGGCGACCGGTGTTTACCACCTCGAGACGCTGAACCTGGAAACTATCCTTATGAACAGTCATAAGGTCAGTTTCGCAGAACCTCCACCGTCTTTGGCAGGCGGTCCTGACCGGAGGCGTACCATTAATCCTCCCCCATTGGATTGGTCCATACTTAGGTTTGGGAATGAGGAGGATCAGAGATGGCAAGGAAGCGCTACAAGCCGGAGGAGATCGTAGGCATGCTGCGGCAGGCGGAGGTCCTGCATGGCCAGGGCATGTCGATGGCGGACGCGATCCGGCAGCTCGGGATCAACGAGGTCCACGTTCTATCGGTGGCGCAAGGAGTATGGCGGGATGAGTGGCGACCAGCTCCGCCGTCTCAAGGAGCTTGAGAAAGAGAACGAGCGGCTGCGCCGCGCGGTCTCGGACCTGACGCTGGACAAGCAGATTCTCAAGGAGGCAGCCCAGGGAAACTTGTGAGCCCCTCCGCGCCGCCGCCAGTGCATCGACCATGTCCGCGACCGGCTTCGGGGTCTCGGAGCGCCGCGCCCATGCCGAAACTCCAATCAACGGTCCGGCCATTGAGTCAGAAAACCAACCCTGCGGGAATCCCCCAGATGAGTCTCAGATCGCGAACGATGGTATTAGTCCTGCAGTGGGACGCCATACCGGGAGCACAACGAAGAGACGTTCCCTGTAGCGGCTGTGTTAGACCAAGCTTTGTCCTCAGACTCTGGTTCGAATCTCGCGTAAATGACTGTTGTAATCTTCTTTCTCTCCTTTAGGCGCGAAGCTATTTTGCATACTCCTTGCAAACTCGTTGGTTTATTTAGCAACCGCATAATCTGTTCACCCTCTTCGGTGAGGGCGGTCACATGTATTTTGTCCTCCGTCGTCGGCTCCAGGGCTTTAACCAATAGTGCAAGAGTTGTACCCCTAAACGTGTGGTGTGCTGGTTTTCCATTCCTTGGCTTGAAATCTTTATACATGCCCAATTGACCCTCTGTTATAATTCCGATTGTTTCATGCGTTCAAAATCAACGTCACTTACAGAGGGTATATCGTAACCCATCTCGAAATCAGCCGCATGGATGATTGAGTTACCAAGCACGTAGGGAGCAATATGATCTAGTGTACCAATATCTTTCAATGACAACTCCCGTATTGTTGAGACGAGGCGAGTAGGATATTTCGATTGGTTATGGCCTGCCCCCATTCTATGTACCAGTTCCTATGTTAGTCCTGGCACGGTTTCTGGGAAGGGCTGATCCGGCTGTAGCCCATCAATAGCGAAGGCCGGATCAGTCCGTTTGGGCACGATGGTCTGTGGTGCCGGGGGTGTATAGCCCAGCGCACTGTGCGGCCTGACCGTGTTGTAGTGATATCGCCATCGCTCGATCAGCACCTGAGCTTCCGTGAGCGAGTAGAATATCTCACCGTCGAGCAGCTCGTCTCCGAGCTTGCCGTTGAATGATTCGTTGTGGCCGTTCTCCCAGGGACTCCCCGGCGCGATGTAGAGCGTCGTCACACCGACTCTCGCCAGCCAGTCACGGACGGCCTTGGCGGTGAACTCGCTGCCGTTGACCTTGAAGTCGAAGCTGTCGAGGCTCTTGACCACGGGGAAGCGCGCCGCCTTGATGCGCCGCTCGACCATGCGGCGCTCGCGGTCGATCAGCTCGAGCTCGGCGAGTCTCAACAGGTAGCGGACGTGATCGACGCCTTCCGAGGCGCACTGCCGGGCGATCTTGTCGTACTCGCGCAGGAAGGTCGGCAGCTTCAGCGTCTTGAGGTGGTGGGCGAGCAGCACTTGCGGTGTGTCGGTCATGCGCCGAGCCCCGACAGCAGGCTCATGTACGACTTGGCGGACGTCATCGCGACCCGGGCGCGCGGCAGATACGGATAGACGTCGAAGTTGAGCCTGGGGCGGCCGCCGCTCGATGCGGCACAGTACCAGGTGCTTCACCGCATCAAAGCCGATTGCGCCGAGCCGCAGGGCGTCGCCGACCGCACGGCGCGGGCGGTGCGGATATTCCGGACCTACGGCGCCGACGCCGTGGAGGTGATGACGGAGAATCCGTACCGGCTCGCCAGGGACATCCGGGGCATCGGGTTCAGGACCGCCGACGCGATCGCGATGAAGCTCGGGATCGAGAAGACGGCTATGGTCCGGGTCCGCGCGGGCATCGGCTACGCCCTGACCGAAGTGTCAACGGCCGAACCAGTCCCAAATGCGGCTCCACCAGCGGACCTTTCGTCGTCTTCTCGCGATATCGGCGTTCTTGGCTTTGCGGTCGCGTGCCTGTCCCGTTCGAATCTCCCTTCTCGGTCCAGGCGAGACACCAGCGTGTATGTCCTTTCTCGATGATGTAGTGGCTCCTGCATGGCAATCGCCAGTTGCCGATCGATGGCCATACGGTGACGGACTCGCCATCGTATTCGATACGCCACTCGCTGCGGCCCAACGGCAGGCTGATTTCCGTGCCGCAGCCGCAGGCGCACAGATGCTCTGTCAGTCGGTGCTTTACCGATATGTAGAGATTGCCGGGCTCAAGCGATGGCGGCATGTCATCGACACAGACCGCGGTCCACGTGCGGGTCTTCAAGCGGGGGAGTCCCCTTTCCCCGTCATGGAGAAGTCGGCCGGTAGAGGCCGAGACGAGTATGGTATCCATGTCGTGCGGCCGGTCGTTCCTGTATATGCCGACTGTGGCCTTCCACTCGAGGACAGCAAGGGCGGCGCCGAGCATGTTGAGCTCCGCGGTCTGCACGATACCGTATGCTTGGTCCGGTCCTTCCTCGGGTGGAAGCTCGCTCGGGCGGGGATGCCTGGGACGGAACGCGGTTTCCACCTTCGCATTGCCGCCGAGCTGATCGTTGGACTCGCCTTCGACTTCCACGCCGATGCCCACGCTGACGTGGTAGATGCCGAGTTCGTTGCAGGCGGCCTGCAGGTTTCGGCGCACAGTCAGATCGTCGACTGCAATGAAGACCGTCGTGAACTTCGCAAGGATATCCTTGCAGTCACCGGTGAGCTCCTCGGTGTGCACGTGAATCCCCTCTTCGCGAATCGCGGAGTAGGTGCGGCGGTACCAGTCGACCTTGGCGCATGATCCGCCAAGCTCCTCGATGCGGGCAGCGCCGCACATCCGAAACGCGTTGTGTTGTTTCAGCACGTCCTCGTCGAACAGGTGCAGCTCCTTGACGTTGGTCTTTGCCAGGATGTCCATCGGGTAGGAGCCCGTTCCGCCCACCCCGACAATGGCGACGATTTCGTCTTCGATGCGCTGCTCGATGCCCTTCAGGCCATACCGGTAGGTGTTCGTGTCGACGTACTTGAACCGGGATTTGAGCGTGATCGTGGGAGCTTCCCCGGTCTTGGCGGCTTCAAGCACGCCCGGGTGGCGAATATCGGCCTGACCCGCGACTTCGGCGATGTAGGTAGTGATCTTTTCCTCGTAGTCGACGTAGGCGCGCTTCTTGCCATTGGCGACGAGCTTGCGGGACCACCGCATGTAGGCCGTCAGCCCCTCTCCGAGGTCATGACCCTCCGCCCAGGCGCCGCAGGAGAGGTAGTCTTCCATGCTGGAGCCGTCCGCGCGGAACGGCGGCTTGCCGGTCCACCAGACGGTATGGTCGCCGGGAGGCGTGGCGGTCCCGTCGGGGAACTCGATGCTCATGACCATGTCCGCGCGCGCGAGTCGGCCCGCGGCGTCGTTCAGGTAGGGCACGTTCTTGACGACGAGGTAGGCGCCCCGCAGCTCCAGGGGGTAACCCGCCTCGGTCAGGGCCTTGAGGTCGGGGCTACGATCGATCGGTGAACTTGACATCGAATTTCATCTCGTCGACGACGGGGACGGAATCGCCCTCCTTGAGAATCCCTTCTTCGTGGCCCTTCGGTCCGTCCTTCCAGGACACGTCGTATTCGTAGAGCGGACCGTGCTTGCCGTCGGGATAGCCCAGATCGACCACTTCCTTGTAGCCGATCTTTTCCCGGTCGAAGGCGTGTTTGCGTCCGCGTACGTAAATGTGGATCTGCTTTGCAGCGGCCATAGGTCTTCTCCTTTATGGCGTGAGTTGCGTGGGAGTTGATGAAGTGACCTGGATGAGGTCGGGTGCGGCGCCACCACCTTTCACGTCCCAGGCGCCCTTTGGATTCGGCACGGCATGATTGGTGTTCGGCCCCCGCGCATGCTCAATCTCCTTGTCGCCGTGCGATGTGTATTGTACAATCTGACGAATTCGTCACGACCTCGGCCAACAAAATGGCCGCTGCACGGCCATGACGGATACGTCATGAAGGAATATACGAACTCGTCATGAGAGAGTCAAGCACGCCAACAGATCTTTTTCCGCGGAGGCTGCGAAGCGCGCGAATGGCACGCAATCTGAGCCAGAGCGATCTTGCCCGGCGGGCCGATCTGCAGGCATCGGCCGTTTCCCATTTTGAAACGGGCACCCGGAAGCCATCTTTCGACAACCTCAAGCGGTTGGCCGACGCGCTCCGGGTGACAACCGACTACCTGCTCGGCCGCTCCGATCTGATGGATGCCTCGGCCACCACAGTCGACAGGCTTCACCGGCACTACGCTGGCCTCTCTGCCGAGTATCAGGAGATGGCGGACGACTTCGTGCAGATGTTGGCCCGCAAGGCCAAGCAGAAGGCAAGTGAGGGCGAGTAAATGGCGAGGCCCTATGATCGATTCTTCAAGGTGCGTCACGAGGCGGAACAGCTCCTCCGGGAGCTCCGGATCGAAACGCTGCCAATCGATCCGTTCGTGATCGCGCGTCAGCTTGACATCGAACTGAAGCCGCTCCCCGCATCCGCTGGCGGAGCCTCAGGCATGCTGCTCCACGTTAATGGAGGATTCGGCATCGGATACCCGACCCACGTCAACAACAAGGGCTTCAGGAGATTCTCCGTGGCCCATGAGATCGGGCACTATCGATTGCCCGGGCACATCGATGCTGTCCTGAACGGCCGGGGCCAGCACTTCTCCAGAGCCGGGTTTCGCAGCAGCGATCGTTACGAGCAGGAGGCGGACCAATTCGCATCGGCACTGCTCATGCCTGCGAAGCTCTTCGTTGCCGCTGTAGGTCGCGGAGGCGAGGGAATCCAAGCGATCGAGACGCTTCAAGCGAGGTGCGAAACGTCCCTTGAGGGCACGGCGATCCGGTATGTACAAACCAGCCGTGATCCGGTGGCCGTCATCCGCAGCGGCGCCGACACGATCGACTATGCCGTCATGTCGAGCTCTCTGATGGACTTCCCACGTCTCGACTGGATCCGCAAGGGAACTCCATTGCCCTCGGGCAGTGTGACTGCAGACTTCAACGCCGATGCAGAGAACATTGCCCGAGGTCGCCGCGCGAAAGGGCAAAGTTGCCTTCAGGATTGGTTCAACGGGCAGCATCGCCAGGAAATTGTGGGGGAGGTCGTAGGGCTGGGCAGCTACGGCAAGGCCCTTACTGTGCTTACGGGAATGGAACCCCCGGACGAGCTCGAGGACGATGAAGGCGACTTGGAAGAGTCGTGGGCAGTGAGCTTCCGTCGGTGATTCGGCCTTTCCCGCCAGCCGTTCCCACAGCCAGCAATCCCCACCGAAAAGGAATGGCGTTCCCCTGCAGGTGGCTCATACCAGCGGTCGTTGACGGGAACCGATGCGAGAGTTCGGGTTCGGCGACGGTAAGGCGGAGCCGGGGCATTCGCTGCTGCCCGGACGGAGCAACCCCCACTTGTCACCCCGGACGGCGCGGAGCGCCGGTCCGGGGTCCAGCCTGTCGCGGCCCGTGCGGGCTGCGCCGGCAGTCTGGGCCCCGGATCGAGTCCGGGGCGACAATTGGAGGGCCGGGGCGACAATGCGGGCCCGTGATCGCGGCCATGAGTCTCAACTCGAAACCGCTGGTATCAGACCCTCCTCGACAACCGCCAGTCGAACCGCCGCATAAAGCTCCACGCCGTAAATCCCATGCCCCTCGCCACAACCGACAAGGAGCCATGAGTGGCGCAATTTTGGGCCGCCGCGACCGGACCGCCCGGCCGCCACGCGTGGAGCATTATTCTGCCGCCGTTGACACCATCCCGATCAACACGGAGCCACGTAGAGTCGATGTCCACGCGAGGCGCCCCTGCCTCACGCGCCTAGCCGTTGCACCACCAGTCGGCCTGAAACTGTGCCACCGAGCACGGGGCGAGGTTCCGCATTCCTCCCATATCCAGTTCGTCGCCAATGTCTGCATCGCAATGCGAAGGGCAGTACAGAAGGAGGATGTGTCTCCCTGATTGAGGAGCATTCTTAGACCGTCCTTTGGCGTCGTTGTTCGGTGACGCCCCCGCCACTCCTGCCAAGAGATGCGCGACTCACGAGCTGTTCGAGAGGCTCGAGGCTAGATCGATGCGGACACTGACGGTACGGTTGGAGTGTCCGGACAACCAACATGATGCCGTTGCCGAAGAGCCTTTAAGTATATCAAAGGGTTGCAGAGGGTTAGACCGGAACTTCGATCAAATGTCGGTCTCGGTGGTTGCGAGCCCCCGCAACCAAGCTGACTCGCTACTTTGAAGGCCTTGGCAGCCTTCCCTCATTTGGGTCGTCTCACCATTACTGAGCGGTTTTGGTTAAGGTGCCAAAGGAGGCCGGCAAGGGACAGAAGATTGAATCCAACCGCTTACGGAGCGATGACGGGTGCGTCAGGCTTCCGTGCTTGGCTATCCCGGAATGTAGGTGAGAACGGCGGCGCAATAATCCCCCACTGAAGCGGCCGGTTGATCCGGCTGTGGCGGACCAAAATGGGACCGCGTATAGCCTTCTGTCAGGGTTGCTCTGACTGGAAGGCGGGGGGATGTATCGGGTGGAGATGTACGCGCGGGTCCGGCGGGCGTGTCGTGTCGAGGGAATGAGCACCCGCGAGGCCTCGCGGGTGTTCGGGCTGGACCGCAAGACGGTACGCAAGATGCTGTCGTTCTCGGTGCCGCCGGGGTATCGCCGCGGCAAGCCGCCACGGCGGCCGAAGCTGGGTCCGTTCACGGGGATCATCGATCGGATTCTGGAAGACGATCGGACCAGCCACCGCAAGCAACGGCACACGGCGAAGCGGATCTTCGACCGTCTCCGGGACGAGTACGGGTTCACCGGCGGCTACACCATCGTGAAGGACTATGTCCGTGAGCGGCGGCTTCGGTCGCGCGAGATGTTCGTGCCGCTCGTCCATTCCCCCGGCCACGCCCAGGCGGACTTCGGCGAGGCGATGGCGGTGATCGGCGGCGTGGCGCGCAAGGTCCACTTCCTTGCCTTCGATCTTCCCCACAGTGATGCCTGCTTCGTGAAGGCCTACCCGGCGGAGACGACCGAGGCGTTCTGCGATGGCCACAACGCGGCGGTTGCGTTCTTCGGCGGCGTCCCCCGCTCCATCCTGTACGACAACACCAAGCTGGCGGTTGCCCGGATCCTGGGCGATGGGAAGCGGCAGCGAACGCGCGTCTTCACGGAGCTTCAGTCCCACTATCTGTTCGAGGACAGGTTCGGCCGGCCGGGCAAGGGCAACGACAAGGGCAAGGTCGAGGGACTGGTCGGCTTCATCCGGCGGAACTTCCTGGTCCCCGTCCCGCGTGCCGAGAGCTTCGCGGCCCTCAACGATGCTCTCGCCGAACAGTGCCGCCGGCGCCAGGCGGCGCGGCTGCGGGGCCACAAGGAGACCATCGGCGAGCGTCTCGAGCGGGATCGTCAAGTTCTCTTGCCATTGCCGCCTGCTCCCTATGATGCCTGCGATAAGCGCCCTGGACGGGCGAGTTCGCTGTCGCTGGTGCGTTACCGCAGCAACGACTATTCCGTGCCCGTGGCCTACGGCCACCGTGAGGTGCTCATCCGGGGCTACGTCGATGAGGTGGTGATCAGCTGCGGGGCTGAGGTGATCGCCCGGCACCGCCGGTCCTACGACAGCGAGGACCTGATCTTCGACCCGCTGCATTACCTGCCCTTGATCGAGCAGAAGATCGGCGCCCTCGACCAGGCCGCGCCATTGGCGGGCTGGGACCTGCCCGAGGCCTTCATCACTCTGCGGCGGCTCCTCGAAGCTCGTATGGGCAAGGCAGGCAAGCGCGAGTACGTCCAGGTGCTCCGTCTACTGGAGACCTTCCGGCTCGAGGAGGTCGAGGGTGCGGTCGGCGACGCCCTGCGGCTCGGCGCAATCGGCTTTGATGCGGTGAAGCACCTGGTACTGTGCCGCATCGAGCGGCGGCCGCCCAGGCTCAACCTCGACGTCTATCCGTATCTGCCGCGCGCCCGGGTCGCGATGACGTCCGCCAAGTCGTACATGAGCCTGCTGTCGGGGCTCGGCGCATGACCGACACACCGCAAGTGCTGCTCGCCCCACCACCTCAAGACGCTGAAGCTGCCGACCTTCCTGCGCGAGTACGACAAGATCGCCCGGCAGTGCGCCTCGGAAGGCGTCGATCACGTCCGCTACCTGTTGAGACTCGCCGAGCTCGAGCTGATCGACCGCGAGCGCCGCATGGTCGAGCGGCGCATCAAGGCGGCGCGCTTCCCCGTGGTCAAGAGCCTCGACAGCTTCGACTTCAAGGTCATCCCCTCGCTCAACAAGGCGCTGGTCCTGGAGCTGGCCCGCTGCGAGTACATCGAGCGCCGCGAGAACCTCATCGCGCTCGGCAACAGTGGGACCGGCAAGACCCACATCGCCCTCGGTCTCGGCCTGGCGGCCTGCCAGAAGGGCCTCTCGGTCGGCTTCATCACCGCCGCCGCGCTGGTCCACGAACTCATCGAGGCCCGCGATGACAAGCAGCTGCTGAGGTTCCAGAAGAAGCTCGCCACCTACAAGCTTCTGATCGTCGACGAACTCGGCTTCGTGCCGCTGTCCAAGACCGGCGCCGAGCTGTTGTTCGAGGTGTTCAGCCAACGCTACGAGCGGGGCTCGACCCTGGTCACCACCAATCTGCCCTTCGACGAATGGACCGAGGTGTTCGGCTCCGAGCGCCTCACCGGCGCGCTCCTCGATCGCCTCACCCACCACGTCAACATCCTCGAGATGAACGGTGACAGCTACAGGCTCAACCAGAGCCGCAGGCGTCAAACCCCGACTGCTAACTGAACCGACCACCCAGCCCACGCTTGACCCCGTGGGCCCACAGGTCCCTCCCGCGCGCGCCGCCGCGTCAGCCTGTTGAGGGCACGCCGCGTCGCACGCGGGGCCCTCCCGTGGACTACGGGGACAAGCCCGCAGCCGCCAAGCGGTCCCTTCTTACACCGCCGAGGTGGTCCCTTTTTGCTCCGCCATTGACAGAAGGAACGGTTCGGTGGGACGAACGTGATATTTCCCAATGTGACGATGACGATCGCGGGGAACCACATCGCCTCGGTGGTGACGGACCCCGTTGCACCCGACAAGACTATCGCAAAAATGGGTTTCTTCTTTGTCGGCGAGGCCGCCGACTCCAAGAAATACGCGACGGATCGCAAGCGAACGCTTGATCGTTGGATGGGTCCGACCAGGAAGAAGGGCGATCTTGGCGGCATTCGCAGCCAGGACATGGATATCTGGGAAGTCCAGCAGATCGCGCGTAAGTCGCCGATCGCCGACGAAGTGGTATTTTCACCCACATGGGAAGCCAATATCCACCACTTCCAGAAGATGCTCGTCGACTATATGTCCGACTGATGTACTGGTCGGCTACCGACTTCCAGCGAAGTTCCCCCTTGGCGAGAGCGTCCGCTGCGAGTCACCTGCAGACGTTTCCCCGCCTCTCGAAGATGGTCCGCTAATAGCCAGAAGCGGACTCTCAACCATTCTAGACTTACGGTGACGTGTTCCCCATAGGGAAACGACATATCCCGGACGATCGCGTCGCAATGCAGCGCCGCCATGGACGAGGCACCGCATTCAAAAAAAGACCCGCGCCTCCTTAATCGGACGCGCGGGTTGCCACTACATGGTCGGGACCGATGCTGCGGGCGCGCCCTAGGCGAACCACCAGCGTACGATGATCCGACTACCGTCGAGCTCAAAGTTGCCCGCTATCTTGCCGTCGTTCGCCAGCTTCTCCGATACTGCGGTGAGATGATCGGCGAACAACGGAATGACCACGCCACCCTCGTCACTAACGAGCTGCTGCATCTCCCAGTACATCTCGCGGGCCTTGTTCTCGTCGAGTTCGGCGCGCGCGCCCTTCAACAGTTCGTTGAACCTGGGATGGTTCCATCTGGAATCGTTCCAGTTGGCACCGGCTGCATAGGCCACCGTGAACATCCAGTCCTCGGTCGCCCGCCCACCCCACCAAGCGGCGGACCACGGGTGTTTTAACCAGACATCCGCCCAATACCCGTCGCTGGGCACCTTGTTGACCTCAAGCTTGATGCCCGCCTTGGCCGCGCTCGCACTGTACAGCACGGCCGCGTCCACGGCGCCCTCCCAAATGCCCTCCGACGTGCTCAGCTTCACCGTCAGATTCTCCAACCCGGCCTTCTTCAAATGAAACTTAGCCTTATCGGGGTCGTAGACCCGCTGCGGCAACTCCGAATTGTAGTACTTTTGGTTCTGCGAGATCGGATGGTCGTTGCCGACCGAACCGGTACCGTTGAGGACCTTAGCGACCAGTTCCTCGCGGTCGACGCCATATTTCAGCGCGAGCCGCACATCGTTGTTGTCGAAAGGCGGCGTGTCGGTGTGCATAGGCCAAGTGCGGTGGAGGGTCCCCTGCTGTTGCGTGACGTTCAAACCCTTTGTCGCCTTCAGCCGTTTCCATGTCTTGCGGTCGGGCCTGTTGATGACGTCGACTTCGCCGGTAATCAAGGCGTTCTGTCGAGACGCGCCATCGAGAAGCGGGGTAATTTCGGCCGAATCAAAATGGCCGCGGTCTTCCTGCCACTTGTTTGGATTGCGCTCGAAGAGGGCCCGTATACCTGGTTCCCACTCCTTGATGACATACGCCCCCGTACCATTCTTGAAGTCGTAAATCGTGTCATCCTTGACGGACCGAATTTGGAATGCCGCCATTAAGAATGGAAACACTGCACTTGGTTCGTGCAAGTTGAAGACGACCCGGTGCTTGGTGTCCGCCTTCATGTCCTTGACGACTTTGGCGATCGTCTTGATTTGCGATTTTGAATTCTCGCCACCGTGATAGTTCAGGGTCCCAATGACGTCGTTCGCGTCGAGCGACTTGCCGTCATGCCAAGTCACACCTTTTCTGAGATTGAAGATCCAGGTCGATGGCGAGTCGCCGGGCTCCCAGGATTCAGCTAGCTCCGGCTTGATATCGCCCGTGTGGTCGACTTCCACGAGCCGATTCATCGTGGTAGCTGCACTAAGTCCGGGGAATTCAGCAGACATGAACGCCGGATCCAGCGTGTCGGTGGTGTTTCCCTGCGCCAAGCCGACTCTCAAATGGCCACCCTTTTTAGGTGTTGCCGCTTCGACTTCATTTGCCAGGATTCCGCCCATGGTGGTCGCCAAGGCGGTTGTGGCGCCTAACGCTACGGCACGGCCGGTGAACTCGCGACGAGTTATCTCGCCAGTGCGCATTTTGTTTTTTAGTAATTCTAGATCTTTCGTCATTTGCCTCTCCCTGTGGACTGCAAGTGTTTGTCCCGACGGCATCAGCGCCGCGGACATTTATTACCAGTCACGCACAGCGTACGTGCTAAAGGCGGATTCAGCATGGAGGCAAACGCAATTTGACGGCGTTCATGACAAGACCGGCCTCGGGGTCTCAATAATTCAAGAGAGACGCGATAGCGGCCGGTACCTCCCGCACCTAGAACCACTTACGCCCTTTTTTCACCGCTTTTTGCGGATTTTTTGTCGTCCGTGTTCGAGTGTAGGGCGAGTTCGTTGTGGGCGACAAGCTCTTTCTCCGCGCGTCAAAGCCGACGCGCGATGCAGCCTACGACGCTCGCCAGAGGTGCGGCGTTCGCTTTTTCTCTTTGCGCGAGGTCGGCGGAACAAGTCGCCGGGCCATATACTGGAACATGTCCCAAACGGTGCCTTCAAGATCGGGCGGTCCCAAGCGGTTGGGTTCCACATAGCGCGAATTCAGTCCACGGAAGAGCCGCGCAAGCTGTGCACGGTCTTCATCCATGACCGCGTTGAAGCCCTCTGCCCGTATCCCCCCCGAGGGTTGTGCTGGATCCAGATTGTATGATGACAGTGTGACACGGTTGGCCACTTCGCCGGTGCCGCGTGGCTGGAGACAGAGCGAGGCCGACCCGCCCGGGCTGAGCCCAACAAGATGAGAGGGGAACACCCAGAAAAACATGCTGTGTCGCTTTTCCTCGGCCGTTAGGTCGGGATGGTAGGGCTTCCGCTGCGGAGACTTGCGGGTGTAGTGCGACTTGTAACCGGTATATCCCTCGCCCGGCGGGATTTTCTCGCAGAGGCGCGTCGGCGTTCGGTCGTGTAGGGTTTTGTGGTGCACCGTGCTCAGGTGATACCCCTCTAAGAAATTCTCGGCGAGACATTTCCAATTTGTCGACCACACCTCTTCCTGGACGACACTAAGAACCAGATCCTCGGGGTGATAATTCGTTACGTATGGCTCGAGGCCTTTTAAGCGCGGCGCCAGCGGCTTCGCCTTGCCGTCGAGATTCACATAGATGAAGCCACGCCAGATTTCGGACGCCAATTCAGGCAATCGGCATCCTTTAACGTCGAAGGCCGCGACCTGATCCATATAAGGCGCGCGCAAGAGTTGACCGTCGGTCGCATAAGTCCAGGCGTGATAGGGACAGACAAAGTTCTTAGCATTTCCTTTGCCTTCGGCAATGACCGACGAGCGGTGACGACAGACGTTTGAGAGGACACGCACCTTGTCGTCCTGACCGCACACGACGATCAGCGGCTCGTCCAAGAGCTGTGTCGCGAAATAGTCACCTCGTTTAGATACTTCATCGACCCGGCCAAGGCAGATCCATTCCTTGCGGAAAATTTCCTCTTTTTCAATCTCGAGAAACGCCTCGGACACATAAAAGCCGGCCGGCAGCGACCGCGCCTGGCTCTCGTTGAGGTCCCTAATCTTCGCCAGCGCTTCCAAGATATCGCCGACACCGTTTGCGCTGTCAGTATTCATGATCACCCCGCGATTCCGGCGACAATAGCACCCCATGATGGTTCATGCATCTTCTGTCACCGGCCGACCTCGAAGTTTACTCGTTCTGTGCACGACGGTCGAATGTCCGCTTTGGGTCATTAGCGTACAATTCCCCGCCTCACGCTAATGGTCTGCTCATAGCCATAAGCGGACGCCTTCCAGTCGGGAAATGTCATGACGCACGTTTGAGCCTGGTTCTACGTGCCTTAGTGGGCGTCAGCATTCGGGCCATATACTGGAACATGTCCCAAACGGTGCCTTCGAGATCCGGCGGTCCCAACCGGTTGGGCTCTACGTAGCGCGACTTCAGTCCACGGAGGAGCCGGACAAGCTGTGCACGGTCTTCGTCCATGATCCTGTTGCGGCCTTCCACCCTTAACTTCGGCGGCAGCGCTGGTTCCGCTTCGTGCGATGACAAGATGCAGCGGTTTGCCACTTCGCCTACGCCGAGGGGCTGGAGACACAGTGAGCCCGAACCGCTTGGGTTGAGGCTCACAAGATGCGAGGGGAACACCCAGATAAACACGCTATGGCGCTTCTCCTCGGCCGTGAGGTCGGGATGGTAGGGCTTTCGCTGCGGCGACTTGCGGGTGTAGTGCGACTTGTAGCCGGTATATCCCTCGCCCGGCGGGATCTTCTCGCAGAGTCGTGTTGGTGTGCGGTCGTGCAGGGTTTTGTGATGCACAGTGCTCAGGTGGTAGCCCTCTAAGTAATTCTCGGCGAGACATTTCCAGTTCGTCGACCAAACTTCGTCCAGGACGACGTTGACGACCATGTCCTCGGGATGATGGTTCGTTAGGTAGGGTTCGAGGCCCTTTAACCGCGGTGCCAGCGGCTTCGCTTTGCCGTCGAGGTTCACATAGATAAAGCCAAGCCAGATTTCGGACGCCAGCTCCGGCAACCGGCATCCACGGACGTCGAAGCCCGCGACCTGATCCATGTAGGGCGCGCGCAGAAGCTGGCCGTCATTCGCATAGGTCCATGCGTGATAGGGGCAGACGAAATTCTTGGCATTGCCCTTGCCTTCGACGATAACCGACGAGCGGTGGCGGCACACGTTTGAGAGTACGCGGACCTTGTCGTCCTGACCGCGCACGACGATCAGCGGCTCGTCCAGGAGCTGCGTCGCGAAATAGTCGCCTCGCTTGGGGATCTCGGCTACGCGGCCGAGGCAGACCCACTCCTTGCGGAAGATCTCTTCCTTCTCGAGCTCCAAAAACGCCTCGGACGCATAGAAACCTGCCGGCAGAGAGCGTGCCTGGCTCTCATCAAGGTCCCTGATCTCCGTCAGCCCTTGTAAAATCTCGCTGACACCGTTCACGCTGTCAGTATTCATGATCACCTCGCGATACCAGGGACATTTGCATGAAGTGAAAGATTATGCATGTATTTTCATCAGAAGGCCACTAGACTTGCTCATCTCCCGCCTAGCAATTGAATGTCCGCTTTGGGTCAAAAGCGGTCCTGGTCACCGGCGCAGAAATAGGTCCGCTTTCGGGTATACAGCAGACGCATTTGACTCCGTGGCTGAACGTCCGCTAATAGCCAGAAGCGAATCCCCAATTGAAATTCAAACAAAATTAGGCCCTCGCCATTTTTGCGAGACCCCGAAACAGGAGATTGTGAAGCAGCAGCAGACGATGGTCCCCGAACATTGAAATTCAAACAAAATTAGGCCCTCGCCATTTTTGCGAGACCCCGAAACAGGAGATTGTGAAGCAGCAGCAGACGATGGTCCCCGAACATTCGCCTGTCAAGCTCGAAGAGGCCAACAGACAAATCAGGACTCGCGATAGGGACTAGTCGTGCCCGCACGCCGTCGGCGGAGTTCTGGGCGGACTCAGCGGTCCTCTACCGGGCGCTGGGTAGTCATCTAGGTTTCGTGGCGCTCGAATGTCCGCTTTGGGTTGCTGCCTCAACCGGTCGATGCAACACAAGCGTTGAATCTCTCTGCCGGTGTTTCAAACCCCAAGGTTTTGCGTGGCCGTTCGTTGAGCTGACGCGCCACTTTGTTCAGATGAGCCTGCGAGTATACCGACACGTCGGTGCCTTTGGGGAAGTACTGTCTGAGCAGGCCATTAGTGTTCTCATTGGAACCCCGTTGCCACGGGCTTTGCGGATCACAGAAGTAGACATCGATGTCGGTCGCCAGGCTGAACCGGCGATGGTCCGCGAGTTCCTTGCCCCGGTCCCAGGTCAGGGACTTGTAGAGCTCGGTCGGCAGCTTCCTCGCCTGCCTGATGAGCGCGGATACCACTGTCAGGGTTTCCTTGTTGGCAACCTTTACCAACATCACGTAACGCGTTTGACGTTCGACCAGGGTCGCGATGTAGCTGTTCTTCGATCCCGACAACAGATCACCTTCCCAGTGACCCGGCACCGCCCGATCTTCGACCGAGGCCGGGCGCTCACGGATCGACACCATGTCCGTGATTTGACCCCGGCCAACGCCTTTCCGGCGCGCCTCTTTCGAGCGTCGGATCGTACGCTTCGATCGAAGATGCTGAAGCAGCTCCTTCTTAAGCACACCGCGGGCTTGAACAAACAAACTGCGATAGATCGTCTCGTGAGACACCTGATAAGACCCAGCTCCTGGATGCGCTCGCTTGAGCCATCCGGCGATCTGCTCCGGTGACCAGTTCAACCCGAGCTTCATCGCCACCACCCGCCGCATCCCCGAACTCAGTGCCAGCTTACATCGCTTCGGGCGTCGCGCTCGAGCCCAGGCCATGTCATCGGCAAGCGCGGCACGATACTGATCATAACCGCCATTGCGGCGAACTTCCCGGCTCACCGTCGAGGGCGACCGGCTCAGCAACAACGCCATCGATCGGATCGAGTGCCGGGCCACGATCCCCCGTGAGATCTCCTCGCGTTCCCATAGGCTCAACGCCAGCCGCGAGCGCCGTCGTGGCGAAGGCCGGATCCCGCCGTGCGGCGATAGTTGGAAATAAATCGACGACGACGGCTTACCAAACACCCGACCAATCGCCTTCAACGACTCCCCGCGTTGCCAGCGGTCCCAAAGCTCCGTCTTCTCTGCCGAACTGAACCCTCGACCATTTCTTCGCGTCATCTGCATACACTCCATCTCTTCGTTCAAGATAAAGTGTTGCGTCGACCCATTGAGATCGCCGTCATAAGCGGACATTAAGCAGGTGCGTTGAATATGTCCGCTTGCGGCCAGTCAGCGGACGTGTAGTCAAAAATGTCGATTGCGCATTAGACTGCCAATAACGCGAACAGCGTTCTCCTTCGCAGCATCTCTTCATGAAGTTTTGTTGCAGCACTGTTGCATTAAATCACGAGCCTTCGACTAGAGCGGGTCCGGCATAGACAGAATCAAAAAGGGGATTCCCAAGGGTCGCAAAAAGTGATTCAAGCTATGAGCTGGGTTAAAGGAGGCCAGCCATGGATGACACGACCTTATTCGGAAGATCTTCGTGAACGAGTTGTTCGAGTTGTTGAATCGGGGACCTCTCGCAATGCGGCGGCGAAGCAATTTGATGTGAGCATCAGCTTTGTCGTGAAGCTGATGCAGCGTTGGAAGCAGCGTGGCACGATCAAAGCCGACAAATACGGTGGCTGGAAGAAATCGAAACTGGCTCCCCATGGCGATCGCATTCGGGCTCTGGTGATGGAGAATTGCGACATCACCATTGACGAGCTTTGCGTCTTGCTGGCCGCCGAGGGGATCGAGGCGAAGCGCTCGACGCTTGGCGACTTTCTTCTGGCTCAGGGGCTGAGTCGCAAAAAAAGACAGCCCACGCCGCCGAGCAGGAGCGCCCTGACGTCGCGGCGGCGCGAGCCACTTGGCGCAACGAGCAACCTGGGCTGATTGCCGAACGGCTGGTCTTTCTCGACGAGACCTGGGCGCGGACGAACATGGCCCGGCGTTATGGCCGGGCACCGCGCGGCGAACGGGTGGTGGCGGCCATTCCCCATGGCCACTGGAAGACAACCACGTTCATTGCCGCCCTGCGTCACGACCGGATCACCGCGCCCTGCGTTTTCGATGGCCCGATCAACGGCGCAAGCTTCCTTGCCTGGGTCCAGCAAGCCCTGGTCCCGACCCTGTCCGCGGACGACATCGTCATCATGGACAACCTCTCCTCCCACAAGGTCGCCGGCGTACACGAGGCCATTGAGGCGGTCGGCGCAACCCCGCTCTACCTGCCGCCCTACAGCCCCGATCTCAATCCCATCGAACAGGTCTTCGCCAAGCTCAAAGCCATTCTCCGCAAGGTCGGCGCCAGAACCGTCGATGACCTCTGGCGGGCAATTGGAAACGCCCTCGATGAATTCTCTCCAACCGAATGCAGAAACTACCTCGTCAATGCAGGATATTCCGTCTAAACCGGATGTGCTCTAGCTCGTTGATATTCCGTGATTCTAGGGGGTCAAAATTCCGCGCCGAATAACAATCAGACTAGAACGCTAAATGGCGCCGCTACCGTGGGGCAAAATGAAGGGCAAGGGCCTTATTGATAGAAAAATAATCATATAATTCAGTGCAGTAGTCTAAATATTCGAATCCCACCCCCTCCGCCACTTACCCGCGATATCATGTTGGTGTTGCACGAGAATATCGTTGTACGTTGGTGTGGACCCTCAATTATTCCCACATTTGAATTGAGAACGGGCGGGATGTTGCAAGCATTCCAGAAGCGATCCGAGCGCATGCCCGCCCACCGTTGACGGCGCCGTGTCAAGACGAAGTGCGTCGTATGGCATCATCACTCCCCTTTCACTCCCTGCTCCCGCCGAACGCGGCCAGCATGTCGGTCCTCTTGACGGTCCCGCCCATGTGCTCGTGGTTGGGGCCTAGAAAGGCGCCGGTGACGAAGCCGTCCTCGTAGCCTTCCCCGGTGACATTCAAGAACACGTTGCCCGTGACATTAACCTTGTAGTCAATGTTGCGGGTGCTGAACCAGCGATCAGGGCCATCGGACTCAAAGCGGTTCAGGAAGTAGATGTCGCGGAACCGCAGGTCCTGCTCGCTATCGGCGTCCGAAAGGGTAGACAGGCTGACCTCAAGCTCGGCATTCCCCAAGATCGGCGAGGGGCCGGAGAAGCCCAGCAGGCTGCCCGCCCATGTTGCCGTGCCGGTCAACTCGGCGTTGTCGGCCAGGTCCGTATCGGGCCTGATCCCTCTTACCCACGGCTGGGGCAGGCCGTTGAAGAGGGCAACGCCAAAGTTCAGCGCCTCATCCTCCGACCGACCGACCAAGTGGAAGGTGGTGTCCGACCACTCGCCCCAATCGTTGTAGAGCCCCGTCCGCTGATTCATGTACATGATCTGGAGCACTTCCCGGTCGATCTTGCTGATGATGTGTCCCAGGTTCGGGATGTTTTCCCCGGCTGTTCCCATGATGCTGTCTGGAAACTCGACACTGTCCACATGCCCCAAAATGCCGAGCGCGTGAAGCAGTTCATGGACGATTACCGAACGCGGGTACATGTATTCGGTCGTGTCTAGGTCATCCGGGATGCGGAGGACGGAGGACCACGTGTAGTTCCCGAACGGAACGTAGTTCCGCGCGCACGCCACTGCTGTCGGGCTGCATGTCACGCTGATGGACTCGGGCGATTCAAGGCTCACCATAATCTCGTTCGTGTAGGCGATGGCGGCGTCTCGGGTGGCCCAGATCTGGATCTGAAACTCCGGTGGAAGAGCATCGTTCAGGATCAGGATGCTGTCATACAGGGCGCGCCGAATGCCGTTGTTCTCGGGCTCCAGGAAGTCAGGATCGAGGAAGAGCTTGGGCTGTTGGAGGAACGGCCGGAAGCCGTCACCAGACTGTCCCAAAAGATCGGTACCGTCGCGGGTCAGCAGGTCCGTTCCGTAATTTGTCAGACGGCCCACGCCCACACCATCGCGCGACGCGCCCATGTAGTACTCGATCCCGTTGTCGGCTGTCAGAACATGCCGCAGGTCCTCCCGAGGCCCGACATCCCCGCCGATGTAGATCTCCACCACATCACCGCGATCGAACGCGTATGTGTGTGAGCCCGATGTATAGGGCGTGTAGCTGTGGCGGGTGTCCGCTGTATTCGAGTAGGCGAGTGGAGCTTCCGGCCCAATCGAGACTTGCCCATCCCCGCCGCCGCCGCAGGCGGCCAGCATCAGGCACACGAGCGCAAGAGTCGAACGACCTTTGTTTGTCATGGAAGCGCCTCACCTAGTGGCTACACAAATATCGTTGGACCCGATCGGTCCGGTGGGTCAAAAGAAGGGGGATTATATACGGTAGTGCCCAACCTGCCTATTCGGGCCGGCGGGGAGCGATCTACGGCCATCGCTTACCCCTCACGCCCCGAGCTCGCGCATCAGCGAGCGCATTTCCCGGATCAGCGCATGGGCTTCCTTGCGCTTCCTCTTCTCCGCTGCGCTGTAGTAGCCATGCTTCCAGGCGTAGCGGTTTCCGCACGGCGCCCCGGGCAGCTTCCCGCCGTGCATCCGGCATCGTCCGTTGGCCATCGCGGGTGACTGACAGGGAGTTCCGCGCCGCGTCTTCGCGCCACAACGGGGCGCCGCGTGCATGGCATAGATCGACGGTTTTTCAGCCATCGGCCCCCCTCCCCCCGGGTCGCTCGACCGCGCCGACGACCGCCTGCCCGCCCTCGTTCACCGTGACATGCTCGACCACGACGCGCTGTTGTCCGCCTTTCCCGCGATGGCGGTTCAACGCCTCAAGCATCGCCGCAAAGGTCCGGCTCAGCCGGTTCGCCTGATTCAAGCTCTCGCGCCAGACCGCAAAGGGTTGGTCGGGGTTCGCCGCGCGCCCGTAGGCTTGCATCGCAGCATGGTGCGCCGCGACAAGTTGAGCGGCCGCCATATCCTCAAGCACGTCACCCGGCTCGATCCCCCGCATCGCGGCGACGCCGGCGCGAAGGCGTTTGCCGAGGAGCCCCTTTTCATCGGGATCGATCCCGCCAGCGCACACCTGCATGATCTGCATCGCGAGCGCGTCGTTCCACTCTCCGTGCCCGGCCGCGCTGACCGTCGGCAGCCCGCCCTTGCCCTCGCCGTCGCTCGCGGTGGCCGGGTCCGTGTTGGTTTCGCCGGTCGTCGGGCTGGCATCTTCGACAGGGGCGGGCAACGCCTCACTGCGCTTGGTCATCTATCCGCCTCGCCGTGGGCGAGGCGTACCGTAGCACGCCGGTCGGCTCGGCAGCGCCTCGATAGGCTCCGGGAGAAGGCCATAGTCTCGCCATTCTATCCCATACGGTTTTCGGGGGCGGGGCGCGACCATAGAGGGGAGCGCCCCCACCCCCACCACTTTCGTGTTGGGGGCGCGTCGCCAAGAGGCGTACGCAAGTGCTTGATCCTCTGAAATTCCGATTGCGCAACCGGGGAGGAATGCTCCCCGGTTACGCAGGAATTTTCCCCGGTTACGCAGGTCACTCAGCATCGCCCTTGCCCACAACGCGGGCAGCGTCTTCGGGTAGCACCTGCCATCCGACCTCACCCGTGCGGTCATTCGACGCGTGTTCGCTCACCACCACCAAGCCGGGCAGGTCACGAAATGCGTCATTGATCACCTTGCGGGTGCGATGCTTGCGATCACCGGCACCGAACGCGAGTCGGCGCCGATCCTCTAGGGTCAGCACCGGATATGCCATGCGGTTGCGGGTCCACAAAATTCGATTGCCGGCCTTCGGCGCCGAGACGCGCGTAATGCCGGGTTGCCATGCCACCGAATGCGCCGCGATGTAGGCACGCCACCGGGGAGCGGACTCCACCGAAAGTCGGCCCATGTCGGGAAGAACCACCGGCGGGCCGGAGCGCGATCCGTCCGGGAAAGCGATATCGAGCACGATCATGTCGTCCAGTGCCGGGGCATCCGGCATGTACCGCAGCGCCACCGGAAACCAGCGGCCGTGCCCGTCGTGAATGGCGTAGTCCCGCGCGTGTATCAGGGCCTCGCGAAGTTCCGGCCAATGTTGCCCGATGCGCCACCCGTTCGGCCACAATCCATCGCGCAGCTCGCCCAGGGTCAGTGCAAGCCGCACGGGGGAAGGGCTGCGATGTTCGGGGGCCACGCTGGCGAGCGCTCGGACGAAAAGCCGCAAGGGGAGCGGCACGCCTTTCCCGCGTGCCATGACGGGCAAGCCGGCCGCGTCCACCAGATCGAGCAAGGGGACGCGCTTCGCCGGCGCCACTTCGGACCACAGGGGAAGCTCCGGGCAGGCGATGCGTCGTCCCTCATGCAGCCCCCCGAATAGCATTCCCGCTTGACGTTCGGGCGGGCCATCGCGGACCCTGATGCATGGGAGGATGCGCCGGTCCTGGCGCCGTTCCGGGTCAACCTGGCGGGGCCGCGACCGTTGCCACGCCGCTACCAGGGGCACGAGCGGATGCCGGGGCCGGTTGTCGTTGGGAATCTCCGCCCACCGGCGATGCAACTCTACCAAGTCCCACACAAACACGCCGCGCACGGCCTCGTTGGCTCGCCTGCGCAACCCGGCCGCGAACACAAGGCGCGGGCGCTTCACGATGGCGCCATGAGACTCGAGGGTTGCGAGCACGGAATCGGCATCGACACGGTCACCGATGTACTCGCGCAACGTCGCATCCATCGCCTTCCATTCGTAGCCATCCATCGCCTTCCATTCGTAGCCGTCCATCGCCTGCCATCGCCACTGCTCCACGGCGGGCATATCGCCCGCTGGGTCGATCAAGCCCATCGCCGTCGCCGCCTCGCGCGCTTCGACTTGCGCTGCGTCGGAACAATTTGGCTGCCATGCGGTTAGGTCCGCCTCGCTTGGGATGTGCTCGGCCGGGCAGAGGGCGCGGTGGCGTTCGAACCAGTCGAAACACGCCACCGCTTCGGTGATTTTCTCGGGAGTGCTAGCCTTCGAGAGGGTCGGATGGTCAGGCATAGGGATTACCCTTCGCCACCGATTCCGACGCTTCCCACCATGTCCAGCGGGCGAGTTCTACCGGGTCAGGTGCCTTGCTGTAGGAAACCTTGTCGGCGTGCAGCTTGGCACGGTCGGAAACGCCGTTCTCGCGTTCCAGATACAGGAACGACCGAACCGCGTTTCGCCAGTCGGTCGAGCCGGCATAACGAGCGTCTTCGCCGTCGCCGCCCTTCGGGGGGTGCGCGATCAATAGCACCGTGCATCCGGTATCGCGGCCCCAACGATCCCAATCGGAGACGAAACCCCGCACCGCGCCTCGATTGTTCTCATTCAGCGCGAAGGCCGCCGCGAGCGGATCAATCACCAGCAGCCGCGCCCCAAGGGTTTCACACCGCGCACGCAATGCTGCCCCGGGCGGCGATAGCTCCCCGGTTGGGTCGGCATGGGATCGCCCCGCCTCTCCGGCACGCCACAGCGGCCCCATCCCGGCGAGGTCGCGCATGTCGAAGCGGTCGGCGATCCGAGCCGCGAGGTCGGTTGCGCCGTCAAGCCGCCATGCCGGGTTGTTGAGCAAGCGCCGTTGCATTTCGTCGGGGTCGTCTTCCCATGACGCGAACACAACCGGCCCCCGCCCGCCGACGACCTCCGGTCCGCCATCGAACCAATGCAGATCACCGGCCGCGATGGCATAGGCGAGCATGATTCCGAGTTTCGACTTGCCGGCACCGCCGCGCCCAGACAACAGCGCGACACGGCCACGCGACAACCATCCCTCGACAAGCCATCGGTGCGCGGGCAGCGGCTTGCTCCAATCGTTTCGCCCGGGGAGATCGGGAAGCGCGCCCGCCAACGCCTTGCGGACCGCCGCCCCGGGATTGGGCGCATCCTTCGCCCTGTGCAGGGTCGCGAGCGCCATCGCAGGATCGTCCGTCGCCGGCTCGGAGCCGTTACCGCATACCAACCGAATAGCGCGCCTCAGCATTTCGAGCGGCGCTCCTTCGTCGAAGGCCCGCGCGGGTAATTCCTCGGTCAATAGGTTCTCAAGATCATCGTTCATCGTCGGGTCTCCGGTTGATGAAGGGTTGCCACGCGGCGGCTTCGGCAGTCTTCCGATCCGTGTCGCCGTCGAATTCGATGATTGCCGCGCGCTCGGCGAGATCGTCGGCGAGATCGTCCGCCGTGTCGCCTTCCCGGCGCCAGATCACGCGTGCGCTGGGCAATACATCGCGGGCCGCCGCTGCCGCCATGCGTCCCACCCGTCCGCCGTCCGCCTCAATAACGATCTGAGCCGCTTCGGGGAGGTCCAGGGCTGCGGGATCGATCGCTCTCATCCCTCCCGCGCCGCCGGTTGCGAGACAGCGCGCGTGCGGGTTCTGCCATTGGCAGGCGAGCGCCGTCACCGGCCCCTCGGCAAGCGCGATCAGCGGGCCACCGCCGGGCGCTGCTTCGAAGAGCGCGCCCGCCATCGATCCAGTTGCCCGGCGCCATCGCTGGGGTTGCAACCGCCCGGCGTCCGCGTCCAGCGCCTCGCACTGGACGGCGCCAAGTGCCCCGCCGCGGAGGTCGAAACGATAGACCACCGCGCCCGCCGCACCGTCGGGAAGGCCGAACCATGACGCGACGCGGTCGGTCGACGGGGCACGGTCGACGGCGAGCCACCGCACGGAAGCCGGTAGCGCCGGCCCGTTGCGCGGCCACGCGAACCGCTCGGCAAGGTATCGGTGCGCGGGGGTTCCGGTGGAAGGGGTCGCGGCGTCCCATATCCGGCGGGCACAAGCGGTCTTCGGATCGTCGATCGAATCGCCGGGGCGTTGCCGGTTCGTCCGTGCCCGTTCGTGCAATGTTGCGGCATTCGTCGTCGGCGGTTGTCGCGATCCAGGGCGAGGTCCGGGAGAATAGCCTTGCGGCCGGGCAGGGCCTTCTCGCTCGCCCGGATCGAACCACAGGCCAAGCGCATCGAGGATCGCTTGGCGGTCACAGTCCCGCGCATGGCATTTAAAGCGGGGCGTCCCATCCGGCCGCTCGCCTATCGCCAGCGCGCTCGGGTTGTCGCCGTCATGCCCGGGGCAGCGCGCCCGATATGGCCAGTCTCGGGTGCCGGTGCGCGTGGGTCGGTATCCTTGCGCGGCCAAGGCGTCGACGGTCTCGGCATAGGTCGCACGACGAAACGGGGTTCCGGAGCCAACGCCGGCTACCGATTCGGCCTTCCACCCTCGCTGTCGAGGCACGCCACGCCCGTCCCGGATGCCACCTCCGGGCGAGCGCCGACTTGTGCCGGCCACCGGATCACGTCCCACAGCCAATGCCCGCTTCAGTCTTACGAGCCTCGATCCATTCGTCGATTACGGACTTTGGCCAAGCCACAGCACGCTTGCCGATGTTTACGGGCCGCGGGAACTCGCCCCGCAACATGGCTGCGTAAATCCAGGCCCGGGAGAGCCCAGTCCGGGCTTCTACATCGGGGCGGCGGAGAAAAGAGTCGGCCATGAAGAAAGCCTCCATATTTCCTAGCAGCCTGTCGGACTTGAGCCGGGAGTCGAAATAGGATTCGATGGTATCAGTTGATTTGCCCGCGCGTGATGGAGACCGTCATGAGCAATTTCCGACCGGTCGACCGGGAGACGGGGTTTCTGCTGCCGCCGTCGGTGGAGGAATGGCTTCCCGAGCGGCATCTGGCGCGCTTCGTGGTCGAGGTGATCGAGCAGTTGGACCTCTCGGCGTTCGTGAAGGCCTATCGCGGCTCGGGCTCGGCGTCCTATCACCCGAGCATGCTGCTGGGGCTTCTGGTCTACGGCTACGCCACGGGGGTGTTTTCGAGCCGCAAGTTGGAGCGCGCGACCTATGATTCTGTCGCTTTCCGCTTCATCGCGGTCAACGATCATCCCGACCACGATACCATCGCCGCGTTCCGGCGGCGTTTTCTCGACCGGATCGAAGGGCTGTTCGTCGAGGTGCTGCTGCTGGCCCGGGAAGCCGGGGTGCTGAAGCTCGGCACGGTGGCGCTGGACGGCACCAAGGTGCACGCCAACGCGAGCCGGCACAGCGCGCTGTCGTGGAAACACGCCTGCGAGCTCGAAGCCCGGTTGAAGGCCGAGGTGGCGGAGTTGATGGCGTTGGCGGAGGCGGCCGATGGGGCGGATGTGCCCGACGGGATGTCGGTGCCCGAGGAACTGGCCCGGCGCGAGGATCGTCTGGCCCGCATCGCCGAGGCCAAGGCGGTGATCGAGGCGCGGGCGCGCGAACGCCTTGAGCGGGAACGGGCCGAGTACGAGGCGAAGCTCGAGGCGCGCGCGGAGAAGGCCGAGAAGACGGGCCGCAAGCCGGGCGGCCGTCCACCCGAGCCGCCGGTGGCCGGGCCCGGGCCGAAGGACCAGGTCAATCTGACCGACGCGGACTCGCGCATCATGCCGGTGGCCGGCGGCGGCTTCGAACAGGCCTACAACGCCCAAGCCCTGGTGGCGGCCGACAGCCTGCTGGTGGTCACCAACGACGTGGTCCAGGCCCCCAACGACAAGCGACAAATCGAACCGGCGCTGGAAGCGCTCGCCCGCCTTCCCGAGGCGCTGGGCGCGCCCGAGACCCTGCTGGCGGACAGCGGCTACTTCAGCGAGGCCAACGTGAACGCCTGCGCCGAGGCCGAGATCGCGCCGTTGATCACGCCCGGCCGGGAACGCCATCATCTCTCCTGGAAGGACCGCTTCGCCGGCGCGCCGCCGCCCCCGGAGAACCCGACGCCGCTGGAAGCGATGACACATCGACTGGCGACGCCCGAAGGCCGGCAACTCTACGCCCTGCGCAAGCAAACGCCGGAACCGGTGTTCGGCATCATCAAATCGGCCATGGGCTTCCGCCAGTTCTCGCTACGCGGCCTGGACAAGGTCACGGGCGAATGGAACCTGGTGACCCTGGCCTGGAACATAAAGAGAATGTTCACCTTGCAATACGCTTGAGCAGGCGGCCGGACTCCGTACCTCGCGAAAAGGAATAAGAGTATGCTCGCCTTGCGGCACGCGCGAGCAAGCGAACATACTTCGTGCCCTCACGAGAGGGCATAAGAGTATACTCACCCTGCGGTACGCGCGGCCAAGCGACCGCACTCCGTGTCCTCACGAAAGGCGCTCGATCCCATGACCTCTCCACATCGCGATCCGTCCACACCCATTCTCGCGGACCTCAGTCCGACAGGCTGCTAGGGAAGCTCATCAGGCCTGATTTCATGCCGGCATTCGTGTGGATTATAAGGATGCGCCGCAAGCGCTCACCCGCAATGTGGCAAGCCATCCCGGCGATAGGCCATCCAGGCATCCCGAACGGTCTCGTAGTACGCCCGATGCCCATTATCTCTCAAAACCTCAGACATCGCGTCGCAGATCGAGCGTGGAATGTCATCGTCCTTGATGGCTTTGTCGGCAGTGGCGTCGCTGCGAGTTGCCTTAAGCTTGGAGAAGTACCTGACCGTTGTTTTGGACTCTATCGCGTTGACCCCCGCCCGCTCCGATCCCGGTTGGTTCGTTAGCTTTACCAGGTCGCTTGCGGTCAAGCCTCTGTTACGGCCGTTAAAATGCCTCCATGGACGGGTCCTCATCCCGTTTAGGTTCTCTAGTACATGCACCGTGTCATCTAGGCACTTGAGGACATGCGCATTTGCCTTCTCGTACCAACGCTCCACCCCTTCCCACTGTCGGGATGCATGCTCGGCGTATAGGTCCCTGACCGATTTGCCCCCGAGTTGTTGGCACACCGCCTGCAAGTCCACTTGCAGCTGCCTCGACCTCCTTTCGTTTTCCCCGCAGAGGACTAGATTGTCGCTCCCCGTCGCCATTGCATCGACCACCAACCCGATCCGATACGTTCGAGCCGCCTCCCGCCTCCACCGCTTTTCCACTTTCTCATGCTTTCGCAGCCATTTCTGCAACGGTTCCGGCAACTTCGCGTCCGCCTTGACCATCTCGCACGCAACACAAACCAGCGCCCAGTGATATACTGGATGATGGGGGGCCTTTTTGAGGAGGTTACAGAGGATTTCAGAATCGTATCCGTGGTGCAGATACCTGCGTCCTAGTTTCGCGGCGTCACGCGCAGACGGATCGTCGGGAAGCTCGATGGCCTCCCTCCCTCCCTTCACGATCGCGCTCCACAGGATCCTGCCCTCTCGCTCTCGATACTTGAGCATCAAGGCTTTCTTTTCGTGTTCGCCAAACTCCTCGGTCGAGATTCCGTCCGGCTCCAGAACTTCTACCGCACGCAGGTAGACGCTGGCGGTCTCCTTGGCCTCTTCGTACTCGCTCGCTATCTCCGATCGTGCGTTTGAGCGGCTCACCGGCCTGCCACCCTCTATGGTCTTGTCATCGGAACAACCTTGTCGCCGGAATCGGTCGACAGGTACGCAGCCCAGCGGTCCATCAGCTTGCGGCGCAGGTCCAGCAGGTCCGAACGGGCATAGGCGCCCTCGACACCCTTGACCGCGTGGGCAAGGCAGGCCTCCGCCACCTCGCGCGGCACGCGCGCGGATCCCGAGCACCAGTCCCGGAAGGTCGAACGGAAGCCGTGCGGCACGGCGTCGACACCGAGTTCACGCAATAGCTTGGAAAGCGTCGAATCGGAGATGGGCTTGCGCCCGGCCGGTGCTGGAAACACCAGTCCGCTCCCGTCATCGAGCGTCCGCGCCTCATCAAGGATCGCAAGCGCCCGACCCGATAGGGGTACGCGGTGTTCGCGCCCGCCCTTCATTCGATCGCCGGGGATAGTCCATGTCGCTGAGCCTTTGTCGATCTCAGACCATGTCGCGCCCCGGACCTCGCCGGAACGCGCGGCCGTGAGGACGAGAATTTCGAACGCCAGCCGTGCGGCGAGCGACGCCTGCGACCCCCGTACCAGCTGGATCACGTCGCCGACCTCGCTGTGATGAACGGCACGGAAATGCCGGCGCGTGCCGCCCGCTCTCGGCAACGCGGCTCCGATGGCGTCGCCGGCCGGATTGTCGCCGCGATACCCTTGCGCGACCGCCCACTTCATCACCGCGCTAATACGTTGGCGCACACGGCGGGCGGTCTCGGCTTTCTCCGTCCAGATCGGGAGCAAGACCGCCATCACGTCCGCCGTGGTGATCGTATCCACTCGCTTCGCCCGGAGACGGGGAAAGGCGTACTGCCGCAGCGATGCGTCCCATTGCCCGGCAGACTTGCCGCCGTCGCGCCACGTCGGCTTGTGAATCTCGATCACCGTCTGGGCGGCGTCCTCGAATGTCGGAATATCCGGTCGCCGTTTGAGCGCCAGCGGATCGCCGCCGGCACGGGCCAGCTTGCGGTTGTCAAACGCCGCCGCGCGGGCTTCGGCCAGCGAGACCAGGGGATAGCCGCCGAGCCCGATGTCGCATCGCCGTCCGCGCACGACAGTTCGCAAGACCCAAGACTTCGCGCCGCTCGGCTTGACGAACAGATGCAGGCCATTACCGTCGCCATGCCGTCCCGGCTTCGTGACCGTCGCCGCGAACCTCGCATTCAGTCTACCAGCCACCGACGTGCCCTCATTCGTTCCCAATTAAGATGTGGGAACGTAGTAGCGCTTGGTAGACCCGTCAAGCTGTCAGTGGCACCGGAACGCGTTGGTTTTCATGTATTATCGAGCATTTCTAAGCCCGCCGTGGAAGTGCGGAACGCGGACACGCCGACCGCCACGAGGCAGAGCGCGAGTGGCAGTTCGTATCCCAAGCCGTATTTGACGACGAGGATGGCTGCTGTCTGGCCAGCGATGGCGATCCAGCGGACCAAGACAAGTGTACGCAGCCGCAGACGGCCGCTGTCGCCAGACGCTCCGCCGGGCAAACCTATTGCCGACTGCAATCGATGATCGGTCGGATCCTCCGTATCGACGTTCTGGTTCATATCCGGTAAGGCAGCACGCACGCACTACAGGCGCAACCCCCGCGCGTTGCCAGCGAAGCCGCGCTCGTCCGAGTCGATGCTGGCAATTACATGCAAGCTGCCGCATAAGGATGCCCGTGACACACGAAACCCCCGTGATTCAGGTCGAAAATCTTAGCAAGCGCTTCGGTAACATTGTGGCCGTCGACAATGTGACATTCTCCGTTGCTGCGCGGTCGACCACCGCTTTGTTAGGAGGAAACGGCGCAGGCAAGACGACAACGATATCGATGATACTCGGACTCCTCTTGCCGTCCTCAGGCAGTGTCCGGGTATTCGGCGAGGATATGCTTCGAAACCGCTATCGCGCATTGGCACGGATGAGTTTCTCGTCACCCTATATCGATCTGCCTCAACGCCTTACCGTTCGCCAAAATCTCTCCGTCTACGCCATGCTGTATGGCCTCCGCCGGATCCGCGAACGGCTCGCTGCGCTTGCCGCCGACTTGGACCTGGGGGAGTTGATGGATCGTCAATACCGCACACTTTCGGCTGGGCAAAGAACGAGGGTGATGCTCGCCAAGTCTCTCCTGAACGAGCCGGAGCTTTTGCTGCTTGACGAGCCGACCGCCAGCCTCGACCCGGATACGGCAGACTGGATACGCGGCTACTTGGAGGCGTACCAGCGCCGAACTAACGCGGCGATATTGTTGGCGAGCCACAACATGGCCGAGGTCGAGCGGATGTGCAGCCAGGTCCTGATGTTGCGAAACGGCCGCATTGAAGACGAGGGTGCGCCGGCGGATCTGATCGCGCGATATGGCAGACAGACACTCGAACAGGTGTTCCTCGATATCGCCAGAAACCGAGACGCAGCGGACTGATTCGTTGACCACTGACACACCAAATACGACTGCAGGAATCTCGCGCGACCGAGATAGACCAGTCTCGGTCCGGCGTATCTCCGCCCTCGTCTTACGCTATTTGTACCTGTTGATGGGTTCGTGGCCGCGAATGCTGGAGATGATTTACTGGCCGATGCTGCAACTTGTTCTGTGGGGATTCATAACCAAGCACCTCCTCACCAATTCATCGTGGGTGGCCGAGGCTAGCGGGGTCCTGATCGCTGCAGTTCTACTCTGGGACATTCTGTTCCGTAGCCAGATGGGCTATTCGATTTCATTCCTTGAGGAGATGTGGTCACGCAATCTGGGCCACCTCTTCGTCAGTCCGCTTCGACCCTATGAGATGATTGCGGGGCTGACCTGCATCAGCCTCCTGCGGACACTGCTTGGCGTGCTTCCCGCGACCTTCATCGCGATCCCGCTGTATCAGTATTCGATATACGAAATCGGCCTTCCGCTAATCGCCTTCTTTGTCAATTTGCTGGTCTTCGGCTGGGCGCTCGGCATGATGATCACGGCGGTAATTTTACGTGCTGGCCTTGGCGCAGAGAGCTTCGCGTGGCTTGCTGTATTCGCCATCGCGCCAATTAGCGCCATCTATTATCCCGTCTCAGTGCTCCCCGGCTGGCTTCAGGCCATCGCCTGGATGATGCCGCCAGCCTACGTATTCGAGGGCATGCGTGCCGTGCTTTTCGAGACCTCGTTTCGTGGCGAACTGCTGGTGCAATCGATGGCACTGAACGCGATCTATCTGGTCCTGGGCTTGATCGCGTTTCTTTATTCCTTCCGCGTTGCCCGGCAGCGCGGGCTCTTACTGCAAATCGGTGAGTAATTTGGCGTTAGGATTTGTCGCTGACGCCGGCTTCCGCAAATGTCGCCATGCCAGAATGACAGACCGCCGCGGAACGTAGTAACGCAAGCGCAAGCACCGCACCCGACGCCTCGCCCAAGCGCATACCAAGATTGAGCAGCGGCTGTTTGTCGATCAACTCGAGCAGACGCACGTGCGCCGGTTCAGCCGACAAGTGGCCAACGACGACATGATCGAGCATGCCGTCCCCGAACTTGTGGACCAGCGCTGCGGCCGCCGTGGTGGCATATCCGTCAAGAATGACCGGGACACGCGCCTTGCGCGCGGCGATTACTGCACCCACGATGGCGGCAACTTCATGACCCCCAAGATGGCGCAGTATTTCGAATGGATCTTCCAACGCCGACGCATGCAGCTTTACCGCCTCTGCGACGACACGCGTTTTCAATTCGAGCTGAGCGCCAGCGACCCCGGTTCCGGGTCCGGTCCAATCTTCCGCCGCACCACCGAACAGTGCAAGGCATATGGCGGCGGCACTGGTCGTATTGGCGATTCCCATCTCGCCGAGGCAGATCACATCGATTCCATCCTCTACGGCCGTCATGCCGTAGGCGATCGAGCGCGCGCATTCCTCTTCGCTCATCGCCGGCTCGGATGAAAAATCGCGGGTCGGCTGGTCAAGCGACATTTCGTACACTTTGAGCTCCGCGTCCATCAGCGCGCAAAGTTGGTTCACCGCTGCGCCGCCGGCCTGAAAGTTCGCAACCATCTGGGCGGTTACCGCCGACGGGAAGGCGGATACCCCACGCTCAGCCACACCGTGGTTTCCAGCAAACACAGCGACGCGCGCGCGATCGATTCGAGCGGGATGGCGGCCTTGCCAAGCAGCCAACCATTCAGCCAGCGGCTCGAGCCGCCCAAGTGCGCCAGGCGGCTTGGTCAACTGGCCTTCACGTTCGCGCGCGAGATCGGCCGAATTTTTATCGGGCCCCGGAAGATCGGCGACGATCTTTCGAAATTCGTCAAAAGTAGCAGTTGCGTGCGTAGCTGCCACGTTGCCTCCCGGTCATCTGCGGCTGCGGAGGGCGCATTGGCCACACCGCCATACTGCTTTAATATTGGAGTGCGACCCTGCACGCAATCCGTCAATGGAATGTCCAACAGAACCGACAAACCCCGCGGAGTTGGCGGGCCGTCCAGCTGGTATCGTGACTTCGTCACGGCGACGCGATTTCTCACGCGCATCCCGATCGGGCGGGATAGCGAAGCGCATACCGGACTGGCCACCGCCGCCTGGGCCTTCCCATTCGTAGGCGCGTTGCTCGGCGCTATCGGTGGCGCGGCATTTGCTGCCGTTATCGCCATTGGCCTGCCGCCGTTTTTGGCCGCGCTGATCGCGCTTGGCACTGTCATACTGGCTAGCGGTGCGCTCCACGAAGACGGGCTTGCTGATACAGCCGACGGCCTGGGAGGCGGTACGACACCTGAAACACGCCTGACCATCATGCGCGACAGTCGCATAGGTGCCTTTGGCACGCTGGCGCTGATCTTTTCAATTCTGATGAAGGCCAGCGCCCTCGCCAGTTTTGCGAATTCATGGTCTGTAGCGATGGTGCTCATCGCCGCCGCAGGCCTGTCGCGGGGAGTCTTGCCGTGGCTCATGCTGCGATTGCCGCTGGCAAGCGAGACCGGTGTCGCCGCAGCGGCTGGTTCGCCGTCACGAAATACCGCTGCCGTTGCTGCACTTGCCGGCGGCATTCTATCGCTCGTCTGCCTAGGGCCGACGATCGGGCTTCTGGCACTAGCATTGGCGGCGTTCTCGGCCTGGGTCGGCGGCCACCTAGCGCGGCGGCAACTCGGTGGCTATAACGGCGACTTGCTGGGAGCCATCCAACAGGCTGCTGAGCTCTTGGTCATGTTGGGCGTCGCCGCCGTATTTTAGAGGAGTTGTTGCCATGCCGAGTAACGTAACCCGCTGGTGGTGGGTGCGGCATGCTCCCGTTACAGCCAACAAAGGCCGAATTTACGGACAACAGGATTTGGCGGCGGACTGCAGCGACGAGTCCGCGTTCGCCGCATTGGCACAAAGCCTGCCCAAGAGCGCGGTACTGGCCACCAGCGACCTAAAGCGCACGCAGCAAACGGCCGCTGCCATCGTTGAAGCCGGCCTTGAGCTTCCAGAGCCGATCATCGAACCGGCATTTCGCGAACAATGCTTCGGCACCTGGCAGGGAATGCGTTACGACGAATTCGACACACTGCGTGACAAGCTGACTCATCGGCATTGGCTGTCACCGGCATTTGAAAGACCTCCGGAGGGTGAAAGTTTTGCAGATGTGATTGCCCGCGTGGTCCCAGCGGTGATCCGCATGACGGCGGCGCATGCCGGGCGCGATATTGTCGCAATCGCCCACGGTGGAACCGTTCGCGCCGCTGTTGCACTGGCGTTGGGACTCGATCCGGAGGCGGTTCTTGCACTCAGCGTCGATACGCTATCCACGACCCGCCTCGATCACATCGACGACGACGGTGAAGGCATCGCCTGGCGTGTCGTGACGATAAACAGGCCGTCCCCTTGACGTCGCCTGCCAACCGATAACGCGCCATGCAGTGGCAAAATCCCGGCCTCGACTTCGTGACATTCGCCATCCTGCTGGCGCTTCTCTGTCTCTTCGCGATCATGCTTCGCCGACGACGGCGGCGACCGACGCTTTTGGAGCGGCCGAAACGCGACGTCGCCTACGAGTGGCTGGCGGAGCCCTTGCCAAAAGCCACCAAGGACCTGCGCAGTAAATTTTCCGGACTCGACGACCTGCCTCGGGCAGACGACGTTCAACTCATTCGGTTGGGTATTTTCAATTTGGGAACCGAGCCGCTCGAGCCGGCGCAGTTTGAATCGCCGATCACGGTTGCATTCGAGCCCTCGGTGACGCTGCTTGCAGCAACTGTTAGCGAAACCCATCGCACCGCGGCGATCGATCCCGGCACAGTGACCCTGGAGGAAAACACAGTATGCATATCGCCGTTCAATATCGCCGCTGGCGGCACCGCGATCTTCAATATCGTCACGCGTAACGGAAGACCGCTCGGGGTCACCGGTTCAATTGCCGATTTCGGGTCTTTGCGGCGTCTAAGTTAGCCAACCATGACCGTCTTGAAGACGGCTGTATTGTTCGCACTGGTCTGGTAGCTTCGCCTCGCCAATCTCCATGATGCGGTCACCGTCATGCCACCATTTGCTTCCAGCCTTCCCGCGGTAACGCTTGTTCTTGGCGGCGCACGCTCAGGCAAGAGCGCTTGGGCCGAATCGCTTATCGAGCGCCCGGCAGACGAAGAATGGGAGGGCGCAACCTATCTCGCGACGGCGACCGCCGGAGACGCGGAAATGGCCGAGCGCATTCGCGACCACCGCGAGCGCCGCGACAAGCGATGGCGCACGGTGGAAGAGCCCCTTCGGTTAGCCGAAACACTTCAAGAGCATGCCGATCCCGCGCGGCCAATCCTCGTCGACTGCCTTACGCTTTGGCTCAGCAATCTGATGCAGAACGAGCGTGACATAGCGATCGAATTCGTGGCGCTCGAGAAGAGCCTCCGTGACCTCGTGGGTCCGGTGGTATTGGTGTCGAACGAAGTTGGTCTCTCCATCGTGCCGGACAATGCGTTGGCGCGGACGTTTCGCGACCATGCCGGCCGCCTCAATCAACAGCTTGCCCTTGGTGCAGACTACGTGGTCTTTATCGCGGCCGGCTTGGCGATCACGCTAAAGTCGCCATAAATTGTAGGGAGCAACAATGGCTCATCGTATACCCACAACGGTCATCACCGGCTTTCTCGGCGCCGGCAAGACCAGTCTAATTCGCCACATCGTCGAAAATAACGGCGGCCGTCGGCTGGCATTTTTGATAAATGAGTTCGGTGACTTGGGCGTCGACCGTGAACTGCTTTTGGGATGTGGTATCGAGGGCTGCGAGGAAGATGATGTGATCGAGCTCGCCAACGGGTGCATTTGCTGCACCGTCGCGGACGACTTTGTGCCGGCGATGGAAACGCTGTTGGCGCGTGACAAATTGCCCGATCACATTCTCATCGAAACATCAGGCCTCGCGTTGCCCAAGCCGCTCGTGCAGGCGTTCAATTGGCCAGAGATCAGGGCGAAGGTGACCGTCGATGGCGTCATTGCCGTGATCGATGCTGCAGCCGTCGAAGAAGGACGGTTTGCCGATGACCCAGAAGCGGTGGAGGCCCAGCGCGGCGGCGATCCCTCGCTCGACCATGACTCCCCGCTGGAGGAGGTTTATGAGGATCAGTTGGCCTGTGCCGACATGGTGATCCTCAACAAAACCGACTTGTTAGATGAAGGAGCGCTCCAACAGGTGTCCAAGAGCATTGCTGACCACCTTCGTGGCGGTGTCTCGATCGTATCCACGGCGCACGCCCAGATCTCGCCGGAAATATTGTTGGGGCTGGGCGCAGAGGCCGAATCCGACCTGACCTCGCGTAAATCGCATCATGACGGAATTGATGGCGAGCATGATCATGATGATTTCGACAGTTTTACGTTGGAGCTCGGTTCGATCGAGGACGCCGACCTATTGCAGTCCCAACTCGGCGAAATCGTACAGGCCCATGGGATCCTGCGAATCAAGGGTTTCATCGATCGCCCGGGACGCGACCGCCGTGAGGTTATACAAGGCGTTGGCCCGCGGTTTGAGCGTTACTTCGACCGTGATTGGCGGGCCGATGAAGATCGCAAAACCCGGCTCGTCATCATTGGCGAAGCCGGGCTCGACAGCCAGGCAATTGCCGCTGCCCTCGGCGCTCAGGTGTCCGCATAGAACGGTGCGCTGCTATAGGAGGCAAAGCACGCCGTAGCATGCGCCGAAACCAAATTTGAAAATCAGAAAGAAGATGGCATCGAGGGTGACGCCCAGGCCCAGGATGGGCGCGCACACGAACAGCAGAAAATACAGGACGCCAGTCCGTGTAATGCGCGGTCCGGGAACATCCAAACCGTGGATCAGTTGGCGTTTTTTCCATCTCCCCAGCATCCGGCGAGGATAACCCACATGCCTGGCGGATCATAACGGTGAGCGCGACCGAATTTGCCGCCAACGGTGCGTCCCCGGCCGACATCGGCTTCGAATGGGACACCACTCCCCGCGCCGCCTGGGAGACGATGGTCGCGGCTATCGGAAAATCGTCGCTACAGCAATCCTGGGGCTTCGGAGAGACTGTTCATGCGCTCAAGGGTTACCAGATCTTGCGTGGCGTTGCTCAAAAAGACGGGCAGCCGATTTCGATCGTCCAGGTGGTCCGAAAGAGGCTCGCGGGCATTCTATCGTTGTCCCAGGTAACGCGAGGACCCCTTTGGCTCACCCAGCAAATAACAGATTCGGAGAAGTTGCGGGTTTTTGAGCTGATCGTGGAACGGCTGCGCCGGCGCCGGCGCGATATTGTCGTCTGGATGCCGGAGGCGATCGACAAGCCGGAAAACCAGACATTGTTGAGAGCCGCAGGACTGCGGCGCATGATCACCGGATACAGTTCGGTCTGGATCGATTTGAGCCAGACGCCTGCTGCCTTGCGCGCGCGTCTTCACGGTAAGTGGCGAAACACACTCGGCACCGTAGAAGCGAAAAGGTTGGCGGTGGACGCGACTGAAAACATGCAGCAGGTGTCTTGGCTGATCGACAACTACGACACATTTCGTCGACGTCGACGGTTCACGGCGCCTAACGCCAGGCTACTGCGCACGCTTGCGCACAGCGTCGGCACCGAGAACAGGGTCGTGTTGCGCGCCATGGAAGCGGACGAACCGATTGCCGGGATATTGTTGATACGTCACGGCGCGTCGGCCACGTATGTCGCCGGGTGGACAAGCCAAGCCGGGCGACAACGCCATGCGCACAATCTACTCCTTTGGCAGGGAATCGGCGAGTTGCAGCGCCGCGGCGTTGCGTGGTTGGATCTCGGCGGCGTCAACAGCCACGATGCGCCGGGCGTCGCCCGCTTCAAACTGGGTATGGGCGGTGAACTCTACACACTGGCCGGTCTCTACATGTAAAGTCGCCTGAGCAGGCAAAAAAGAGACTCCGGATAGGGATCAGCACGACATGCACCTTCTCGCCGCACAGCCCGGCACCGTTGACGACGGCTCGGAAGCCGTAGACCTCGACCAGACACCGGGCGAGGTCGTGTTTCTGACGGCTGCCGATAGCGAGATTGCCGCTCTCTCAGCGGCGCAGCATCGGCGACTGTCGGAGGATCCATCGGCGCCCAGCCTGCGACTGGTCAACTTGATGCAACTTGGTCACAACCTGTCCGTTGACCTCTATGTCGAGAGCGTTGTGAGTCAGGCAAAACTCATCATTGTCCGCTTGCTTGGTGGTCGTGGGTATTGGCCCTACGGTGTCGAACGTCTGACCGCTGTCTGCCGCAAGAGCGGAATTGCACTGGCGCTTCTCCCCGGTGACGACCAGCCGGATGCCGAACTGGGGGAGCTCTCTACGCTCGCGCAGCTGCCGGCCCACCGCATTTGGCAATACTGCGTCCATGGTGGGCCGGAGAACGCAGTCAACCTTCTGCGCTATGCCGCAACGCTGATCGAACAAAACGATGCCAGCAGCGCCGACGCGCTATGGAGGGAACCTGTCGAGCTTCTGCGCGCCGGGCTCTATTGGCCCAACCTCTCACAACCAGGATTGCAGGATCTTCCGTGGCGCGACGATTGGCCAGCCGTCATGCTGACTTTCTACCGCGCGCTCGTGCAGGCAGGGAATACCGGCGTCATCGATGCACTGTTAGAAAGTCTGCAGGGTTGCGACTTGAACGTCGTCCCGATCTACGTCGCCAGCCTCAAGGATCCATTCGGTGACGCGCTGGTCCGCGAGTTGGTCAAATCGGCCACACCCGACGTCGTGCTCAACGCAACCGGTTTCTCGCTTGCCGCACCGGGGGCGGGTCCTGCCGACTCGCCGTTTGGCGCGGCTGACTGCCCAATTCTGCAGCTTGTCTTCTCTGGCAGCAACGAAGAGAGCTGGCGATCGGGAACCCGGGGGCTTGGTGCCCGTGACATTGCTATGAACGTGGCATTGCCCGAGGTCGACGGACGCATCCTCTCACGCGCCGTATCGTTTAAAGGACGGCGCGAGCGCGATGCGCTGACGCAGAGCGATATCGTCGAGTATTTGCCGGTCGCCGACCGTTGCGACTTCGTCGCCGCGCTTGCCGCGGCATGGAGCCGTCTGCGGCGAACGCCCCGTGCTGAACGCCAAATCGCTCTAATCATGGCCAACTACCCGAACCGGGATGGCCGCATCGGCAACGGCGTGGGACTCGACACGCCCGCCAGCGTCGTGGCCACACTCCACGTGCTTCAAGACGCTGGCTACAAGGTTGACGACATCCCCAACGATGGCGACACGCTGGTTCGGCGGATTACAGATGGGCCAACCAACGCGGCGGTGGGCGGGCGCATTGTCACAGAGAAACTTTCGCTCGCCGACTACGAGGAACATTTCGCCTCACTTCCGAAGACCGTGCAGGATCAAATTTCGACACGTTGGGGGCGCCCGGAAGCCGATCCGTTTTTCCTTCCTGGGCGGACCGATTGCGGTGCATTTGCTATCTCCGCCCTCCGTTTCGGCAACGTCACGGTCGGGCTGCAGCCGGCACGAGGCTACAATATCGATCCGCAATCGAGCTACCACGATCCAGCGCTCGTGCCGCCGCACGGCTATCTTGCATTTTACGCCTGGGTGCGCCGCAGTTTTGGCGCCGATGCGATTATCCATATGGGCAAACACGGCAATCTCGAGTGGCTGCCCGGCAAGGCGGTTGCTCTATCGGACGCTTGCTTCCCTGAGGCCGTCTTTGGACCGACCCCACATCTCTATCCGTTCATCGTCAACGATCCCGGCGAGGGAACTCAGGCAAAGCGGCGGTCGCAGGCCGTTATCATCGACCACCTGACGCCGCCGATGACTCGGGCGGAGAGTTATGGACCGCTCAAGGACCTGGAGCAGCTCGTCGATGAATACTACGAGGCAGCAGGTGTGGATCCGAGACGCCTGAAATTGCTCGGCCGCCAGATAATGGAGCTCGCTCAATCGATTGGCCTCGACAAGGATTGCGGCGTCGCTAGCGACGCGGGCGAAGCGGAAACACTGACGGCAATCGACAACTTCCTGTGCGAAATCAAGGAAATGCAGATTCGCGATGGTTTGCATATTTTCGGTGAGGCACCGCAAGGGGAGCTGCTCGGCGACCTAGTGGTCGCGCTGGCGCGGGCACCACGCGGTTCGGGTGACGGCGATGCGTCTTTGATTCGCGCATTGGCTGATGACCTCAGCCTTGACTTCGATCCGCTCGACTGCGTCATGAGCGAGCCTTGGAGCGGACCGCGCCCGGACTGTCTTCAAATCAGCAATGACGAGTCCGATGGAGTCTGGCGCACCGTCGGTGATACGGTCGAACGGCTCGAGGCGCTGGCCCGCAGTACCGTCCTCGGTGACGCATCGCTGCCCGCAGACGCTACACGGGCAATGTCGGTGATGCAGACCGTGGACGAGCAATTGCGACCGTCGATCACGGCTTGTGCAGGTGGCGAAGTCGACGGTCTTCTGGCAGGCCTCGACGGTCACTTCGTCACACCGGGCCCATCTGGCGCACCGACACGCGGCCGGCCCGATGTGTTGCCGACCGGACGAAATTTTTACTCGGTCGATACGCGCGTGCTACCGACGCCGGCTGCCTGGCAGCTCGGTTGGAAGTCCGCACAATTGCTGGTGGAGCGATACGCTCAGGACAACGGTCATTGGCCCACCAGCCTGGCAATAAGCGCTTGGGGCACCTCAAACATGCGAACCGGCGGCGACGACATCGCGCAGGCATTGGCGCTGATTGGCGCTAGACCGACCTGGGACGCCGCCTCTCGGCGGGTAACCGGATATGAGATACTCCCACTCGACATACTCGATCGGCCACGTGTTGACGTTACGCTCCGTATTTCCGGCTTCTTTCGCGACGCCTTCGCCAACCTGATCGATCTGTTCGATTCTGCGGTTCGCGACATCGCGACCCTCGACGAAGACGAGCGGGACAACCCGCTCGCGCACCGAGTTGCTGCGGAAGCGGAACGTATGGTCGAGAGCGGTGCGGATCATGACGCGGCTCTCCTAAAGGCCGCCTCGCGGGTATTTGGCTCACAGCCCGGCGCCTATGGCGCAGGTTTGCAGGCGCTGATCGACGAACACGGCTGGGAGAGCGACGCGGACCTCGCACGCGCCTACGTCGCATGGGGCGGATATGTATATGGAGCCGGGCAGGAAGGTGAGCCAGCCCACAGCCACTTCGAGTCGCGGCTTCGCAGCGTCGACGCCGTCGTCCAAAATCAAGACAATCGCGAGCACGATCTACTCGATTCCGACGACTATTACCAATTCGAGGGCGGCATGACGGCCACGGTTCGCGTTCTTTCCGGGCAACAGCCGACCGTCTATCACAACGACCACTCGCTGCCGTTTCGACCGAAGATCCGTACACTAGAGGACGAGGTTGCCCGCGTGGTTCGCGCCCGTGTCGTCAACCCAAAATGGATCAGCGGAGTGATGCGGCATGGCTACAAGGGCGCATTCGAAATGGCGGCGACGGTCGATTATCTGTTCGCCTTCGCCGCTACTGCCCAATGTGTTTCCGATCATCATTTCGATGCCGTGTTCGATGCCTACGTAATGGACGATGAGGTGCGTCAGTTCTTCGAGAAGCACAATCCTGCGGCGCTGGCCGAAATGGCGGCGCGGCTCAAGGAAGCACAGGACCGGGAGTTGTGGCGTCCGCGCTCAAATTTAAGCTACCGTATGCTCGAAACGCTAGCCAACGAGGCTTCGCCCTCGCTGATCGAAGGGGAGACAGTCCTGTGAAAACCGCCGGCATGACACAAGAGGAGATCAACCAGCGCCACGCCGAGAAGATGGCAAATAAGAAAGCGGCGCGGGATAAGATCCTGGCCACCAAGACCGAGGAGAAAGGCCTGATAATCGTTCATACCGGCAAGGGAAAAGGCAAATCCACTGCCGCGATGGGGCTCGCAATCCGCGCGATCGGCAATGGCATGCGGGTCGGTATTGTCCAGTTTGTAAAAGGCGTCTGGAAAACCGGCGAACGCGATGTCTTGGAGCGATTCCCTGAGCTCTGTACCATTAAGGCGATGGGGGAAGGATTCACTTGGGATACACAAGATCGTCAGCGCGACATCGACGCCGCTCACGCGGCCTGGGATATGGCTATGACGATGATGAACGACACGTCTTACAAAATGGTGATCCTCGACGAACTAAATATAGTGTTGCGTTACGAGTACTTACCCCTAGATGATGTGGTAGACGTATTGAGCAAAAAACGGAAGGACCTGCACGTCGTGGTTACCGGCCGCAACGCAAAGGAGCCGCTCCTGGAGATTGCAGACTTGGTGACCGAGATGGCACAGGTAAAGCATCCCTTCCGCAGTGGAATTAAGGCGCAGGTCGGGATTGAGTATTAACGGCTTCCGCCTGCGTGACTGTGCCGGAATGTTCCTAAGAAGGGGCGCACAAAAATTGAAGAAATTTGGCATCTTCTTGGTCGTTGTATTTATCGTTGCGGCGAGGCCGGCGATGGCGGCTAGCGAGCAGGAGGAATTGGTCGAGAAGGCGCGCTTCACGATCGAAAAGCTCGCTGCCCATTCCGAATTTGGCACCAACGTCCACAAATACCTGGGCGAAGCCAAGGCGGTACTTGTCATTCCATCACTCCTCAAGGGTGGGTTTTTTATCGGCGGCGAAGGTGGAAGCGGCGTTCTGCTTGCCCGGGCAGCCTCAGGCGAGTGGAGTTACCCCGCCTTCTTCACGATGGGCGCAGCAAGTATCGGCTTGCAGTTTGGCGCACAGGCGTCCGAACTTCTACTCATCGTTCTCACCGACAAAGGGCTAACATCGATTCTTGACCGCCAGGTCAAGGTCGGCGGCGAGATCAATGCGGCCGTGGGTCCGATCGGGGTTGGCATGGAGGCCGCGACAGCTGGCAGCCTTGGAACCGACATCATTTCCTACTCGATTGCGAAGGGCGCGTTTATCGGTGGCAGCATCGAAGGTGCCGTCGTCGCCAAACGCAACGACTGGAACCAGGGTTACTATAAGGATGCGGCCGCAACGCCCCGCGGCATCGTCCTTGAGGGCCGCTATGGAAATCCTCAGGCCGACGCTTTACGAAATTCGCTGGCAGCCATCAGCAACTAGCCGACTCTGCGGACGTGCGGTGCGCAGACACCCCATCGTCGGCGCCTGAGGGCGCGGCGGCCCTAATGCAATGACCGGATCGGCAAAGGCCCTGATGCTGCAAGGCACGGGATCCGACGTTGGCAAATCAATGTTGGTTGCTGGACTGGCCCGCGCCTACACCGTGCGAGGCCTCGCGGTGCGCCCATTTAAACCGCAAAACATGTCGAATAACGCAGCCGTGACGATGGAGGGCGGCGAGATTGGCCGAGCCCAAGCACTACAGGCACGCGCTTGCGGTGTTCCAGCCTCCGTTCACATGAATCCTATTCTCCTGAAGCCGCAATCCGACCAAGGAGCTCAGGTGATCGTCGAGGGACGGGTATTCGGCAATGCGAACGCACGCGATTACCACGAACTGAAACCGGAGCTCATGAAAACCGTGTTGGCCAGTTTCGAGCGAATGAAGGACGAATCTGACCTTGTTCTCGCGGAAGGAGCCGGCAGCCCTGCGGAGATCAACCTTCGAGTGGGCGACATCGCCAACATGGGCTTCGCGCTTGCTGCCAATGTGCCAGTGCTGCTCGTCGCAGACATTGATCGCGGCGGAGCAATCGCGAGCCTTGTCGGCACATACGAGCTTCTGGATGAAGACGAACGCGCGTTAGTAATCGGATTTCTCATCAACAAGTTTCGCGGCGACCTCTCGCTTCTGCAGCCGGCGCTGGGTGAGATCGAAGCCCGCACCGGATTTCCGTGTTGGGGGGTCATTCCCTGGTTCGAAGATGCCCGAGCGCTGCCCTCGGAGGACGCCGTTGCTTTGGAGCGGCCCCCTGAAAGCGCTGCGACCGCTGACGCAATTCGCGTCGCGGTTCCACGACTTCCCCGCATTGCCAACTTCGACGACCTCGATCCGCTCAACGCCGAGCACGATGTCGACGTCCGCTTCATCCAACCGGGCGAAACTCTGCCGGCAGACACCGATCTCGTAATTCTTCCAGGATCCAAGTCGACACTCGACGACTTGAATGCCATACGCGCCCAAGGCTGGGACATCGACATTCTCGCGCATTCGCGACGCGGCGGACTGGTCCTTGGCCTGTGTGCCGGATTCCAAATGTTGGGACAAACCATTGCCGATCCGGCGGGCAGAGAAGGGACCGCGTCAGGGCCGATTTCCGGTCTTGGCCTGCTCGAGATCGACACGGAGATCTCCGCCAACAAGACGCTCGGCGAAGTCCAGGGTGTACACATTGCAAGTGGCGCAAACGTGCGCGGCTACGAAATGCATATGGGAGTCACCACTGGCGATGCCCTAACCCGTCCGCTGCTGCGTTTGGAAGGTGGGCGTCCGGACGGTGCTGTCTCGGTGGACGGTCGAACCATGGGATGCTACGTCCACGGCCTTTTTGCCAGCGACGAATTCCGCCACAGATTTCTAGAGGGTCTACGTCAGGGCCGGCACTTTGGCGATGCCTATGAAGCACGCGTTGACGCGGCGCTGGATTCTCTGGCCCGGCATATCGACACGCAAATGGATCTCGACGCGCTGCTGGCTGCGATTGAACGCTAGACCAAGCGTAGTACCGCAAGACAGGCGACGACCAGGCCATTCAGCAGGCAAGCGATGCCAAAGAGCAACAGCGCTCGGCGAATATCTTCGATTCCGACCCTGGGATTACCAGTGCCAATCCAAACTGATTCGCGCACGCCGCCGGAATAGTCCCGGGGTCCGCCAAGTGAAAGATCCAAAGCGCCCGCCATTGCCCCTTCCGGCCATCCTGCATTGATCGAGGGGTGCTTATGTGCGTCCCGCCACACGACCCTCGTGGCCCGCGCAGGGTTCGCGGTCGGCGCAAACACTGCAGCAAATGCGATCAACAGCCCGGCGATGCGCGCCGGTATCCAATTCACCGCATCATCGAGTCTCGCCGCAACAAGGCCAAAACTCGCGTATTTTGGCGAGCGATAACCGATCATGCTGTCGAGCGTGTTGACCGCTTTATAAGCCAGCATGCCAGGGAGACCTAAGACCAGATACCAGAAAATCGGTGCCACGACCCCATCGGCGAAATTCTCGGCAAGCGACTCGACCGACGCTCGAGCGACGCCATGACGGTCCAGTGTCGCCGGATCCCGGCCGACGATATGCCGAACCGCCGCACGACCCTGCTCAAGCCCGCCTTTGCCGAGCGCTCGTGCGACCGCCAGCACATGGTCATATAGGCTACGCTGGGCCAGAAAGAGGACCACCGTCACGGCTTCGAGCGGCCAGGCGAACCGGTCCGCCCTGGCCAGCCAGGACAACAGCCAGCCGATAGCCGCGGCAAGAGCAACAATAAACAACGTCACGATAAGGCCGCGAACGAGACGATTTATTTCGCTGCGGTCGTTACGATTGAGCCGGAGATCGAGGAAGCCGATCAACCGACCGAATAATGCGACCGGGTGGGATATTCGGGAAAACAGCCAGTTCATATCTCCGACGATTCCGTCGGCCAGCAGGGCAATAACGGCGATAACGGTCGTGTCGACGACAAAGCCACTGCTGATTATCGGCGCAAACATGATACGGAGCATGACCGGGGCGGTAACCCGCCGTCAATCGCCACCCGCAAAGACGTTGCCGAGAGAGTGGGGCGAAAAGAACTGACCGGCCCGCACGCACTTGCTACAACCCCTCTCCGGCCCGCCAATTCATCGGACGGATGGATCAGGAGACAAGACAATATGACCGACGAGCCAGCGATAATGGTCTGTGGCCACGGCAGCCGGGACCCGGAGGCGATCAGCGAGTTCGAAGCCATTGCGAAAGGACTCCGCGAACGTCTGGCGGGCCACGATATCGACTACGGATTTCTTGAGTTCGCAACTCCTGTCATCCGCACGGGTCTTGACGCATTGCGTGAACGCGGCGCGCGGCACATCGTCGCACTACCCGGCATGCTGTTTGCGGCAGGGCACGCAAAAAACGACATCCCCTCGGTGCTGAACAGATACCAAGCGGAACATGGTGATGTGCAGATCGACTACGCCCGCGAACTTGGCCTCGACGCCAAGCTCATTCGTGCGGCCGGCGAGCGCATTCGCGACGCGTTGTCAGCTGCTGATTCGGCCGTACCGCTGGAGGAGACACTGCTGGTCGTCGTCGGACGCGGCGCGTCGGACGCGGATGCCAACTCTAACGTCTCAAAGATTACCCGCATGTTGTGGGAGGGTCTGGGACTCGGCTGGGCCGAGACGGCATATTCCGGGGTGACCTTCCCGCTTGTCGAGCCGGGTTTGGAGCACGCGGCGAAACTCGGCTACCGGCGGATTGTCGTCTTTCCGTATTTTCTCTTCACCGGCGTACTCGTGAAGCGCATTTACCACTACACCGATATGGTCGCCGCCCGGTATCCGGAAATTGAATTCATAAAGGCGTCATACTTCAACGATCACCCCCTGCTAATTGACACATTTGCCGACAGATTCAGCGAAGTTTTCGAGAGCGAGAACTTGATGAACTGCAAGCTCTGCAAATATCGCGAGCAGATCCTTGGCTTTGAGGACGAGGTCGGGATGGCACAGCAGAGTCATCACCACCATGTCGAGGGAATCGGCACTGGCCTAGCACATAGCCATGAACACGGAGACGGCCACGAACATTCGCACAGCCATCACCACCCGCATCCACATGCCGATCACCCACATGGCCCTCGCAGCATGAAGGTGAGCGGCCAAAACGATGGCTGAGGCCGTGCGGCGATGCCGCTATTTGACGCCTACATTGTCGTCGACTGGAGCGCCGCGAACACGCCCACGACCGGTCGCGACAGCATTTGGTATGCCGTGTACCAGCGTCACGGCCACCGCCTCAGACGCCAGGCGCTCAACAACCCGCCGACCCGCACCGGCGCGATCGAATCGCTCGGGCACGTTCTTGCCCGGCTGGTCGACGCGGGTCAGCGTGCGCTCGTCGGCTTTGATTTCCCGTTCGGATACCCTGACGGAACCGCCCGACGCCTCGGATTTCCAGGCCTGCCGTGGCGTTACATGTGGCAATTCCTCGCCGACCAGATCGTCGACGACGCTCAGAATCGCAGCAATCGATTTGATGTCGCCGAGAATCTCAACAGGCTGCTCGATGATGGACCGTTTCCCTTTTGGGGCAATGTCCGCGAGGAAGAACGCCAATATCTGCGGCGTCGCGGTCGCCGGCCCCACAGTTTCAAGGACCTCGCGGAGTGGCGGCTCTGCGACACCCGAGGTCGCACCACCAGTTCCGTGTGGCAGTTGGCGGGAGCGGGATCGGTCGGCAGTCAGACCCTCACTGGAATTCCGCGGGTCTGGCAACTACGCTGCGACCCACGCTTGGCATTGGTTACCCATATTTGGCCTTTCGAGACAGGCCTCGCCTATGACGCCCGGCCACAGATTGTTTTGGCCGAAGTCTATCCATCGTTTATCAAGCCGATGGTAATTTCCGGGAAACCCAAAGACGCAGGCCAAGTTGTGGCCGCCGCGCGCTACTTTGCAGACCTCGACGATAACGGCCAACTCGGTGCTTTGTTCAGTGGCGCAAAAGGATTGTCCGCATCACAGAAAACCGTCGTCGAGCAAGAAGAAGCTTGGATTCTCGGCATCACCTAGCAGCAAGTCATATGAACAAACAACCGAGCAGCTATCTCGCAGATCCGGACGAAATCTATCGTCACTCTTACGCCATCGTTCGCGACACGATCAACCGGGAACGGCTCGATGATGACATTACGGGCATCGCTGAGCGTCTCGTGCACGCGACCGCGATGCCCGCGCTCATCGATGATCTTGCGTGGACGCCTGGCGCCGCCGCCATCGGACGGGCGGCACTAGCGCAAGATGGGATGATTCTGGCAGACGGGCAGATGGTCGTTGCCGGAATTACGCAGGCGCGCCTGCCGGAGGGGACACAGGTCATGTGTACGTTAGGACTCGGTACCGTCGCCGGCATCGCCGGCCGTCTGCACACGACTCGAGCCGCTGCCGCGGTAACGCTCTGGCAGCCGTGGTTAGGGGGCGCAGTCATCGCGATCGGTAACGCGCCAACAGCACTTTTCAAACTTCTCGAGGGACTCGCCGCAGGATGGCCTCGGCCAGCCCTAATCCTTGGCTTTCCGGTTGGCTTCGTCGGCGCCGCAGAAGCCAAACAGGCGCTTGCCGAAGGCGATCACGGGGTGCCCTTCATTACGCTGAATGGAAGGCTCGGTGGCAGCGCGATGGCCGCGGCAGCAGTCAATGCGCTCTGCGGCCCCGCGCCGGGCTCGGACCGCTAGTCATGACTGCCGGCAACTGGTTGACCGTCATCGGAATCGGCGATGACGGGCTCGATGCGCTCTCGCTCGTCGCACGGACCCTGATCGAAACGGCCGAGGTCATCGTTGGCGGTCGACGGCATTTGGAAATGGTGCCGCAATGCCATGCCGGGGAACGGCTTGCCTGGGGCTGTCCGTTGAGTAAATCCCTAGCCGAAATTGGCACTCATGCCGGCCGACGCGTCATTGTGCTCGCCACCGGCGACCCGATGTGGTTCGGCGTCGGCGTAACCCTGACGCAGGCCTTCGGTCGCGAGGCGCTGACCATCATTCCGGCACCGGGCGCGTTTTCCCTTGCCGCATCGCGGATGGGTTGGCCGCTCACCGACGTGAGCTGTCTGAGTGTCCATGGTCGCCCTTTGTCGCTCATCAATCTGCATATCTGCCCAGCGGCAAAGCTCCTCCTGTTGAGCGAGAACGGTGATACACCGTCCGCTATCGCCGCGGCCCTGGTGGAGCGTGGTTACGGCCCGAGCCGGCTCACGGTCTTCGAACATATGGGTGGATCGGAGGAAGCCGTTCACGAGGCGAGCGCAGAGAATTGGGCGACCGCTCGCTGCGCCGATCTCAACACGATAGCCGTCGAGTGCCGCCCGGCACACAACGCGGTTGTGCTTTCACGTCTCGCCGGCCTGCCTGACGATGCCTATGAGCATGACGGTCAGCTGACGAAACGCGAAGTCAGAGCGTCGACCCTGGCAGTTCTATCGCCACAACCCCGACAAAATTTATGGGATGTCGGCGCCGGCGCAGGCTCCGTCGCGATCGAGTGGATGCGCGCGGGTGGACAGGCAACTGCCTTCGAGCACAACCAGGACCGCGTGGCTGTTATCGCCCGCAATGCTGAGCGGCTAGGCGTGCCTAACCTCGACATCGTGCCGGCTGCGGCGCCAGCCGCGTTTAATGGAGTCGCGACGCCCAATGCCGTGTTCATCGGTGGTGGCCTCTCCAACCCCGGTCTAGTAGACGCTTGCTGGGAGGCGCTTGTAGACGGTGGCCGAATCGTTGCCAACGCCGTGACGGTTGAAGGTGAAGCCGAACTCGCACGTCGACAGACCTCCCTCGGCGGTACATTGACGCGGCACGCGATAAGCCACCTCGAACCGCAGGGTCGTTTTCATGCTTGGCGCGCAAAAACGCCGGTTACCCAATGGAGTGCTGTCAAACCGTGAGTGAAGATATGGGCACCCTTTACGGCGTCGGCGTCGGTCCTGGCGATCCAGAGTTGATCACGCTCAAGGCGTTGCGAATCCTCAAATCAGCACCCGTCGTGGCGTGGCCGGCACCGCTGGACGGCGACAGTCTGGCCCGCGCCATCGCAGCGCCACACATGAAAGACGGTCAGATCGAAATTCCGATTCGCATGCCCATCGAGCAAGGGCGCTTCCCGCTGGATGCCGTATATGACGAGGCGGTTGTGCAGATTACCGGTCACTTGGTGGAGGGGCGTGATGTTGCTGTGATCTGCGAAGGCGATCCGTTCTTTTACGGCTCGTTTATGTACTTATTCGGGCGTATGGCGGATAGCGTTTCCGTTGAAGTGATCCCGGGCGTCACATCGTTGACCGCCGCCGCCTCGGTCCTACGCAAACCCCTAGCCGCCAAGAACGACACGTTGACCGTGGTGCCGGCGCCACTGGAAGAGAACGAACTCGAGCGACGCATCGCTGAGTGCGACGCAGCGGCGGTCATAAAGATCGGACGGCATTTTGCCAAGCTCCGCCGCGTGCTCGATCGCCTCGGCTTGATGAACGCCGCCCATTATGTCGAGTACGCGACGATGGACCGACAGCAAACGATGTCGCTTGCAGATGTGCCAGAAGATCGCGCGCCCTACTTCTCGATCGTCCTGATTCATAAACGCGGTGCGGCATGGCAATGACGATCGCCATCGTCTTGCTCACGGAAGAGGGTATGCCGCTTGCGCGGAAACTTCAGGCAACGCTTAGCGGCGGACGCATCCACGGATTGGCCAAACGAGTGGCCGGTGCAGACGAGAGTTTTAGCGACACCGCGGACCATCTTCGAACTCTGTTTCAAGAGAACACGACGATCGTTGGAATTTGTGCGTCCGGCATCCTGGTACGGACACTCGCGCCGCTCCTCAGCGACAAGCAGCGTGAGCCCGCTGTCATCGCCGTAGCGGAAGACGGAAGTGTCGCCGTCCCGCTGCTTGGCGGACACCACGGCGCAAACGCCCTAGCACGCGAGATAGCAGCCGCTACCGGTGGTACGGCGGCGATTACAACGACCAGCGACGTTCGCATCGGTGTCGCATTCGACGACTTGCCAACTGGCTGGCGGATAGACAACCCGGAGCTCGTAAAGCCGGTAACCGCATCACTACTTGCGGGCGAAGACGTGGTCCTCGAGTGCGAAACCTGCGAGGCCAGTTGGCTGAGCGATATACCCTTCAGCGCGGAGGGTAAGTGGCGGGTGCTGGTCACCGATCGCCGCCATGCAACGGACGCGCGTACGCTGGTGTTAAATCCACCCGTTCTAATGCTCGGCGTCGGCTGTGAGCGAGATGTCGAGCCTGAGGAGCTAGTCGCGCTGGTGAGATCGACGCTGGCTGATGCAGGACTGGCCCAGGGTTCGGTTGCTGGCGTTTCGTCGATTGATCTCAAAGCCGACGAGCCGGCCGTTCAGGAAGTTTCCGTCCGGCTGGGTATGCCGTTGCGATTTTATTCTGCCGCCGAGCTCGAGGCGGAGGCACCGCGCCTTAAGACGCCTTCGGACATCGTCTTCCGTGAGGTTGGCTGCCACGGCGTTGCCGAGGGCGCCGCCCTCGCAGCGGCCGGTATCGACGGCGAATTGATCGTGTCGAAAGTCCGCTCCAAGCGCGCTACATGTGCGGTTGCACGTGCGAAATCACCGATTGACCCGGCCAAATTCGCGGCTGCACAAAATGGACGTCTTGCGGTCATCGGGATCGGGCCCGGAAGCAAAACGTGGCGATCACCGGAGGCCACGCACGAGCTTCGCGCGGCCGACATCGTCATCGGCTACCAACTCTATCTCGATCAGATCGCAGGTGAGATTTCTGGCAAGAAACAATACGACAGCAAATTGGGCGAGGAGGCCAAGCGGACCAGTCTGGCGCTAGAACTTGCGGCCACGGGTAAGCGCGTTGCGTTGGTCTCGTCCGGCGATGCCGGAATCTACGCCTTGGCGTCGCTTGTCTTCGAACTCATAGATCAGGCGGACGACGACGGTTGGAGCCGGATCGCCATAACCGTCGTCCCGGGTATCTCTGCGCTGCAAGCGGCGGCGGCACGCGTTGGGGCGCCACTCGGCCACGATTTCTGCGCCATCTCACTCTCCGACCTTCTGACGCCCGAAGCAACGATACTAAAGCGCCTCGAGGCTGCGGCGCGGGGCGACTTCGTGGTCGCGCTGTATAACCCCCAAAGTGTGCGAAGACGCCGACTCCTCAGCGCGGCGCGCGACATCCTGGCGGCGGCCCGGCCCGCTGATACGCCAGTTGTCATTGCCCGGAATATCAGCCGTGAAGATGAGGCAGTGGTCGTGACGACGCTTCGGGAATTCGATACCGAGCAGGTCGACATGACAACCTTGGTGTTGATCGGCTCCAGCCACACTAAGTCGATTCGTCAGGGCGGAAGGTTGTGGACCTATACGCCACGCGGATATGCCAACGCGCGCGCCGAGGCCGGAGCCGGGGCCGACCAAGCAAGCCAAAAAGGAGCGTCCAGTTGACTGTCCATTTTGTCGGCGCAGGACCCGGCGCCCCAGATTTGATTACTGTCCGCGGCCTTGAGATTATTCGCCGTGCTGCGGTTGTGCTTTACGCTGGATCATTGGTCCCGCGCGCGTTAATCGAGGAAGCCGACGATGACGCCGTTGTGCTCGATACGGCACCGATGACGCTGGACGAAATTATCGACGGGATCGCCAAGGCGCACGCGCAGAACCAGGACGTCGCACGTGTTCATTCGGGCGACCCCTCACTTTACGGCGCGATTGCCGAACAGATGCGGCGACTCGATGATCTAGGAATATCCTACGACGTAACACCGGGTGTACCGGCGTTTGCGGCGGCGGCGGCGGCCCTCAAGCGGGAGCTGACGATTCCTGAAATAAGCCAGACTATCATCCTGACGCGCACCTCGGTGCGCGCGTCGGCGATGCCCGATGGGGAAACGCTGAAAGCCCTCGGTGGCACGGGCGCTACTATGGCGATCCATCTCTCGATCAACAATCTGGCAAAAGTCGTCCGCGAGTTGGAACCGCATTATGGGGGTGCGTGCCCTGTGGTTGTCGCCTACCGCGTTAGTTGGCCCGATGAACAGTTGATTTGGGGTACTTTGGACGACATCCGCGACAAGGTGAAGAAACAAGGCATTACACGCACCGCGCTCATCCTCGTAGGGCAGGCGTTGGATGCAGGCGGCTTCAGCGACAGTCGTCTCTATGCTGCTGATCACCACCACGTGCTGCGGCCACGCAAGGATTCGTCGCTAAGCTAGTCACCCGACGCCTGTTCCAACAGCCTGATTAGCGCGGGCTGCCGCGATTGGCGAGCCCAGCCCGTCGCGTCCCGCCCCGTATAGTCGGTCAGGCCGATGTCTCCACCGTGTTCCAGCAGCAATTCGACCACACCGACGTCGCCTCCCTTGGCTGCCAGCATCATGGGCGTCAAACCCTGCTTGTTCCGTTCATCGACTTGCACGCCAGCTTCGATCAGTAAATCGGCAATCTCGAGATCGCCATTTACCGCAGCCCAGTGCAGCGCGGTGTTTCCCAGGCCGTCCTTGAGCTCGCTGCGTGCCCTTGCCTCTAGTAATACTTCGACGATGTCCAGGCGACCGGCAATTGTCGCGAGGATCAACGGTGTACGACCATCCGGGTCTGCGACATTAAGCCCTGCATTGCGAACCACAAGATCTCTGACAGCCTGGACGTCACCTTCACGAACGGAATTTGTGACAGGGTCGCCGGCATTAAGCGTGGTTTGCGGAGTTGCGACGAATGGGATGAGCACGGTGACGGCGAGTGCGAGAATCGCCCAGATACCCGTTGCCTTTCGTGAGGCAATGATCGTTATCTCAGACGTTTTTCGATCCATGACACGGCATGCTCGGGGGTTTCAACCCGTTCGCCCGCAGTCTGCGACGGACGTTTAATCATTATAACCGGGATTTTCGAGTCACGCGCGGCAGAAATTTTGGCATAGGTCGCAGAGCCGCCGCTGTTTTTTGCGACAACAACATCGATCTCATGTTGTGCGAGAAGACGCCGCTCGGCGTCGAGTGTAAACGGGCCACGGCCGCGTATGACCGTGCAGTTTTGAATCGGTAATGGACGATCCGGTAAATCGATCAACCGCACGACCACCCGTATAGAACCCAAGGCAGCGAAGCATGCAAGATCGCGCTCGCCGACCGTGAGAAACGGACGCCGACCGACCTCTGGAACGAGTTGCGATGCTGCATCGGCGTCGGAAACCGGATACCAGCGATCTCCATCGCTTGGCGTCCATGGCGCTCTTCCCAAAACGAGCCGCGCTTTCCCGGTTGTCTCGCAGGCCGAGCGCACGTTCTCTGACATGATCGAGGAGAAAGGGTGAGTCGCGTCGACAACCAAATCGATTCGATTCTCCGAAATCCACTGGGCGAGACCTGCCGCACCGCCAAACCCACCAATCCTGACGGCACACGGAAGCGGTGCAGGATGACGAGTTCGGCCGGCGAGCGAGGTTGTAATCTGAAGGCATTCGCCGAAGCGGTCTGTTGCCAATGTGACCAATCGCGTCGCCTCCCCGGTACCACCGAGGACAAGCAGCCGGCGACCGGTGCCAGTCTCGACGGCTTGAGTGACCGGACTATGCGTCGGCACGGCCAACCACTCCGCCAGTTCGGTCGACGATCACAACGTCAATGGCGGTCTGGCCCGAAAGTGTTGCCAGGGCAACCGCACGCGCGCGTCGCGCCACCAAATCGGCAATACCAAGTTCTTGCGCGAGGGTCAGAACCTGTGCCGCTGTATTGGCCTGTGCCGCCTCGGTCGCTATTTCAGACCCCGCTCCCAGTTCTGAAACCCACTCCGCGAGCACCGTAAAGTCGACCTGGCTGCGTGCGGAATGTAGGTCCAGATTTCCTTGAGCAAGCTTAACCATTTTGGCGAAACCGCCACCGATCGTCAGGCGCTCGACCGGGTTTCGGCGAAGATGCTTGAGCATGCCTCCGACAAAGTCACCCATGTCTATGAGCGATCCTTCGTCGAGCTCGAATAAATTGGCAATCGCCGACTCCGAAGTCTTTCCGGTGACGCCAGCAACATGATTGACGCCCGTCGCCCGCGCCACGTCAATACCCTGATGAATCGAATGAATCCAGGCACTACAGGAGTAGGGGTGTACAATTCCGGTGGTGCCGAGGATGGACAAGCCCCCGGCAATACCAAGCCGCGGATTCCAGGTTCGTTCAGCAATCTCCGCGCCTCCTGGGATAGCTATGGTGACGTTCAAGTCGGCCGTCACGTCAAGCGCTTCGGCGGCGTCGGCAAGGGCGTCGGCAATCATCTGGCGCGGACCCGGGTTAATGGCTGGCTCGCCAACCGCCAGCGGCAATCCAGGCTTGGTTATAGTACCCACACCATCACCAGCGCGAAACGCAACGCCGCTGCCCTCGCCGCTCCGTTGAATGGTCGCGAGAACGGTGACGCCGTGCGTGACATCTGGATCGTCGCCTGCGTCCTTGACGATGCCCGCTGTAGCTACACCCTCGGCGAGATGCTTTTCCGCAAGAGCAAACAGTGGCCGCTCGCCTTTTGGCAGACGTACGGCTACGGGATCGGGAAATTCGCCCGTCTCAAGCCCCTCAAAGGCAGCGCGCGCCGCACCTGCCGCGCAAGCGCCGGTGGTCCATCCTTTTCGCAACGGTGTTTTTGGCTTTCGGCTCATGACCCCCCGAGTTTACCTGTTCAGACGGCGCGCGCCAGTGCGTCAACAATCGATGACGATGCTGGACTGTTGGCACCAACCAACTTGGGCCGGCAACCGCGGCAATGTAGTGTGTCACAATGATGCGCGCAAAGCCCACACCAATGCCCGACTTCGTGCGCGGTACTGTATGGCTTGCAGGCGCAGGACCGGGTGATCCTGGCCTGCTTACTCTGCTTGCGCTCCACGGCCTCGAATGCGCCGACGTCGTGGTCTACGACGCACTTGTCGACCGACGCATCCTCGACTTTGCACGCGAAGGTGCTGAGCTCATCTTTGCCGGAAAACGCGGAGGGCGGCCCTCGTTCCGGCAGCCCGACATCTCGCAGAAGTTGGTCAAACTGGCGCAAGCCGGGAACCGTGTTCTACGCCTCAAAGGTGGCGATCCGTTTGTCTTTGGACGCGGCGCCGAAGAGGCACTTACGCTCGTCGAGGCGGGAATTCCGTTCCGAATCATCCCCGGAATTACAGCCGGGATAGGTGGACTTGCCTATGCCGGTATTCCAGTTACTCATCGCGATACGAACTCCGCGGTAACGTTCGTTACAGGCCATAGCGTCAGCGGCTCGATACCCGAGGACCTGGACTGGCACGCAATCGCGAGGGGGGCGCCGGTTCTAGTGTTCTATATGGCGCTAAAACAGCTACCGAAGATCGCCGAACAGCTTATCGAAGCGGGTCGTCCGGCTGATGAGCCTGTCGCCATCGTCAGCCGAGCGGCAACACCCAATCAGACGACCTTCGAAACCACCCTGATCGCCTGCGACGAGGCGCTCCATGAAGTCGAACCGCCAGCCATTATCGCAGTCGGGCCTGTCGTGCGGCTACGCTCCGTGCTCGACTGGTTTAGCATTGAGGATACGACGCCGTCGGCTACGCCACATGGAATGCAGCGCGACAAAGACAAAGCGGCATTACACGATTAGGTCAGCGCGCAACGAGTTCGCCGATAACGGTGCGGGCGAGCTCCAGAGCCTCTTTTCCATCCACACCTGGCGCAAGGCGAGGGTCGTAGAGCGTGCGGAGCGCAATTTCATCCCATTTTGTGAAGTTCGTTGACCGATTGGGCCAGCGCGTACCCAACGCGGAGCGTGCATATTTGCCTTTCCAATGCCCCGGCAAACCAAGCGCATGCAATATTTCGTGGTCGAGGCAGAATTCATTTTCCCGGCTGATTGTGATCGCAAGGCCTTGTTGGAGATGGCCGGCGCGACGCCGCGCAGATGTCAGGCATAAAAGACCCTGCGGTGATGTCGGGCTCTGGAGATCCTCGAGCCCCACGTAGCGAAACATGATATCCGCGCGCTCGCCGTCACCGACCAATCGAAAACGCATATCGATCCAGGATTCCACAACCGACAGATGGTCCATTACGAGATTTGTGCGGTCTTCAAGGCCGATGGTGGAGACGCGCACCGCGTACTCCTGTTTACCTTCGTGGATTGGCCAGCGTCGCAGACCCGGCGTGTCGTCGCCGGGATAGAGGTCATCGGACTGCAATGCGACCGCTTCAAAGAAACGCACCGCGGCGGTGGCGTCGACCGGCGCATAATATGGCCAGAGCTGACTTCCAAAGAACGCAACGACAGCAGCGAGCACAATTCCGGCGAGGACATCGCGGCGCTTGAACATCGCAATAACGGTGTCCGGCGTCATCTTTCCCGACATGGTGCGGTCTGCACCCGTTTCCCGGCTTACGTTGCTCATACCCATTACTTATCGCGGACAACCCGCTACCGCAATCCGCCGCAGTAGCATGCGATATTCGTGGTTAAGCTCAGATAACGTTGTATCTTCGGCCCATGCCTGCGCCTGGCCTCATTATCGCCGCGCCAAAGAGCGGCAGCGGCAAGACTGTTATCACGCTGGCGCTCCTGCGCGCGCTTAGTCGCCGAGGACTAGTGGTAACGTCGGCTAAGGCGGGACCCGACTACATCGATCCTGCATTTCATAGCGTGGCGAGCGGGCAGCAATGCATCAACGTCGATGGCTGGGCGATGAGAGCCGAAACGACGAGTTCATTGATAAAACGCATGGAACGCCATTCAGAGTTGGTGCTTTGCGAGGGCGTGATGGGTTTGTTCGACGGTGCCGCCGACGGAACCGGATCGACAGCCGACCTTGCCGCGCTGACCGGTTGGCCTGTCATCGTCGTTGTCGACGTCCGTGGACAGGCTGCAAGTGTCGCGGCTTTGCTCGCTGGCTTCGTGAACCATCGAGACGACGTAGATATCTCCGGCGTCATATTCAACCAAGTGGGCGGCCCGGAACATGTGAGGATCTTGAATGAGGCGACGCACGCCGCGCTGCCAAATATTTCCATACTTGGGATGTTAAAGCGCGACAAGCGCCTTACGCTCCCCGACCGTCACCTGGGGCTCGTACAAGCCAGCGAGCAGGACGATCTCAGCAGCTTTATCGAGGGAGCCGCCGACGCAGTCTGCGAATCTGTTGATCTCGACGCACTGCAATCGCTCGCCCGAATTGCACGGATCTCGGAAGATGCGGGTTCACTTCAGCCGATTCCGCCATTGGGTCAGCGTATCGCAATCGCCAAAGATGACGCTTTTGCGTTCAGCTACGCCACGGTTCTCGATGGTTGGCGGAGTGCAGGTGCCGAATTGACGTTCTTTTCACCTTTGGCCGATGAGGCACCTGAAGAAAATGCCGACGCGATATATCTACCTGGCGGTTATCCTGAACTGCACGCTCCCAGGCTTGCCGCAAACCAAAATTTCTTGGAGCAGCTACGGGGGGTGGCTCGGCGTGAGGCGGCCATATACGGGGAGTGTGGGGGATACATGGTCTTGGGCGAAACCCTGATAGACGGTGACGGACACGCGCACAAAATGGCGGGGTTATTGCCGCTAACGTCCTCTTTCGCAGAGCGGCGGCTACATCTCGGTTACCGGCACGTAACCACACTTGCCTCAACGCCACTAGGGGATCCAGGCACAAAGTATCGTGGTCACGAATTTCATTACACCGGCGTCACATCCGAGGGACCGGGCGACCCTTTCCTCGCCGTCACCGACGCTCGTGGTGAAAACCGGGAATCCGTCGGTCAGATAGCTGGCCGTGTTGCCGGCTCCTTTATTCATCTGATAGACCGTGAGTCATGACCGATTTACCATTTTGGCGGCGCAAGTCCTTGGCCCAGTTGACAGACACGGAGTGGGACTCACTGTGCGACGGTTGCGGCCAATGTTGCCTGCACAAACTGGAGGATGAAGGCAGCGGTGAAATTACGCCGACCGACGTCGCCTGCCGCTATCTCGATCTGGGTTCCTGTCGCTGTACCGACTACGCGAACCGGCAATCCAACGTTCCAGACTGCGTACGGTTGAGGCCGGAATTGGTACCGCAGTTGCGGTGGCTTCCGGCAACCTGTGGCTACCGTCTCGTCGCCGAGGGACGCGATTTATTCTGGTGGCATCCGCTGGTATCGGGTGATCCGGAAAGCGTGCACGAAGCAGGTATCTCGGTGCGCGGCTCGGCGGTTTCAGAAAACGATGTGGCGGACATTGAGCGGCGCACGATCGACCGACTCAACGCCATACGGGGCAACGTCCGATACGTATCATGGGATGAGAGCTAGCCCCTACGGCGCCGAATTCGACGGCTGCCGGACCGTGACGGCACCCTGTTTTGCCGTGACTAGTGCAAGGCCAGCAAAAATGAAGACGACCGCCGCCCAAATCCAGAGGCTGTGTGTTTCGGTAAAAAACAATATGCCCCAACCGATGCCAGTGAGGGTTATGACATAGGCGGTCACCGAGAACTGAACGGCGCCGACCATTCGCAGAATCTCGAAAAATAGGAAATAGGCAAGGACTGACGTGCCGATCTGCGCCAGGACCGCATAGTCGCCGGCCGTGAACGGCGGAGCCAATGGGTGTACCTGGTCGAAGGCAAATGCGAATGGCGCTAGTGCGATGGTACTTACAACGAGCATCCCCGCTGCCAACATAATCGAGGGGCTGCCCGCGGGACGCATGCGGTCTGCAAGAACGTTGGTTACCGCGTAGAGTACCGGCGTCAGGAGCGCCATGGCGAACCATGGGGCCGCGCCGGGCTGCGGCAGACTTGTCCGCGGCAAGACGATGAACAAGGTCCCGACAAGCGCCAACGATAGACCCGTCGCGCGTATCCGATCGAAGCGCTCGAGCCGCCAAAGCAACGTAATGGCGTATGTCATGATCGGTGTCGTCGACAATGCCACGGCCACCACGCCTGCCGGAATATGGCCGACGACGACGACAATGTTGAGGTTAGGGAGCGCAACACCGAGCACACCGCAGATCGCGTAATACCGCACGTGTTCAGCGGTAACGCGCGGCAATACTCCCTTCCAGTGACAGATCGCCAGCATGATTATGCCGGCTCCCATGGCATTCCAAAGTGTGAAGCCGAGCGGTTGAATTCCGTCCAACACCGCGAGTTTGGCAAGCGATGCGGACGCACCCCAGAGTGTTCCTAAGACGCAAATTAGCGAGAGCGGCACTAATACCGACCCGGGCCGGCCGGCCCCAGCTGTTTGCAACGGTCGAAGATTCTCACCCATTGGCCATTGATAGACCATACCACCGGCATGAAGAACGTGAGTTTCTCCCCCCAGACGGTGTCAACGCCCGCTTGCGCCTGCCCGGGGCAGCCGCTATCACCGCACCATGTCCAGCCTCCGCGAAATCCAGCTCAACGGCGTATCGGTGCCACTTCATGTGCGCCGCAACAGCCGAGCACGGCGCATTCTCACGCGGATCGACGCGACCCTCGGAGCCGTTGTCCTCGTCCTGCCAAAACGGGCCTCCGAAGCTCAAGGGTATGAGCTCCTCTACAAGCATGCGGACTGGCTTCTGCAGCGTCTCTCCGAGATACCACCGCGCATTGCGTTCGCCGATGGCGCGACGATCCCGATTTGCGGCGAGCCTCACCGGATTTGCCATCTGCCAAACGAAGCGCAGCGCGTAAGGATCGTAAACGGCCGCCTCGAGGCAGGCGGCAGCTTGGAATCTCTCCCCCAACGCCTTAACGCGTGGCTGCGAGCGCAGGCCCGGTCACTAATTTCACCTCTGGCAACGGAAAAAGCCTCGGCCATTGGACGCAAACCTCTGGCCGTCAGCATACGGGACCAGAAAAGCCGCTGGGGAAGTTGTTCGTCCGCTGGACGGCTGTCATTCAACTGGCGGCTGATGATGGCTCCGCATCACGTGCTCGACTACGTGGTGGCTCATGAGTCTGCGCATTTGGCCCAGATGAATCACTCGGCCGAATTCTGGGCAATCGTCGCCGGACTGACCGTAGACATTGGGTCAGCGAGAAATTGGCTGAGGCGCCAAGGCAGCACACTGCACCGCTATGGATAAGCGCCCGACCGGTCGCATGCCTCAGCCAAGCGCGTTGATCGTCATCATTCTGCTCACACTCCTCGTGGCTATGGGCGCAATTTCTACCGATATCTACTTACCGTCGCTGCCTTCGATCGCTGGCATGTTCGCAGCCGATACAGCGTCCGTGCAGCTGACGCTTAGCGTCTTCATGATCGCGTTCGCCGTAAGTCAGCTCGTATACGGGCCGATCTCGGACCAGTTCGGCAGAAGGCCAGCGCTTCTATTCGGAATGAGCTTGTATTTCGCCGCCTGTATTGGCTGCGCGCTGGCCACCTCGATCGAAACGCTGATCGTCGCGCGGTTTCTACAGGCTTTGGGGGCATGCTCAGGACCCGTTGTCGCCCGCGCAATCGTGCGTGACGTATTCGGGCGCAAGCGCTCAGCCAAGGTCCTGGCATACATGGGAACCGCGATGGCGCTGGCCCCAGTGTTGGGCCCGATCGCCGGTGGCTATCTTGAGGTCTGGTACGGTTGGCAGGCAAGTTTCGTGGTTATGGCGGCACTTGGTGGTATCTCGGTGATTGGCGTTTTGCTGCTGCTCCGTGAGACCAATATCAATCGGATTGAAGGTGCGGCAAATCCATCGCGTGTTCTTCGGAACTATGCGGGGCTCGCCCGCGACCGCGGATACATCGGCTATGTATTGTGTTCCGCATTCGCGTTCTGCGGACTGTTTTCATTCATATCTGGCTCGTCATTTGTGTTCATCGGGCTGATCGGCCTGACGCCGAACCTTTACGGCATGTGTTTTGCCGCCGCCGCCGGAGGCTACATGGCAGGTACGTTTCTCGCGGGCCGACTGACGACCGGGCTCGGAATCGACCTGCTGGTGCGTTTGGGAACGGTTGTCATCATGGCAGCCGGAGCACTGATGATAGCGCTCGTATTTGCGGGTTACTTGTCCGTAGCAAGTATTCTCGTCCCCATGATCGTCTATATGTTCGGCTTCGGCCTGCTGCATCCCAACGCCATGGCCGGCGCAATCGGCCCTCATGCCTCTCGGGCCGGTGCAGCCTCGGCGCTGCTTGGGTTTGTGCAACTCGGGTTGGCCGCGTTCGTCGGAGTTGCCGTCGGGCACACCTTGGGCGATACGGCAACGCCGATGGTCCTTGCCATCTTCCTGTCCGGGATAGCCGCATTCTCGACTTATGCAACGCTGGTACGGCCAGCAGCGCAAAGACTGCCTGTCGTCGGGCCGCCGACGCTGTAGGTCTACAAAAACGCGCTACCGCACGGCCCCGGTGATCGAACCGACACCCGGCAAGACAGAGGGCGGTATGCCGGAAAGCGCGTCCTTCATAAAGCGTCGCCAGGCTGGAGCTGCCAGCGAGCCGCCGGTCACACCGTCCATTGGCGCGGCGTCGTCGTTGCCGAACCAAACGCCGGCAATCAGATCTGGTGTGTATCCGACGAACCAGGCGTCCCGATACCCTTGGCTCGTACCGGTCTTGCCAGCTGCCGGGCGGTCCAACCGTGCGCTTTTTCCGGTTCCCCACGCTAGCACCGACGCAAGCATGTCGTTCAGCGCTTCGACATGCCCGGCCGCGATGACCCGGCCCGCACCATCGCCGCTGCGTTTGTAGAGCACTGTTCCGTCTCTATCGCGGATCTCGATGATGCCATGTGGCCAGACGCCGTAACCGCCGTTGGCGACGATCGCATATGCGCCGGTAAGCTCGAGCAAATTTACCTCGTGCACGCCCAGCGCTAGCGAAGGTTCGGTCGTCAGCTCGGCTGTAATGCCAAGCCGCCTCGCCGCCCGCACGACTTCGCCGCGGCCGACGCGCTCGCTCAGTGCGACTGCCACCGCGTTGATCGACCGTGCGACACCCTCGCGTAGCGTAACCGAGCCACGAAATTCGTTGCCGGCATTGCGCGGCGTCCAACCATCAATGGTGACCGGTTTGTCCGATATCTTCGTGTCCGGCCGAATACCTGCTTCGAGGGCTGCCAAGTATACGAACAACTTGAAGGTGGAGCCGGGTTGTCGCTCGGCCTGACCGGCGCGGTTAAACTGACTCGTACGGTAATCACTTCCGCCAATCATCGCGGTGACGGCACCGTCTGGAGCAAGGGCGACAAGTGCCCCCTGTTCCACATGTCTGGCGTTGGCATCGCGAAGAGCCTGGTCGACGGCAGCTTTAGCGATCCTTTGAAGGCGCGGTTGAAGTGTCGTCAAAACCACGAGGTCCCGATCCGGCGCGGCAACGAAACTTTCAATTTGCTCGATCACCCAATCGGTGAAGTATCCGGAGCCGATGTTGGCGGATTGCCGGGCGGATTGGCTCACGGCACGCACCGTGCCCGCCAGCTCTGCCTCTCCGACACGCGCCGCTTCATCTGCTTCATCCTGTTCAAGCCACCCGGCGGCGACCATCGCCGTCAGGGCTCGGGACGCTTGACGGTTTGCGCGTTTGTGATTTGCCCGGGGGTTATCGCGGGACGGCGCCTTCAAGAGCCCGGCGATGAGCGCCGACTCATAGAGCGAAAGGTCGCGCGCAGATTTACCAAAGTAGCGAACCGCGGCCGCATCTACACCATAGCTGCCGGCACCGAGATAAACCCGGTTGAGATAGATCTCCAGAATCTCGTCTTTGGAGAAGCGCCGTTCAAGCCACAGCGCGAGCAGCAGTTCCTGGACTTTTCGCCGAACGGTGCGGTTATGGGTAAGGAACAGGTTCTTGGCAAGCTGCTGCGTAATGGTGCTTCCACCTTGACGGATTGCACCGGCGCGCAGGTTGACGAGTGCCGCGCGCGCGAGCCCTCTTGGATCGATCCCACGATGGTCGTAAAAGCGCCTGTCCTCAGTCGCCAACACCGCCCAGATCAAGGTCGGCGGCACATCCTCCAGACTGAGAATGGTGCCATAGAAATCACCCCGTCGCCCAAGTTCGCTCCCATCGGCTGCAAGAACAGTGACCGTTGGCCGGCGTATGGCTGCTGCGTGCGGCCGCTGAACGTCGGGCAGATCGTATGCGAACCATCCGAGCACAAAAAGCATTGCAACACTCGCCCACACGGCGCTGACGAGCATAACGTATATAACTCGCGAGACGGTCGGCCGCCGCCGGCCGGCGGGTGAACTCGCTCGCTTAGGTCTCGCGCGACGCACCATACCCAAATATAGCGAATTCGAGGCATGGCTCAGCAAAATTGCGGCGCTACGGACAAGGAGACGCGTCGCCGAGACGCGATGCATTCGCCATTTTACAACCGCACAAATCCGACGCTCCGCGCGCGCTCACGTTGATTTTAGCTCTTCCAGAATCACCGATATATCGTTGTGCGCGGGAGCGATATCCTCGCAATTTGTGCTTTACAGCCCTCCCGCGAACACCATATTGATGAGTATGGAAACGATCCGCCCCTACACCAAATTGCTTCGCCTTCTTAAGGGAGCAAACCTCCGGCCAACGCGACAGCGCTTGGCGCTCGCACGGCTGCTCATGGATGGGCCGCATCGACATGTCACAGCCGAGCAGCTTCACGGCGACGCAGTGGCGGCTAACATCAAAGTATCATTGGCGACGGTCTATAACACTCTGCACCAATTCACGAATGTGGGCTTGTTGCGCGAAGTTGTCGTCGAGCCGGGCCGCTCCTATTTCGACACGAACACCTCCGATCACCATCATTTCTTCAATGTCGACCGCGGTGAGCTGACCGACATACCTGGTGCCAAGCTCAGCATAGGGAGTCTTCCGCCGACGCCGGACGGAACCCAGGTTAGCCGCGTCGATATCATTGTCCAGGTCCGTGAAGACAACCAAGTAGAATAAATTCGACTCGTGGTCTCAAGTAGAAATTATTTTGTTTGGAACGCTTCCAATTCATTGACTCGGTAATCGCCGTTTCCCATATTCACAGTTGCGGACCAACGGGCCCATTTCCGGGTGCGCTGCAACCGCAAATTCGAGATGGGAATTAGCCGTTACAAGGTGTAGGAGGAATCCATTCCTTCCTTGAGAGGGCATCAAACCGAACAGAATTCTAAAGACGCATTTGCCGACTAGAAGCAGGCACTATTTGGGGAATGTCGGCTAAGCAAAGTGGAAAATTTCAGAACACGATCGGAGAGAACATGAACAGCGAAAGCAAGTGCCCGGTGATGGGCGCCACGCACCAGGCCGTTGGCGACACAGCGAACCAACACTGGTGGCCGAACCAGTTGAACCTGCGGATCCTCCGCCAGAACCACCCCCAGGCCGATCCCAACGGCGGAGAGTTCAACTACGCCGAGGCGTTCAAGAGCCTCGACTTCGAAACCCTGGCGAAGGACGTCGACGCGCTGATGACCCAGTCGCAGGACTGGTGGCCAGCCGACTACGGCCACTACGGACCGCTCTTCGTCCGGATGACGTGGCACGCCGCAGGTACTTACCGCATCGCCGACGGCCGCGGTGGCGGCGGCGCCGGCGCCCAGCGCTTTGCCCCCCTCGGTAGCTGGCCCGACAACGTGAACCTCGACAAGGCGCGCCGGCTGCTCTGGCCGATCAAGCAGAAGTACGGCCGGAAGATCTCGTGGGCCGACCTTCTGATCTTCGCCGGGAACCGCGCTATGGAGACGATGGGCTTCAAGACCTTCGGCTTCGGCGGCGGCCGCGAGGACATCTGGGCGCCCGAGGAGGACATCTACTGGGGCCCGGAGCGGGTTTGGCTCGATGACGAGCGCCACAGCAGCGACGGCGAACTCCAAGGACCCTTGGGCGCCGACCACATGGGCCTGATTTACGTCAATCCGCAGGGGCCGAACGCAAACCCGGACCCGCTCGCTGCAGCAGAGAATATTCGCCAAACGTTCCGCCTCATGGCGATGAACGACGAGGAAACGGTTGCGCTCATTGCCGGCGGACACACGTTCGGCAAAGCCCATGGTGCTGCCGAAGAGAAGCACAAAGGTCCCGAACCCGAAGGTGCCAGCATCGAGGAGCAAGGACTTGGCTGGACGAGCAGCTATGGCAGCGGCATAGCCGGCGATCAGATCGGCAGCGGGCTCGAAGGCGCCTGGACCAACAATCCAACCAAGTGGGACAACGGCTACTTCGAGAACCTGTTCAACTACGAGTGGGAGCTTACAAAGAGTCCTGCCGGTGCGCACCAGTTCGCCCCGAAGAACACCGAGGCGCAGGAGGCGGTGCCGGAGGCGCACGACCCGTCGAAGCGGTGTGCTCCGATGATGTTGGTGACCGACATCTCGCTGATCACCGATCCGGCGTACAAGGAGATCTCGAAGCGCTTCTTCGAGAACCCGGACGAGCTCGCCGACGCTTTTGCCCGAGCGTGGTACAAGCTGCTGCACCGCGACATGGGACCCGTCGCCCGATACCTTGGACCGTGGGTTCCGGAGGAGGCGCTGCCCTTTCAGGACCCGGTGCCCGAGGTCACGCACGAACTGGTCGACGACGCGGACGTCGCTGCGCTCAAAGTCAAGATCCTCGGCTCCGGCCTGTCCATCTCCCAGCTGGTCTCGACCGCCTGGGCGTCGGCCTCGACCTACCGTGACACCGACAAGCGCGGTGGCGCGAACGGGGCTCGCATCCGCCTCGCGCCGCAGGCGGGGTGGGACGTCAACGTGACGTCCGGCGTGTCGAAAGTGCTAGAGGCCCTGGAGGGGATCCAGGGGGAGTTCAACGGCTCGCAGACGGGCGGGAAGATGGTCTCGCTCGCCGACCTGATCGTGCTTGGCGGCTGCGTGGCAATAGAGGAGGCCGCGAAGAAGGCCGGGCACGGCGTGCAGGTCCCCTTCACGCCGGGTCGCACCGACGCCACGCAGGAGATGACCGACGCCGAGTCGTTCGCCGTGCTCGAGCCGACCACCGACGGGTTCCGCAACTATCTCGCAAACGGCCATGCGCTCTCGTCGGAGCACCTGCTGGTGGACAAGGCGTTCATGCTGACGCTGTCCGCCCCCGAGATGACGGCCCTCCTCGGCGGCATGCGCGTCCTGAACGCGAACGTCGGGCAGTCCGAACTCGGGGTCTTCACCGACCGATCCGAGACGCTGACCAACGACTTCTTCGTGAACCTGCTCGACATGGCGACGGAGTGGAAGGCGACCACGGCCACCGAGGACGCGTTCGAGGGCCGTGATCGCGGGACAGGCGAGCTCAAGTGGAGCGGTAGCCGCGTCGACCTCGTCTTCGGTTCGAACTCCGAGCTCCGGGCGATCGCTGAGGTCTACGGGAGTAACGACGCCGAGCAGAAGTTCGTGAGTGACTTCGTGGCTGCGTGGGATAAAGTCATGAATCTCGATCGCTTCGACCTCGCCTGATCTCAGCGGAAAGGTATTCGAGGGCTCTGGATTGGATTGCTCCCCTTATCGGAGGAGCGATCGCAGCTCTTGTCTACAAGCACGTATTCATGAGCCACAATCAGCCGAACGGTTAGTTTGGCACTGAAGATCGCAACGGCCCCATGGAGAATTCTCCGTGGGGCCGTTGTTTGTATTTGGTAAGGTTCGGCAAGCAGGTCTTGGATTGCCTATTTGAAACTTCAATTTGCGGGGTTGCTAGAGGAAGGACATGCTTTCGCTTAAAGGCACCAGGACCGGAGACAATTTGAAAGAGGCTTTCGCCAAGGAAGCCCGAGCGAACCGCCGTTATCTCTACTACGCCGAAAAGGCGAAGATAGAAGGCTTTCACGATATCTCGGACGTCTTTCGAACCACGGCCAATCGCAAAACAGGCCACGCACACGGACACCTGGAATTTTTGGAGGAAGTCGGTGATCCCGATACCGGCGCGCCCATCGGCACAACTCCTGAGAACCTGAAAGCCGCTGTAGCAGGCAAAACAAGCCCATCTGCAGACCCATACCTGAATATGGCCAAGACGGCGCGGGACGAAGGATTTGACGAAATTGCGGATTGGTTTGAAACTCTCTCAAAGGCAGAGAATACGGAATATGCACGATTTCGAAAGGCGCTTGATACGCTCGATTGAGGGTATTGTCAGATTAAATCGGCTTGAGGCTCGTGACGAGGTTCCATAGCGTCAGGGGGGTGCAGAATTCCTTCCGCTCCAAAATTTTTCGTGTTTGATATTTCACTGCCTGGCGGCTCAGTTACTTATCATCTGACCGAAGGGAATTGGTACCAAAACTCCACGGTGAGACGATCATGGGCGAGTCCGAGACCGACCTCGACCGGACGACAGCGGCCCGTAAAGCGTCGTCCGTCGAGTTCATCCAATTACTGCGAAGCAGACCGCCAGCTTTCGCAGGCCGGGCACTGAGGTCGTTGTCGGATTTAGTCATCCGAGCTACGGCCACATGGCTCTTATGCCCGAGGAAATGCGCGACGCTTTATCGGCAGACCTTGCTTAGCTCTGGCCGTATAGGTGGAACTTATCGGCAGCGCTGATATTCACGGCCAGCAAGCGCAATCCTGTGGAAAAATCAGAAATCATAACGATAAGAATAATTTGCGCGTGAGTCTTAAAATTACATCTAAATTAGACCCAAGCGACGCGCATTATTTTTCAAGAAGAGGTTCGAGAATTCTCTTCCTGGTCAATGGTTTACATTAACTATCTGAGTCTTTGCGATGGCGATGTCTCAAGACTATCGAACGATCTCGCCACGCTTCAGCCCCCACAACGTCTCTCGCTTCAGCCAGCCATCATAGCCGCCGACCGACAAATTGCACCAGGTCGCGTCACACTCGTTGAGTTCGGCGACCACGCCATCTTCGAGCTTAGCGACGGCACGCGAGTCCTCGGTCGGGTCTCGCCTAAGCGTGCTCAGTTTGCCGACCGTGATCACGTGCCTCTTGCTTGACAGCATGGCGCGGTGAACCCAGCCCTCGGCGCCCTCCCAATCACGAATCTTTCGCCAAGTATCGTAGTCGGCGATCACCTCGACCGGCATGGACTTGCGAACGAATACCCATTTGACCGGGTAGCGGACACCGGGACCGGTCCGCACATTGACTTCATCGGCTCGTAGCGACACGTAGCGGGGAACTTCGCCAACGTTCTGTGCGTAAGACGCCCAGCCAGATAACGCGATAAACGCCGCGGCGACAAACTGCACAAATATCAAAGATATGGACCGCGATCTTGTGATCATAAAAGGATTGTCGACGGTAAACCTATGTGATGAAGGTCATACATAGGTGGCTACACCTGCTCAGGTCAAACCGCCAGTGCCATCGTCTCCGCGGTTATCGTCGGGTGTTCGCCGCAGAGCGCACAATTGGCGTCAGGCTTCACCGAGACCTTACGGAAGGTGGTGTTGAGGGCATCGTATATCAGTAGCTTTCCAGACAGACTGTCGCCCAATCCGAGCAGGTATTTGAGGACCTCTGTCGACTGAACCGACCCCAGCACGCCGGCCAGCGATCCAAAAATGCCGACTTGTTCACAACGCGGCACCAGATCGGGTTGTGGCGGCACGGGAAACAGGCAGCGATAGCAGGGGTTTGGCCCACCCATGTAGGCTAAATAGGTTGAAATCTGGCCCTCAAAACGCAGCAGCGCCGCGGAGATGAGGGGACGGCCGGCGAAATAACAGGCGTCATTCACCAAGTAGCGAGTCGGAAAATTGTCGCTACCATCGGCGACAAGATCGTAGCCGCTGATGATATCCGCCACGTTATCGGGGATTAGCCGTGTGCGATGAGGAATGACGGTGACTTCGGGATTGATATCGAACACCGCGTCAGCAGCACTTACGACCTTGGATTGACCGACATCTTCAGTCTTATGGACAACCTGGCGCTGGAGATTGGTGATGTCGACAACGTCATGATCGACAATCCCAATGGTGCCGACGCCTGCGGCAGCAAGATACATCAGCAGCGGTGAACCAAGGCCGCCGGCGCCGACAACCAGAACTTTCGATTGCAGCAGCCGGAGCTGGCCCTCCTCGCCGACTTCGTCGAGGATAATATGTCGCGCGTAACGGGCGAGTTGTTCGTCGGTTATTTCCATTTCTGCACTTCTTCCACACTTAGGGCCGTCAGTGACCCGGCGATGCGACCACACTCACTTCGATAATTTCAACGCATGAAATCGAATTGCGGCGCCTCCGGCGGTTCAACATTTGCGGAGCGGGCGCGGCGGCAGATTTCGTCGATACTGATGCTTTCAAGCCGCCTGATCGCGGTGTCGTTGAGTTCCTGCCACAATGGACGCAACACCGCCACACCAAGATCCGACCGCGCTGCCTCGTCAAGCGGGTCAGTGGTGCCTTCCATTGTCGCGACGACGCGGGTGATTTCACCGAGGGAGATGCGACGGCTAGAACGCGACAGGCGGTAACCGCCGTGCGGACCTCTCACCCCACTTAGGATATCTGCATGAACGAGCTGCTGGAGAACGGGTTCGAGATAGCGCTTGGATATATTCTGACGCTGAGCGATATCACGGCTTTGCACGGGAAGATCGGACGCGTTGTATGCGATATCGATGACTGCTTCGATCGCCAACATCAAACGTTTCGTCAGGCGCAGCATGGTGTGATCACCCTACACCTTGCCCCGTCGAGCCAAACCCGCCTGATCCACGGTCGCTGTCTGGTAGCTCGGGGACCTCCGACCATGTCAATCGGACAACCGGCGCGACCACAAGCTGGGCAACACGCGAACCCCTTTGTATCAGAAAAGATTTATCACCGAGGTTTGCCAGAATCACACCGACCTCACCGCGATAGTCGGCATCGATCGTGCCTGGGCTGTTGAGAACCGTGACGCCGTCCCTCAGCGCTAAGCCAGAGCGCGGCCTGACCTGGGCTTCGTAACCAACCGGCAGCGCGATAGCAATTCCAGTCGGCACGAGCGCGCGCGCGCCTGGTTCAATTGTAATATCAGCATCGACCGCCGCCAGCAGATCGATTCCGGCACTATCTGGTGTTGCGTAGGTTGGCAGCGGCAGATCGGCACCGTTGTCCAACCGTACAACCGCTACTTCTACGGTGTTCATGATGCGCTTGAAAAATGCTCCGCGACCCGTGTTGCAAGTCGCATCGCCACTTCTTCCTTGGTCATTCTCGGCCAGTCCTCTACCTGCTCCCCATCGATCCAATGGACCTTGTTGTAGTCGCTGTCGAACGTATCCGCTTCCGCCGAGACATCGTTTGCAATAATCCAATCACAGCCTTTTTTCGAACGCTTCTGCTTCGCCCTGGCTATCAAATCTTCAGTCTCGGCGGCAAAACCGATGAGGAGTTGGGGTTTCATATTTCCGGCCTGCGCCAGGGTCCGCAAGATATCTGGATTCTCCGTCAACGCGAGCGTTGCCGAACTACCGTTTTTCTTCAGTTTGTTTGCGGCCGTATCGGCGCTGCGCCAATCGGCGACTGCCGCCGCGCAAATAGCCACGTCGACCGGCAGTGAGGCGTTACATGCCTCCAACATCTCGCTAGCCGTTTGCACATGGACGACATTCACGCCGGCCGGATCGACGAGCGTGGTCGGTCCACTCACCAACGTTGTTTGCGCACCAAGTCGCGACAACGCCGCAGCGATGGCATGACCCTGCTTTCCCGAGGACCGATTGGCGATGTAGCGCACAGGATCGATCGGCTCTCGTGTCGGACCGCTGGTAACCAAGGCGCTTCGACCAGACAACGGCCCTCGCGCTGCGCTCGCGTCAACTGCTATACGGCGCTCGATCGCGGCGACTATCTCGGCCACTTCCGCCATACGGCCGGGCCCATATTCGCCGCACGCCATATCCCCAATTTCCGGACCAATGCGCTCGATGCCCCTTGCCGCGAGTATTTCCATGTTGGCCTGCGTCGCCAGATGCTCCCACATCCGGACATTCATTGCCGGCGCCACGAGCACGGGCTTATCGGTTGCGAGTAGTACGGTTGTCGCCAAGTCGTCGGCAATTCCGGCGGCCATACGCGCGAGTATATCGGCGCTCGCCGGTGCCACGACCAGTAGATCGGCGTCACGTGAGAGCTGAATATGTCCCATCTGCGACTCGTCCGTGAGCGAGAAGAGATCGGAGTACACGGTATCCTCGCTCAGCGCCGCAAGCGACAACGGCGTCACAAACTGAGCGCCACCAGCGGTTAGCACGCAACGGACGCGTACGTCCCGCTCGTCCAAGCGGCGTATCAGCTCGAGGCATTTGTAAGCGGCGATGCCTCCAGAAATGATCAACAGAATGCGTTTGTCGCCGACCACACCGAAACTCCTTAGACCAAGGTACAATTCACAGCCTTCCGACTGCACATAAAGTACGCCGACGCCAACCTAGCGGCAAGCGACATGCTCCCTTGCCTATTGGCGGGTCAATCTAAGTACCTCAGATTACGATATTTTTTGCGGGTTCGTATTGCCGGGACTAGGGATTGTTAAAGATGACGATTATACCGACAACAAACATCATCAGCGCCAGCAAGAATAGCCAACCGGGACCACGACTGGAGCTCCTATCGTTCAACGCTTTGAGCGACTCCGGGTGGAGCCGCAGACCGCCGTCGCTCATCATGTCGATAACCGCCTCGGTCTTGGCCATGACCAATGGCAACCTCTCGACACCTGATACCGTTCCGTCAACGACCTCGCGAATCCGCGCCTCGGGACCCCTATTTTCGAGCATCCAGGCCTCGATCATCGGTTGCGCCAACAACCACATGTTCGACGACGGATCTAGTTTTCGACCGACGCCTTCGGCGACCAGCATGGTCTTTTGCAGCAGCAGAAGCTGGGGTTGCATCTGCATTTCGAATGCTTCGGTAACGCGGAATAGCTGCCCTAACAGCTTGGCGATCGAAATCTCGTGAATTTGTTTGCCGAAGATTGGCTCGCCAATCGACCGACATGCCAGCATGAAGTCTTCCAACGACTTGTTGGGAGGAACATAACCAGCCTTAAAATGCACCTCGGCAACGCGGCGATAGTCCCGTTCGAGAAATCCCAACAACATATCGGCGAGATAGTGTCGCGTGCTTCGGTCAAGCCGCCCCATAATTCCAAAGTCGACAGGAACGAGCGCCCCGTCCGGGGCTACAAACATGTTGCCGGGATGCATGTCCGCATGAAAAAAGCCGTCCCGAAATACCTGGGTGAAGAAGACGCGCGCCGACCGGGCAAGGATGCTCTCGACATCGTGCCCCGCCTCTTTCAACGCCACGACTTCGTCGATTGAGAGACCTTCGACGCGATCCGTCGTCAGGACGCGGCGTGCGGTTCGCAACCAGTCGACCTGCGGCACGCGAAATTCAGTATCTTCGAGAAAGTTCTCTCGGAGTTCGGAAGCCGCCGCGCCCTCAAAGCTCATGTCCATTTCCAGCGAAACCGTATGGGCGAACGTCTGGACGACTTCGACCGGCTTCAGCCGCCGAAGCTTTGGACGCAAGCGCTCAGCGATGCGCGCAAGCCAATACAACAGATCTATCTCGCGCCGGAATTGTTCCTCGATCCCGGGCCGCAGTACTTTGACGGCGACCTTCTGGCCTTCCGTTGTCACCGCGAAATGCACCTGCGCGATCGACGCCGCGGCGACCGGCTGCTCATCGAACTGCTGAAACAGATCCCTGATGGGCGCGCCGAACTGTTCCTCAATGATGGCTTTAGCTTCAGCCCCGGGGAATGGCGGCAATCGGTCCTGCAATGCCGTCAAGTCCTCGGCCATTTCGTCGCCCACTAAATCTGGACGCACCGAAATGGCTTGTCCGAGCTTTATGAATGTCGGACCAAGTTCCTGGAACGCTGCTGCCAATCGTACGCCTGGCCGAACGCCAACACTCGTGCGCGAGACCCTGTGGGCCAAGCCCAAACCAGCGCCATCACCTGCCGAAAGCGACAGGATCGGCGCCAATGCATCATGGCGTGCAAGCGTGCGACCAATCCGGAATAGCCGCGTGAGGTTGACGAAAGTAGCGATCATCAGACTACGGACAGCGCCGCGACAGAAGTACCGTGTACCATGACAAACCGTGGCCGTGAGATTGGCATATACTCACGCGCACATTCATACCCGCCAGGCCGAATGAATGTTCACAATGCCGCCGGTCAAACGCTTGTGTTTAACAATCGCGAACCCCGCAGCAGCCATGCGTTCGGCCAGAGCCTCATGATCGGGAAACCGTCGAATACTTTCCACCAGGTATCGATAGGCGTCTGCGTCTCCGGCCACCGCAGCCCCAAGCGCCGGCAGTACCGCAAAAGAGTAGCGCGCATACAAAGGTTCGAGCCAAGGGGACGCTGCTGGCGCAAATTCGAGACACAGGAAGCGTCCTCCTGGCTCAAGGACACGCATGGCTTCGGCCAGCGCTTGGTCGAGCCTGGTGACGTTGCGAAGGCCAAAGGCGATGGTATATGCGTCGACCGATGCATCGGCGAACGGCAGCGCCTCCGCATCGGCCACAACCCAACGTATTCCCGAGAGCATACCCCGATCGATTGCCCGGTCGCGCCCAGCCTCGACCATCTGCGAGCCTCGATCGCAGGCAGTAACTTGGCCGCCGCCACGGGCGAGAAAGCGTGACGCGATGTCGCCCGTGCCACTTGCGACATCAAGCAGGTGCATGTCGGCATGCGGCGCAAGCTCATCCAAGAGGGCGCGTTTCCAAATTCGATGAATGCCAAACGACATCAGGTCATTCATGAGGTCGTAGCGCGCCGAGACCGAGGCAAACACGTTCTGCACCATTGCCGCCTTGTCCGCCGCCGCAATGTTGCGAAAGCCAAAATGACTGGATTGGTCGCCGATCATGTCGTCTGGTCGCTGCACGGCGGCGACGATAGCCTACGCAGCGAACGTTTGCTAGAAAGTCGCGTGATGCCGGAACTGCCCGAAGTTGAGACGGTTTGCCGCGGCTTGAAGCCGAAACTCGAAGGCCGTGCGCTGACGCGTGTGACCCAGCGGCGCGCCGATCTTCGCTTCCCGCTGCCGGAGAATTTCGTAGAGCGGCTCACCGGCCGCAGCGTGATCGGCGTGCAACGTCGGGCCAAATTCATTCTTATCCGCCTTGATGACGCATCGTCACTCGTCATTCACCTTGGTATGTCCGGTCGGCTTGTCATTCACGACAGCGCGCCGCCGCCGCCTGGACCGCACGACCACGTTGACCTCGTGACCGATGCGGGAGCCACGGTACGGTTTAACGATGTGCGACGGTTCGGATTCATGGACCTGATTAAAGACGATGAGTTTTCTCAGCACCCGCACTTTGCCAAACTCGGACCGGAACCATTGAGCGTCGATTTTAGTGCCGAAACTCTTAGCGCCTCGCTTGCCGGGCGCCGCACGCCAATCAAGTCAGCGCTTTTGGATCAACACGTCGTCGCAGGGCTGGGAAACATCTACGCCTGCGAGGCCCTATTTCGGGCAAGCATTTCGCCCAAGCGCAACGCCCACACGATACCTGGGAAACGCGCTGAGCGGCTTGTCGCAGCAATTCGCGACGTTCTAACCGACGCAATCGCTGCCGGCGGGTCCAGCCTGCGGGACTACGTACAAACGACTGGCGAATTGGGGTACTTTCAACATGCATTCAGCGCATACGACCAGGAGGGCAAACGCTGCGTAAAACCAGGCTGCGATGGGTCGATACGGCGCATCGCACAGGGTGGACGCTCAACGTATTATTGTCCAAAGCATCAAAGATAATGAGACATCAACTCCATCTCCGACGGTTCTCCGAATGCACCGTGACGCTGGCGCTCCTGATGATGGTGCTAACAAGCATCGGGGTTGTGCACAGCCTCCAAGCACAGACATACTTAGCCGGTTTCGAAGATCTACCCTTAATGCCAGGTTTAAGTATCGTCGAAGGCGCCGGGATCGATTTCGATGCACCGTCCGGCCGAATTGCCGAGGCTTACGCAACCGGCAATCTGACGCCGGGCACGGTAATCGAATTTTATCGAGCCACCCTTCGCCAACTCGGCTGGAATGAGGTTGCCGACGCAGCTTTTGAACGTGAAGGCGAAAGTCTGCGGCTCGACCTCGAAGACGCCGATGGTGAACTCACAGTTTGGTTCCGATTATCACCGGTCGGGACGACTGCCGATTAGACGGAGCCTACACTTTGCACCTTGGCGGAGCACACTGGCCCAGGCTTGACGGGAGACATCGGCGCCGATATAACCCGCGGCTTCCAAATTCCACACCGCAAACGAAGTTTTGATTGATGGCAAATCACAAATCGGCCAAGAAGCGAATTCGCACCAACAGTCGACGCGCGGTGGTAAATCGAACCCGCGTGAGCCGAATTCGCACCTATGTGAAGAAGGTCGAGACGGCGATTGCAGGTGGTGACAAAGCCTCTGCGGAGGCCGCGTTCCGCGAAGCGATGCCGGAACTTCATCGCGGTGTAAGCAAGGGCGTGCTTTACCGCAACAACGCGGACCGTAAGATTTCTCAACTCGCGGCGCGCATTAAGGCGCTCTAGCTTTTCGACCAGATCGATCGTCGACGCATGGCAAACGCCACGCGGCAGACAACAGAATCACCTCGCAATCCATCATCGGAAAGTTGTTCGAGCTCGTCGCTTGGACATTTGAGTAAATTTTTTTCGATGTTCTCTTTTCAGTCTCGTTGCATGAGTACGATTGCCTCGTTACAGTGTGGACCAAGCGGTCATCTGGGAGGCGTCAAGCAGATCCGCGGCACAGACTCAATAAAGTAATTCGCGCAATTGTTGGTGGGGAGTTCAAAGCAGGAGCAAATACAAACAGTTAGGTTCCTGTCTTAATCTTTGCCATTCAAAGTATTAGTCGAGCGCCGGCAGGTGGGTACTTGTCCGTGAACGGGGAAGGTGTTTGCTTTTGACCTCCAAATCCAAATTTCTAAATCAAAGCGCGGGTGAGCTCTAGGCTATGAGGGGGAATTCGTTGCGGGACGACACAATTTGCGGTGAGGTACAGCCAGACACCGACATGCAATCGCTCCGAAAGACAAGCGATGGCCGAAACACTAACTCGATTTGCGGCCGGCAATGAGCGAAAGACTGACAGCACAATGGGCACGCGTCCGCGCAAGATTGCGCGCTGAAATTGGCGAGGCGACCTTCAGGAGCCTGCTCAAGCCGCTGACACTCGAAGAACTGAAGGATGGCGAAATCTTCTTGTCGGTCCCAACGCGGTTCATGCGCGATTGGATCGAAGCACAATATGGCGAGCGGCTGCTCGCCTTGTGGTCCAAAGAGAATTCTGATGTGACCCGTGTTGACGTCGCCATTGCAGGTCCTGCTGAGGCTGCGACACTCGCAGCAAACGCGGAACCAGCCAACGCTTGGACCTCGCAGAGGGGTCCGGATGTGGCACGGGGCGGCCGTGGCAACGGAGATGGAATCAGCGCGCCCCTGGATCCGCGGTTCACATTCAGCAATTTCATCGTCGGCAAGCCGAATGAATTGGCATTTGCCGCCGCCCGTCGGGTGGCCGAAGCTGTAAGTGCCCCATTCAATCCGCTGTTCCTTTATGGCGGCGTCGGACTGGGCAAAACTCATTTGATGCATGCCATTGCCTGGCATATTCGGTCTAAATCGCCGGAGCGCAGCATCATCTATATGTCGGCAGAAAAATTCATGTATCAGTTCATTCGAGCTCTTCGATACAAGGACACGATGGCCTTCAAAGAGCAGTTTCGTTCGGTCGATATCCTGATGATCGACGATGTCCAATTCATCAGCGGCAAAGACAATACGCAGGAAGAATTCTTTCACACGTTCAACGCTCTAGTAGACCAGAATCGTCAAGTGGTGATTTCTGCCGACAAATCTCCGACGGATCTTGAAGGGATCGAAGAGCGAATGAAGTCGAGGCTTGGCTGGGGTCTGGTCGCCGATATCCATCCGACCACCTATGAATTGCGCTTGGGTATTCTGCAGTCCAAGGCGGAACAGCTTTCGGCGAATATGCCGCCGAAGGTCATGGAGTATCTCGCACATAAGATTACGTCTAACGTGCGCGAACTCGAAGGTGCGCTCAATCGTATCGTCGCCTATGCGAACCTAGTCGGACGCGCCGTGACGCTCGAGAGTACGCAGGAAGTGCTGCATGACCTGCTACGTGCAAACGACCGACGCGTTACAATTGAGGAAATTCAAAAGCGCGTCGCCGAACACTACAACGTGCGGCTTTCCGAAATGCACTCCGCGAGACGCGCCCGAGCTGTCGCGCGGCCGAGACAGGTGGCCATGTACCTCGCCAAACAGCTGACGTCGAGGTCATTGCCGGAAATCGGTCGAAAGTTTGGTGGCCGTGACCATACGACAGTAATGCACGCAGTCCGCAAGATCGACGAACTCCGGGTTGGCGACAACGAATTCGCCGAGGACGTTGAACTGCTTCGCCGCATGCTCGAGGGATAACGACCGACAATTGCAGAGATGGGCCCCGCCACAATGCCGGCCCCGACCCCAAAATTCGTCGCAGCATGGTTCTCTGCCTACCGAATGGCGTTGCAGCGTCGCTACGCCAAGGCGTTAGGGCGTTACCAAGATCCCTATGCCGTGGCGTTCGATGATCTGAATCTGAGTCCGAGCCGCGCCCACCTGGCGGAGATAGACGACCTTCGGCCAGCACTCGCCTGGCGCAACGCGGAAATCGCCGATCCGCGCGACTGGCAGCATGCAGCGCGGACGAAGCTTGCGGCGCTCTTGGGCTTTCGCCGCAGCAGGCAGGCGTTGCTGACGATTCACCGTGCAGATTTTCCGCTCCCTCGCGGTATGCAGCGCCGTCGCCTCTACGTGCAGACCGGACTGCAAGAGGATCTGCCGGTGAACTTGGTTTGGCAGCCTGGCGCCACAAGCTACCCAGTCATGATTTGCTTACAAGGTACGTTGGCCGGCGCAAATCGCTCTTGGGGCGAGGCATTGGCTCCAGCCGATCCGGTCAAGATTGCGGGTGGTGCGGACTACGCGCTGCAAGCCGCTGAACGTGGCTATTTGGCGGTATGCGTCGAACAGTCCTGTTATGGGGAGCGTCAGGAACGCGAAGACCCAACCGATCCGATCGACCCAACTTTTGCGGCTGCCATTCGCGTGTTGCAGTTGGGGCGAACGCTGCTCGGTGACCGCGTCAGCGATGTGGTTCAGGTAATTGATTGGCTGCATGCGTCAAACGCCGGCGATGACGTGCTGCCGGGAAAGATCGATCCCACACGCGTATACCTAATGGGAAATTCGCTCGGTGGCGCCACCGCAATGTTCGCTGCCGCACTCGACGCCCGAATCTCAGGGGTTATCGCGGCGAGCTGCATTTCCAAATTTGCCATCACGCTGGGCCGAAAGACGCCAGGACCCGACTACGTCATTCCAGGCATTCTCAGATGGTTCGAATGCGCAGATGTGATCGGCTTGTCAGCGCCACGTCCGTTCGTGACGGTATCCGGCACATCAGACCACATTTTCCCGTTTCGAGGTGTTGAAACGGTAGCCACCGAAGCCCTTGAGATCTATGCGGCTCTGGACGCCGAAGATCGGCTGCAAGCACTGCCGGCCGATGGTGGGCACCGCTTTTATCCGACGGTCGCCTGGCCCGCTTTCGAGGCGCTGGTAACAGCCGCAGAAGACCGCTGATTCAGCCAAAAAATTCGGGAAAAAGAGTGCGGAATCAAGCCAGTTATGTTATATTCTCTATCCGTTTCGGCACCTTGAATCTCAAGGAACTGGGAATTGTCGAGCGGACCGGAGTTCCGGTGCATTTTCGCCCTGATAGATAACGAACTTTACGCGACGATACCCATGAAACTGACAATTGAACGGGCCGCATTGCTCCGGTCCTTGAACCACGTACAGAGCGTCGTCGAACGCCGCAATACGATCCCGATACTCTCGAACGTTCACATCGATGCCAAGGACGGCTCTTTGAGCCTGATGGCAACGGATATGGATATTGAGATCATCGAGAAGGTTGCCGCGGACGTGCAGACCGACGGCTCGACCACCGCACCGGCTCACATGCTCTATGACATCGTGCGCAAGTTGCCAGAGGGCGCGCAGGCCGAGCTTGAGACCAACAATGAGAACGCGCAGCTCATCTTAAAATCGGGGCGCTCCCGGTTCACTTTGTCAACATTGCCGACTGCGGAATTTCCGGTGATGACCGGCGACGACATGGCGCATCGTTTCAGCTTCGCTGGCAGTATTTTGCGCAGCATAATCGACCGCACGCGCTTTGCCATTTCGACGGAGGAGACGCGGTACTACTTGAATGGAATATTTCTACACGGCACCAAATCAGACTCCCGGGATGTCATGCGCGCCGTCGCCACGGACGGCCACAGACTAGCGCGCGTCGAGTTGGCAATGCCTGAAGGCGCTTTGGGAATGCCGGACGTTATTGTGCCGCGCAAGACCGTCGGCGAGTTGCGACGGCTGATCGATGAGACGGACGAGGACATCTCGGTCGAGCTGTCGGACACCAAAATCCGATTTGCGTTTGACGCCGCCATTCTCACCTCAAAACTGATCGACGGCACATTTCCGGAATATGACCGCGTCATTCCGGCTGACAATGACAAGTTGATGGAGGTGGACTGCAAGCCCTTCGCCGAAGCGGTCGACCGAGTTTCGACAATTTCGACGGAAAAATCTCGCGCCATAAAGTTGAATCTCGACAAGGGAAATCTCACGCTCTCAGCCAGCAGTCCGGACAATGGCACAGCAACGGAAGAATTCGAGGTCACCTACGATGAGGACCCCATCGAGATCGGGTTCAACTCTCGCTACCTTCTTGACATCATGCAGCAGATCGACGGGACGAAAGCGCAATTTGCACTTGCCGATGCCGCGTCGCCGACCATCGTACGGAATCTGGATGATAGCGACGCGCTCTATGTACTGATGCCAATGCGTGTCTAGGAGTTATGCTGGCGATCGCCGAACCGCTATCAGTTGACACCCCGTCCTGTCTTGCTGTGACGCGTCTAAAATTGACGGCATTTCGAAGCTATGACGGTATTCAGCTCGACTTCGACGCACGGCCAGTTGTGCTTACCGGATCAAATGGCGCCGGAAAGACAAACTTGCTGGAGGCGGTTTCCTATCTTGCGCCGGGCAGAGGGCTTCGGGGTGCCCGGTTGGCAGAGGCCGGTAGCCGCGGCGTGAGCAAACCCTGGGCAGTGGCGGCAACGGTTTCAACGGCGGTTGGGCCGATTGATGTTGGCACTGGCCACGACAGGGAAAATGAGCGGCGCAGCGTCCACATAAACGGAGCGCCGGTTAGCGGCCCTGCAGCGTTAGCGGAGTATATCAGCGCAATTTGGTTGACGCCGCAGATGGACCGGCTATTTCGAGAAGGTGCATCGCCAAGACGTCGATTTCTCGACCGTTTGATTTATGGCTTCCACGCCGCACATGCGGCACGCGTTGCCGCCTACGAGCAAGCGACGCGCGAGCGCATCCGTCTGTTGCGCGATGGTCGCGGCGATAAAAGCTGGCTCGATGCGCTTGAAGGCGAGATGGCGGAACACGGAGTAGCCATCGCCGCTGCGCGTGTGGAGGTCGTGGAGCGACTTGGCCGCGCCTGCAACAAGGCGTCCGGGCCATTTTCCGGCGCCGATATCGACGTCGAAGGCATGATTGAGGGATGGCTGTTGGAAGGTCCCGCTTTGGCCGCTGAAGAACGCTTCAAGGAAGCGCTCGCAAGGCACCGTACGTCGGATGCCCAGACCGGCGGCACAGCGGTAGGGCCACACAAGAGCGACTTGATGGTAAGGAACCGGGCGAAGGACCTGCAAGCATCACAATGTTCCACTGGCGAGCAGAAGGCGCTGTTGATTGCAGTTTTGCTGGCCAACGCGCGCCTTCAGGCGTCTGAGCGGGGAATTACGCCGCTGTTGCTGCTCGACGAAGCCGCGGCCCATCTGGACGCAAATCGGCGCAGCGCATTATTTGACGAAATCATGGAACTTGGCGCACAGACATGGTTTTCCGGCACCGATCAGGGGTTGTTCGCTGAATTTGGTAACTCTGCGCAGTTTGTGCGCATCGCAGACGGCACAGCGCAACAACACCAACTGCAAAGCCGTCACGAAATGGGGCTGACAGGATGAAACGATGACCGATACGGCTCCGGAAATAGACGACAACTACGGCGCAGAGTCGATCAAAGTTCTTCGCGGTCTCGATGCTGTCCGCAAGCGGCCTGGCATGTATATCGGTGACACAGATGATGGCTCCGGCCTGCATCACCTGGTCTTCGAGGTCGTCGACAACGCAATTGACGAAGCGCTGGTGGGCCACTGTGACGCGACGAGCGTCACGCTGAATGGCGACGGTTCCGTCACGGTGATCGACAACGGTCGTGGTATCCCAGTGGATATTCATGCCGAAGAGGGAATTTCGGCCGCCGAGGTCATCATGACCCAGCTTCATTCTGGCGGAAAATTTGATCAGAATTCCTACAAAGTCTCCGGCGGGTTGCACGGCGTTGGCGTATCGGTCGTCAACGCACTTTCAAGTTGGCTCGAGCTGCGCATCAAGCGGAACGGTAAGCTGTACTACATGCGTTTCGAGGACGGTGTGGCGACGGCGCCACTCGCGGCGACGGGCGATTGCGGAGAGGAGACTGGCACTGAAATCACATTTCTACCGTCAACCAAAACATTCACGATGCTGGAGTTCAACTTCGATACGCTGGAACACCGATTGCGTGAGCTGGCCTTTCTCAACTCCGGGCTCGCGATCCTACTAACTGATGCGCGTCTGCCGGAACCCCGGCACATGGAGTTCAATTATAATGGCGGTTTGGAGGCATTTGTAGGCTATCTGGACCGCGCCAAATCGGTGCTTCACGAGCCTCCAATCCTAATAAATACCGAGCGCGACGGCCTCGTGGTCGAGGTCGCGATGGAGTGGAACGACAGCTATCACGAAACCATGCTGTGTTTCACGAACAACATTCCACAGCGTGATGGCGGTACGCATCTTGCTGGCTTCCGCGGCGCGCTCACGCGCCAGGTCAACACGTATGCTGCAAACACCGGCATTGCCCGCAAGGAGAAGATTGCGATCACCGGCGATGACGCTCGCGAGGGCCTTACCTGCGTTTTGTCCATCAAAGTTCCGGACCCCAAGTTTTCAAGTCAGACCAAGGACAAGTTGGTCTCTTCTGAAGTTCGGCCGGTGGTCGAATCGGTTATTAACGATCAACTCAGCCAGTGGTTCGAAGAACATCCGGCCGACGCGAAGAAAGTGGTGCAAAAAGTCTTCGAGGCGGCGGCCGCTCGCGAAGCGGCGCGCAAGGCTCGTGAACTCACGCGGCGCAAGGGCGCCCTCGACATCGCAAATCTCCCAGGCAAGCTTGCTGACTGTCAGGAACGAAACCCTGAACGGTCCGAACTCTTCATTGTTGAGGGAGACTCGGCGGGCGGATCCGCAAAACAGGGTCGCAACCGCCAAAATCAGGCAATTCTCCCGCTGCGCGGCAAGATTCTCAATGTCGAGCGCGCACGCTTCGACAAGATGCTTGCCTCCGCCGAAATCGGCACGCTGATCGCGGCACTCGGAACCAGCATTGGTCATGAGGATTTCGATGCAGACAAGGCGCGTTATCACCGAATTATCATCATGACCGACGCGGACGTCGACGGCAGTCATATCAGGACGCTTCTTCTCACGTTCTTCTACCGCCAAATGCCCGAGCTGATTGAACGCGGCTACTTGTACATCGCGCAGCCGCCGCTCTATCGGGCCAAGAAAGGCAATACGGAGGTCTACTTGAAGGACGACCGGGCGCTCGAGGACTTCCTGATGCGCGAAGGCCTTGGCGATCTCGTCCTGCAATTAGCCGACGGCGCGCAGATTAGTGGCGAAGATCTGCTGAAAACGACCGATACCGCGCGCACCGTGAAAAAGATGCTTGAGCCCCTTACGCTCAAAGTCGGCAGCCGCGACGTGGTCGAGCAGGCCGCAATTGCCGGCGCACTCAATCCCGCCGTCCTGACCAATCAGGAACAGGCACAGCACGCGACCGAATATATCGCACGAAGACTGGATTTACTTGCGCCGGAAACCGAGCGCGGCTGGCATGGAAATGCGCGTGAAGATGGCGGATTGACGTTTACGCGACAGCTACGTGGGGTTCCACAAAGGTTCGACATCGATGGCGATCTGATTCGCAGCGCCGAAGCTCGACGTCTGGACGCCATGACGAGCGAACTGCAATCAACCTATGAAAAGCCATCAACACTCATCATCAAGGACCAACAGCACCGGATAACCGGCGCCGTGGCCCTTGTAGATCACGTCATGGAACAGGGCCGTAAGGGCGTATCTGTCCAACGTTACAAAGGATTAGGGGAAATGAACCCGGAGCAACTGTGGGAGACCACGCTCGATCCGGAAGCGCGGAGTCTCCTGCAGGTTAGGGTTAGCCATGCCGATGAGGCGGGCAAACTGTTTTCAACATTGATGGGAGATGTTGTCGATCCCCGCCGCGAATTCATTCAAACGAATGCACTCAAAGTAGCGAACCTCGACGTCTAGCGCTGCCAACGGCCGCCGCTCGCGAGTCGACATGGTCTCGCTGCGGGATTTGTAGCCCGGCCGATTGCATTGTGTTCTGAGACATGGTGCGATAATGGTATCTAATATAGGTGAAGGGAGACCCCTAATTCAGGATATGGACGTGTCTAATCGAAAAAGTGACTATTGCTATCAGGACCTGCTGGACTGCGCGCACGGCCTGCTTTTCGGTCGCGGAAATGCACAGCTTCCATTGCCGCCAATGCTTATGCTCGACCGAATCACGAAGATAAATGAAGATGGCGGTGCGCATGGAAAGGGTGAGATCGAGGCGGAACTCGATATTAAGCCCGACCTGTGGTTCTTCAAATGCCACTTTGAGAACGACCCGGTCATGCCAGGGTGCCTCGGACTCGATGCGATGTGGCAGCTCGTTGGCTTCTTCCTGGGCTGGCTGGGCGGTTTGGGAAGCGGCCGAGCAATCAGCGTCGGAGAGGTCAAATTCAACGGACAAGTACTCGAGTCGGCAAAGAAACTGACCTACTACATTACAATTAAGCGCGTCATAATGCGCAGGTTGGTGATGGGCATCGCCGATGGCATCTTGAAGGTCGACGGCAATCCGATCTATGAGGCCAAAGACATTCGGGTCGGACTGTTCACTCAGCCTGAAAGCACTTGACGGAGCGCTCGATGCGACGTGTCGTGGTGACCGGCATGGGCATTGTTTCCAGCATTGGAAACAATAAGGAAGAAGTCTTGACCTCCCTGAGGGAGGGAAAGTCGGGCATCGAATTCTGTGAAGAATATTGCGAACTTGGACTGCGCAGCCATGTGCACGGTGCGGTCAATCTCGACCTAAGCGAGGCAGTCGACCGCAAGCAGCTCCGTTTTATGGGTGATGGCGCTGCTTATAACTATGTTGCCATGGAAGAGGCGATCGCAGACGCCGGACTGACTGCCGAAGAGATATCGAACGAACGAACCGGCATCATTATGGGGTCCGGTGGGCCCTCGACAAGGAATCTTCTGCTGGCAACCGACACGCTGCGCGAGAAAGATGCCAAGCGCGTCGGCCCATTTATGGTGCCCCGAACGATGTCGAGCACCAACTCTGCCACCTTAGCGACGCCATTCAAGATCAAAGGTGTCAACTACTCGATCAGCTCCGCTTGCTCGACCAGCGCGCATTGCATCGGCAATGCCGCCGAACTTATACAGTGGGGGAAGCAGGACATCGTCTTTGCCGGCGGCGGCGAAGAACTGCATTGGTCGATGACACTCCTGTTCGACGCCATGCCGGCGCTATCATCCAAATTCAACGCAACGCCCGAAGTGGCGAGCCGCGCCTTCGACAAGGACCGTGACGGATTCGTAATTTCTGGTGGCGGTGGCGTGCTTGTGATGGAGGAACTGGAACACGCCAGGGCGCGGGGCGCGAAAATCTACGGCGAACTAGCAGGTTACGGCGCGACCTCAGATGGATTTGACATGGTACAGCCTTCAGGTGAAGGGGCTGTTCGATGCATGCGCCAGGCCCTTGCCGGCCTAAATTCACCGGTCGGATACATCAATACACACGGTACGAGCACGCCGATCGGCGATGTTAAGGAGCTCGAAGCCATACGCGAAGTTTTCGGTAAATCGATTCCGCCAATGAATTCAACCAAATCGCTGACAGGCCACTCGCTGGGCGCGACCGGTGTTCATGAGTCGGTCTATTCATTGCTGATGATGGAGCACAATTTTATCGCCGCATCCGCTAATATTGACGAACTTGATCCGGATGCAGAGGGCATGCCCATCCTGCTCGAGCGGCAAGATGACGTTGTGATCGACTGTCTTATCTCGAACAGTTTCGGATTTGGCGGCACAAACGCGACATTGGTCTTCAGGCGTTACGAGGGCTAATCCCGCGTCTGATAAAGTGGCGACATAAACGCGCCATTGACCCCGGAGAGCAGGGTATGGACAGCCCGCAACAGGAAACCATGAGGCAGACCGGCGCGCTCATGGCCGGGAAACGCGGCCTTATTATGGGGGTCGCAAACGATCACTCTATCGCCTGGGGGATTGCCCGAACGCTGGCTGGGAACGGCGCCGAGCTCGCATTCACATATCAGGGCGATGCACTCCGTAAGCGATTGGAACCACTTGCAGAGTCGATAGGCGCAAACATTGTTCTACCTTGCAACGTAGAACACGCATCCGAACTCGACGCCGTTGCGAACACCTTGAGTGATGCGTGGGGAAACATCGATTTCGCCCTCCACGCCATCGCCTATTCAGACCGCGATGAGCTGAAGGGCCGCTATCTAGATACCTCGCGCGAGAACTTTGCAAATACGTTGGATATCTCGTGCTATTCGTTCACGGCGCTTGCGCAGCGCATCGCGCCTATGATGCCCGATGGCGGGTCTCTTTTGACCCTAACCTACGCCGGCTCTGAACGAGTGATGCCGAATTACAATGTCATGGGGGTTGCCAAGGCCGCGCTTGAGGCAAGTGTCCGCTACCTTGCGGTCGATCTAGGCCCGCGGCAAATCCGCGTCAATGCTATATCTGCGGGCCCGATGCGCACACTTGCCGGCTCCGCCGTCGGCAGCGCCCGCTTTGTTCACAAGTGGCACCGTGCCAACGCACCTCTGAAACGAAGCACGACGCTCGACGACATTGGTGGCGCCGCGCTTTACCTGTTCAGCTCGCTCTCAAGTGGTGTGACGGGAGAGATTCTATTCGTCGATAGCGGCTACAACATCATCGGCATGGCGGCCGAGGGCTCGTCTGAATAGCCCCCCGGCCAAAACGGACCCTCGGTCAGAACCAAAGCTACAGCGCGAAGCACCCGATATCCGCGGCGGCATCCGCGCCGAATTCGCGACTAGTCGGCCGCGTTACCCTGCCGACGACGACCCTGGTCGGACCCACCGCGCCGGCCGCCACTGCGACCCCCGCCATCGCGGGGAGCATCGCCGAGATCCTCACCGGTCTCCTGGTTCACCAAACGCATCGACAGCCGCACCTTGCCGCGGTCATCGAAGTCGAGAACCTTGACTTTAACCTCGTCGCCAAGCTGGACGACATCGGCAACGGTTCCCACGCGTTCCGGGGCCAGTTCCGATATATGGACCAGGCCATCGCGACTGCCGAGGAAGTTTACGAAGGCACCGAAATCGACGACTTTGACGACCTTTCCTGTGTAGATCGTGCCGACCTCGGGTTCGGCGACAATTGAGCGGATCCATTCCACTGCGCGATCGCCCGCCGTCTGATCAACCGCAGCAACCTGCACGGTGCCATCGTCCTCGATGTCGATCTTTGCGCCTGTTACCTCGCAGATCTCGCGGATCACCTTACCGCCAGCTCCGATTACCTCGCGGATCTTGTCACGCGGCACGGTGATGGTCGTAATGCGCGGCGCATTGGCCGAAACCTGCTCGCGTGCACCGGAAATCGCCCGATCCATCTCATCCAGAATATGCAGCCGCCCATCCTTCGCCTGGGCGAGCGCGGTCCGCATTATTTCCTCGGTGATAGACGTGATCTTGATGTCCATCTGCAGCGAAGTAATGCCGTCCCGCGTGCCGGCGACTTTAAAATCCATATCGCCGAGATGGTCTTCGTCGCCGAGAATGTCCGACAATACTGCGAAGGCGTCGTCCTCTTTGATGAGCCCCATTGCTATGCCGGCGACCGGACACGGCAACGGGACACCGCCATCCATCATCGACAGCGAAGACCCGCACACTGTTGCCATTGACGATGAACCGTTGGATTCGGTGATCTCGGAGACCACCCGGATCGTATAGGGAAAGTCTTCCTTGCTGGGTAGCAGCGGATGTATCGCCCGCCACGCGAGCTTTCCGTGACCGATCTCTCGGCGACCAGGTCCCCTCAAGAATGATGCTTCACCGACGGAGTATGGCGGGAAGTTATAGTGCAACATAAATCTCTCGCGATATTCGCCGTCGAGCGCATCCATGATCTGTTCGTCTTGACCGGTACCAAGCGTCGTCACTACGAGCGCCTGAGTCTCACCGCGCGTAAACAATGCCGACCCGTGGGCGCGTGGCAGAATTCCGACCTCGCAGTCGATGGGTCGCACGGTCTTCGTGTCGCGTCCGTCGATGCGTTGTCCAGTCGCCAGTATGTTGCCGCGTACAAGGTTTTTCTCCAAATCCTTGAACATAGCTGCGCCCAGAGCCTGATCGAAATCCTCCGTCGCCAACTTCTCGAAAACATCAGCCTTTACCGCGGAGATTGCCTCAACACGCGCCTGCTTGACGGATTCCCCGTAGGCCTTGCGAAGAGGCTCTTCAGCCAATTCCACAATCCGCGCCTTGGTGGTCTCCAGTGCCTCTGGCGGTTCAGGAAGTTCCCAGGGCTCCTTGGCACATGCTTCTGCGAATTCGATAATTGCATCGATCAACTGCTGACATGCCTTGTGTCCAAACGTGACAGCATCGAGCATCACCGCTTCGTCGAGCTCTTTTGCTTCAGATTCGACCATCAACACGCCTTCCGCCGTCCCAGCAACCACAAGATCAAGAGTGGAAGTGCCGAGCCGGTCGAGCTGCGGGCATAGAACGTACTCGCCATCGATTAGACCAACGCGAGCGGCGCCAATCGGGCCAAGAAACGGGATTCCGGATATTGTGAGCGCCGCTGAGGTGCCGATCATCGCAATGATATCCGGATCATTTTCGAGGTCGTGCGCCAGAACTGTGCAGATAACCTGCGTTTCGTTTCTGAAACCCGAGGGAAACAATGGTCGAATCGGCCGATCGATCAGACGCGACACGAGTGTTTCTTTTTCAGTCGGCCGACCCTCACGCTTGAAGAACCCGCCGGGAATTTTACCGGCGGCAAAAGTCTTTTCCTGATAGTTAACGGTCAATGGGAAAAAATCGATGCCTTCCCTCGGCTTCTTCATTGCTACTGCAGTACACAAAACCTGCGTTCCGCCATAGCTGACGAGTACCGCACCATCCGCTTGCCGTGCGAGGCGGCCGGACTCGAACGTCAACGTGCGACCGCCCCAGGTGATTTCCTTCTTCGTTACATCAAACATACGTTAATCCTTCATATTCCTTCTTATCGCCGACGCCGGATTGCGTCCGCGCGCATAGCGTGCGTGCATGCAGTCGCAATGCGACCGCCGTTCAACTTTGCAGCATTCTGAATTTGGTTCCAATTCCCGTCGCCGGGGTTGCGGGATCCAACCGCAATTTCACCGAACGTACCTTCCGCACTAGCGGCGCAATCCCAAATTTTTGATAATCGATTCGTATCGCCCCGGTGACTTACGCTTAAGGTAGTCCAGCAGCCTACGCCGCTGGCCCACCATAACCAAAAGACCCCTTCTTGAATGGAAGTCCTTCTTATGGGTCTGCATATGTTCAGTGAGATTTAGGATACGTTCAGTCAATATCGCGACCTGCACCTCGGGCGAGCCAGTGTCGCCCTCCTTCGTTGCATTCTCGCTAATGACTTCCTGTTTTCGTTCAGCTGTTATCGACATTTACCATCTCTCGACATCAAATATTCAGGACTCGAACCGGGCGAATTTCACCTGCGTGATAGCGCGTCAACGCGACAGGTCGCTCTTCAGACATCGCTAAAACCGTTTCGCCTTCCCTTAGGCCGGCGATACGTTCCAAATCGACCTTGCGCAGAAGAGAAACCGCTTGGCCATTGCGCAGGCGGCTTGCCTCAATTTCGGTCAGGGCCAGTGCCGGGATGTCGTCCAGCGCGGTCTCGACCGGCAGCAAATGCTGCGAATCACCGGCACTCTGCCGGATTGCCGATAGTTCGTCCAGCGAAATAGCATTTTCTTCGGAGAACGAACCGACGGCGGTCCGCCGCAACTTTGATAGATGGCCGACCGTCCCCAAGGCCGTGGCGATATCGCGGGCAAGCGATCGCATATAGGCGCCTTTCCCACATTCGACCTCAAACTCGGCGTGATCCACGTCAGGCATGTCCATCAGCCTAATTGCGAAAATTTTTACTGTTCGAGGCGCCAGTTTCACATCCTTGTCCGCCCGCGCGAGAGCATAGGCGCGGCGGCCGTCGACTTTTACGGCGGAATATTTGGGTGGCACCTGATCGATTTCGCCGGTAAATCTCGGAAGCACAGCTTCGATAGCCACTCGGTCGGGACGCATGCTGCTTGTGTCGATAGCCGAGCCATCCGCATCGTCTGTTTCCGTCGATGTGCCCCAGCACAATGTGAAGCGATAGCGTTTGGTACCATTGACGACGTAGGAAACAGTCTTGGTTGCCTCGCCCATGGCGATGGGCAAAACACCGGTCGCCAAAGGATCCAGTGTTCCCGCATGGCCTGCCTTCGCTGCGCCGGTGAGACGCTTGACGGCGTTGACCACAGCGGTCGAGGTCATGCCAGATGGTTTATCAATGATCACCCAGCAATTTATGGGCTCACCCTTGCGCTTACGCCCCACCTTCGTCTCCCTCTGACATCAAATCGCGCGCGATCAAAGGTCGCCTTAGCAGCGCATCAATTCGATCGGCCTGGTCGAACGAATGATCGTACTCGAACCTGAGTGATGGCATGTAGCGCAGACGAACGGTCTTGGCGATAGCACTTCGCAGAAAGCTCGAGGCGCGCTCCAACGCCGCGACAATCGCTTCTGCATCGCCACCGCCGAGCGGCGCAATGAAAACGATGGAACTGCGAAGGTCTCGCCCCATGCGAACTTCGGATACGGTGATCGCCCGGTCGCGCAGTATCGGATCGCGTAGCTCGTTGCGTTCGAGAACAGCGACCAACGCATGCCGCATCTCTTCGCCGACCCGAAGCTGGCGCTGGGTTGGTTGCCTATTTTTCTTCATAGCGGTGTTAACGTCCGACCCGGCCACACCGAGTACTGTTTACATGCCGTCTCCGGCAGCATTCAACTGGCGCGGCGGAAGTTAGAGTGTGCGTGCCACCTCTTCGACCTCGTAGCACTCGATGCCGTCGCCGACCTTGATATCGTCGTAGTTTTCCAAGGACATGCCGCATTCGTAACCGTGCTGTACTTCCCGCACTTCATCCTTGAACCGCTTCAGAGTCTTCAGCCCCCCCTCATAGACGACGACGTCATCGCGCAGCAGACGAATCCTGGCGCCGCGACGAACCACACCATCCGCGACCATGCAGCCGGCCACCTTGCCGGCACGACTGACCGAAAACACTTCGCGGATCTCTGCGCGCCCGAGAGTTGTTTCTTTGCGATCGGGCGACAAAAGACCGCCCAACAAGCCCTTAATCTGGTCGATCACGTCATAGATGATCGAGTAGTATCGGATATCCATATCATCGCGTTTTGCCATTTCTCGAGCCTGCGGGTTTGCTCGAACGTTGAAGCCGATGACCAAACCGTCCGACGCCCGCGCCAGCGTAACATCCGATTCTGTAATGCCCCCGACCGCGGCATGAAGAATCCGAACCTTGACCTCATCAGTCGAAAGTCCTTCAAGAGCACCGATAATCGCCTCAACGGATCCCTGCACATCGCCTTTGACTAGAATCGGCAGTTCGCTCGCTTCACCAGCCTCAATCTGGCTAAACATCTGTTCCAGAGATCCCCGTGCAGTCAGTGCGGCACGGCTGTCACGCTCTTTGCGCTGCCGGTATTCGGCTATTTCGCGGGCCCGGGCCTCGTCTCCGACAACAGAAAAATCGTCGCCGGCCAATGGTGTTTCCTGCAAACCCAGGACCTCCGTCGGCGTCGAAGGACCGGCATGCTCTATGTTGTGTCCCCGTTCGTCGATCAGCGCACGCACTCGGCCCCACTCAGAACCGGCGATGAAGACATCGCCGACATTGAGGGTCCCGCGCTGTACGAGGACAGTTGCCACCGATCCCCGGCCACGCTCAAGTTTGGCCTCGATGATGGTCCCTTGCGCTGCACGACCGGGATTTGCCCGCAATTCCAGAACCTCCGATTGCAGCAGAATCGCTTCCTCAAGCTTGTCCAAATTGGTCTTCGCGGTCGCCGACAGCTCGACGTCAAGAATGTCGCCGCTCATCTTTTCGACGACGATCTCATGTTGCAATAATTCGTTTCTTACGCGGTCGGGATCAGCGTCGGCCTTATCCATCTTGTTGATTGCGACGATGATCGGAACGCCCGCCGCTTTTGCGTGGTTAATGGCTTCGACCGTTTGCGGCTGCACCCCATCGTCAGCGGCTACGACAAGCACAACAATATCAGTGACTTTTGCACCGCGTGCGCGCATCGCAGTGAACGCTTCGTGGCCCGGCGTATCGATGAACGTTATGCGATGGCCATCAGATAGTTCGACCTGGTGAGCGCCAATATGTTGTGTGATGCCGCCGGCCTCGCCGCCTGCCACATCGGTTTCGCGCAAGGCATCAAGCAGCGAAGTCTTACCGTGATCGACATGGCCCATAATGGTGACGACTGGTGCACGGGCAACTAGCGACCCCTCATCGTCAGGCTCCCCGCCAATACCAATCTCAACGTCCGCCTCCGAGACACGCCGGACACGATGACCAAACTCAGCGACCACAAGTTCCGCGGTATCACCGTCAATCACCTCGTTAATAGCCGCCATAATGTCGAGCTTCATCAGCGTCTTCACGACTTCTGCGCCACGCTCGGCCATACGGTTGGCAAGATCGCCAACGGTGATACTCTCCGGCACTACGACGTCCCGCACGACCTTCGACGGCTCTCCCTGTTGCTCCGAAGCGCGCTTTTTCTCCCGCTCTCTGGCACGTCTAATTGCCGCCAAGCTGCGGCCGCGCTCGCCGGCGTCCTCATCCAGTGCCTGTGCAATCGTTAGTTTTCCGGCGCGGCGACGCGGTTCCTGGCGGCTGCGCGGCGCTCCGGGGCGTTTCTGTTCGGCGCCGCCCGGCTTGCGTGAGGTCGATGCGCCGTCTGACTCGTCAACAAGTTCGCGCGCCGGCCTTGCCTTCGACGGTGTCGGAGCAACTGGAACAGCCGTACGTTGAGCCTCCTCTTCCGACCGGCGACGGGCCTCAGCTTCAATTCGTCGTGCGTCCTCCTCGACTTTCTTTTGCGCTTCTTCTTCGGCTGTTCGGCGTGCCACCTCTTCCGCACGACGATTTGCTTCGACTTCAGCAAGCTGGCGACGCTCCTCGGCATGTGCCGCACCAGTAAGCGCCCGGAATCGCGCAGCTCGCTCCTCTTCGGTCAAACTGTGCGCTTCAGCGATGGCCGCGTCTTCGCCGGCAGGCGCGCCTGAAAGAACACCCGCGCCATGTTCCGGCACAGCGCGCATTTTGCCGCTTTCCCCGCGTTCAAATGTCCGTTTCTTCTTAACCTCGACCGTCACCGCCTTCGAGCGGCCATGACTAAAGCTTTGTCGGACCTGCCCAGTCTCAACAGTCTTCTTTAGCTCCAGGCGGCCAGGCTTTCGCAGGGTCAGTTTGCCGCCGTCTTCATCAGTTTCACTCATCGTCCACCTCATTTTGGACCCTGCACGACTCTCGCTCCGAGACTACAGTCCCACGAAAGCCATTCAATCGCATCGCCTCTGCAACGAACTTGCGGGCGAGACCACCCGCCTTTAGGGCCGCGAACACAGCATGTTCCCGGCCGAACGCCTGGCCGATCTCATCAGCCATCAGCGATCTGATTACAGGCGCATCCGTCGGTATGGATGCTAGCTTGTCACGCTCACCTGCTGCGGCGTCCGCAGCGATCACTAAGCTGCCGATGTTACCTTCTACGAGCCAGTGGCGCACTTTTACAAAGCCGCAAATCGACTGGCCTCCCCGACGCGCCAAGCCGAGCAGCTCCATACAGCGTTTTGCCAGCAGTATTTCGACCAGATCGGCAAGGTCCTCGCCAACGTTTACCGACCGTCGCGCTGCCCGGCTGAAAAGCTGTCGGTGACGCGCCGTCTTAACGCTATTCCGATCGGCGCTCAACCACATTCCGCGCCCTGGCAACACTGCGCAAATATCGGGAACAATCCGATATTCTGGGCCAACAACAAAACGTACAAGGTCGCCAACCGGCTGTGTCGCTCCTGTTACGATGCAACGCCGAACGGGGCCGCAACCCGGATCGCCACCGAGACGCGCGTCATGGCGCTCACGTAACAGCATGGCCCGACCCATAAGCGACTCGACCTCTTCGCTAGGCGCGAGTTCCGCCGACTCTTCTTCCGCCAAGCGCGCAGCCTCCTCGGCCTCCTCGGCCTCCCGTGCAGCCGCAAGCTCTTCGACCGTAAACCAGCCCGCGGCAACGCGGGCGTTCATGATGAATTCATTCGCTTCCTCGCTCGTCAAGCCGTAGTCGCGAAGAAAACCTTCCTCCGGATCGACCAACTCGTCGGAGGCCAAGTCTGCAAAATTCTCCAATGTCTTAATCCCGCCCTCGCCAAGCGTAACCAACATGACCGGCGTGATGCCGGACAGTTCCGCTAGCGCGTCATCTACGCCCAGCTCCTGACGCCGTTTGCTCAGGCGTTCATTCTCCGCTTCCAAATACGTGTTGGCCCTAGCTCTCAACTCCTCCGCCAAACCCTCATCGAAACCCTCGATTGCCAACAGGTCCTCTTCGGGCACGTAGGCGACTTCTTCGACGCTGGTAAATCCTTCCGTCACCAATAGATGTGCGATCACATCATCGACGTCGAGCGACTCCACGAACATTTGGCTCCGCGATCTGAATTCAGTCTGCCGTCGCTCGGATTCCTGCTCCTCGGTCATGATGTCGATGTCCCAACCGCTGAGCATGGACGCCAATCTTACATTCTGCCCACGACGGCCAATCGCTAAGGATAGTTGCTCGTCGGGGACCACAACTTCGATCTTGCCGGCGTCTTCATCGAGCACGACCTTTGTGACTTCTGCCGGGGCCAATGCGTTCACGACAAAGGTCGCGGTATCAGGCGACCAGGGGATGATGTCGATCTTCTCACCCTGCAATTCCGCGACTACGGCTTGGACACGGCTACCGCGCATGCCAACGCAGGCACCCACAGGATCAATGCTGGAATCGTTTGAGACAACGCCGATCTTGGCACGGCTCCCGGGATCGCGCGCAACTGCCTTGATCTCGATAATACTGTCATAGATCTCTGGAACTTCCTGGGCAAAAAGCTTCGCAAGATATCGGGGATGGGTGCGCGAAAGAAAGATCTGCGGACCACGGGGCTCCTCCCGAACGTCATAGATATAGGCACGACATCGCTCGCCGCGCCGAAAACTTTCGCGTGGCAGTAATTCGTCTCGCCGCAATACCGCCTCGGCACGGCCAAGATCGACGGTGACGTTGCCAAATTCAACACGCTTGACGATCCCATTGACGATCTCGCCAACCCGGTCTTTGTATTCCTCGAATTGGCGTTCGCGTTCCGCTTCGCGAACCTTCTGAACGATCACTTGCTTGGCGGTTTGGGCAGCGATCCGGCCGAAGTCGATCGGCGGCAACGGATCAACAATAAACTCGCCAATTTCCGCATCCGGCTTCATGCGCTGCGCTTCAGTCAATGTGAATTGCGTCGCATCGTTCTCGACCTCCTCGACAACCTCGAGATAGCGCGCAAGTTGTATCTCGCCCGTCGTACGGTCGATATCGGCACGAATATCATGCTCATGGCCGTATTTTGAGCGGCCGGCCTTTTGGATGGCTTGTTCCATCGCCTCGAGAACCTGGTCTCGCTCAATACCCTTTTCACGGGCGACCGTATCCGCCACCTGCAGCATTTCTGGTCGCGACTGAATTACCGTTTCCATCGTCTATCGCCTATCCTTCATGTTCGATCATCTCCGCTTCAACTGCCGCGAGCAGATCGTCCGTCAAGATCAGTTTCGCCTTGTCAATCTCTGCAATCGGCAACTCGGCCTCACCAGCTTCCGTCGACAGGTGAACGACATCGTCGACAATGCCCAACAAACGACCGCGGAACCGCTTGCGCCCCGATACCGGTGTCCGCAGCTCGACGTTTGCCTCATACCCGGCAAACCGCTCAAAATCACGCGGGCGAACGAGCGGGCGGTCGACTCCGGGCGAACTTACTTCAAGTGTATAAGACCCAGTGAGCGGATCATCGGCATCCAAAAGCACTGAAATTGTTCGGCTCGCCTGCGCGCAATCCTCAACGGTGACCGCCTTGTCATCTTCCCGCTCGATCATAATTTGCAGGGTTGGGCTCCGGGTCCCCGTGATTCGGATCCTAACCAGCGCCAATCCCATCCCCTCAAGGGCGGGAGCAACCAGCTCTTCGATGCGGTTCGTGTGATCCGTCAATGTCGTGTCCTACCCATACATTCTTGCGGTTCAGGTAATAAAAAAGGTGGGCCGCGGCCCACCCAATTCGCTCGACCGTCTGACGACAGCCGTATGGGTTATTCGTATGCTTGTTGTGTAGGCCTTTTGAGCGCCGCTATCAAGGGTGATGTCACGCAACTGCATTCCGCCGAAACCGCAGATATACACAGTCGACACCTCGTCCCAATGCCTTCGATTCATAGCGAGTCGGCGGCCAATCTGGCGGTCGACAGCGCCAGTCGGCCGGCTTTCGTGCGAGCCACTCAAATCCACCATTCTTTAAGGTATGCGACAGCATCCAGCGTACATATCCCATATCGTCGCTTGCAAGCCGCAACTCAGCCCCTTGTCTTAGGATTCGAGCGAAGTCGCAAAGCGTTTCCGCAACGATGATCCGGCGGCGGTGATGGCGCGTCTTCGGCCATGGATCCGGAAATAGGACAAAGGCGCGCCCAATTGATCGCGCGGGAAGCGCCGCTATCAGTGTGCGCGCATCATCGGGAAAAACTCTGATATTGCGAAGCCCTGCGCTGTCAATACTGGCTAGCAGGCGGGCGACGCCATTGCGGAAAGGCTCACAGCCGATGAAACCGACTTCAGGTTGAGCTGCGGCCAGTGCCGCCATATGTTCGCCCGCGCCAAATCCGACTTCCAGCCACACGTCACGAACCGATTCTCCGAACCAGGTTTCGGGCGGCGAAGAGATATCTGTTGGAACGACGACCTCGGGTAAGAGGTCGTGCAGCAGCCGTTCACGGCCGGGCCGTAACTGCCGGCCGCGGCGGCGGCCATAAATTACATGATCGCGTTCGCCCTTCACCCGTCACGCAGTCGCGGCAAGGTTCGGTGGCGACTATTCCGGCTGACTTGCTTTGGCCAAGGCCTTGGTGAGTTCAAATACCCGTTTCCGAACACTCGGACTTCCTATCTTGTAATAGGAGCGCACGAGCTCCAACGTCTCTCGTTTTGCCATAGGATCGGGCTGATAGGATTGAGCCGGAGCCTCCGCCAGTCCGATAGCCAGACGCGGCGACTGTTTGGCAACCTTGGAGGACATATCATCGAAAAAGTAAGAAACCGGTACATCTAATACACGCGACAGGTCAAACAAGCGGCTGGCGCCGACGCGGTTTGTTCCGCGCTCGTACTTCTGAACTTGTTGGAACGTCAAGCCGATCGCCTCACCTAATTTTTCTTGGGACAAACCAAGCAATGTTCGGCGCAGACGCATACGGCCACCGACGTGAACATCAATTGCATTTGGCTTTCCCGTGCGTCCCGCTGAGAGGCGCTGCTTCGGCGATTTTGCCATATTAGCTCCGAACGATTGTGATATGCCGCTAGGCGGTGTTACAAATTTTTACAGAATAAAACTATCATATCAATCGCCTGCGGCAACGTGAAATAGCTAAGTCGGCTTGCTAAAAACAACCGAAATCAGCACAGCGGCAAGCATCACGACGAGGCCTAGGTCGCCGCTACGGGCGAAATAGGTCGCATGTGTTGCCACTTCCGGAAGCCTGCTGTCGATAACACCTTCACTGTTCAGGCCCAAACTGTGGACAGTTCGACCGTAGGCGTCGATCACCGCCGAAATACCGGTGTTGGCGGCGCGCACCAACGGGCGCCCTTCCTCAACAGCGCGGACCCGAGCGATCGCAAGATGTTGATGTGGTCCGGCGGTCTCGCCATACCATGCGTCATTTGTAACATTGAGTAGCCATGCTGGGGGATCCGCCCGATTCATGACTCCGCCGGGAAATATCACTTCGTAGCAGATCAGCGCGGAAACGGGCGGCAACCCACGGAGGCGCAGTGTCCGGATGCCGGCGCCTGGGGAATAATCGAGCTGGCCCTGAACGAACTTGTCCATCGGCAAAATCGAGCGGAGCGGAACATACTCTCCAAATGGCACAAGATGCGCCTTGTCATAAGACTCGACCACTGAGCCCGATTTGTCGACGACAAGTAGCGAGTTCCACAATGTTGCTGGCGCAGCTTGCCGCCGCGGTGCCCCGGTGAGCAACAAGCCGCCATCGGGAATTACGGACGCCATCGCGCGGCGCATTACGGCATCCTCTTCGACAAAGAATGTGGCCGCGGTCTCTGGCCAAATAACATGCGTGATCCAGGAAGGGCGGTCATTTCGGCTCAATTCGAGGAACCGCGCCATATTTCTCTGACGCAGATCGGGCAACCATTTCTCGCGCTGAGAAATGCTCGGCTGGACGATACGCAGACCAACATCCTCGACCACCGCTTCGCCCAACGCAGGTGCCATCTGCAACCGGACGCCGCCGCCAATCCACACCGACGCCGGCAAAGCGAAGCCGATTACCAGTGCCACGAGCGCTCGTCGCGATGTGCCATCAGCAAGCGCAACCGGCAACATTGTTGAGAGAACAACGAGCAAGCTTACGCCGTAGATCCCAACTACAGCTGCGACTTGAATCAGCTCGTCGGGCTTGGCCCATCCGTATCCGAAGAGATTCCAGGGAAAGCCTGTGAATAAGTGGCCGCGCAACCACTCGCCAAGTACCCAGGCAAAGGCGAACAGTAGGCCGCGCTGCAAATGGCTGCGACCGTACCATGCGACTAAACTTGCAATTCCTGAATAAACGGCCAGTAGGGCCGGCAATCCGAGGGCGGCCAGCGGCAGCAGCCAACCGTATCCGCCAGCGGAAATGAGAAGGGCATTGCCGATCCAGTAGAGGCTAGCGCCGAACAATCCCAGCCCGAACCACCAACCAAGCACAAATGCAACTCGGCCGCGCGCGGCGCTTACCAACAGCCACAGAAAGGACGGGAAAACGACGTATAAGACCAGCCAAGCATGCACTGGGGGCAACGATAACGTCGCAATGACGCCCAAAACGGCGGCCACAAGATTGCCGTGCCAGCCACTCTGGCGCGCGAGCCAGGCGGGGTACCGGAATGCGGATATTGATGGGCGAGCGGCGTCGTTCGCCGCCTCAGTCATTCGCCGATTGCGGATTTGGCTCCAGGCGCACGCGCAATCGCTTGACCCGTCGCGGATCGGCATCAAGCACCTCAAACTCAACCCCCGAGGGCTTGTGAATCACCAATTCGCCACGTGTTGGTACACGGCCGGTCAGGTGCGCAACCAACCCGCCCAACGTATCAATGTCTTCTTCTCGTTCTTCATCCGTCAGGATGGAGCCAACCTCATTCTCAAATTCATCAACCGGCACTCGTGCATCGGCCTTAATGCTGCCGTCAGCGCTCAATTCTAGATGCGGCCGGGGACCTACATCATGCTCGTCTTCGATTTCTCCGACGATCTCTTCGACGAGGTCCTCAATCGTGACCAGGCCATCAATGCCCCCGTATTCGTCGACCACAAGCGCCATATGAACGCGCTTTTCACGCATTTGCAGCAAGAGGTTGAGCACCTGCATGCTTGGCGCAACGAAAAGGACCTTGCGCAACATCTTGTGAAGGGAAAATGCGGATTTTCCTGCCGCCGCCGCTAGCACGTCCTTCATGTGCACCATGCCGATCACATCATCGAGCGTATCGCGATAGACCGGAACACGTGAATGCGCCTCTGTCGTCATCAGCGTAATCACATCCTGCAACGAGCTTTCGATCTCCACTGCAACAATGTCAGCGCGGGGGATCATCACATCGGCAGCGGACAGCCCGCCAAATTTCAAAATGTTGGCGAGCAACATGCGCTCATCGGCATCGATGGGTTGCTCGCGCGTTTCGTGTTCCTCGATAAGCTCTTCAAACGTGTCACGAAGCGCGGAATCGCCATTACGCAGTCCGCGAAGACCTCTCAGCCAACCGAGCAGTCCGCCGGTTCTTCGCGGCTCAGATTTCGCCTCGCCGGCGCTACTAGGAGGTTTGTTTGATGGGGACTCGTCGCTTTTTTGCATTATTCCGCCACGTCCCGTCGGTCAAAGTATGGATCATCGATGCCAAGCGATGCGAGCACACAGATTTCGATTCGTTCCATCTCGTCAGCGGCCGGCGAATCACCATGATCGAAGCCTGCAAGGTGGAGCACGCCGTGAACGATAAGATGGCCGAGATGCTCGGTCGGCGATTTTCCTTGCAAGTCGGCCTCACGAAGCAATGTTTCAAGCGCGATAACAACATCGCCAGCGAGGCGGGGGGCACCAATTTCGAGGCCATCGCCCATGGCGAATGAAAGGACGTTGGTCGGACTGTCACAGCCCCGAAATCGACGGTTTAGGTGTTGCGAGAGCGCATCGTCTCCAAGCACGACACTAAGTTCCACAGCGCCGCCAAGGCCAGTGGCCGACCACGCGGCAATGGCGGCCTCCCGAGCAGCAGCTTGTGCTCCAGGCACGGCATCTGACCAGTCAGCCGACCCTTCCATGCACAGCACTACAGAGACTGCTGCATATTGAGAATCATTTGGCGCCTTCGCCGACATCATTCAAGCCTCGAGGTCGGCGACACGCTGCGCGCATCGTAGGCGCGTACGATCCTGGTTACCAAAGGGTTGCGCACAACGTCGGCATCGCTGAACGTAACGAAACATACGCCCTCAACATCACGCACAGTTTCGATCGCATCGAACAGGCCGGACTGCTCGCCTCTCGGCAGGTCGGTCTGGCTCGGATCGCCGGTAACAACCATGCGGCTGTTTTCGCCCAACCGGGTTAAGAACATCTTCATTTGCATCGGCGTCGCATTCTGGGCTTCGTCGAGAATAATGAACGCGTTGGCAAGAGTTCGGCCCCGCATAAACGCCAGTGGCGCCACTTCAATTTCGCCCGTTCCAAGACGCCTGTTCACCTGCTCCGCAGAAAGTGCGTCGTGCAGCGCGTCGTAGAGCGGCCGCAGATAGGGGTCGACTTTCTCGCGCATATCGCCGGGCAAGAAGCCGAGCCGTTCACCGGCCTCGACCGCAGGCCGCGAGAGAATAATAAGATCGACTTTTCCGCCCAATAGCATTTCGACTGCCGCACACACCGCGAGATAGGTCTTGCCAGTTCCAGCGGGCCCTAAACCAAAAACCATGTCGTTTTCGGCGATCGCCCGCATGTAGTTAGCCTGCGCCGGCGTGCGTGCCGTGATTTGCTTGCGCCGGACGTTGATGACCGGCTCGCCATCCGGTGCCGAGTTCTGCGCGCCGAGCGTCATAGTTATGGCCGCATCGACGTCGGCCAACCCGACCGATTGACCGGATTTTACCCGGTCATAAAGCCTATTGAGCGTCAGTCGGGCGACGTCCGGCGCATCGTCCGGTCCCGAGATTGCGACGTGATTACCTCGGCTAATCAGCGATACGCCAAGCCGCTGCTCAATCTGAACAAGATGCTTATCATGCTCACCGAACAACAGTGGCAACAGACGATTGTCGTCAAATCTGACGTGAATCGCGGCCCCGACTGCGCTGTCGGAGATAGAGGTCATGTGCGTGCCTGTTCAGGTTCGGTTGCCGAATGGGTGTGATTTTGCGCTTTCTTCGGCGCATCCAATAGGGTTCCTTCAAGGCTATTGGTACCGGCCGCAACGATGCGGCAGCTGGCAACCGCTCCAATCAGATCTTCGGTGGCCTGGGCATGAACGGCCTGTAGATATTGCGAACGGCCGGCGAGTTGGCCCGCCTTGCGGCCTTTTTGATCAAACAAGACCTGCAAATCACGACCGACCATAGAGTGGTTGAATGCGGTCTGCTGCGCGCGCAGCAACTGCTGTAGGGCAGTAAGCCGCTCCTGCTTGACCGGTTCCGGCACCTGGTTCTCAAGTGTCGCCGCAGGCGTTCCAGGCCTCGCGCTGTATTTGAACGAGAAGGCCTGCGTGTAGCCGACGTCATTTACCAGCTTCAACGTCTCGGCAAAGTCGCGATCTCTCTCACCTGGGTAGCCTACGATGAAGTCCGAGGATAGGGCGATGTCAGGTCGGCCAGCGCGAAGCCGATCGACGGTGCGGCGATACGCATCGGCATCGTGACCACGATTCATAGCCGCGAGAATTCGGTCTGATCCCGACTGCACAGGAAGATGCAGATTGGGCATTAGCTTATCGACGCGGTGATGCGCGGTTATCAACTCCGCATCCATATCTCGTGGATGGCTGGTGGTATAGCGCAGACGTTCAAGCCCATTGATTTGCGCAAGCTTTTCGATCAGCCGTCCCAAGCCCCAGCTTGAACCATCCGGCCCAAGTCCATGATACGCATTTACGTTTTGGCCGAGTAAAGTTAGCTCGCAACTGCCGCCATCGACGAGTCGACGGGCTTCGGCATCGATCTCCATAACAGTGCGTGAATACTCAGCACCACGCGTATACGGCACCACGCAGAACGTACAAAACTTATCGCAACCCTCCTGAACGGACAGGAACGCGGACACTCCCTGACGTGCCGATATAGGCGGCAGGAAGTCAAATTTGGCTTCGACCGGAAACTCGGTATCGAGCATCGATACGTTGGCGGCGCGGTTGGCTTTAGCCACCATCTCCGGCAAGCGATGGTAGGTCTGCGGACCGAATGCAATGTCCACATATGGTGCGCGGACCATAATCTCCTCGCCTTCAGCCTGCGCAACGCAGCCAGCCACAGCAATCACCATACGGCCGCCCGACTCCTCCTTTTCCAACTTGAGCGCCCTTAACCGACCGAGCTCGGAATAAACCTTCTCGGCGGCTTTCTCTCGGATATGACAGGTGTTGAGTATTACCAGATCGGCCCCCTCCGGACGTGCCACCTGCTGATAGCCTAGGGGAGCCACGACGTCCGCCATACGCACGGAGTCGTACTCATTCATCTGACAACCGTAAGTCTTTATGAAGAGTGTCTTAGCCAAGAGCACCGTCCTACCGACCAGGGAGCGGCAGGATCATTAGTCATCGCCAAAGGCGGCATTTGCGTCAAATCAGCGGACACCGCCAAATCCATTCGATATTCGTACCACCAACGCATTCGCCCTCGCAAGGTGGCGCGCCCGTCCCCACGGCACCGGACATTGCGTAATTCCCGCCAAAGACCACGCAATTATGCAAGCCACAGGGCAGCTCCCCAAAATCACTGGACGCGGTTTGCGCCGTCATCGCGCGCTCCCGCGCCGCCGCTTGGTTGGCCGACCGTAAAGTTCGAGGCGATGGCTGACCAATTCATAGCCCAGCCTTCTCGCCACCTCATTTTGAAGCCGTTCAATTTCTTCGTTTTGAAATTCGATGACAGTGCCGCTTTCAATGTCGATGAGATGGTCATGGTGTTCTTCAGGAACTTCTTCGTATCGTCCGCGGCCATCACCAAATTCATGCCGCTTGAGGATGTTTTCTGTCTCGAATAGCCGCACTGTTCGATAGACAGTGGCGATGCTTATGCGCGGATCGATCTGCAGGGCGCGCTGATGGACAGCCTCGACGTCCGGGTGGTCCTCTGAATCGGACAAAACCTGCGCAATTACTCGCCGTTGCCCGGTCATCTTGAGACCAAGTTGTATGCAGAGCCGCTCAATACGGCCTGGCACATCGCCCTCCCAAAATCGTTGACGCTGCGTGCTTGCGCGAGCCGGCAATCGCCCAATTCACTCCGCGAGGGGCGAAAAACCGAATCATCGGCTGCCGTTTCGCGCAGTCTATCCCTGACGGCCTCGTCGTGGCCGCTTGCCAAGTCCAATCGCTTTGGCAAGCTTGCTGCGCTGTTTCGCATAGTTGGGCGCAACCATCGGATAGTCGGAGGGAAGTCCCCAACGCTCCCGATACTCGTCAGGTGTCATGTTGTACGCAGTCTTGAGATGCCGCTTCAACATTTTCAGTTTCTTGCCATCCTCGAGGCAGATGATGAAATCTGGCGTAATAGACTTGCGAATTACGACCGCCGGCGTGGGACGCTCTTGAGTGCCATCTAGACTCGGTCCAACGGCTACCAGTGTTCGATAGACCTGTTCGATCAGTCCGGGCAGGTCGGCCACCGACACCGTATTGTTCGACACGTGTGCGGACACGATTTCCGATGTAATCGTCAGCAGCTCATTGGACCTACCCGGTTCAGGTCCGGTTTGCTCGGACATGGTCAAAACACCTTCTCAATCAAACAAAAATTCGGCAAATCACAATGACGCCAGTATGACAAGATCGTCTAATTAGACAAAATTGTATTTCTCCCACTAAAAATCAAGTAACACCATCGAGAATATATAATCAAGGATTCAATGCAAAGAATCGCGTGTTGCGATTACTACAACTGGCAAAAAGGGCAGATTCCAGACTGCTTACGTTGCTTAGCTCGCAGAGTCTGATTTTTTTGGCCGCGAAAGTCAGCAGTTTACATGTTTGAGAGCATGGTCGGCTTCGCCAAGGTAGCCGCGCATATGGTTGCCGCCTAACCGACGATGGCGTACCGCATCAACAACGCCGCCACTTTGTCATTGGCGGCCCGTATGTAATAGCTGGGCCGCCGTCCCACGACTTCGAATCCAACGTTTGCATACAGTGCCTGAGCGCCTAAATTGTCCTCAGCCACTTCGAGTGTTACCGCCAGGCCGTCAGCAATACTCGCCGCATGAATAACGGCCTCGACGAGATACCGGCCGATCCCATTTCGCTGGCGTTGCGGAAGCACGCCGACGCTCAATATGTCGGTCTCTCCAAGGATGATCCGCGCGAGAACAAATCCAGCGGCAGTGTCGGATTGCGAGGTGGCCTCACGAGCAAGCAACCCCCACGCACCGGGGGTGGAAAACAAATCTTCAACTACAGGGCGTGGCCAAGGTTCATCGAAACACGCACCATAGATCTCGGCAACAAGATCAATGTTGTTCTTGCGGACAGGTTGAAATGTGATTGAACCCTGCATCATGATTTGGCCGCGCGAGCTTTCGGCTTGGCCAAGGTAACATCGGGAGATCTCAGATAGAGCGGTTCCGGCGGCGGCGCGCCGTAGTGAGGCATTGCCCTGTCCGCCCGCGCAGCCGCTAGGCTTGCAACTTGTGAAGCATGCGGAAAATCACGCTCACGAAGTCGGTTGAGTTCGCAGCCCGACGCTGTCAAGGCCGCCAACACGTCGTCAGCCGCCGTGCCCGCGAGCGCGACCTCTCCAGGCGGCAGCATCGCAGCGACAGAGGACGGCAAAACCGCGGTCGGTTCTCCTAATGCGGCCCGGTCTTCATCGAACAACTGCACATAACAGTCGCTCCGCTTCGACTCTATGGCCACCAGCAATGGCGTGTTGGTCGACTCTTGAGCAACCGCCACCGCCTCAAGCGTCGTGACTCCAATTAACGGGAGGCGTGCGGCAAGCGCAAGCGCGCGGGCCGTTGCCAAACAAATTCGTAAACCTGTAAAGGCACCGGGTCCGATTGTCGTCGCCACTAAGTCCAGCTCATCGAAACGCAAATCCCCCTCAGCGAGAACGGTGCGAACCATAGGCACCAGTTCCTCCGATTGGCCGCGCGCCATAACGGCAAAGCGTTCGGCAAGCACGCTCCCGCCCGACCATACGGCAGCGGAACAAGAGGATGTCGCTGAGTCGAGTGCCAAAATCTTCAAGTGTCGAGCCTCATAATTTCATGCTTTTTCTTAGCGGCAGCGCTGCCAACCAAGGTCTTCGCTCATGATACGCCCTGCGACCATCACGTGAGATGGGCCAATCGCGAACATTCTTGCCGGGCATCGCGCGCTAACGTTAACCTGTGTGGCTATGGTCGGAGAAAATCGCCTTTGCGTCATAAGTCGCCGTTTTATCCGCCGATTAGCGGCCGCCGTGTGTATCGGTCTGATTGTCGCACCCATAACGCCAGCTGCTGCCGCCGATTCAGCGGTCGTCGTCATGTACCATCGATTCGGCGAATCCGAATATCCCTCGACGAACATATCCATAGAGCAGTTTGAATCCCATATCGAGGAGCTTACGTCGGGCCCCTACACGGTACTGCCACTGCCCGACATCGTTGCCGCGCTGCGAGACGGCCGTGCCTTACCGGACCGGACGGTCGGGATCAGTATCGACGACGCCTACCGCTCCGTTTTGGACAACGCTTGGCCACGGCTCAAAGCAGCCGGACTCCCTTTTACCTTATTTGTCGCCACCCAAGCCGTCGACCGGCGTGGCCAAAGCTACATGTCCTGGGAGCAGATCCGCGAACTACGGAATGCTGGCGTAGTCATCGGCAGCCAGACGCATTCGCATTTGCATATGGCAGCAAGCCCACGGCTGCGAAACGAGTCAGACCTCGCCCTATCGGCACGCCGTTTCACGGAGGAGTTGGGCGCAGCGCCTACTTTGTTCGCCTATCCGTTCGGTGAAATGAGTCTCGACGTCCGTGCAGCAGTCGTAGATTCCGGGTTCGTAGCGGCGTTTGGTCAACACTCGGGAGTCATCCACTCGACGTCGGATCGCTTCTTTCTTCCGCGGTTTGCACTAAATGAGACCTATGGCGGACTTGAACGGCTGCGCACTGCCGCAAACGCCCTGCCGCTGCCAGTTCACGACATTACGCCGGCCGACCCGCTTGTTACTCAAAATCCACCGGCCTTCGGCTTCTCCGTTGACCCGGCCATCGACAATCTGGATCAATTGACCTGCTACAATACGCAGCAGGGTCGGTTGCGCACGGAACGCCTAGGAGAACGTCGCATCGAATTGCGATTTGCGTCGGCTCTGCCACAAGGCAGATCACGCATAAACTGCACAATGCCAAATAGCGACGGCCGTTGGCGCTGGTTCGGCAGGCAATTCTATGTGGATGTCGACTAGACGCGGATCAGGCGTCTGGTCCGAAAACAAGAATATTTTCGCCGAGTTGCGCTTGGTCCAGTGTCAGCAGGTTGTTGACGAGAATAACTCGGCGAAGCAGCTTTAGATATGTTTCGCCGTCCTCTGCATAGCCTTCGAGCGTGTCGATCAGCTTTAGAGCGTTTTGTGAGCCATCAGGCCCACGCAAGGCAGCGCGCTTTGCGCGGAACACGCGATACGCTCTATGGGTGTTGAGATTGCGTAGATAGGAATGCACCGCATCGATCGGTCGTTCGAACGATCTGATCTTATACGTTTGCCCGTCGGGGCGTTCTTGCGGCACGAGCCCCTCAAACTCTTCGGTCGTCCACTGTCCAAAAGCGGAATTTCCTTCCAGAGCAAAACGCGATGTGCCCCAGCCACTCTCAATCGCAGCCTGAGCGAGTGCGAGCGAAGGCGGCATCGTGTCGACGCGCCGCACTAACTCGTCCAACTGGTCGGCGCGCACCTGATATTCGTCCGCCAGATTTAGAAACCATTGCCAAGTTACAAGCGGAACACTGGTCCCACTTTCAAGATCGCGCTTCAGCGCCTGAAGGCGATGCCGCTGCTCACGCACCCTTTGGTTTGCCTCTAAAACCAGCGGCAGCATGTAGCGAAGAAAAATTGCCTTCCGCTTGTTGGGCAAGGCAATTTCAGCCATGTCCTGTGGCAGCGCAGCGAGCGTCAGGCGCGGCACCGTAGCACTGCCGCTGCGCACATCATCCAGGTGGTAGCCAACACTGGCGAACATATCGCCAAGCTTGTCGACGGACGGCAACAGCATGACCATACCGGGCTTCCGCAGTGCTGATGGTTCTGTCACGGTGACGTTATCGGCAAGCCGTGCCACCGCAACACGCACGCCGTGATTCTGTGGAATCAACAACGCCCACAGCACGGCCGCGTTCGCCGCCAACACCATGAAAATCCAAATTAAACGATTCTGTCCGGCGAGCACTGCCAAGCGCGACATCCCGTCAGCCTTCCACCCCCAAGCGCCAAGGCACGGCCAACATATCCGCTTCTTCCCTGCCCCTCAAGCAAACACTAAGGGCAGCCGGATAAAAATGATTTCGTCTCGGTGAAATAGCCATCGCTGCTATGTAAGAGCGATGATTTCCTCTTCGCTGAGCGATCCCGGCACAATGGTTATCGGGATTTGAATGTGGCCTGCACCCTTGCCCAAGATGTAGGAAATGATGGGCCCTGGCCCCTCCGGGCTCTGGCCGGCAGCGAGCACGACAACGGAGATAGAGGGCTCCTCTTCGAGTAATTTGAACAGCTCCTCCCGCCGGTCGCCCTCACGCATATAGAAGATCGGCAGGCTGCCCGCCCATTTCTGGACATCGCCCGAAAGACGCTGCAACAGCTCTTCACCTTCTTCACGAGCTTCCTCGCGCATTAGCTCACCGACAGCCATCCAATGCTGAAAATCAGCTGGCTCCTGCACATAGAGCAATGCCACCCGACCACCGGTTCTGCGCGCGCGGCGGCTCGCAAATTGCAGTGCAACGCGCATCTCTACGCTGTCGTCCAAGACAACCAGAAATATCCGCTCGTTGTCATTCACCGACGACGATTTCTCACCGTTCGCCTCGGCAGGTGATCCTTCGGCAGCGCTCATATAAAAACCTCTCCAACGAACCGGCTTGGTATCCTGCCATCAATCTCGGATGCACCACAATGTCAGTATCCGGCCTCCGACGACACCCTGAATTCGGCCAGCGTCGGAGCTGAGCTCGACAGCAACCATCCGTTAAGTTGCGACGCTAGCTTTGAATAAAGCCGACGATATCGAAAACTTCGCGCAGCACCGGGGCCGACAAGGCGCGTGCTGACTCAGCGCCGCTTTTCAACACCTCGTCGAGGTATGCCGGATCGCCCACGAGGCGCTGCATCTCAGTGCCGATGGGCCCTAGCACGGATACCGCGAGCTCGGTGAGTTCACTCTTAAAATCGGAAAATTGCCGGCCACCGACCTGGGCCAGCGCCGCGTCGCGATCTTTGTCCAGGAGCGCGGCGTAGATGCCGATCAGGTTTTCTGCCTCCGGTCGGCCATCGAGTCCCTGCGGTTCGCTGGGCAGCGGGTGGGGGTCCGTCTTGGCGCGGCGAATCTTCAATGCAATTTGATCCGGACCGTCGGTCAAGTTGATCCGGCTCAAGTCGGACGCCTCCGACTTCGACATTTTTTTGGTTCCATCCCGCAGTGACATCACCCTCGTCGCTGCGCCTAAGATCAGCGGCTCAGTCAGAGGGAAGAAGTCAACGCCGAAATCGTGGTTAAATTTTTGGGCGATGTCGCGCGCAAGCTCGAGATGCTGCTTTTGATCCTCGCCGACAGGAACGTGTGTTGCCTTATAGGTAAGAATGTCGGCTGCCATCAATGTTGGGTAAACGTAGAGCCCGACCGAGGCATTCTCACGGTGTTTGCCCGCCTTCTCCTTGAACTGGGTCATGCGGTTGAGCCAGCCAAGGCGAGCCACACAATTGAATATCCACGCGAGATTTGCGTGATCGGGGTTCTGACTCTGGTTGAAGAGAATGTTTTTCTTCGGATCAACACCAGCGGCAATGAGCCCTGCGGTCACCTCGCGTGTGGCGTCACGCAGCTCGCCGGGATCCTGCCATAACGTGATGGCATGCAGATCCACCATGCAATAGATGCATTCATAATCGTCCTGCAGGCGCGCCCAATTGCGGATCGCACCTAAATAATTGCCCAAGTGCAACATGCCAGTGGGTTGGATGCCCGAGAAGATTCGGTTCATGGGTATGGACTCCGCGACCGATCGAAGAATTTAGGCGAGGTGTTATGGCGACTGCGTTGGCACCGGTCAAGGCGGCGGCCGACGCCGGAAAACGGTGGTCAACTCGCGAAAGTTCACCGCACCGCAAACTTGCGCGAGTATCGCATATGCCAGCGCACCTCCAACGACGACCAGCGCAAGTCCGCCGATCCGCTGCCAGAGCGAGCCGCTGAGCATGACCTCGAGCGATTGCGCCGCTTGCCATACGACGATACCCATAACGGCGGCGGCAAGGACGATGCGGGGCAAGCGCAAGATTAACCGGCGATCAGGATCTATGTGCCCGCGGCGCGTTAGGACTACGACCAGCAGCGCCACATTCAACCAGGCCGAAAGCGCAGTGGCGAGAGCGATTCCGACATGTGCTAGAAACTGCATGAGCGTTACCGCGAGGATTACGTTCGCCACCACGGCCGTCGCGGCAATCTTGACGGGTGTAGCCGTGTCCTCGCGCGCAAAGAACGCGGGTATAAGTGTTTTAATCAAGACGTAGGCGGGCAAGCCGCAAGCAAATGCAGCTAGCGCGCCGGCAGTCGCACCGGCGGCTGCCTGGTCGAACGCGCCGCGCTGGAACAGCACGTTGATGATGGGGTGTGGTATCGCAATCAGCGCAGCGGCGGCCGGCAATGTCAGCAATAAACTAAACTCGATTGCGCGGTTCTGGCTCGCGCGAGCGCCCACGGTGTCCCCCGACCCCAGTTGCCGTGAGAGCAACGGCAACAATGCGACCCCGACTGCAACCCCGACGACACCCAGCGGCAGCTGGTTTACACGGTCGGCATAGTAGAGATAGGACACCGAACCCTCCGCCAGCAGCGAGGCGAGAATGACGTCGATGACGAGATTGATTTGAACGACTCCAGCACCCACGAGTCCAGGTGTCATTAGCGTCAGTAGGCGGCGGACGCCCGGCGTCAGGCGCGGACGTGGCAGGCTTATCATGACGCCGGCGCGATGGCAGGCCCAGGCGATGGCGATAAACTGTCCAGCGCCGGCTATTGCCACGCCCCAGGCAAGCGCATGTCCAGGAAGATCGAGAACCTCGGCACGGGCAAGCACGAGGGCGGAAATCAGCACGAGGTTCAGGATTATCGGTGCTGCGGCCGTAGCAGCAAAGCGTTCCAACGAATTCAGCATCCCGCCAAGTAGCGCAACCAGCGCCATAAACATCAGATAGGGAAACGTCAGCCGAGTAAGTTCCGTGGTCAAAGTGAACTTTTCCGGTTCGTCGGCAAACCCAGGGGCTAACGCGAACATGAGCCATGGCATGGCGATCATCGATGCGATGGTAAATACGGCGAGCGTCGTCGTCAGGACAGCGGCGGCCTCGCCGGCGAATTCTCTCGCCGCCTCAATACCTTCCCTTGCAAGTCGCCCCGCATATAGCGGCACAAACGCGGCGTTGAACGCGCCTTCGGCAAACAACCGCCGAAAGAAGTTTGGAAACTTGAAAGCGACGAAGAACGCATCGGCAATCATGCCGGCGCCGAGCACATCGGCGATCAGAATATCTCGGGCAAAACCTAGGATTCGGCTAACCAAGGTGTAGCCGCCGAGCGTTACAATTGAGCGGAAAAGTGCCATCGAGGCCACCATCTAGCGCGGATTCGAGGCGGGAAAAAGGCAGATCTCAAACTCGCAAGTCTGCATGATGCGGAATGGCAGCCGAATTTGTTGGGATTCTTGCGCTTTGCGCGCACTCGGACGGCAGTTCGCCGCTACGCCGCCACTGCGGAGTCCTCGAGAGCCGAAAGCAGTGCCGCGCGAAGCCGATCCAACCTTGATGGATGCTCTACTTTTACGCCGAAGCCATCTTTGACATAGAACACGTCGACCACCTGCTCGCCATAGGTCGAGATCTTGGCCGAGGAGATCTGTAGCTCCTCGTTTGTTATTGCGTCTGTCAGATCGTAGAGCAGGTGGGGCCGGTCGAGACCGTTAACTTCTAGAACGGTGTGGGTATTACTCGCCCGATTGTCGATAAGCACGCGGGGTGTCACGTTGAACACTTGCGGTCGGCCGATGCGGCCTGCGCGTACCGCGGAGGGATGCCAGTCGATTGTCCCCCCAGAGACCGCTCGGCGAACCAGATCCTCAAGCCGCGCGAGCCGAACGCCATCGTCGTAGAGGTCACCCTGAGAGTTTTGAAACCAGAAACTATCGAGCGCCATCCCGTCCTTGAGTGTCGAAACCTTCGCGTCTACGACGTTGGCCCCGGCGGCCGCCAGAGCTCCTGCAATTCGCCGAAACAGGCCGGGCTGATCCAGACTGCAAACAGTTAGACCGGTGACTGTACGCTCCGGATCAATCATTATCTCAATACCAAAACCCTCGCCGTGCTCTACGGCGTCTCGCATCAACTGGGCATGCCGTATCAGTTGATCGACATCATATGCCAGCCAGTAGGACGCTTCGGCGCGGTCAAGATGCGCCTCGATATCGGGCTCCGGCCAACCGGCCAGGTGCGCACGCAACGCCTGTTTGACGGCGTCGACTTGGGTTTCGCGGCTCTCGGCCTCGAGACCAGCGGACATCAAGTCGTCGGCACGGCGATATAGCTCACGCAAGAGCGCTGCTTTCCACTCATTCCATACACCAGGCCCGACGGCACTGATATCGGCGATAGTCATACAGAGCAGTAGGCGCAGACGTTCGCGTGAGCGGACAAGCGCAACTAGGTCAGCAACCGTTTTCGGATCGTCGAGATCGCGGCGAAATGCAGTATCGCTGAACACCAGATGATTACGGACAAGCCAGGCAATAGTTTCGGTTTCTTCAGCTGCAAACCCTAAGCGCGGGCAAAGTTGCTCCGCCACCTCCGCGCCAAGCGCCGGATGGTTGCCACCACGGCCCTTCGCAATATCGTGCAAAAACATCGCCGCATAGAGCACATCCCGCGATAGAATTTTTTGCATCGCCTCCGATGCGAGGGGATGCTCCACGGCGAGCTCGCCACGCTCAATTCTTCCAAGAATTCCGATCGTAAAGATGGTGTGCTCGTCGGTCGTGTACACGTGGTACATGTCATATTGCATCTGAGCGATGACGCGACCGAAATCCGGGATAAAACGACCGAGTACACCTGCCTCGTTCATGCGCCGCAGGGTGGTGTCGGCCCGGTCTCGCGATATAAGGATGTTTCGGAACAGGTGGTTTGCTTCCGCGGACTCACGCAAGCCGTTATCGATCAGGCGCAGGTTGCGTGTGACCTGCTGCAGCGCACCCGGATGGATGTCAGTTGCAGTTCGCCCAGAAACCTCGAACAGACGAATCAGATCGACCGGTCGCTCAGCGAAATGATCTCGGGACGCAACGTTCAAGCGTCCACTATCGAGCAGGAATCCTTCAACCGTTGGACCAAAGCGCAGCGTCCGCGTCGGCGTCTTTCTTTGGTGCCGGGTCTCCAGTACAGCGCAGAATATACGCGTTAGGCTGCCAACATCCTTGGCGATCAGAAAATAGTGCTTCATGAAGCGCTCGACCGCGCTGGTGTTGGCGTGATCCCTATAACCCATAAGTCGAGCGAGCTCCGGCTGAACGTCGAAGGTCAACCGTTCTTCGCTCCGACCGGCGATGTAGTGCAAGTGACACCGCAACGTCCAAAGGAACCGCTCCGCTTTTTCGAAGCGCCGCGCCTCCTTTGCCGTCAAAACTTCCTTACCAGCGAGTTTTTCGGCCGTGCCGGCGTGGTGAAGATAAATTCCGATCCAATACAGAGTATGAAGGTCGCGTAAGCCGCCTTTGCCATCCTTGATATTCGGCTCGAGCACGTAGCGTGAGCCGCCGAGACGCCCGTGACGACGGTCGCGCTCCGCAAGTTTGGCCTCGACGAAGTCCGACTCGGTTCGCGCGACGACTTCGGCACGGAACCGCCGCTGGAGCGTCGAGAACAATCGGCGGTCGCCGCAAACGAAACGTGCCTCAAGGACAGCGGTTCGAATTGTGATGTCTTGTAGGGAGAGTCGCACACAATCATCGAGTGATCGTGTCGCATGACCAACCTTCAACCCCATATCCCACAGCATGTACAGGAGATGCTCGATCAACTGTTCACTGTGCGGCGGCAGCTTGTAGGGAATAAGAAACATCAGGTCGATGTCAGACGACGGCGCCAATCGGCCGCGTCCGTATCCGCCCACCGCCACTACGGCAAGCCGCTCGCCGGCCGTCGGATTGGCGGCAGGATACAAATGGGCTGCTGCATCCCACATCGCGCGTAGCATGTGATCCACAAGGCGGCATGTCGCACGTGCAGTTTTGACTCCGTCTTGATCTGCCTCGAAGCAGCTGCGGATTCCTCTCGCAGCACTGGTAAACGCCTCGCTGTAGCGTTTGAGCATAGCCGCTCGCCGCTCGCCGTCGGCCAGGTTCCGGTCATCCAGGATAGATGCAACGGCGCCGGTAAGTGCCTTCTGGTCAAAGGCACTTGGCGTCATTCTATGAGAAGCCATGGTTACAGAATTGCTTCCGCTTGACGCCATTTGCAAGCAAACCATCCCGCAACGGCAACGCGGTGCACTTTCATTTGAGCAAGCCCTTCAGCCTGTAAATCAATTCAAGCGCCACGCGCGGCGTAAGTTCATCGGGATCAATCACGGCAAATTCTTGCTCCAGCGCAGACGGCTCTAGGGAGATTTCGCCTTCAGGAACGGCACGAAACAACGGCAAATCATCGGCGAGTCGAGCCACCACTCCGGATTGTTCGCCCGCCTCAAGGGTGGTGAGTATCTCTTCGGCCCGCCCGACCACGGATTTCGGCAAGCCTGCAAGCCGGGCTACGTGCACGCCGTAAGAACGGTCCGCCGCACCGGGCGCGACTTCGTGCAGGAAGACGACATCGCCACGCCACTCCTTCACCCGCATGGTATATGGCCTGAGTGCCGCAAGCTGGGCCGTCAAAGCGGTTAGTTCGTGATAGTGCGTTGCGAAGAGGGCGCGGCATCTATTTGCCTCATGGAGATGTTCGACTGAAGCCCAAGCGATCGACAGGCCATCGAATGTCGCTGTGCCTCTTCCGATCTCGTCAAGAATGACCAGCGAGCGGTCTCCTGCCTGGTTTAGAATCGCCGCAGTTTCGACCATTTCAACCATGAACGTCGAGCGCCCTCGGGCCAAGTCATCGGCGGCACCGACGCGACTGAAGAGCCGATCGACGATGCCAATATGGGCATGTGCCGCAGGCACAAACGATCCCATCTGCGCAAGTATCGCGATCAGCGCGTTCTGCCGCAGAAACGTGCTTTTGCCGGCCATATTCGGTCCCGTCAACAGCCAAAGCCGCTGCTCCTGTCCAAGATCGCAATCGTTAGCGACAAATGCCGTCTGACGTGTCTCTGTGAGCGCTGCTTCGACGACCGCATGTCGTCCATCGCTAATCTTGAAGCTCGTCGAATCGTCGACCACCGGACGGCAATAACGCCGGTCGGACGCCAGTTTTCCAAGCGCAGTAATAAGATCGAGTGTTGCCAGGGCATGTGCCGCTTTTGCGATCGTCTCGGACTGATTGGCAACTTGATCGACCAACTCTTCGAACAACCGCATTTCGAGCGCCAAAGCGCGATCCGCAGCGTCGCCGATTTCACGCGCGAGTTCCGACAACTCAACAGTCGTGAATCGCATAACACTAGCCAACGTCTGACGGTGAATATACTCATCCGACAGCTTCGAGGCATGCGCGGCGGGCAACTCTAGGAAATACCCTAGAACGTTGTTATGGCGGATCTTAAGCGACTGGATCGCGGTCTCTTCGCGGTAACGCGCCTCCAGATTAGTGATAAGCCGCCGGCTGTCGTCGCGTAGTTGACGGACTTGGTCCAGCTCGGGCGAATAACCAGCTGCGACGAAGCCGCCATCGCGCGCCATAAGCGGCAAATCGGCCGCCAGCGCGTTCGACAATTTCTGCACCATTTCGTCGTGGACGCCCAGGCCTTCGACCGCGTCGGAGAGATTTTTAGGCAGTTGGGAGTCGGCCTGTGCGAGCGTGGTCTTGAGTTCATTGGCGAGCGCCAGGGCGTCTCGCACCCCCGCCAAATCCCGTGGGCCGCCGCGCCCCAATATAAGCCGAGACAGAGCCCGCTCTAGATCGGGTGAACCCCGCAGAGTATGACGGATATCTTCACACCTAACGCTGTCATCAACAGCAAACTGCACGGCGTCCAAACGGTCGCGGATCTCATCGGCATCGGTCAATGGAGCAGCGAGGCGGCGCGATAAGAGTCGCGCGCCGGCGCCGGTAATCGTCTCATCAATTACTGACAGTAGGCTACCGATCCTCTCGCCTGAAAGCGTACGGCTCAATTCAAGATTGCGCCGTGTTGCCGCATCGATCTCCATTGCCGACCCGGCCGCAACCAGTCTCAGCCTTTCGAGCCTCGGCAGGCGTCCAGCCTGGGTAAGCTCCAGATAGTCGACGAGAGCGCCAGCCGCGGAAAGCTCAGCGCGGCTGAAGTCACCAAACCCGTCAAGCGACGCCACGCCGTAAAGCGTCTGAAGACGCGCTGTCGCGTTTTCCGAATCGAACCGGCTGTCAGGCTGCGGTGTCAGCTGGTCGCGCCATTCGGCAAACAGGTTGGACAGTCCCTCACGCTGCGACAACTTTTCCGGCACCAGGAGTTCTCCAGGCGCGACGCGGTTGAGCGCAAGGCTTAACGAGTCGATCGAAATGCGCTCCGTCTGGAACTCGCCGGTGGACATTTCAACCCAGGCCAACCCCAGATCACCGCCGACCTCCGTCAACGCGGCGAGATAGTTGTTTTCGCGTGCGTCGAGAAGCGTATCCTCGGTCAAAGTCCCAGGCGTGACGATCCGCGCGACGTCACGCATCACCACTGCCTTCGGCCCGCGTTTCTTCGCGGCTGCAGGATCCTCCATCTGCTCGCACACAGCGACCCGAAATCCCTTGCGGATCAGTCGATTCAGGTAGGAGTCCGCGGCATGCACAGGCACACCGCACATCGGTACATCTTTACCGTCATGCGCACCGCGTTTGGTAAGTGTTATGTCGAGCGCCGCTGACGCCTTGACCGCATCCTCGAAGAACAACTCATAGAAATCACCCATGCGGTAGAACAGCAAGCAATCTGGATGCGACTGTTTAATTTCCAGGTATTGCGCCATCATCGGCGTTACACCGTTGGACTTGCGGCGGTGCTTTGTCATCACGCCGCATCATAACACGAGCGGTCCGCACGCCGTAATGTGCTGCGCGCTCGGCCGCGCCCCACGGACCATCGCTGGCCATCGCTGGCCATCGTTTGCGCGTTCGTGCGACAATGCGGAAAATAAGAGCACAAGGGTCGGGACGAGCAAAGGAATCGGGCCCAGCCGGGCGGGGGTAGGATGGACGACAATCGGATCACCGACGAAGAGGCGTTGCTGTTTCATTCGAACGGCCGCCCCGGAAAAATCGAAATTAGCGCCACCAAACCGCTGACGACGCAACGCGATCTATCGCTCGCCTATTCTCCCGGTGTCGCAGTTCCTTGCCTGCGAATCGCCGACGATGCGGCGACCGTATTTGATTACACAAACAAGGGCAATCTGGTTGCCGTGATTTCAAACGGCACCGCTGTGCTGGGTCTCGGCGCCATCGGCGCGCTTGCTTCCAAGCCCGTGATGGAGGGCAAGGCCGCGCTCTTCAAACGCTTTGCCGATGTCAACGCGATCGACCTTGAAGTCGACACCACGGACGTCGACGAATTCGTCAACTGCGTGCGCGTTTTGGAGCCGAGCTTCGGGGGCATAAATCTTGAGGACATAAAGGCGCCCGAATGTTTCATCATCGAGCAGCGGTTACGCGAGCTCATGAACATTCCGGTCTTTCACGACGACCAGCATGGCACGGCGATCATTGCGTCTGCCGGCCTCATCAATGCTCTGCATCTTACCGGACGTGACATCGCGAAGACACGCATGGTGGTCAACGGCGCCGGCGCCGCGGCGATCGCCTGCGTCGAGCTGATCAAGGCGATGGGCATGCCAAATGAAAACATCATCATATGCGACAGTCGTGGCGTGATCTACCAAGGCCGGGAAGACGGCATGAACCAATGGAAATCGGCACACGCGGCAATGACAAAGGCGCGGACCCTGGCCGAGGCAATGAACGGCACTGATGTATTTTTGGGACTCTCGCGCAAGGACTGCGTCAACTCGAAAATGGTCGCCGGAATGGCCGACAAACCAATTGTCTTTGCGATGGCAAACCCAGATCCTGAGATTAGCCCAGATGAGGCGCGCAAGGCTTGCCCAGATGTGATCATGGCGACGGGACGATCGGACTATCCGAACCAGGTTAATAACGTCCTTGGGTTTCCTTATATTTTCCGCGGTGCGCTTGATGTCAGAGCAAGCACCATAAACGACGCGATGAAGATCGCCGCTTCAGAGGCGTTGGCTGCGCTAGCACGCGAAGATGTTCCAGAAGAAGTTGAAACGGCATACGGCGGTCAACGCATGCGCTACGGACCCGACTACATCATTCCGGTTCCGTTTGATCCGCGGCTCGTCGTTGCAGTGCCAGCAGCGGTCGCCAAGGCGGCCGTCGACAGCGGCGTTGCCCAGCAGCCGATCACCGACATGGACGCCTACCGACAGCAACTCTCTGCACGCCTCGACGTCACCGCTTCAAGTCTTCACCTAATCTTCGAGCAGGTCCGCTCGAGTCCACAACGTGTCGTCTTTGCCGAAGGCGAAGACGAACGCGTAATCCGCGCGGCGATCGGCTTCCGAAACGCGGGCTACGGAACACCGGTGCTAATTGGGCGCGAAGAGCGCATTTCCGAAATGATGGCGTCCATCGGCTTGGGCCAAACTGACGGCATCGAAATCCACAACGCCCGACTCAGTTCCGAGAACCCCAAATATACAGATTTTCTCTATGACCGGCTGCAGCGCCAAGGACTGTTGCATCGCGATTGCCAGCGCCTCGTCAACCAGGACCGCAACGTGTTTGGCGCCTGTATGGTGGTCAGCGGCGACGCCAACGCGATGGTGACCGGCGTAACACGTACATTTTCCGTGGCCTATGAGGAAATTATGCGGGTCATAGACCCATCGCCGGGGCAACGAGTCATCGGCCTTCAGATCATTGTTCTCCGGGGGCGTACCGTATTTATCGGCGACGCGCGCGTGAACGAGAACCCGGATGGCGAGACGCTTGCTGACATCGCCACGCAGGCAGCGTCGAAGGCGCGTGAGATGGGTCATGAACCGCGCGTCGCGTTCCTGTCGGACTCTAATTTCGGCAACCCACCGCGGCCAGCGAATGCGACCATTCGCAAAGCCATAGAAATGCTCGACGAGCGGGAAGTCGACTTCGAGTATGACGGCGACATGGCGGCGGACACCGCGCTCGACTATGGGCTTATGCAGAGGCTCTATCCGTTCTCACGCCTAACTGGACCAGCAAACGTGCTCGTCATGCCTGGCCTGGACAGCGCCAACATCAGTGCAAAATTGCTGCAGGAAATGGCAGGGGGGACAGCGATCGGGCCGATTCTTCTGGGACTGTCCAAACCTGTTCAAGTGGTTCAGATGGGAGCGACGATCAGCGATATCATCACGCTCGCCGCCCTGGCGGCATACGACGCGATTGCGGAGCGCAACTAAGCGGCGATGCCGGAGTTGTCGGTGGAGGTTTGCCTTTTACGGTGAAGGATCCATCGCCAGATAGAGTTGTTTGAAAACTTCTCGGCCCGGCCCAACAAACGCTTACCCATCTGTTACGACCACGGTTATCGCTGAACAATCTTATCGGAGCCGAGCGATTGCGTGGGTGGTATACCGCCAACCTACGTATTTTCCGTTCCAAGATACGATATACTTTTTGCGGCAATACATTCGAGGCAGACATGCACAGAATTGGCATCATCCCATTCGATATACGGGACGATTCGGTGGCTTTGTTGTTCGTCACGTCACAGACCCGCGGGCGATGGATATTGCCGAAAGGCCGACAGAAACCGAACGAGACCCACGTAGAAACATGTTGTCGCGAGGGCTTTGAGGAAGCGGGCGTGCGCGGGATCGTCCTAGAGGACTTTCCATTCACGGTTACTATCACGAAACAGACAGCTCGGAACAAAGACGTCGTCCCTGTGACCTATTATCCATTCCTGGTGACCGAACAGACCGACGAATGGCCGGAAATGAATAAGCGTCAGCGCCACTGGGCGCTAGTCGAGGATTCTTCTCGTGTTGCCTACCGGGAGGATTACCTCTTTCTCATCAACCAGTTCGATGCGCTGAAGCCCTGGATCAAAGAAGCTGCAAGAGCCCATAAATCGTAGCTCCGAGACCCGCCGACGCGGGAACGGTAATCACCCATGCGGCGGCAATCGAAACGACGAACCGGCGCCGTACCAGACGGCGCACGGATCGAAAATTCCGGCTGTTGAACGCGTCATCTGCGGTCGCGTTCAACTTGTGCCCGGGCCGCAGCTTCCGCCGGTTGGGATTCTCGAGGTACTCTCGCAAAAATCCGACGCCAAATACCGCACCAAGGGCTATATGAGTTGAGCTTACGGGCAGGCCCAATGTAGTCGCGATTAAGACCGTGATCGCCGCGGACAAGGCAACGCAGTAGGCTCTCGGTGAATTCAAGCGCGTTATTTTCTCCCCCACAACCGCAATCAGCCTTGGCCCGAACAAGCCTAAGCCGAGGGCAATGCCGAATGCTCCCACGGCCATAACCCAAAGCGGAATCGTAACATTGCTCGCGATTTCGTTTTGCTCCCCGATTGTCGACACGAGGGCCGCCAAGGGGCCAACGGCGTTTGCGACGTCGTTGGCGCCGTGAGCAAAGGACAACAGGGCAACGCCCGCGATCAGGGGCATATTGAACAAGCTGTATATGTCCTTTTTATTGTTTTCGAGGCGGCTGACGCGGTTGGCGATATATGGGCGTGACAGCAGATATGCGACCAAACACGAGACGCCGGAAAACAATAAGATTTCAGCAGCAGATGGCTTCCATACCTTCCTCAATCCCTTCATCGCCATGTAGGCGGCAAATGCCGCAGCCATCAGCGCGATAAGGATTGGCACCCACTTTTTGGCGGCCTCCAATCGGTTTTCCACGTTCAGTACGCGAACTTTGATGAAGAACAGGATTGCGGCGGCGCAGGCCGCACCGAATACTGGCGAAATCACCCAACTGGCGCCGATTTGCGCGACCGTTATCCAGTTGACCAGCCCAAAACCGGCCGCGGCGACCCCGGCGCCAAGGACACCGCCGACGATCGAGTGGGTTGTCGAAACCGGAACGCTCATTACAGTCGCCAAATTGATCCACAGCGCGGCTGCGAACAACGCGCTCAGCATCAGATTTCTGAATTCTCCGACGCTCACCTCATTGCCCGGAGCAATAATCCCTTTTGATATGGTTTTTACGACGTCGCCGCCGGCGAGTATGGCACCGGCGCCCTCGCATACTGCGGCAATAAGGATAGCGCCAATAATCGTCAGAACTTTGCCGCCGACCGCCGGGCCCATGTTATTGGCAACGTCGTTGGCGCCGATGTTTAGCGCCATATAGCCGCCGATAACGGCTCCGATGGCAACGATCAGCCAGTCTTCGCCAAAGGTGTTCTGCGAGCCAGCGACAAATAGGCCAACCACTGCCAGAAACACGATCGCGAGCCCAATCGGAACGATTGTACCGCGTAGGCTATAGAACTGGGATTGGCTAAACCCGTAACGTCTTAGGTCGTTGACGTAGCGGGCTGCGGGATTCTTCTTCGGCTCGTTCAACGATCTCTACTGCCGGCCCGTGCGATAATTACAGAGCTGCATTCGTGACAAACCGGTTGCAGAATGATGACAGAGTAATCCCACACAGTGGCCAGCGTGTACAGAATAAGATGGGCAATTGGTCGCAAAATTACCGTTGCCCGACCGTAGCCCGGAATTCCGACAGGTGTAGGAATCGGACTTGCGCTTGTGAGCGACTATCCTGACAATCCATAGGTGAGGATCCCATAGACGAGGATCGCGGCCAGATATTGAGTGAGGAGATCCGATGGCGCCAACAGGCCAGTCTGACAGATCTTTAAGCGGGAGCACCACGGCAATCTCGGCGCTTCTCGGGACCCTTGTCGTTCTGTTGATCACAACGGCGCAGGCGCAACAACCGCAGCACGGGATCGCGATGCACGGCGATCCGAAATATGGACCCGGGTTCGCCCATCTCGACTACGTCAACCCAAATGCGCCGAAAGGTGGAGTTTTCAAATTCGGTATCACCGGAAGTTTCAATAGCCTTAATCCATTCATCATCAAGGGCTCGCCTGCTCCCGGTCGCCATCTCCTCTTCGAGAGCTTGCTTAAGCGAAACTGGGACGAAGCGTTTTCGCTGTATGGCTTGATTGCGGAGAGCATCCAGGTTCCCGAGAATCGCTCATGGGTGATCTTCACTTTGCGGCCCGAAGCTCGCTTTCACGATGGCACGCAAATCACCGTGGAGGACGTAATTTTCTCGATCGAGACGCTGCGCGAGAAGGGGCGCCCGAACCATCGCCGATACTACTCGAATGTCGTAAATATCGAGCAGCCCGGCCCGCGCCAAATCAAGTTTACGTTCAGCCAAGAGCCGGGCCAGGAACGTGATCGTGAACTACCGCTCATCATGGGCCTCATGCCGATTCTCTCGAAAGCCTATTACACTAAGACCGACATAACGAAGACCACGCTTGAGCCGCCGATGGGCAGCGGTCCCTATCGGATCGGCCGCGTCGACCCCGGACGCTCGATCTCCTATGTCCGTGTTCCGGACTATTGGGGACGCGACTTGGCGATCAACCGCGGACAAAATAACTTTGACGAAATCCGCTACGACTATTTTCGCGATTCCAACGTCGCTTACGAAGCGTTCAACGCTGGCGAATATGACGTCCGGCGAGAGACCGATCCGACGCGCTGGGCCAACTCGGCCAAATTGCCCGCAATCATGGATGGCAGGATCACGACAGCCGAGCTTGAAAATGGCCGGCCAGCCGGCATGCATGCCCTCGCCCTCAACACGAGGCGCTGGTTTTTCTCGGACCGCAAAGTGCGGCAGGCGCTTGCCTATGCCCTCGATTTCGAGTGGATGAACAAGACGCTGTTTCACGGTGCCTACAAGCGTACGAACAGCTACTTCGTAAACTCGGAGCTGGCGGCTAGGGGATTGCCCGGGCCCGATGAGCTGGCGGCACTCGAGCCGCACCGCGGTCGCGTGCCAAACGAAGTGTTCACGAAGGTCTACGAGCCGCCAAGCACCGACGGATCGGGAAACATCCGACGCAACCTGCAGACTGCACGCGACCTGCTCACTGAGGCCGGTTGGAAGATCGTCGACAACCGATTAATCCACGGCCAAACGGGTCGTCCGATGAGCTTCGAGATTCTCCTCGTTAACTCCGGCAACGAGCGCGTCGTGTTGCCGTTTGTTCGCAATCTTGAGCGCCTGGGCGTCGAAGCGCGCGTGCGCACCGTAGACAGCGCTCAATACCAAGCGCGTGTCGAGGACTATGACTTCGACATGGCCGTTCGCACATGGCGTGTAACTTTGTCGCCGGGTAACGAGCAAAAATTTTACTGGGGCTCGAATTCTGCAGACACGCCGGGTACGCGCAACCTGCCGGGGGTCAAAGACCCCGTCGTTGATGCACTAATCGCACAGATTGTCGCAGCGCCCGACCGCAAGAGCCTCATCGCGCGGACGCGCGCGCTCGATCGCGTCCTTCTTTCGGGGCATTACGTGATTCCGCTATTCTATCGGCCGTCTGACTGGGTCGCTTACCGGGCGACGCTCGACCGTCCGAACGTAACGCCGATCTACGGATACGTAACCGAAACTTGGTGGTCCAAGGAGTAACATTCGACCGGCAGAAAATTAAGCCGGGCCGGCAAGTCAGCCGACCTTCTCTTTGACCAGCTCAGTCATGTTGGCTTCGGGGCGTGCGCCGGGATGGCCGATGACTTCAGCCGCCGCGACGCTGGCAATGCGGCCGCACTTCGCAAGCGGCAAACCGCACGCATAGCCGTAAAGAAATCCCGCAGCATACTGGTCGCCGGCACCGGTCGTATCGACGACCTTGGCCACCGGCTCGGCGTCGATGACGTGGATTTCTCCGTTGCCGAGAACAACCGAACCCTTCTCGCTGCGGGTCAGGCAGGCGATCTCACAATGACCACTTACCTGTCGCAATGCCTCGTCGAAAGTTTGCGCTTCATAGAGCGAGATGACTTCCGCCTCGTTGGCGAACAAGATGTCGATATGATTTTCCACGAGATGTCTGAACGCAGCGCGGTGACGATCGACGCAGAAACTGTCTGAGAGGGTGATCGAGACTTTGCGGTCGGCTGCATGTGCGAGCTCGGCTGCGCGAACGAAAGCGTGCTGTGCATCCGGTGGATCGAACAAATAGCCTTCCATGTAGGTAACCCCGGCAGCCTGAATGACGCCTGGATCAATGTCCGCGGGAGTGAGCTTGGTGGCCGCCCCGAGATATGTACACATAGTGCGTTGGGCATCGGGTGAAATCATGACGAGACAGCGTCCGGTCGCCGGCCCATCCGACTGCGGTGCAGTGTCAAATGAGACGCCCATTGCTCGCATGTCATGGCGAAATACTTCGCCCAGTTGATCGTCGCGAACTTTACCAACATATGCCGCCGATACCTCGCCCATTGATCCACCCAACGCAGCGAATCCGGCCATCGTGTTGCCGCACGATCCACCAGAGCACTCCAGACTCTGACCCAGTTGATCGTAGAGGAACCCCGAGCGTTCTTCGTCCACCAGGATCATTGCCCCCTTGGCGAGTTCGTGCCGCTCGAGAAAGTCATCTTCGCAATGCGTCAAAACGTCGACCAGCGCGTTGCCAATGCCGACGACATCGATGTCCGTCATGAAACCCCTATAGTCTGGTGAGGACGGTTCAAGCGAACCGGCCGGCCGAGCACCGACTTGCACGAGTATAGACCGGCACTTGGTGCCGGCAAGGTCGGAGACGCCTTGTCGCAATGCATCACGAGACAGGTGAGCGCGCCCGCATGCCGCTGAACGAAATTGTCTGCCATCTGTCGATGACGGCTGGGGTCCTTGTGCGATCTGGCATACTTTGCAATGGATAGTGGATGATTTCCTCTTTCAGGCTGGCCGCCGCTCAACTTTTGCATCCAAGCCTACGCCGCTTCCTCTTCGGCGGGATCGTTGGTGCGGCTTGCGTCTTCACCATACTTTGGGCCGCCGTATGGTGGTTGATTGCAGGCTACGACCCATCGTCACTTCCGCTAATCGGCTGGCTCGTCAACCTTTGGAGCGGGCTGTTTGATTGGATTGCTGGTTTCGTAATTGTGACGACCCTGGGTCTGGTGACCCTATTATTATACCCCGGCGTGGTCGTCCTTATCGTCAGCCTATTTCTCGACCATGTCGCCGACGCTGTCGAGGACCGCCACTATCAAAATTTGCCGCCGCCGCGGCGGCAGAAGTTAGCGGAAATCGTCTTTCAGTCGCTGCGGTTTGCGGGCGTCCTCATTGCTCTAAATCTCCTCGCACTACCGATCTATGTGGCACTGTTCTTCCTACCGCCCTTCAACCTCGTGGTTTTCTATCTGCTTAACGGATATCTGATTGGACGCGAGTATTTTGAACTTGTTGCTTTTCGTCGACTTACGCCGGAACAAGCGAGGACGCTAAGGAAAAGCAGCCGCGGCAGCCTTTTGCTCGCCGGCGCTATTCTCACGCTGCTCATGACCATTCCCATCGTCAATCTCTGCGCGCCAATCTTCTCAGCTGCCTTCATGACGCATTTTTTCCATCGGCTTGCCGGCGAGAGAGGCGTGAGTGTGGACCAATTGTCTTGACGGTTGTCGCCGATGCGACAAGGGTGGTGTAGTGTACGCGACCGGATAACACTTGTGCACGATGCGGAGGCGACGCCGCATAGCAAATGCAGGGAACAACATGACGACAAATTCCCGCACGCCAACTCAGTTCAGTCCACAACCTGCAAAACGTGTGGTTGACATACCAAGCCCTAGCAGGTCGGCGCGGTCGAACGACGACTCCGACGGAAAGAAGCTAATTGTTGGCCAAGATATCTGTCTGTCCGGCGAGATTACGGCCTGCGATACGCTGGTCGTAGAAGGGGGTGTCGAGGCCTCACTAAGCGACAGTCGGGTCATCGAAGTCACCGAGACGGGTGTATTCAAGGGGAAAGTCGAGATCGATATTGCCGAAATAAGTGGCGCGTTCGACGGTGAATTGACGGCCCGCGAACGTCTGGTTATCCGCGGAACGGGTCGCGTTTCCGGCATCATCCGATATCGGCAACTGGAAATAGAAAACGGTGGTGAAATCGCCGGCACGGTTGAGGTTTTGGCATCAACCGAGACGGCAAACGACAGTGACGACGACGCGAAAGACAAGTAACGCGCTTCGGGCGGTCGTCGTATTCGCATGGACAGCATTGGCCAGCTGCACGGCATTCGACCGACCCAAAGACAACCCATCGATCGCAATCAACTCAACGCCGACGACTAAGGCTTTATCGACTGCAGACGACCCTCCTGCGCAGCAACCACAGGATCTTGCGTCTGCGGCTGCGGCGTCTGCAGCTGCGGCGTCAGCAGCAGCGCACGCCACAGCGAGCGAGACCCAGACGGCTCGTCTCGCTCCGCCGGTCAACGACGATCCTCAGCAACTTCTGGGCTTATCCGGCAATGACGTTACCGGTCGCCTTGGCACCCCGGTCCTGGTGCGTCGCGACGGTCCGGCCGAAATTTGGCAGTACAAGGCAACCGCCTGCATTCTCGATGTTTTTCTATATACGACTGCCGATGGTCAGCGTGTTCGCTACGTTGAACTTCGCGGCCGCGACGCTTCGACAGAGCCGCAACGACAGTGCTTTGTAAGCCTTCTTGGCGCTAAATAGACGCGTCCACCGGGCTAGGGAAGATATTCGCTACAACGTCTTTGCCTTATACGCGCATAGGTCGTGTACCGCACAGCCAGGGCATTCGGGCTTGCGGGCTTTACAGACATAGCGACCGAGAAAGATCAGCCAATGGTGGGCGTGCAGCTTCCATTGCTCCGGAACAGCTTTCTCCAAGCCAAGCTCAAGCCGCCCCTGGGGCGAGCCGGTGCGTCGACTTCGTATCCGGCGATGGGGCGAGACCGGTGCGATTGGCGACTCGAAACACGTGCGTATCAACGGCGATTGTTGCGGTTGAACATGTTATTTAGCACGACGTTCGCCGTCTTGCGTCCAACTCCAGGCAACGTTTCTAGTTGATCGCGGTCGTCCGGCAGTTCGCCGTCGTATAACTCGATCAACTGCCGGCTCAGCCCGATCACGTTCTTCGCCTTATTATTGTAGAGACCAATGGTTCGGATGTAGTTGCGTAACTTTGCTTCACCCAATGCGATCATCTTCGCCGGCGTCTCAGCAACCTTGAATAATTCCTTCGTTGCCTTGTTAACGCCGACGTCGGTCGCCTGCGCCGATAGCACCACGGCGACCAGCAATGTGTAGGGGTTTCGATATTCGAGCTCGGTCCGCGGCTCGGGTTCCTGCTCCGCAAGTCGGCGGAAAAACTCGTCGATGTCTGCTCGTTTCAACGCGCGCCCGTAAACATTGGTGGATATCGGCAGGCGCGCCGCCGACCGACAGTGCAGCGAGGCCAGTGCATTATCATATCTCAAATCCCAAAACGTGCCGCATCGAATAGAGCCCAGGATCGCGTCCCACGGCCCACTGCGTCGCACGCACGGCGCCCGCCGCAAATACTTTGCGGCTCGCAGCCTTATGGGAAAGCTCAATTCGCTCGCCTTCACCGGCAAACACAACCGTATGGTCACCGACCACGTCGCCACCACGCAGGGTCGCAAAGCCAATTTCGCCCTGTGGACGCGTGCCGGTTTGGCCGTCGCGGACGGCCTGTTTTACGTCATCAAGGACGACCTTGCGGCCGGCCGCCGCTGCGCGGCCAAGACCCAGTGCGGTGCCGGAGGGTGCGTCGACCTTATGTCGGTGGTGCATCTCGAGGATTTCAATATCAAAACTTTCGTCGAGCACTTGTGCAACCTGCTCCGTGAGGGCCAGTAGGAGAGTTACGCCGACGCTCATATTTGGCGCCCATACAAGCGGAACATGCCGCGCCGCGCGCTTGAGTTCCTCGCCCTGCGCGTCGTTGATGCCGGTCGTGCCGACGATCATTGCAGCGCCGGCCTGAGCTGCAAGGCGCGCATGTTCGACAGTCGCTTCAGGCGTTGTGAAGTCGATCACAGCTTCAACGCTAGCAATCATTGATGCCGCGTCGTCGCCAACCTTAACGCCAAGCGGCCCAAGCCCAGCCAGCGAACCGACATCATTTCCAACTGCAGCGTGCCCTGTATGCTCCGTGGCTCCTACAACATTGCAGCCGTCAGTCGCGCAAACCTGTGCGACGATCGTCCGACCCATCCGCCCGGCGCAGCCAACAACGCCGATTCTGATTTCATTTTCCATTTATGGTGTTCCTGCCGCCCAGAACGGCAACGATTAAAACATATCGGCTCAACTCAGGCGAGCAGCCGCGTACGTTCGTTTAGCCAATCGGTGCGGTCGCCTATTCGGTTAGGTCATCCCAGAATTCTTTGACTTTAGTGAAGAATCCCTCCGACTCCGGACTGTGTGATTTTCCACCTCCCGCCCCCTCGAACTCATTCAGAAGCTCACGTTGACGCTTCGTCAAATTTACCGGCGTCTCAACAGTTGCTTCGATGAACATATCGCCGCGATTTTTTGAGCGCAGAACCGACATGCCCTTGTTCCTAAGTCGGAACTGTTGTCCAGATTGCGTTCCTTCAGGGATATTTACCTTGGCGCGCGTGCCATCGATTGTCGGCACTTCAATTGCGCCGCCCAAAGAAGCCTTAGCCATTGGAATGGGGACTCTGCAGAAGATGTTGCTGCCATCCCGCTGAAAGATGCGGTGTGGCGCGACAGCGATGAAAATATACAGGTCCCCTGGAGCCCCCCCTTGAGCGGCCGGCTCACCCTCACCGGCGAGACGAATGCGTGTGCCATCAACGACACCAGGCGGGACATCGACCGATAATGTCTTCTCCTTTCGAGTTCGCCCCGTACCGCCGCAGACGTTACACGGTTCTTTGATTACCTTTCCGTGTCCATGGCAGGCTGGACAGGTTCGCTCGATGGTAAAGAATCCCTGTTGCGCGCGAACCCGTCCCGCGCCGCGACAATGGCTGCAAGTTACGGGACTAGTTCCTGCCTTGGCACCGCTCCCATTGCACGTTTCGCACGCGGTCGTGGTTGGCACACGAATCTCGACCTTCCGGCCGTTGAAGGCGTCTGCAAGGCTGATCTCCAGGTTATAGCGTAAATCGGCCTGGCGACTGCCGCCAGCGCTTCGTCGGCCACCCACAAAGTCGCCGAACATTTCATCGAATATATCGGCAAACCCGCCGGCAAAATCGAAGCCGCCAGCCTGCGGACCGCTGCCGCCCTCAAACGCTGCGTGACCGAACCGGTCGTAGGTCGCCCGCTTCTCGTCATCCTTAAGGACTTCGTAAGCTTCGTTGATTTCCTTAAATTTTGTCTCAGCTTCTTCGTCACCCGGATTGCGATCGGGGTGAAAGGACATCGCGAGTTTACGAAAGGCGCTCTTCAGCGTATCCGCGCCTGCGTTCTTTGGGACACCCAGGGTCTCGTAATAATCCTGTTTCGCCATACACTACCCCGGCGTCCTGATCGGCAACACGCAAGCGCCACCTTACCGGCCGCTGTTTCCCCGACGATTGTTTGTTGCCCAGCGCCCCTCTCAGACCAGGCGCGTCATGTTCCCGTTTTCTTATCCTTATCCTTGTCCTGATCCTGGTCCTTATCCTTATCCTGGTCCTGATCTTGGTCCTGATCTTGGTCGTCGACTTCCTCGAAGTCGGCGTCGACCACCTCACCATCTTCCGACGCACCCTCCGGCGTCTCATCTCCTTCACCCGAAGAGGCCGCCTCTTCTTCCTGCGTCGCCTTGTACATGGCCTCGCCGAGCTTCATGGAAGTTTGCGCAAGCTGGTTCGATTTCTCAGTAATTTCTGCGGTGTCTTCGCCCTCCATGGCCGTCCTGAGCAACTCGATATCCGACTCGATCTGCGTTTTATCAGCGTCAGGCACCTTATCGCCAAATTCACTCAGGCTCTTTTCCGCTGAATGAATCAGGCCGTCGGCAGTATTACGCGCCTCGACGAATTCACGACGTTTCTTATCCTCGGATGCATGCCCTTCCGCATCCTTGATCATGGTATCTATTTCCTCCTCCGACAGGCCGCTCGAGGCCTCAATCCGGATCTGCTGTTCCTTGCCGGTCGCTTTGTCCTTTGCGGAAACATTAACGATGCCGTTCGCATCGATATCGAATGTTACGTCGATTTGGGGCATGCCGCGTGGTGCGGACGGCAAGCCAATAAGGTCGAACTGGCCAAGCACATTATTGTCCGCCGCCATTTCCCGCTCACCTTGATAGACGCGAATCGTGACCGCGGTCTGGTTGTCTTCGGCCGTGGAAAAGATCTGACTCTTTTTCGTTGGAATCGTCGTATTTCGGTCGATGAGGCGGGTGAATACACCGCCCAGGGTCTCGATACCGAGTGATAGCGGCGTCACGTCGAGCAGCAACACGTCCTTTACGTCGCCACGCAGGACTCCACCTTGTATCGCTGCACCCATGGCAACGACTTCGTCGGGATTAACGCCGCGGTGCGGGTCTCGGCCGAATAGCTGTTTCACGGTCTCGATGATCTTCGGCATGCGTGTCATGCCGCCGACGAGGATCACCTCATCGATATCGCTAGCTTTCAGTCCAGCGTCCTTCATGGCCGCCTTACAGGGCCCAACGGTCTTCTGGATTAGTTCGTCGACCAGCGCTTCGAGCTTGGCACGCGTCAGCTTGATGTTGAGATGTTTTGGACCGGATGCGTCGGCCGTAATGAAAGGAAGATTGACCTCGGTCTGCACCGCACTTGAAAGCTCGATCTTTGCCTTTTCAGCTGCCTCCTTCAAGCGCTGTAAAGCCAACCGGTCGGACCGCAAGTCAATTCCACTTTCCTTCTTGAACTCCGATGCCAAGTAGATGATGACGAGCTGATCGAAATCCTCGCCACCAAGGAAAGTGTCGCCGTTGGTTGATTTGACCTCGAATACGCCGTCGCCGATCTCAAGGATCGAAACATCGAACGTGCCACCGCCCAGATCATAGACAGCAATGGTGCCGGTGCCCTTTTTCTCAAGACCGTATGCCAAAGCGGCAGCCGTCGGCTCGTTGATGATTCGCATCACCTCGAGTCCGGCAATCTTTCCTGCATCCTTCGTCGCTTGCCGCTGTGAGTCGTTGAAGTAAGCCGGCACAGTTATCACTGCCTGCGTAACGGTCTCGCCGAGATAGTTCTCCGCGGTCTCCTTCATCTTTTGCAGGATAAACGCGGAGACCTGGCTCGGCGCATATTGCTCACCGTTAGCCTCTACCCAGGCATCGCCGTTTTCGCCGGCGACGATCTTGAAGGCGACTATTTCCATGTCCTTCTTGACTTCATCATCCCCAAACCGCCGGCCGACCAGGCGCTTAATAGCGTAGAGCGTGTTCTCTGGGTTGGTCACCGCCTGCCGCTTGGCTGGATGTCCTACCAGCCGCTCACCACTCTCAGTAAACGCCACCATAGACGGCGTCGTACGTATACCTTCGGCGTTTTCGATGACTTTTGGCTGCGTGCCTTCCATGACGGCAATGCAGGAATTGGTTGTACCTAAATCGATACCAATAACTTTGCTCATCTCTTACTCAATCCTTTTCGCAGCCCCCGCGAATGTTTTACGGGCGCACTTTCTGACGGGCGCACTTTCTGGCGGCACCCGAGATTTGTCGAAAGAACGCCGAAATTATTGACTCAGTGGGCTATATAGGAAGGCGAATGGACCGGTACAAGCGTCGATTCGGCCCAACGGTCAGTTTGTCGCATATATGCAACAAACTGACCGTTGACAGCTGAACCAAGGATTTTGAAACTTAATTATCTCCAACGCCATGATCATCTCTGCAAGCTACCGGACAGATATTCCAGCATTCTACGGACCCTGGTTTTTACGCAAGCTAAGGGACGGTTACTGCACCGTTGCAAACCCTTGGAGTGGCAGGGCTAGCACCGTCGCGCTCACACCCGACGCAGTCGATGGCTTCGTTTTCTGGACCCGCAACTTACGTCCGTTTGAGCCGCATCTGGCGGAGATCAAACGTCACGCACCGTTTGTCGTGCAATACACGATTACAAACTATCCGCGCCTGCTTGACGCGGGGACTCCAGCGGCAGAGCACGCCGTTGACGACATTTGTCGCGCCGCAGAGACCTACGGCCGCAGCGCGGTTGTTTGGCGCTACGATCCCATTTTGATTTCGAACCTGACGCCTGTGGACTGGCATTTGCGCAGTTTCCGGACTCTCTCCTCGCAACTGAAAGGAAACGTCGACGAAGTCGTTGTCTCATTCACTCATTTCTATCGAAAGACGTTGCGTAACCTGGAACGCACCACAACAGAGTACGGACTCGCTATTCATGACCCCACGCCTGTGGAAAAGCAGCAGCTTGTTGCAGAACTCGCAACAATTTCCAGTGAATTCGGAATTACGCTAACGGTCTGCTCACAGCCGGAGTATTCCGCCGGCGACGCCAACGCGGCGCATTGTATCGACGCAGATCGGCTGAGCCGGGTGGCGGACCGCCCGGTAACTGCTGCCGTGAAGGGAAATCGACCCGGCTGCATGTGCCACGAAGCGCGCGACATCGGCGCCTACGACACATGTCCGCATGGATGCGTCTATTGTTACGCAGTGCGCAGCCGCGATGCGGCAAAACTGAATCATAGGGAGCACGACCCCGCGGACCCTTCACTCTCCAGACAGGCGCCGAGTGGCGGCTCAGGGAACGCACCGTTGCCGACAGTGGTCGAAGCTTAGAATACATACAGCCTACGCTGTCGTATCTATGTGCTCGACGTCCTCCGGAGGCGTACGCGGATCTCCCTTGGCGACTCCCACCATGGCGGGACGCAACAGCCGGTCGTGCAGCATATATCCCGGCTGCAACAACTCGACGATTGTGCCAGCCGGCTGTTCCGTATCTTCAACCTCGAACATTGCCTGATGCTTGTTGTGATCGAAGAGCTCGCCCAGCGGCTCGACTTTTTCAACACCATGCCGCTCCAGCGCGCTCATAAACTCCTTCGCCGTGAGTTCCACACCGGTAGCCAGCGACGCAACCACTTCGTTATCCGCTCTGGCGCCTTCGGGCACACTGTCGAGTGCGCGTTGTAGATTGTCGGCGACAGCGAGAATATCGCGAGCCAGGTTGGTTACGCCGTAGCGGAGGATGTCCTGGTGTTCACGCTCCGCCCGCCGCCGCGTGTTTTCGGCTTCCGCGAGGGCACGTAGAAGCTGATCTTTGAGATCGGCGACCTGCGCTTCAAGGAGTACGATCGGATCTTCTGGTACAGCCTCGGCCGCCTCGCCATTCTCCTCCGCCATCCCTTCCGGCGAGTCCGGCGCGTCCAGTTGATGCTCGGCGGAATCCGGGTCCGGTGCCTTGTCGTTTGGCCGTTTAGTCTCGTTATCTGTCATTAAATGGCGCCACCTACTCGATCAATTGGCCAACTATCTTTGCGGTGTAGTCTACCATAGGGACGATGCGAGAATAGTTTATGCGCGTCGGCCCAATCACACCGATCGCTCCGATTACTTTCTCCTGACCGTCGCGCACGATCGGAGCGACAATCGTCGAGCAACCCGCAAGCCCGAAGAGTTCATTTTCCGATCCGATGTAGATCTGAACTCCCTCGGCGCCTTCGGTGATTTCCAGCAAGCGGAGCAGCGCCTCTTTGGTCTCCAGGGCCTCAAATAGCGTGCGAATGCGCTCGATATCTGCAACAGCGGTAACGTCATCAAGAAGATTGGCTTGTCCTCGCACAATGAGCACGCCGTCGTTGCCGGAGGCGGATTCGGTCCAGGTGGCCAAGCCGGCCTCCACTACACGTGTCGTCAATTCGTCAAGAGCCGCGCGGTGTTCGGCGATTTCCCTCTGAACTTCCTCACGAGTACCGTCGAGTGTGCGCCCGACGAGCTTTGCCGCAAGATAGTTACTGGCCTCTACCAGGCTCGAGGCGGGCATGCCGAGCGGTACGTCAATGACGCGGTTCTCGACCAGCCCCGAATCACCAACCAGAACGACCAGCGCCCGCCCAGGTCCGAGGCTGAGAAATTCGATATGCTTGAGCTTCGACTCCACTTTTGGCGCCATGACGAGGCCGGCGCAATGCGACAGTCCCGAAAGTAAAGTCGAGGCCTCCTGCAGAATTTGCGAAAGGCCGAGCCCGCTGGCGGCGCATTTCGCCTCAATCTCAGTGCGTTCATCCTCCGTTAGATCACCGAACTCGAGCAAACCGTTAACGACGAGTTGCAAGCCGGTCTCGGTCGGCAAACGCCCGGCCGAAGTATGCGGCGCATAGAGCAGACCGTACTCTTCCAAGTCGGCCATAACATTCCGGATCGTAGCGGGCGACAGGCTCATGCCAAGGCGTCGTGAAATCGTGCGCGAGCCAACCGGCGAGCCGGTTTCGACGTAAGCCTCTACAACTTGGCGCAGGATCGCCCGCGACCGTTCGCTAAGCGTCATGGACATTGTGCTGGGGAATGTAGTAATCGCCCCCTACAGCGTCAATGCGAGCGTAGAGGTGCGGCGCCTAAGGGCGTTGTCAGGCAAGGAGTATTCAGATGGCACAACCTGGAGCGGATCGTCCCTCGGGACGGGCGGCCAATGAAATGAGGACCGTTCGACTCGATACCGGCGTCTCAAAATATGCCGAAGGATCGTGTCTCGCCTGCTTTGGCGATACCCACGTCCTGTGCACCGCGAGCGTTGAGGATAAGGTGCCGCCATTTCTTCGCAATAGCGGGCGCGGGTGGGTGACAGCCGAATACGGCATGCTGCCACGTTCGACCAACACTCGAACGGATCGCGAGCGCGCTGGCCGGTCGGGCCGGACCCAGGAAATTCAACGTCTGATCGGCCGCAGTCTGCGAGCGGTAACGCGCCTCGAGAATTTCGGTGAACGCCAGATCAAGATCGATTGTGACGTCATTCAGGCCGATGGCGGCACGCGCACCGCGGCCGTTACCGGTGGGTTTGTCGCCCTGCACCTCGCCTTCCAGCATCTCCGTACACTCGGCGTTATCGAGGAGCTTCCGTTACTTGACACCGTCGCCGCCGTATCGTGTGGCTTATGGCACGGCTCGCCCATTCTCGACCTGGACTATGCCGAGGATTCGACAGCCGACGCGGACGCCAACTTCGTGCTGACAGCGGGCGCGCGCATCATCGAGATACAAGGTACAGCCGAAACGGAACCATTCTCGCCAGAAGCTTTCCAGGAATTGCACCAACTTGCCAACTTAGGCGTTGGCCAACTTATTGAAGCTCAGCGTACCGCGCTGGGTCTCGAGTGACTGCAGCCAGCTCGTGCCCGCTCAATCGAAGACCGATCCACCGCAGCGCCGGCGCCAACTGGCGGAAAGTAGACTTGTGATTGCCAGCCACAATGCCGGGAAAGTCGCCGAAGTCGCCGACCTACTAGAGCCATGGAAGATTGAATGCGTATCGGCGGAGGTTCTCGGGCTTCCCGAGCCCGAGGAGACCGGTGCAACATTTGTCGAAAACGCGATCATAAAAGCGCGGGCTGCGGCTTCGGAAACGCGCCTGCCTGCCCTTGCCGACGATTCGGGACTCGCGGCTTCCGCCCTTGGCGGCGCGCCGGGAATATTCTCAGCACGATGGGCCGGACCAAAGCACGATTTTGCCGCGGCAATGGCGCGCGTAGCGAGTGCGTTGGCGGAGCACGAAGATCGGACCGCGCGATTTGTCTGCGCGTTGGCGCTTGCTTGGCCGGACGGCGAACTTGAAGTATTTGAGGGCCAAGTTTCGGGCGCGCTTGTCTGGCCTCCGCGAGGGGACAATGGATTCGGCTATGACCCAATGTTCGTTGCCGATGGCATGCGCGAAACGTTCGGCGAGCTAGACCCCAAAATCAAACATGCCAATAGTCACAGGGCGCGCGCCTTTGCGGAACTCTCCACAGCATGCCTGCCAAGCACGCGGATTCGAGAATCGGTCCAACGATGAGCGACGCGCCAAAACCTGATAATGGGCTGACTGTACGAGCGACGAGCGACGCTAGCGGCGATCTTGCAATCTATGTCCACTGGCCATTTTGCCTTTCCAAATGTCCCTACTGCGACTTCAACAGTCATGTTCGAGACGACGTCGACCAGGCGCGCTGGCGTTCAGCACTTCTCAGCGATCTCGATCGTTGGAGGTCGCTCGCTTCAGGCCGTAGAATCACAAGCCTTTTTTTCGGCGGCGGGACGCCCTCGTTGATGGACCCAGCGTCGGTCACGGCGGTGATTGACCGTGCTGCGGCGCACTGGACCTTCGCCGCTGACGCCGAGATCACGCTTGAAGCCAATCCGACGTCCGTCGAGGCAGGGCGCTTTGTCGATTATCGAGCCGCGGGCGTGAATCGAATTTCACTGGGAATACAGGCATTGGACGACCGGGCTCTAATTTTGCTCGGCCGTAACCACAACGCGGATGAGGCGACCAAGGCGATTGAATTGGCAAGTCGGCTGTTCGATCGCTTTTCATTTGATTTGATCTACGCGCGGCCGGGACAAACCGTTGCCGCTTGGCGCGAGGAGCTGGCGCTGGCCGTGCGGCTCGCCAACAACCACATATCCGTATACCAACTCACCATGGAAGCCGGCACCGCGTTCCACGCGCGGTGGCGGCGTGGCGAACTCACATCACTTGACGAAACCACTGCCGCAGCGCAGTTCGAGGATACGCAGAACGCCCTGGAAGTTGCCGGGCTGCCCGCCTATGAAATCTCAAATCACGCCCGCGCAGGCGAGGAATGCCGGCATAACCTCACCTACTGGCGATGCGGCGACTATGCGGGTATCGGGCCTGGCGCTCATGGCCGTTTGACGATCGCCGGTGACAAGCGCGCCTTCCGACAGATCCGTGGGCCCGAAGCCTGGTTGCATGCAGTCGAAAGGCACGGTCACGGCATGATGGAGCCGGACTCCCTCAGCCGCACAGAGCGCCTCGAAGAAGCATTGATGATGGGGCTCAGGCTCACCGAGCACCTGCCCGTCAGCCACATCGAACGGGAAGCCGGCACCTGTTTCGAGCAAGCCCTATCGCCCGAACGGTTGAAAGAACTGGTCGATGGCGGATTCCTGGAGTTCGACTCACACGGATTGCGCGCTACACAAACCGGTCGGCAGCGGCTTAACGCCGTACTTGCGCGGCTGTTGTGCTGAAGAGCACTTTCAGTTTGTCAGTTTCTGAAAGCTTTTGGGTGCCTGCTGTAATGTGCGAAAGCCGTCACGCCGAACCTCGATGATCGCAAAGACGCGTTGGACGCCGCCATCGCGCCGCAGCCGAAAGACTCCGTCAAGTCCAAGAAATCCATCTTTATTTGTTAGAGTTTCAATTGAAAAATCCGGTGCATCCGTTTGCCCGGCAAGCACCGCGGCAAGCGCCGTCGCATCGTAGGCAATCGACGCAAGGCGCGGCGGCCGGTGATCGTATGTCTCGAGATACCATTTCTCAAACATCGACCTCTCCGCTAACGGTGGTGCAGCGAACCAGGCGCCAACCAGCGCCGGCTCGGTACCGAGATCGTGAAATTCATCCCAGGCCCTGATACCAAGCAAACGAACTGTCGGTTGGTCGACATCATAGAACGACAGAAGAGACGCGAGCGTACGCAGCGTCTGCCCTCCTTCCGGCAGCAGGATGGCATCGAAATCGACGTCGCCGATGGTGTCCAGCCGCTCAAGCCGCTTGAGTGCCTTGCGTGAGATCTCATCGTCCCGCAACGCAAGCTCCGCCCGTTGAGCAAGCAGCGCCGCACGACGCTCATCGAACGCAGCGAGTCTTTTGATATCGGCGCTCAGATCCGTTGCGCCGGGCGTATATCTCGTAACCTTGGTGACGAATACATTATGGGCGGCTGCGGACTGGTCCAACGCCTCAACGACGGCGGTGCCATAGGGGTTGTCTGGCGCCAGCACCGCAAATCGAGAGTGACCAAGGCCCGCAGCGTGGTCCATGATCGCTTCAACCTGCTGGCTCGGCAGAAATCCCAATATAAACATACCATTCCCGGCAACTTCACTAGAGTTCGAGAACGACAGCACCTTAATGCCCGCGCGGCGCGCAATCGGCGCCACCGCGGCGGCAGACGGTGCGAGCAATGGTCCGAGCACAAGGCTAACGCGCCGTTTGATGGCCCGCTCCGCAGCTAGCATGGCCCCCTCTTGCGTCCCCGTTGTATCGAAGGGAAGCAGGTCGAACCTTTCATTGCCAATCTCGAAAAGTGCGAGTTCGGCAGCAAGCAACATCGCCTGACCAAGGGCAGCGCTCGTTCCGCTTAGCGGCAACAGCAGGGCGACCCGGACCCGTCCCGGCTCAAATTCAAGCACTCCTTCCGTTTCCAAGGACGGTGCGGCCGGCTCAGTCGAGGGCAGTCGCGCCACGCTTTGCGCTTCCGGCGCCTTTGGCTGAGGCGCAGGTGCTGCACCGGCCGTTGGCGCAGGGGCTGTTGGCGCGACCGCCACCGGTGCAGTGGTCGCCGTTGGAGACGGTTTCTTAATGACCGGCTCCACTTTACGCGGTAGGCGGAAGTCCTCTAGTGTCCCGGGCGCGCATGCGACAAGAAGCAAGGCGCAAATCGTCACTACGAAAACCGACAATGCGAGACTCGAACCGCGCAATTCGAAGAGTGAAACGCGCATCGGATGACTCCTCGACGAACAAATCGGCCAGCGACAAACCGGGGCACAAATTTAGCGACCGCGAAAAGCGAAGTAAACCGCTGCCAGGCTTGCATATTGTCGCGACGCCGATTGGCAATCTTGGTGACGTCACGCTGCGCGCGCTGGACATATTGGCGTCGGTCGACGTGATCGCCTGCGAGGATACGCGCATTACGACGCGCCTTCTCACCCGTTATGGAATCACAACGCCTTTAACGCTCTATCATGAACACAACGCTGTCCGTTCGGGGCCGAAGCTCATCAGACGCCTCAACGAAGGTGCGGCCATAGCGCTCGTTAGCGACGCCGGGACACCACTCATCTCGGATCCCGGTTTCAAGTTAGTCAGCCAAGCTCACGCAGCGGAGATACCGGTGTTCGTGGCCCCAGGAGCAAGTGCCCCAATAGCTGCTCTCGTTTCCTCCGGCCTGCCAACCGACCGATTCTTATTCGCGGGATTCTTACCGAGCCGCCAATCAGCCAGACGCAAGGCGTTGACCGACATCGTCGGAATTCGTGCGAGCCTCGTGTTTCTCGAGTCTCCGCGTCGCCTCGCTCGCAGTCTTGCGGATATGGAAGCTGTCTTAGGGCAGCGGGAAGCGGCCGTAGCGCGCGAACTTACCAAGCATTATGAGGAAGTGGTGCGAGGCTCTCTCACGGAACTCGCCGCGCGCTACGCCTCCGCTGCAACGCCAAAGGGCGAAGCCGTCATTGTTGTCGGCCCGCCGGATGAGAACGCCAAAGTCGTAATGGGAGAAGAGGAATTCGATGCCGAATTGCGCCACGCACTCGCGGTAATGAGCGTTCGTGATGCGGCACGGGCTGTCAGTACCGCGACGGGACGACCACGTAGGGAAGCGTACCGCCGTGCACTGGCCTTGTCGAAATCTGCCCAGACATGACGAGCGCCAAACGAAGGCGGGCGTGGCGTTGGGGATATATTGCGGAGACGATGTGCGCAGTATTTTTGGTTTGCCGAGGTTATCGAATCCTTGCCAGGCGCTTGCGCTCGCCGGTTGGCGAGATCGACTTGCTAGCACGACGCGGCGATACGCTGTCCATAATCGAAGTATAGGGTATCCTATTCGCTCTCGTAGTGGCAAGATGTTGTGATGGCCGAGAATACTGCCCATCCCGTTGGCGGGATCGATTACCCTCGCACGCTTATGGAATTTGACGACTGGTTCGCTTCTGAGGCCGCCTGTGCGGATTTTCTTCGGCGTGTCCGTTGGCCTGCCGGGTTTCGGTGTCCGGCCTGCGGGGGAACCGAGGCGTGGGTGACGGCCAGGGGCCAACAGCGATGTGCGGGATGCCAACGTCAGACGTCGCCGACCGCGGGGACGATCTTCGAGGGTACGCGGAAACCGTTGCGGCTTTGGTTCCAGGCGATGTGGTATGTGACGAATCAGAAGCACGGCGTCAGTGCGCTTGGGGTTCAACGAATACTCGGCCTGGGCGGTTATCAAACGGCTTGGACATGGCTCCATAAGCTGCGCCGGGCCATGGTTCGACCGGGCAGAGAGCTTCTGAATGGCGAGGTCGAGGTCGACGAAACCTATGTGGGCGGCCGGGAGGTTGGCGTTACGGGGCGGAAAACAAACAAGAAATCGATTGTCGCGATTGCCGCCGAAATCCGGGGTCGGGGCACCGGTCGTATCCGCATGGCGCGTGTCGAGGACGCATCCGCCGAGAGCCTCATTCCTTTCGTCCAAACGGCTGTGTGCCCGGGAGCAACGATTCGAACCGATGGCTGGCGAGCCTACAACGGTCTCACGGGAGTCGGCTTCGAACACCAGCCGAAAAATATTTCCGCCAGCGGCGACCCAGCCCACATTGTCATGCCCCAAGTTCATCGGGTAGCCGGCCTCCTTGATCGGTGGTGGCTGGGTATTCACCATGGGGCTATTAGCGCCTCCCAGCTTGATTACTATCTGGACGAGTTCACGTTCCGCTTCAATCGCCGCCGATCCAAAGCTCGCGGCCTCCTGTTCTATCGACTCCTCCAGCAAGCAGTGCAACTGGAGCCCGTGCCATACAAGAAGCTCGTCGGGGGCAGACCCAGCCCTGCCCCCACAGATCTAGGCACTACGAGAGCGAATAGGATACCCTATAGAGTGTAAAAATCGGTACGTGCCGTCATGCTTCGGCCGCCCTTCGGACCTTGCTTTCGCGGTACGCCACGTAGGTCACGCTCAAGATGACCATGGCGCCTCCCACCCAAGTGAATAAGCTGGGAATCTCGGCGAAGAATACATAGCCAATGCCTGCTGCCCAGATCAGCTGTAGAAAGGACAACGGCGAGATGACGTTGGTCTCTAGCTCTTTGAGTGCCTGGGTGTAGGCAAGGTTCGCCAGGGTGCTACCGATGCCCATGGCCGCGAACCACAGGAGCTGGTTCCCATTCGGCCACTGCCAAACGAACAATGCGGGCACCAAGGCCAGCGGCGCGCGCAGCAATACACTGTATAGAGTGATCGTGACGACAGAATCGGTACGTGTCAGCACCTTCATCACGAGGATTACGAACGCAAACAGCAGCGATGCTCCGATTACCAGCAACGAACCGGAGTCCACCGATACAATTCCTGGGCGCACGATGACAAAGACCCCGGCAAAGCCGAACAGGATGGCCGCCATTTTTGCCGTTCCCACCCGTTCCTTGAGTATGACCACGGCGAGCAGGACCGTGAAGATGGGCATCGTGAAATTGAGTGCCGTGACCGTAGCTATGGGCGTAACTGTCAAGGCGTAGAACAGCCCCCATATGCCCACTACGCCGAGGACGCTACGAAGGACGTGGAGCCCGATTTTGTCGGTGCGAAGCGGGCGGAGCCCGTGCCGAAATACCCACGGCAGCATCGCGAACAGCCCGAATAGCGTTGCAAGGAAGGCGATCTGAAATATATGTAAGTCCGCCGATAGATGCCGCACCATGCCCGCGCCCGAGGCGTAAGCGATAGTGGACAGAAGCGCGAGACTTATGCCGCGCATAGTGAATCCTCACGTTCACTGGAGTTCAATTAGAAGAACGGGCTTCGGATGGTTGACCAACACGATCAAACTAGCACGTCAATCTTTCGGATGGATCGGTTTAGCCTCAACAAAAAGAGCCTCGCGGAATTGCGAGGCCCGAAGCCTATAGAGAGTATGAATTGTTCCGACCGTGAGCCACAACCGCTCATGTGTCAAGCCGTACAAGCTTTCGGGGGTGACGCGTATCGGCTTCTCCTCCACTTCCGTTTGAACCTGGTAAGCAGACCGTTTTTCATCTCACGATGATGGTCCGCTATGGGTCACTAGCAGACGTTTGAATAGCGCGTTACGGATGACCGCTTTAGGCTGGTAAGCAGACGTATCCCCGCGTCACGATAAAGGTCCGCTAATAGCCATAAGCGGACATTCGGGTGGGCTTAGTCCAACAATGGAAGTGTCGGCTGCAAGATCTGTGTTTGCCGGATAGCATGATCATCCGTGAACCAGACACATGGCGCCATTTATACCGCTATGGTAACGTATTTGTGACCCTTGAATGGGCAGGACAGGGGCCATACGCCGCCGAGGCGGTGAACCGTGTTTAGGTGAGAGCCCGTGTGCGCTCAGATTGCTTCCATCAATAGCTTAGCGGTCGATCCGTTTGGCCCGTCGTCGGACATTCTGGTGCTCGAATCGGTGCCGGGCGAGGCGCTTGTGGTGCCGGGTGGCGCCTGGCTGTTGCGCGCCTCATTTCAGCATGACGGAGCCGATCTAAGGCTGGTTGGCGCGGACGGCGCGGTGGTGTTGATCCGCGGTTACTTTGCGCTTGAGACACCCCCCGATCTGCTGACGGAAGGTGGCTCGCAGATCCCGGCGGACTTGGCGCTCAAGTTGGCGGGTCCGCAGGCGCCGGGGCAGCTGGCGCAGGCGTTTGGTGGTGACGCCTTCGGTGAGACGGCGGTTGATTTGGCGCAGGCGGTGAGCGAGCCGATCGGTCAAGTCGAGACCTCGAGCGGCTCGGTATCGGCGGTTCGGGTCGATGGCACGCGGGTGACGCTTGGCGAGGGCGACCAGCTGTTCCAGGGCGATGTGATCGAGACCGGCCCAGGGGCGGCGCTTGGCATAATCTTCGTCGACGATACGACCTTTGCGATGGGTGAGGACGGCCGGGCCGTGCTGGACGAGTTCGTGTTCAATGCGGACACGGGCGACGGCACCTTCAACATGTCGCTGGTGCAGGGAGCGTTCACATTTGTCTCGGGCCAGATTGCCAAGTCCGGCATCGATGCGATGGCGGTCCGCACGCCGGTCGCGACGATCGGCGTCAGGGGGACGCATCCGGTGTTTGGTGCGGCGGCGGAGGGTGAGCAAAACACCTATGCGCTGCTGCCGACGCCGAACGGCCCTCCGGGCAGCATCATCATCACCAACCTGGCCGGCGACCCGCCGGTCGAGCTGTCGACGATCGGCGCGACACTGGTAATGACGAGCGGGTTTGAGCCGCTGCCACAACCGGAGTTTCGCTCGGTGGAGCAAATCGAGGCACAGTTTCAGAATGTCGTGACGACCTACACGACAGTCTCGTCGGGCCGCAGCGGCGGCAACGACGATAATGATGGCGATGGCGACGACGGTGGCGGCGGCCAGAATGGCGATGGCGAGGGTGAAGAAGGAGATGGCGAAGAGGGAGACAGCGAGGACGGCGACGGTGAGGAGGGAGAGGGCGAAGACGGTGAAGGCGAGGAAGAGGTAGGCGAAGAGGAGCAGTTGGCGGACGGCGAGGAAGGCGATGGTGACGCGGACGGAGACGGTCCTGCCGACGGGGATGGCGACGCGGACGGAGACGGTACTGCCGGCGGGGATGGCGATGGAACGGCCGGTGGCGACACTCAACTCGCGGATGGCGGCGATGGTCAGGACGATGACGGCGCCCCCGATGGCCAACCGCCTGATGGTCAAACGCCCGATGGTCCGCAAGGCGGTGATCCGTTTGGCGGAAATCCATTCGGTAGCGATCCGTTTGGCGGTGATCCCTTTAGCGGTGACCCGTTTGGTGGCGATCCATTTGGCGGAGATCCATTGCTCGGAGGCGCTAATGACGATCCGTTCGGCGACGATCCGTTCGGCAATGACCCGTTGGGCGATGATCCATTCGGCAACGATCCATTCGGCAACGATCCGTTAGGCGATGACCCGTTCGACGATCCATTCGGTGACGACGATGACGATCCACCACCGCCCCCGCCCCCTGAAGGGAGCGTCGGTGGGGTTGATATTGCCGGTTTGCTCAGCAACACGAGCGACGTCCTGACCGGCATTACGGTGGACCTTGGTTCGGTCACATTTCTCGGCAATTCAAGCCCCTCGGCTACACCGTTCGCCAGCGTCAATCTCGGAACGGTTGACAACATCGCCTATAGCCTGACGAACGCCGGGGCATTGTTCACCAGTGGCAGAAGCTCGCTACCAAACATGAACACCGAGACCGGATTCACGGGCTTTGCTGGCGGCACGCCGCTCGAACCGGTCCTGTCGCTGACGAACCCATTGGTCAGTCCGGATACGCTGGACGACGCGACGGTGTTCAGCTTCGAGTTCACCGCCGCGGCAAATGTCGAGGCGGTCGTCTTCGAGTGGATGTTCGGCTCGGATGAGTTCTCCGATGGCGATCCGGAGACCGATGTTGCCGCGGCATTTGTCGATGGCGTCAACTATCTGACCTTCCAAGACAACACGACAATCAAGTTTGAAACCGAGGGCAATGAGAGTTTCTTCACCGACAATGCGAGCAGCCGGCTGGCGATCGAGTATGGCGGCGTAACAGCGCCGGACGTGATGGTCGGTCTGCTCAACACAGAGCTCTCGATCCACACGCTGCAGATCATCGTCTCAGACACCAATGACCTGGCAGTCGACAGCGGCCTCTTCCTGGCGCCGCTCGTCGCACCGCTTGCCGCGAGTACCGGTTCGACCACCGGCGCGGACGCATTGGTCGGGACGACGGGCGACAATTTTATCTCCGGTGGTGCCGGCGACGACATTTTGTTCGGCATCGACGGCTGCGACAATCTCTCCGGCGGCAGCGACAACGACGCGCTGTTTGGCGGGCTTGGTCCGGACTCGCTTAGTGGTGGAACTGGTAACGATTCGCTGTCGGGCGGTGGCGGCGCCGATACACTGAATGGCGACAGTGGCGACGACATACTCCTAGGCGGACTCGGCAACGATAGCCTAAACGGCGGCACCGGAATCGACACGATCTCGGGCGGCGCCGGCAACGATACGATCACCGATAATGCGTCAGGCGGCTTTGTCGATGGCGGCACCGGCACCGATTCGCTGACTCTGATTGGCGGCGTTGCTCATACGGTCGATGTACGCAACCTGGAGACCATCACCGGTGACACCCAGGATGACACGGTCAACCTGTTCAGCACGCTGGCTTCCGGCAGCTCCATCGATCTTGCAGAAGGCACGGATTCAGTTGTATTGGCGGCTGGCACGAATACGGCGTCCATTAGCAATACCGAGCAGATTACCGGTTCGAGCAGCAACGATACGTTGACGCTCACCAACGGCGGCATTTCCACCACGATCGACCTCAGACTCGGCACCAACGCGCTGACTATTTCCGGCGCCGGCGACAACACAATTTCGGTCGCCAATACCGAGACCATCACCACCACGAGCAGTGCAGATACGGTGACGCTGACAACACTATTGTCCGCAGGCAGTGTCAATCTTGGTCTTGGAGTTGATAGTTTGACGTTGGCGGCCGGCGCCAACACGCTGTCAATCAACGGCGTCGAGACACTGACTGCTTCGACGGGTGCGGATGCCGTCACGTTGGCTGGCGGTGTCAGCGACCTGACATCGCTGGTCTCAACGCTGCAATCCGACGATAGCCTAACAGCCCGTTGACGAAGTCTTCCCTGGACGAAGTCGGCATGGTCTGATTCTCTGGTGTCCTGGCCTGAAGGGGGGTTCGCTGATGGCGATGGGACAGCAGAAGGATCGTCAGGGGGACTTGATGGTGAGCTGGTCGGAGATGCCGCGCTCGCCTGGTCATGTATTTTACGACCGCCTGCAGTTGGTACTGATCGAGGGCGGCTTCGACGGCTTCGCCGAGGCGGTCTGCCAGCCCTATTACGCGGCCAGGATGGGGGCGCCTTCGGTGCCACCCGGGCGCTACTTCCGTATGCACCTGGTGGGCTACTTCGAGGGTATCGACTCTGAGCGTGGGCTGGAGTGGCGCTGCTCGGATTCCCTGTCGCTACGGGAGTTCCTGCTGTTGGAGATGCGGGAACGGGTGCCGGACCATTCCTGGCTGTCACGGACCCGCGCGCGCCTGCCCCATGAAGTCCACACGGCGGTGTTTGACTGGGTCCTGGCGCTGATCGCCGAGGCGGGTCTGGTGAAGGGCGAGCGCATCGGGGTGGATGCCTCGACCATGGAGGCCAACGCGGCGCTGCGCAACATCGTGCGGAGGGACACGGGCGAGGGTTACCGGGGGATGCTGGAGCGCTTGGCCCAGGAGAGCGGTATCGAGACACCCACGGCTGAGGACCTGGCGCGTCTGGACCGCAAGCGCAAGGGCAAGAAGCTCTCGAACCAGGACTGGGTTTCCAGGAGCGACCCCGAGGCCAAGATCGCCAAGATGAAGGACGGCACCACGCACCTGGCCTACAAGCCCGAGCACGCGGTGGATCTGGACACCGGCGCGGTGGTGGCGGCGGAGCTGCACCCGGCCGACGAGGGCGATACGACAACGCTTCCCAAGACCCTGGCGGCGGCCGGGGCAAACCTCGAGGCGGTGGATGTGGCGCCGACGGCCGAAGATCCGGCCGAATGTGTGACCGATAAGGGCTACCACTCACGGTTGGTCTTGAAGGCGCTCGACGACGGCCCCTGGAAGAGCCGGATCTCCGAGCCCAAGCAGAAGGGTTTTGCGCGCTGGCACGGAGATGATGCGGCTCGCCGGGCGGTCACCAACAACCGGACCCGGCTGTTATCGGGGGTGGCCAGGGAAGCCTTCAAGCTGCGCGCCGAGATCGTCGAGCGCTCCTTTGCCCACAACCTCGATCGCGGCGGTATGCGCCGGACCTGGCTTCGGGGCCGCGAGAACGTGCACAAGCGATACCTGCTTCACGTCGCCGGCCACAACCTATCGTTGCTGATGCGCCAACTCATCGGCGCCGGCACCCCGAAGGAGGCCGTGGCGGGCGGAATTGGCGCCTTGTTCGTGCTTGTTACGCCCGCTGGAGCCGTCCTGGTCGTTCAGATCGTCCTCATCGTCTCGGAGGATGGCGAAACCGCCTTCGCCGCGATATGCTTCGCCGTGGCGTGAAACCCGGTCAATGACGCCTTTTTCAACGGGCTGCTAACCCTTCAGACAAGTGCCACTGCGAGCGGCGACACGATCTCGTCGGCGCTGACGATTGCCTCGGGCGGTGTATTGAAAGTGCAGGAGTCCGCGACCAGCAATCTTAACGGCACGACGACGGTGGCCTCAGGGGGAACGGTATCGATTGAGGGCGGGGCCGGCAATCCGACGCTGACGCTCGGCGGTGCGCTTAGCAATGCGGGCCTGCTCGAGCTCGACGACACCAACGGCTCGTCGACCCGCAGCGCGACACTGACGATCGGCAGCGGCGGGTCACTGACCAATACGGGCACGATCCAGTCATTGAGTTCGGGTGGCGGCAGCACTGGCTCGCGGACCATCGATGGCAGCCTGACCAGCAGCGGCACGATCGATATCGATACCAATACAACAATCTCACTGACCACTTCCGGCGAGACCTTCACCAACAGCGGTGTCATCGATATCGCCTCCGGTGTGACACTTACAATCCAAGGCGGCACGTTTACCAACCTGTCGAGCGCCAGCTTTACAGGCGCAGGGACCCTGGTCCTGAGCGGCGTTTCTTTCGGCCTTACAGGAACCACTGGCGACGATACGTTTACGCTGCTCAACAATTTGGCAACCGGCGACGTGATCGACCTCGACGCCGGAACGGGCGACGTTCTAAACCTCAAGGCCGGCACCAACACCGCGACGCTGCAGAACATTGAGTTCATCAACGGCACCGGCAGCAATGACACCCTGACATTGGTGAATGCAGTTACGGGCACCACGATCGATCTTTTGGGTGGGACCGATACGTTGAGTTTGGCCGCTGGCGGCAACACGATTACCGCGGTTGGCATCGAAACGATCAACGGCGGCTCTGGCGTCGATACCATCTCTGTCGCATCGGGTAGTTTGGTCACGCTGTCCTCGGGTCTTACCGCCGCCGATATTGTCGTCAGCACGGGGGCCCAGACCTTCGCCGGTGTCACCTTCGGCGTCGGCCTGACCAACCAAAGCATCTTGACGATCGATCTAACGACGGCGATCAACGGGGCGTTCAGCAATGCCAGCGGCGCAATCGTGAACATCGCCGGAACGAGATTTACCGACGCGGAGCTGACGGTGGCTAACGGCTTCACCAACGCGGGCACAATCTTCCTGACCGACACCACCGGCAACGCCGTGAGGGTCGCCTCGCTGACGGTCACCAACGGGACGCTGACCAACACCGGCGAGATCCAGATCGACGATCCCTTCGGCGGCGGCGCGACACGGACACTGGACCTGGTGCTCGACAACCAGGGCACGCTCGACATCAACACTTCGGCGACGCTGACCAACACCGGCCGGACTTTCACCAACAGCGGCACGATCGACATCGCCTCGGGCCAGACGCTCACAGTCTCGGGCGGAACGACGCTCTTTGATACCGGGACCACGTTGGCGGCGAATACGGGAACGCTGTCCTTGACCAACAGCGGGATATTGACGCTCAACCTCAACACCAGTTTCGCCAGCACCGGGCCGTCGCTGAGCATGAGCGGGGCGTCGGGCTCGGTGGGCGGCGTGGGCACGCTTTCGGTCGGCTCAACGGGCACCTTCACCGACACCACGGTGGGCGTCAGTTTCACCAACACCGGCACGACGACGGTAGCCGACGTCACCTTCGATGACACGATGACGAACTCCGCCGGCACGCTGACGTTCAATCTAACGACGGCGATCAACGGGGCGTTCAGCAATGCCAGCGGCGCAAATGTGAGCATCGTCGGGACGAGATTTACCGACGCGGTGCTGACGGTGGCCAACGGCTTCACCAACGCGGGCACGATCGTCCTGACCGACACCACCGGCAACGCCGTGAAGGTCGCCTCGCTGACGGTTACCAACGGGACACTGACCAACACCGGCGAGATCCAGATCGACGATCCCTTCGGCGGCGGCGCGACACGGACGCTGAACCTGGTGCTCGACAACCAGGGCACGCTCGACGTCAACACTTCGGCGACGCTCAGCACGTCCGGTGCAGCGCACGTGAGCAGCGGCATATTCGATATAGCTTCCGGTGTGACCCTAACCGTCACCGGCACCAGCCTGACGAACCAGTCGGCAGGAACGCTGCAGGGCGATGGCACGCTCAACGTTTCAGGTCTCACCTTCACCAATGCCGGCGCGATCAACCCGGCGACATCCGGGACAGCCGGATCGCTCAATATTACCGGCGGCGTCACATTCAACAGCACGTCCGCCGTGAATATCGACATCGGTGGCACGACCGCCGGATCGAACTACGACCAGCTCGCCATATCCGGTGCGGCGGCTCTCGACGGCGTGCTGAACGTGAGCCTGATCAGCGCCTTCACGCCGACCGCCGGCAATACCTTCTCGGTGGTGACCTTCGGTTCGTCGAGCGGCAATTTCGACAGCATTACCGGTCTTGCGGTCAGCAACAGCCTGGTTCTCGACCCGGTACTGAACGCGACCAACCTGACGCTGACTGCGACAACGGCGACCGTGCAGGGCACGAGTTCGGGCGAAACCCTGAACGGGACCGCAGGCGCCGATGTGATCTCGGCCGACGCCGGTGACGATACGATCAACAGCAGTGCCGGCGACGCCTTGATGTTCGGCGGCGCCGGGACCGATACGGTCGACTACGCCGCCGCGAGCGGGGCCGTGACAGTCGATCTGAACACGCCGACACGTCAGGTGATCGGCGCAGATCAGGGAACAGATTTGCTGAACGGCATCGAGAACATCATCGGATCAGGCGATGGCGATACCTTGAGTGGTGATGCCGGTGCCAATGTGCTTCTGGGTGGTGGCGGCGTCGACAACCTGACCGGCCGCGGCGGCTCCGACACCTTCGAGTATACTGCGATCGCCGATTCGGCTCAGGGCAGCGGCGATACAATTGCGGACTTCGATGCGACTGACGACAGCGAGGACATCCTGCTAAACGGATTTACAGCAGGTGGGTTCGTCTTCCTCGGCGACGAAAACAGCACATTCAGCGGCGGCGGCGACAATGCGGAGGCCCGATTCAACGACGCCAGCAAGCTGCTGGAAATTGACACCAACGGCGATACGTCGGTCGATATGGAATTTACGTTGACGGGCGTAGACATTAATGACCTCGACGCCAATGACTTTACCACAACGTAACCGGTGCGCCTGTGAAGCAGATGGAGCGCGGCGGTGTTTCCAGCACCAGATGATACGAATAGCAGCAACGATGGGGACGTAGGCATGCCAGCAGACCAAAAAGCAGCGCCGGAAGTCGAGTTGATCCATGACCCACGTGCGCCCGACATCGCCGTCAACGGCTTTTATGGAATGGAAGTGACGGACGGTCAGGTGAGTCTCTATCTCTACGCTGACAAACCCAATCCGGTTGAGCCTGGAAAGCCGCAGCGCGTAACGGTCGGTCGGCTGGTGATGAACGTCTTGTCATTCGCGCAGATTGCCGACGTCTTTACCAATGCGCTAGGTGAACTGGAAGTACAGGGCCTGATCGTTCGCGAAGGAAAGGGCGGCAAGAAGAAATCTAGGAAATGACCGGAGCGTCGCTCAAACGCATTTAGGTTGCCCTGTATTTATCACGGGCTAGGTCCGCTTTGGGTCATAAGCGGACGTTCTAGTAGCGAGTTATTAATGACCGCCTTAGGTCGGTAAGCGGACGTTCCCACACCTCTCTGTAAAGGTCTGCTTATAGCCACAAGCGGACATTTGGCCATCCAACGAAGTAGGACAGGTGCGTCAGTTAAGAACGTCCTACTGCAATAACTTATGTCGGCGTTTGAGAATTAACGTCCACCAAAATCCCGCTCGGCTGATCCACCGGTCAATTCGCAAGATTATCGAACGAATGCCCGCGTCAACGGCCTCTCGCGCGAGCTCGCCAGTCGCATCGTGGTTGCAGAAGAAGGGGTCGAACCCAGTCGGATACAATTGTGAGCACACGCGTCATACGATCCCCCATCGCATGCTCCTTGAAGGCGCAAATCGGTCAAATTGATCGGCTTCGAAGTTTTCCTGTTATCGCCAAAAATAGGGACTTATGTACTGAACTTGACAATCTCAAGACAAATCCTTATCTTGAAGTCAAGGGAGGAATTGTGATGTCGAAGAAAGGTCCTGGAAAGTCTCATCGCGAAGGGATCAGCTTGACCGAGCTAGCTGATCTGTTCCCCGACGAGATTGCGGCGGCGGCGTGGTTTGAAGATCAGGTATGGCCGGACGGGCGCTACTGCGGACATTGCGGCGGCATGAACACGCGGCCTGTGCCGCACGCGAAGCCCATGCCGTATTGGTGCACGGATTGCCGATCCTACTTCAGCGTCAGGACGGGAACGGCGATCGAGAAGTCCCGGCTGACGCTCCGCAAGTGGGCTTTCGCGATCTACATCAACGTAACCAGTTTGAAGAGCGTGTCGAGCATGAAGCTCCACCGGGATCTGAAGGTCACGCAGAAAACCGCGTGGTTCATGCTGCACCGGCTGCGCGAGGCGTGGAACAAAGAGGCGGACGGCACGATGGCTGGGCCGGTCGAGGTCGACGAAACCTACGTGGGCGGCCGGGAGAAGAACAAGCACGCCAGGAAGAAGCAGCGCCGGGGCCGCGGCGCGGTCGGCAAGGCGATCGTCGTGGGCGCGAAGGATCGGGCCACGAACAAAGTGCGCGCCCAAGTCATCCATGATACCGACAGCGCGACGTTGCAGGGCTTCGTTGTGCGCCACGCCGCGACGGGCGCGACCGTGTACTCGGACGACGCATCGGCCTATAAGGGGGATGCCGTTCGAGCATGAGAGCGTGCGCCACAGCGTCGGCGAGTACGTCCGGGACATAGCCTCAACCCAGGGGATCGAAAGCTTCTGGGCCACCTTGAAACGGGCTCACAAGGGCACGTTCCACAAGATCAGCCCGAAGCATCTGCAGCGCTACGTGAACGAGTTCGCCGGGAAGCACAACATCCGGGACCAGGATACGATCGACCAGATGAACGCGGTGATTGCCGGTATGGTCGGGAAGCGGCTGATGTACCGCGATTTGGTGGCCGACTAGACGTAGAAACGCCCCGCTGGTTGGCAGACCGGCGAGGCGGCAGTAAGTTCAGGTGAAAGGATTTCGTCGCCAGAAACATAGCGACGGTGTTTTGTCATGTCCATAGTTAACTTGATCCAGAGGGTCTGTCAAAAGCTTGGAGTTCTTCGGTCTCAAGATAATTCACAAGGAGATTCCGTGCCTATCCGGTTAACGCACACACCCACAACATGTAGTGTTGCGGTGATAGAAAATTCCGGGACATCAGATCTTGAAGGAATTGTAGAGTTCGAGTGCCGGATTATTCACAAATAACTCTGGGAACTGGTTTTCAAGGTCGCTCAATACGTCATATGGAGCACGTCGGTTGAGAACCACACACCTGCGTGTCGCTTCGTCTTCGCTGCGGATCAGAGTGCGCAGGAGAGTAACAGGAGCAGACGGGTTTTTCGCAACGATCCGCGCCAATATGGCGCTTTCTTCGGCTAGTGCCATCAATCGCTGAGGCGATGTCTTTTCATCAGCAGCTTCCCGTCTGGCCGTGGGTTTCTTCCTTTTTTCCTTGGTCTTCATCAATCTGTCCCCCGATGTTCAGTGCGTAAAGTGAATCAAACCCACGTTCGGACTTCAGCACAATCAGAAATTTGCCAGATCGAATCCCCATTGCGGCAGCGGCTACCCTTCCCTGCCGTGCGACAGGATACACCACATGTTGTGGGTGTGTACGTTAACCGGATAGGCACGGGAGATTCCTCATCCTCTGAATATCGGCCTTCTGGCCAGGTGACAAGTGCGTTAACTGAAGCAGTTGATCTACATGAGCATCGAATACAGCCAGAAAAGCTTTCCATGACTGCTGGCAAATGCGGTTTTTTCGTCAATATTTGCAACAGTTAAAGCAACGGCGACCAGACCTGCTGCCACGGCATATCCGTTGTAAGTAGGGTCGTCCTGTTGATCGCTCACGGTGATTCTCCTTTGGCGTGAGTGATGCCTCCCCCGGCTGGCGGGCCGGGGGAGGCAATAGTCTACTGGCTCGTCGCGTAGTACGCTCCGACGAAAACGGCTTCCGATCCTCCTGACGTTCTCGCTTCGCCGCCGAGTGTGCCAGCGACTAACCGTGGATCGCCGTCAGCGTTCGGTTGGTTCGAGAACATTCCGCCCCACGCACCGCTGGTGCTGACGATATCAACATCAGGGTTCTCGAGAGAAACAGACGAACCCCGGAAGGTGCCGTTGCTCGCGAAGGACGTGGCGCCCAGGCGCACGCGGTAGTTGGACGGATCGCCGTCCAGGAACACGCCGCCGTTGCACCCCATGCACCCGCCGATGGTCCTGGCATTGAAATCAGCCGTCAGGGCCATATCGGCGTAGAAGATCCCGATTGCCGAAGTCCCCTCGTATCCTGGGGCATCGGTGCCGTACTCAACCCCGTACAATCCCTCGGCCTCGCCGATGTAGCTGGCCGTCCCCCGGACCGGCATTGTGGGACGATTGGACATGGAGATCTCCGGCCCGTCCGCGAACGCGCCGGCTTCATCAATGGTGAATGTCCCGAGGATGTCGCCGGTCGCGTGGAGCCAATACCCGCCCGCCAGATAGTCCGTGGGGTCGGAGTTCAGCCACGATACGGCCGCATACGCGATAGTCGTCTCGCTCGGCGTGTAGTCGATGATATGGCCGTCCGCGCCGCTGTCGTGGCCCGGCACGGGCGATCGGTCGTACAGAAATGCAATGGTGTGATCCTCGGCCGTGCTCAAGTGAAGATCCGTCCCGCTCTGGCGATCGACCTCGAGAACGAACGTCTCACCGTCGAACTCGGTGGACGCCCTGTCGGTCGAGACGCCCGAGACCCCATCTCGGTTCGCCGATTGAGTGACGCTGCCGAAGGCCGGAAGCGACGATCCTGCTTGGCTCGCAGCGGAGACCGTCGACGCCGTGTTCTGCACGTCCGCGACCGAGACATCCGGTGTCTCGGTGATGATGTCCTGCATGGCCTTGTCTGCGCTGGCAACGGGACCAGGACCGCCGCCGCCACCGCCACAGGCCGCGAGAGCGGGCGCGGCTAACACAAACATAATTCTCTGCATGGGAATCCTCACATTGTTGAGTTTGGACACGGCGCCGGCGGGTGCCGGGCCGGTCGCCAAACAACCAACGAATCGAGAAGGTTCCCGTCTATTCCCGCGAAGCGGTCTTGTATTGAACGGGCAGCCCGACATAGGGCTACTCGTTGGTTGGTTTGGAGATGTGCTAGTTTGGATTGCTTGCGGCGAGATTGTCAAGTACGGTATCCTGCCCGTCACACTCTTGAGAGAGGGGACAGAAATGGCCGGATCTAAAAATCCAGAATTCAAGGGCGCGACCGTCGAGGGATTGGCGAAAGCCCTGCTACGGTCGAACAAGCGCCATGTTCAGACGCCGCCGCAACCACGCCACGCTAACGCTCGGACCTCTTCGAATGGGAAGGTCACTAAATCAGCGGCCTCCGCCAAAAACCGCCGAGTGTCAAGTTGAGTATGTAATTCCCCAAAAATACACCCTGTTCCGGCGAAAATATTCCCTGTTATGAACCAAAAAGCCCCCTGTTATCGCCAATAACAGGAAAGTGGCCTGGCTTCGGCATAAAACGTTGAAATAACGAATATATTAAGGTTGCGCGAGGTCCATGCTGTCCCGCAAGGCCCAGTTATTGGGCTCATATTGAAAGAAATTCCCTGTTCTTTACCCTGTTACAGGGAAACTCACCCGGGCAGCGGACTACCAGAGACCCGGCCCTGATCTTCTCCCAAGAGCACTGCGTTCTGTGAGTCTTGGTCTACGGCAAAATGGGATTGGGCGGAAATACAGCCCCTGTTACGGGCCGTTAGCGCGCAAGAGCCTGTTCGGAGACGAAAGAATGGCGGTGCTGTCAGTCTAAAACCAACTAGTCTCTGATTGGCCGGGAGACGTCAGGTTCAGGCTGCAAGCTGACGCCATTCGGCCAGGGCGGCTGATCGGTTTAGTTTGAATATTGCGCGGCGGTTAAGGTGGCGGTCGTGGTTGAAGTGATTGTGGATCGAGGCATGGGTGGCAGCAAACTTCTGCAGAGTTTTTACGTCCCTGAACCTCGCCATCGCTCCTTCTCGACGTCGGAATGGCTGATGTGAATTCTCGGCCCGATTGTTAAGCCACCGACCGCATTCCTGGCGATCCGGGCTGCAAGGTTTTGCGCTTCGGCGTATGGCTATTTCCACACCTGCCGTGCAAGTCGCAGCCAGTTGTCACCGAGGATGCCGCGGACGTCGGCATCTACATAGCCATGTTGCAGCATGGTTTCGGTGAGGCGGGGCAGCATCTCCGGCTGCACATAGTTAATCTCAGTCCACGGCACTTCGTGATCCGGGTCGTCGTCTTTTCCCACGTTCAAGCTGGTCGGACTCGATGCTTCTTGGTCAGCGACGTAGTCGAGCGCCAGGCCGACATGCTCGGAACCAACAGTCTCAACGATGTGGTCGATGTGGCGAAACATCGTCTCAATCGTCCCCACGTTTTTGCCAAGGAAACTGCCGACGCCGTTGATGCCAATGATCCCGCCAGTGGTGGCGCAGCCCTTGATCTGATCGTCCCCGATATTGCGCGAATGGTGATAGACCGCATCGGCCGCCGTATGGCTGAAGATCACCGGGTCATTTGAGACTTCGAATACATCCATCGAGGTGCGATGGCCCGTATGGCTGCAGTCCACCCACATGCCGACACGGTTCATCTCTTCGACCAGCTGCACGCCAAATCTCGACAGGCCCGCCCCGTCAGACAATTCCTTGCAGCCGTCGCCCACCGGGTTGCGCAGGTTGTAAGCCATCAGCATATGGCGGATGCCCAGGCGGTAGTAAAGCTCGACCATATTGAGATCGTTTGCGACCGGATTCGTCCCCTGAAAATGAAATATCACGGCGAGCTTGCCGGCGCTCTTTGCCGCGAGAATATCGTCGGCCGTCTCCACCAGCACATATTTGTCGGGATCGCCTAAGAAGTGAACCCGTTCACGTGCGATTTTCTTGATTGAGTCGACAAGGCCGACCCAGTCACCGCCGACTGTCAGCGAAACGGCGTCAAAACCACTCGCCACCATTCGCTGCAGGCATTTCGCCTTGAGTGCGGGCCGCCCCTGGTCACCCCATGGCACCGTGTTGTCCCAAAACAAGGCGTCCTGATGAAGTGCCGCCGCCTGTTCGGACACATTCCAATCGCTCATTTCAAACCCTTACTGTGATAATGTCGGAATGTCGGTTAGTATCGTCCGGGATGCAGCCGCAGGGAAGTCCGATGCCATGGCCGCCACCGCTGACGCGCTCAAGACCGCTTTCAACGGCTACCATCGTTCGGGCCGAGCGGACGAAGATGCCGAGCTGACACACAGCGATTCGGGGACGAAGTGCGGCGAGTATCTGCGCCGGTTCTGGCAGCCGGTCTGCATGTCGGAGCAGCTGACCGATCTGCCGCTGGCGCTGCGCATCATGGGCGAGGATCTGGTCGCCTTCCGCGATCTCTCAGGCGATGTCGGGCTGCTGCACCGGCAGTGCAGCCACCGCCGCACGTCGCTCGAATACGGCGTGATTGCCGAGCACGGCATCCGCTGCTGCTATCACGGCTGGCTCTACGATGTCGACGGCACGATCCTGGAGACGCCGGGCGAACCCGAGGACAGCTCGATCCGGAACACCCTGGCCCACGGCGCCTATCCGGCGCTTGAATACAAGGGCCTCGTCTTCGCCTATATGGGCCCGTGCGAGCTCAAGCCCGAGTTTCCCGTCTACGACACGCTTGAGATCGCCGGCGAGGAGCTCGTCCCCTACCTCATTCCGATGCCGTGCAACTGGCTGCAGGTCAATGAGAACCCGATGGACCCGTTCCACAGCGTTTTTTTGCACACGCGGGCGACTCGCACCCATTTTAACCCGGCCTGGGGCGCACTGCCGGTGGTCGAGTGGCACCGCTTCGCCGACCGGACCGGCATCTATCTGACCAATACGCGGCGCTGGAACGAATATCTTTGGGTGCGCACGGCCGAGACGCTGCTGCCAAGCTTCGCCCAGCCGCCGGACGTCTACCAGGACCCGGACCGCGAGAAGTTCTTCCCGCGCGTCGGTTCCAGCAAGTGGGTCGTGCCGACCGACGACCGCTCCTGCATCCTGCTCGGCTGGCGCCACTACAGCGACGAGCTCGACTTGGGGGGCAAGGGCGACCGGGCCCGAGTCGGCTACAACCAGTTGGACACGATCGGCCAGACCGGGATCGAGCGTAGCGCGGAGGAGGCGCAACGGGTGCCGAGCGACTACGAGGCGCAGGTCGGCCAGGGGGAGATCACCATCCACAAGCTCGAACATCTGGGTAAGACCGATACCGGCGTCGCCATGCTGCGCAGCACGCTGCGCCGTGCGATCCGCGGCGTCGCCAAGGGCGCGGACCCGGCCCTGCCGGAAAAGAACGCCGACGGTCTTGTCCCCACCATGTCGGGCGATGTGATCGTCAAGGTGGCAAAGTCCAACGTCGACGACCGCAAGCTGCAGGCGGAAATCGGCCGCAAGGTTGGCGCGGTCGTCGCGGACACGCTGCCGCTGTCGCATGTCGAGCGCAGGACCGAGATCGAACGCCGGGTCCGGGCGCTGCTCGCCTAGGCCAAGGCGCCGCCTAAGCAGACGTTCACCCAGCTCACGAAGTTGGTCTGCTTATAGCCAGAAGCGGACATTTGGGGCGTTTCGTAGTCGCAGAGCGCTAGGCGTCCAGAATATTCCGCTCAACGCACTTCAAATCCCCAGTGATTTTCTGCTGGTGAGCAGTCGTGTTCTTGGTCCGGATCACCCTGTGAAAGGCTTCCACTTTTCTGCTTCAACGCGAAGTTACTTCCACACCTGGTGTGCAAGACGCAGCCAGTTGTCGCCGAGGATGCCGCGAATGTCAGCATCTTCATAGCCGTGCTTCAGCATTATTTCGGTGAGGCGCGGCAGTTCCTCCGGCTCCGCTTGATTGATCTCGGACCAGGGTATGTCGTTGCCGGGGTCGTCCTCCATGTCCACGTTCCACGCGGTCTTGTAGTCGCCCCACGTTTCTGATGCGTAGACGAAGTGGAGGCTTATGCCGACATGCCGGGCGCCAACCAGCTCAACGATGTAGTCGATGTGCCGAAACATCGTCTCTGCCGTTCCCTCGTTGTAGGCAAGGAACTTACCGCAGCCGTTGATGCCGATGATTCCGTCGGTGACGGCGCAGCCCTTGATCTGATCGTCCCGGATGTTGCGCGAATGGTGGTAGACCGCGTCCGCAGCCGCATGGCTGAAAATCACCGGGTCCTTCGAAACTTCCAGGACGTCCATTGAGGTGCAATAGCCCGTATGGGCGCAATCCACCCACATGCCGACCCGGTTCATCTCTTCGACCAGCTGCACGCCGAAACGCGACAGCCCTGCCCCGCCGGATAGCTCTTTGCAGCCGTCGCCCACCGCGTTGCGCAGGTTGTAGGCCATCAGCATATGGCGGATTCCCAGCCGGTAGTAGAGCTCGACCATGTTGAGATCGTTTGCGACCGGATTCGAGCCCTGGAAGTGAAAAATTACGGCAAGCTTGCCGGCGCTCTTTGCCGCGAGAATGTCGTCGACCGTCTCGACCAGCACATACTTGTCGGGCTGATTCAAGAAATGAGCCCGTTCGCACGCGATCATCCGAATTGTGTCGGCAAGACTGTTTTTGTCATTAGCGAGCGTCAGCGAAACGACGTCAACACCATTCACCACCATTCGCGGCAAGCATTTCTCCCTGTGCCGATCCAATTCACCCCACGGTAACGTGTTGTCCCAAAACAAGGCGTCCTGGTGCAGCGCCGCCCCTACTTCCGAGATGTTCCATTCGGTCATGCGACCCTCCCGCCCGCTTCAAGATACGGCCGACTTTAGCATCACGTGATATCTTGAGTCTTCTTCGGCCCGAAGCTTCACTCATCTTATGCAATATCATTTGAATGTCCGCTTAGCAGCCCGTTGAAAAAGGCGTCATTGACCGGGTTTCACGCCACGGCGAAGCATATCGCGGCGAAGGCGGTTTCGCCATCCTCCGAGACGATGAGGACGATCTGAACGACCAGGACGGCTCCAGCGGGCGTAACAAGCACGAACAAGGCGCCAATTCCGCCCGCCACGGCCTCCTTCGGGGTGCCGGCGCCGATGAGTTGGCGCATCAGCAACGATAGGTTGTGGCCGGCGACGTGAAGCAGGTATCGCTTGTGCACGTTCTCGCGGCCCCGAAGCCAGGTCCGGCGCATACCGCCGCGATCGAGGTTGTGGGCAAAGGAGCGCTCGACGATCTCGGCGCGCAGCTTGAAGGCTTCCCTGGCCACCCCCGATAACAGCCGGGTCCGGTTGTTGGTGACCGCCCGGCGAGCCGCATCATCTCCGTGCCAGCGCGCAAAACCCTTCTGCTTGGGCTCGGAGATCCGGCTCTTCCAGGGGCCGTCGTCGAGCGCCTTCAAGACCAACCGTGAGTGGTAGCCCTTATCGGTCACACATTCGGCCGGATCTTCGGCCGTCGGCGCCACATCCACCGCCTCGAGGTTTGCCTCGGCCGCCGCCAGGGTCTTGGGAAGCGTTGTCGTATCGCCCTCGTCGGCCGGGTGCAGCTCCGCCGCCACCACCGCGCCGGTGTCCAGATCCACCGCGTGCTCGGGCTTGTAGGCCAGGTGCGTGGTGCCGTCCTTCATCTTGGCGATCTTGGCCTCGGGGTCGCTCCTGGAAACCCAGTCCTGGTTCGAGAGCTTCTTGCCCTTGCGCTTGCGGTCCAGACGCGCCAGGTCCTCAGCCGTGGGTGTCTCGATACCGCTCTCCTGGGCCAAGCGCTCCAGCATCCCCCGGTAACCCTCGCCCGTGTCCCTCCGCACGATGTTGCGCAGCGCCGCGTTGGCCTCCATGGTCGAGGCATCCACCCCGATGCGCTCGCCCTTCACCAGACCCGCCTCGGCGATCAGCGCCAGGACCCAGTCAAACACCGCCGTGTGGACTTCATGGGGCAGGCGCGCGCGGGTCCGTGACAGCCAGGAATGGTCCGGCACCCGTTCCCGCATCTCCAACAGCAGGAACTCCCGTAGCGACAGGGAATCCGAGCAGCGCCACTCCAGCCCACGCTCAGAGTCGATACCCTCGAAGTAGCCCACCAGGTGCATACGGAAGTAGCGCCCGGGTGGCACCGAAGGCGCCCCCATCCTGGCCGCGTAATAGGGCTGGCAGACCGCCTCGGCGAAGCCGTCGAAGCCGCCCTCGATCAGTACCAACTGCAGGCGGTCGTAAAATACATGACCAGGCGAGCGCGGCATCTCCGACCAGCTCACCATCAAGTCCCCCTGACGATCCTTCTGCTGTCCCATCGCCATCAGCGAACCCCCCTTCAGGCCAGGACACCAGAGAATCAGACCATGCCGACTTCGTCCAGGGAAGACTTCGTCAACGGGCTGTTAGGGGTCAGTAGCGGACATGATCCACAGAAGACTCCAGAGTCCGCTTCTGACCCAAAGTGGACATAGGGCGCGATGATTTGTACAGAATCTAAGCACAAATTTTCGTCTAGGTGGTGAAATGGCGCATTTGGCATAACTTAGCGCGTCCGCGTGAGTTCGAGCGAGTGGGCGCGCCAAGAAAGATGTTGTTGAAATCCCAAGGCTGGGACTACAATTGACGCAGTTAACAAAAACATCTGCGATGAAGCAGCGGCGAGAAGTGGCAGCAGTGGAATTCGGTGCGGGAGGCATCGACTCCAAGGGCGTTGCAATCAAGTGATTGAAACCTTGAAGCCGGTCTTGTCATGGACGAATTGCCGAGGAATGCCTCCTCACTGGTGTTGGCCGCAACGGGTTCGCTGCGAGCAACTTGGTGTGAACAAAACTTGTGCCCAAGACGCAAAGCGTGTCGGGGGCATTCACCGCAATAGGGAGGAGCCTGACCATGAAGAAGGACAAATTGAAGTGGTCGCTGCGCTTAATGGGCGTCGTGGCCGGTGTGATGGGGTTGGCGATTGCCGCCTGGCCTGAGGAAGCGTCGGCGCAGAAAATTCAGCAGCAGATCGCCGGGGACAGCCTTCTTGCCGAGATCAAGAAGCGCGGTGTCCTGAACGTCGGCCATGGGTCGTTCGTGCCCTTTGCGTTCAGAAGCGTCGAGGGTCAATATGTCGGCTTCGAGATCGACATCTTCCAGAAATTCGCGGACGATATGGGGGTTAAATTCAACAATGTGCCGACCTCCTGGGACGGCATCATCCCGGGTTTGCTCGCCGGCAAGTTCGACCTCATCAGCGGCATGTCGCCGACGCCCAAGCGCTCGCTTACGGTTGCCTTCTCGAACTCGTACGTGCCAGCGTTTCATCAGGGTTTCGTCACCAACAGGAGGCTATCCACGGGCCTGAAGACACTCGAGGACTTCAACAATCCTAAGGTCACGATCGTCTCACGCCGCGGCGCGACGGCGGAAGACGCGGCGAAAAAGCATCTGCCGAAGGCGACGCACCGCTTGTTCGACGATGACGCCATTGCCCTCCAGGAGGTGCTGAACGGCAATGCGCACGGTATATTCAGTTCCGAGCCCAAGCCGACCTTCTGGCAGAAACAATTCTCCGACAAGCTGGTCAAGCCGTTCGGCAACAGGCCGTTCTCGCAAGGCGCGGGCGCCGGTGTCGCGATACGTCAGGGCGATTTTCCCATGCTTACCTACATCAACAACTGGATCAACTGGCGGGTATCGGGCGGGTTCGTCCAGGACCGCTTCGATTATTGGTTGGGATCCATCGAGTGGTTCAAATTGGATCCCAAAAAGCAATAAGTAGATTCATTCGTTCGCAGGGCTTGGTCGGCTCTGCGGCAGGGTGAGATCAGGGTGGTGCCGGGCGACCGGTCCCGCCCTTTTTTCTTGGTCGAACTGGCCGTATAAGTGGTGTCGATCGAAGAGATTTGGAAATACAAAGGGTCACGCCTTCAGACGTGAGGGGAGCGCGGCGCATGGCAAGGAAACAAGCCGCCAAAAAATCCACGCTCGGCTGCACCGTCGACTTCGACCGTCCAGGACGGCTTCGGCTCACACGAGGTAAATGAGGCGTCGCCAATTTAGCGATGTCTTTCCATGATTCGATTGGACCATAGTTCACCGAACGTTGACAGTTCCAACGGACGTTTCGTCGGTTAAAGGTCGGCAGCGGTCATAAACGCCAAACCTGATAGTCGTCCGCCTTGCGGGTAAGGGCCGATATCAAGCCTCAATTTGGCCGCTTGCCATCGGCAAGCAGAGATCGCCGAGGGGCAAGCTCACTTCCGGACATCGTCACAAAGGCAGGTTCCCGAGGCCGGCCGATTCCCTGCGTTGGCCGGCCTTTCGCGTCGGCCCGGGAGACGACGGCCCGGGAGACGACGGCCCAGGAGAAGACGCCCTAGTACGGTGCGTCGCCAGCGATCATGGTGCGGTAGCACAGACGGCGTCCCTGCGCCGGATCGAAAACGCTGGCCCGGTGCATGGTGCAGCGGTTGTCCCACATGATCGCGTCGCCGGCACTCCAATGATGGCGGTAAACGAATTGCGGCTGGGTCGCGAATGTGCGCAGGTCGTCGAGCAACGCCGGTCCCTCTTCTTCCGGCATGTCGAGAATATGCGTTGCCTTCGAGACGCGCATGCCGACGTAAAGCGCTTTGCGGCCTGTCTCGGGGTGAGTGCGCACCATGGGGTGGACGACGTCGGGCAGCGCCGCCTTTTCCGCCTCGCTGAGCGGTAGCAGATCCTTTGAGAAAATGCCCAGCTCATAAACTTTGGTCCGGCTGTAGCGGCACTTCAATTGGTCGATCTGCTCCTGCCGATCCTGCGGCAGCGCGTCGTAAGCGGCATACATGCCGGCAAAATGCGTGTCGCCGCCTTCCGGCGGCGCCTCCTTGGCATAGAAGAAGGCGCCGGCCGCCGGTTCCTCGCGATAGATCAGGTCGCTGTGCCAGGCCTCGCCGGTCTGCTCGGGCGGCAGGCCGATAAATTCGCCGTTCTCCTTGATGTTGGAGAGGACGAAGACCTCGCGGTGCTCGGGGTGGGTGAAGTCATCGGACAGGTCGATGTAGAGTTCGCCGAAACGCTTGGTGAAGGCGATCTGCTGCGGGATGGTTATGGACTGCCTGCGAAAGAGCACGATCCCGTGCTGTGTCCAGGCCTCGCGGATCTGCGCGATCGTATTGTCGTCCACGTCCCGCGACAGATCGACGCCGCTGACCTCGACGCCGACGGCATCCGTCAGCTTGGTGATGTTCATGGCCAAACGCATCCTCTCCACCGCCGCGCGGCGCTTCCGGCAAACGCCCGTATGGAGCGCCCAGCCCCGCGGCGACCAATTGAAGGTCCGCCGCGCAAAAAACGCAAGCGTGCCGGCGACCGCCGCTCAGGTGCAAGCGCCCTGCATGGCCTGCTCGAAGACGAACGGCGACCCCTTATGGCGTTCGCCCGGATGGCCCCTCAGATATTCCTCGAACACCTCAGCGACCTGCACGTTCGTCCAACCCTCGACACAAGTGGCGATCCAGCTCAGGTCGTGCGAAATCCCCGAGGCCCAGGCGATCCCGTCGGCGAGGCCAATGACGTAGCCGCCCTTCTCGGCGCCGGGCATAAGCAGATATCCGTTTCCGGTGTTGAAGGCGCCGATACCCGGCACCGCATGACCGATCACCGCGCCGAACAACGCGGCCGCAATGAGCATGGGAACTTTCCGTTTCACGGTGTAGCCCCTTTTCGCCTGACCCGCACGTCCCAGCACGAGTGTAGGACGAGCGGCGGCGATCGCACAAGTCCGCGGCCGCGATCAACGCCGCGGTCGCCATGCCCAGGCTCCGCGCCGTCCCGAAGCAGGCATCGAAATGACCGGCGGTAATCTCATCCAGCGGCGCCGGCAACGGCGACTTCAGGAGTCCCTCCCCACTGCCCCTGGCCCGTTCCGACGGGCCGGGGGAGCTTTTTGATGTTCGGCGAGACCGACCTGCGGGGTGCGGTCGCGCGCTACCTCGTAGCGCGCGAAATAACGGAACGCGACGTCGTCTTCGTGCACTTGCCGGATGCCAATATCGGTCAAGGCCGCGGTGATTCCCGCGACCGTTACGACCGGCCCCAGAATCACGGTCTTCACCCGTGTTTTCATGACACCCCTTTTCGATGACGTTGTTCCAACGATCACTTGCGGCGCGGCAGCGGCCGGATGCCCGTGATGCCCTCGCTCGCGGTCGCCCAGGCAACCATCATCCCTGCCCGTAGTGCAGCACCGTCCCGCGCCAGCAGTCGCAGCCAAACGCCGGCCTCGTTGGGCAAGGTGGAACCACCCGCCCAAACGTCGTCAATTACGGCGATTTCGGCGCGCAACTGCGCCAATATATCCGACGTGCGGTTCGAACGCTGCACCATCATGAGCAGTCCCTGCGCCCGGTAATCGCTCGAAATGCCCGGCATGGCTGCAAGAATATCGCGTCCCGCGATGCGGAAGCGATCCGTGGCCAATCGCGTGCCGCCCCAATCCTCGATCATGGTCCGGGCCTCGAATTCATCGAATGCGCCGTCGGCGGACCGGGGGTCGTGCATCAGGAACGAGTCGACGACGATGGCCGTTGCCGACTCGTGAATCCGAAGCGTGAGCGTCGTGGAAAGCCGTGAAGCGGGAAAGAGGATCAAGGGGTCGGGAATGTACTCCACATGGCTGCCGGGGCCAGCGGTGATGGTGGCGCGCTGCGCTGCGCGGTCACGCTCCATGCCGTGCACGATGGTCGATGCCTGGGTTGTGACATGCGCACGGGCACCGTCAACGGCGACGATCGCAATATCGTGCCTGTCCTCCTGATAGATGCCACCGGAGCTCGACTGGATATAGAGCGTCGCCAGGCCCGGCGCATCGTGTGGGAAGTAGTGAGGCCGGCAGACGTGGAACGGGTAGCCTGCGAATTGACGAACGATGAATGTGCGGCCGTCTCCGTCAACCGCGAACGTCACGCTCAGACGGCCCGACGCCGTCGAGCGATCTCGCGCTTGCGAAACGTCTTCTTGGGAGGCCGCGACGTCCAGCGTGGGCTCTACTGGTCGAACAGCACGTCGTGCGCGAGCCGCTCTACGACCTCGTCGACGCCCTCACCCGTGGCACAGTTTGTCACCAGCACGGGACGCCCCGACCGCACGTCGATCGCCTCGGCGATCATGCGGTCGAGGTCGACGCCCACGTAAGGGGCGAGGTCGGGCTTGTTGATCACCAGGATATCGCTCTGCACGATCCCCGGGCCCCGTTTGCGCGGGATATCGTCGCCGCCGGCCACGTCGATCACGAACAACCAGTAATCGACGAGGTCGAGCGAGAACGTCGAGGCCAGATTGTCTCCACCGCTTTCGATGACTATGAGATCGAGCTTGTCGAACGTCTCCTCCAGCAAGTCGGCGGTTTCGATATTGAGAGTCGGGTCCTCGCGGATGACAGTATGCGGGCAGGCGCCCGCCTCCACGGCCATGACACGTTCCGGGGCGATGAGCCCGCTGCGGCGCAGCCGAATCGCATCCTCTTTCGTGACCAGGTCGTTCGTGATGACCGCCATTTCGGTGCCGCGCGCCGCAAACCGTGGGATCAGCTGCTCGATCAACGCCGTCTTGCCGGATCCGACGGGGCCGCCGATGCCGACCCGGGCGGCCGACGGGATATCCTGGGCGACTGCTGCGCTCATCTCAGCATGTACCTCTGCGTGAGCGGAAGTGTCGACGCGGGCTCGCACGTCGCCAACTCGTCGTCGACGAACACGTCGAAGGTCTGCGGATTGACGCGGATATCGGGGCATGCGTCGTTATGCAGCATATGCTGCTTGTTGAGCTTGCGCGTGCCCCGCCCCGCCAACACTTGCTTTTTCAGACCAAGACTGTCCGCGATACCGGCGTCCACTGCGCGCTGATTGACGAAGCTAGCGCTCAACGCCTTGCGAGCCTCGCCGAAGGCACCCCACTGCGGACGCATCAACACCGGCTCGCAGGTCATCAGCGACGCCGCGCTGTCGCCCATCGCGCCCCAGACGATGAAGCCGCCCTTGACGACGAGTTCGGGCTTGATGCCGAAGAACCCGGGCCGCCACAGCACCACGTCGGCGAGCTTGCCGCGCTCGAGCGATCCGATGTAGGCGTCGAGGCCGAAGGTGCGTGCCGCGTTGATGGTGTACTTGGCGATATAGCGGCGGATGCGCTCGTTATCGCCGATCCGGCTCCTCTCCTCGGCCTGGCGCCCGCGCTGATCCTTCATCTTGCTCGCGAGTTGCCAGGTGCGGCAGATCACCTCGTTGATGCGGCCCATGCCCTGGCTGTCCGAGCCCAGCATCGAGATTGCGCCGATGTCGTGCAGCACGTCCTCGGCGGCAATGGTCTGGGCCCGGATACGGCTCTCGGCGAACGCCACGTCCTCGGGAATCGCGGGATTGAGATGATGACACACCATCGTCATGTCGAGGTGCTCGTCGAAGGTGTTCACCGTGTAGGGATTGGTCGGATTGGTCGACGAAGGCAGACAGTTCATTTCTCCGGCCACCCGAATGATATCCGGCGCATGGCCGCCGCCTGCACCCTCCGTGTGGTACATGTGGATGGTGCGGCCGTTTATGGCCGCCAGCGTATCTTCGAGGAAGCCGCTTTCGTTCAGCGTGTCGGTATGCAACTGGACCTGGAAGTCGAGGTCGTCGGCGACCGACAGGCAGCAGTCGATGACCGCCGGCATGGCGCCCCAGTCCTCGTGGATCTTGAGGCCGAGACATCCACCGGCTACCTGATCGAGCAGCGAACGTGGTTTCGACGAGTTGCCCCGGCCGAGAAAGCCGAAATTGATCGGCCATTGCTCGGCGGCCTGCAGCATCTTGCCAACGTTCCACGCCCCGCCGGAGTCGATGCCCACGGTGATGGGACCGAGGGAGCCACCGATCATGGTGGTGATGCCGGAGCTAATGGCGTGCTCGCATAACTGGGCGCTGTCGAAGTGGACGTGGACGTCGATACCGCCCGGCGTCGCGATCAGGCCTTCGGCATCGCGGACTGTGGTCGCTGCACCGCAGACGAGCACCGGATCGACGTTGTCCATCACGGCGGGGTTGCCGGCCTTCCCCACGCCGGCGACGAGTCCATCCTTGATGCCGATATCAGCCTTGACTACTCCGAGCACCGGGTCGATCACCAGGGCGTTGCTGAGCAGCATGTCGAGCGAACCTGCCGCGCTGTCGTAGCCCGGCGTAAGACCGAGGCCGTCACGCAGCGTCTTGCCGCCACCGTGAAGGCATTCGTCACCGGGAAAGGCGAAATCGTGTTCGACTTCAGCAAGCAGCGACGTGTCGCCGAGACGGATCGCGTCGCCGGTGGTCGGACCGTAGAGCTCTGCGTATTCCTTGCGCGTCATCGTGGCCATGGTTCACGCACCCTTGAATCCAGCGTCGCGGGCGAGCCGCAGGGCTTCCTCCCTGCGGCTGTCGCTGCGGGTCGCGCCACTGGTCAACGAATTGAGCCCGAAAATCTCGCCGGTCCCGCCGAACTCAACCAGCTTGACCTCCTTGCTCTCACCCGGCTCGAAGCGCACGGCCGTCCCCGCCGGAATATCGAGATGCATGCCGAATGCCGATTTCCGATCAAACTCCAGCGCCTTGTTCACCTCGAAGAAGTGATAGTGGCTGCCGATCTGGATCGGGCGGTCGGCCGTATTGAGGGCCTTGAGCGAGGCCGTACGGCGACCCGCATTGATCTCGATATCGCCTTCCGCCACGATAATCTCGCCCGGAGCGACCTGATCCTTCTTTGCGACCCGCTTCTTGCCCGGACGGATGGGGTCATGGACCGTGACGAGCTTGGTCCCATCCGGAAAGGTCCCTTCAACCTGGATCATCGGCATGAGATCCGCGACCCCGGGAAGGACATCATCCGCCGTGAGGATGGTAGACCCGAAGCCGATAAGCTCCGCCACGGATTGGCCTTCGCGCGCCCGCTCGAGAATTTCCTCGACGATAATGGCGATGGCCTCGGGATGGTTGAGCTTGAGCCCCTTGGCCTGATGCCGACGGGCCAGCTCGGCGGCCGTGAAGATGGTCAACCGCTCCATTTCGGTGGGTGTTAGAAGCATTCTCTCCCTCCCTCCCGGATTTGTCTCAATTTCAATTCACGAAGAGACGCACATCCGCCGTCTCGTGCCGCATCACGGCGATGTCGGCGGCAGGCGTATAGGCACCGAAGTCGCCGGGCGGCGGCACGGGCAGTGCCAGCAAACGCGCGATCTCCGATCGCATGTCACGAAGAATTCTTTGACCTGCCACGTGGCCGATGATTCCGAGCCGCAGGGCCGCGCCGAGGAGCCCAACACACAGAGCATGGGCCGACACGGCCGCCGCCTCATTGTCCGTTAGTCCGACAGCATTCCAAACCAACCCCTGGGCGACGGGGAGATGCCCCAAGGCTGCTCCAGACTTCACCATGCGCCGGTAGTCCGCGGCGCGCGCCGTTTCCAACCGTTCATGGACATTAAGAAGCGCTGCGCCCGCGCGCCGGCTTCCCACACGCTGTTCCTGGGGCAGCGCCAATGACTCGAGTTCGGCGTCGATGAACGCAACCTGACCAAGATCCTCGCCGGTCCGATGGACGGCGATCAGCGCCGGCCGGTCGCAGGTCGCCCACCGGTGGGTCAGTTGACCGGCGACGTACCGCGCGACATCCGCCTCGTCGGAAACTTGACCCTCCGCGCACAGCGTCTCGAGGCCCCAGGAGAACGAGACTGACCCGCTCGGGAAAAAGCTGTCGCCGTACTGAAGCACGGCGAGGAGGCGCGTGGGGTCACTCACCGTCCACCCAACTCACCCGGCCATCGGCCAGAAACGCCTCGATTCGGGCGATGTAGTCCGCCTCGGGCCCTTCCAGCGCCACATTGAGAATGTCGCCGTCGAAGCGGACGCGCCAGTGCAGGTTGCCGGCGAAGTAGCCCAGTTCCAGCGCCGTGGCGGCGTCCCGCGGCGCAAGCGCCAGCCATGCTTCCTCTTCCATGCGTACCACGATGGCACGCTCGTCCTCGAGCAGGAGCACGGCGCCCTGCGACAGGTGTTCGTTTCGCGGCAGCGCGACCTCACACTCCGTACCGCGATCCGTGTAAACCCGGAGCCGGTGGCGCTGCGTATCGGAGCGGCTCAGGACGATGCTTTCGACGCGTCCTTCGTGGCCAAGGTCGTGCAACTTGCCTGCAAAATCCGGGTCGCTCAGGTGGCCCACGATGCCAGTCAGCCGCAACACGATTCACCTGCCCGTCGAGACACGCGTATGGGGGATCGGTCAACACAGAGCGCCTTACCCTGACGATGCGGGAACCGCGGGACGCAAACCGTGCCGGTGCACGCGGTCCTCCTGGGATCGATGATCGAGGCGTCCCCGTCCCTGAAGCCGCCCCGGCGCCAACGCCATTCTTATCACGATGGGGGAGAGCGCCGGGGAAGTCAACAATTGCCCCAAAATGCGCCGTTCCAAATCCCGCATGGGGTTCGTGCGCTGATTCGGGCCTTCGGCGGGCATTGTCACGTTAACCGCTCTGCCTTCAATCGCCTCATGGGTGTAGCGTGTCGAGATGCGAACCATCTCCTTCACACGCCATCGTTTCCCACCTGACATCATTCGCCACGCTGTTTGGCTCTATTCCCGGTTCACTTTGAGTTATCGAGATGTGGAGGATCTGCTTGCGGAGCGGGGCCTGGACATCTCCTACGAGAGCGTACGGCGCTGGTTCCTCAAATTTGGCGGGCCGATTGCTCAAAACCTGCGCCATACGCGACCAACGCCCAGCGACTATTGGCATTTCGATGAAATGGTCATTGTGATTCGAGGGCGACGTCACTGGTTATGGCGCGCCGTTGATAACGAAGGCGAGGTCCTGGATTTCCCCGTGCAATCAAAGCGGAATGCCAAGGCAGCGTTGAAGTTGATGCGGAAACTGCTGAAGAAACAAGGGTGGGTGCCAACGCGAATTACGACCGAAAAACTCAGGTCTTATCACGTCGCAATTCGAACCCTCGGCCTGACGGCTGAACACATTGACGATAAGCGTGCGAATAATCGCGCGGAGAACTCGCACCAGGCGGTCAGACGACGAGAGCGGAAACAGCAGCGTTTCAAATCACCGGGTTCTGCCCAACGCTTCCTGAACATCCAATCCGCCGTATACAACAGCTTCTACGTCCAGCGTCATTTACTCAGCAGACCCACGTTCAAGCGATTTAGAACCTACGCGTTCAACGTTTGGAATATTGCGAGTGCGGCCGCCTGAATGGGCGTCGATGCCGTCCTTTGCGGCCGCCTCCGATTAACGTGACAATGCCCTACCCTGCGCTCCCGCCTCGAACCCGATGAGACGGCCGAAGCCGATGCCGCGGATTCAACGCTGCTCCGGCTCATACTGCCCGTTCGTATGCGCCTGCGCGGCGGGCGGACCTGGGTCGTCGGGAGCACCAGGCCGGCGTCGCGTTCAGATCCAGCGCTGATCAAGGCGTTGCGCGCGGCGCATGCGATGCTGACAACAGACGCCGCTGGTGTGCCGACGTTCGATGCAGCACCTGCGACATCCTATCGCCGCCGTCTCGTCCGGCTGGCCTTTCTGGCACCCGAGCTGCAGCGCGCCATCCTTGCCGGCCGGCAGCCGCCAGGCCTTACTCTCGAGAGCCTGATGCGTGCGCCAATGCCAATGCTTTGGTCCGAGCAGAAAGTCATGCTCGAGTCATTGAGTCTGACTTGCCCGCCCGCTGCAGGGTCAAATCGGTAAATAGAGTATCCTATTCGCTCTCGTAGTGCCTAGATCTGGGGCTGGGTCTGCCCCCGACGAGCTTCTTGCACGGGCTCCAGTTGCACTGCTTGCTGGAGGAGTCGATAGAACAGGAGGCGCGAGCTTTGGATCGGCGGCGATTGAAGCGGAACGTGAACTCGTCCAGATAGTAATCAAGCTGGGAGGCGCTAATAGCCCCATGCAGCCACCACCGATCAAGCCGGCTACCCGATGAACCTGATGTGGGCGGGTCGCGCCGGAAATATTTTTCGGCTGGTGTTCGAAGCCGACTCCCGTGCTTGTAGGCTCGCCAGCCATCGGTTCGAATCTGCAGCGCGCCATCCTTGCCGGCTCGGCAGCCGCCAGCGCCTTACTCTCGAGAGCCTGATCGCTTGTGCGCCAATGCCAATCCCGCCGCCCACATAGGTTTGGGTCGAACCATCCGATTCGCAAGAAAGCCTGGAACCAAAGCCGCAACGGTCATGCTCGAGTCATTGAGTCTGACTTGCCCGCCCGCTGCAGGGTCAAATCGGTCAAACTGATCGGCTTCGAAGGTTTCCTGTTATCGCCGAAATTATACCCTGTTCCGGCGAATAAATTCCCTGTTATGACAAGATAAATGCCCTGTTATTGCCATTAACAGGAAAGTGGTCCTGTAGCGGCATAAAACGTTGAAATAACTAATATATTGAGGTTGCGCGAGGCCCATCCTGTCCCGCAAGGCCCTGTTATCGGGCTCATATTGAAGGAAATTCCCTGTTCTTGTACCTGCTGGCAGGGAAACTCACCCGGGCAGCGGACCGCCAGAGACCCGGCCCTGATATTCTCCCAAGTGCACTGCGTTCTGTGAGTCATCGTCCGCGGCAGAATGGGATTGGGCGCAAATACGTTGCCTGTTCCGGGCCGTTAGCGCGCAAGAGCCTGTTCGGAGACAAGTGTCCGGGGTCGCTGGCGGAGGGGGTGGGATTCGAACCCACGGTACGCGCAAGCGCACAACGGTTTTCGAGACCGCCCCGTTCGACCACTCCGGCACCCCTCCGCGCTGGTCCGATGGCGTGAGGGTGCGAGACGCCCCCAGGCGGCGCGCGACACTAATCGCAAAGTCCGTCGACCCGCAAGCCCGTGCTGAAACCCTCGGTACAGCCGGTTGGCAACAGTCGGCAAAAGCGTTGACTTGTATGCGCTGCGCCGTATAGTTCGCGCCAGTTTGCGGGCCATCGACCGGCCCGCTATTTTGTATGGCCTGCTGCGGCGGTCCGAGCGGAACCGACTACCAAGGACGTCAGAGACTCTGCCATGTTCGCAGTCATCAAGACCGGCGGCAAACAGTATAAGGTCGCCAAAGACGACATCATCCTCGTCGAGCGCCTGCCGGGCGACGCCGGTGCGGCGGTGTCAATCGACGACGTGTTGATGGTGAGCAATGGCAAGGATCAGACGATCGGTGCCCCGCTGGTGTCGGGCGCATCGGTCGCCGCAACAATTCTCGACCAACCGCGCGGCGACAAGATCATTGTCTTCAAGAAGAACCGCCGTAAGAATTACCGCCGCCGGGCGGGGCATCGCCAAGATCTGACGGTCCTGCGTATCACCAGCATCTTGGCTGGCGGAAAGAAATCGACCAAGGCAGCCGCGAAGGCTGAGACGACGGCTCCGGCCAAAGCCGAGCCGGCGAAGAGCAAAGCGACGGCGAAGACGGCCGCAGAGACGGCACCGGCCAAAACGGCACCGGCCAAGAAGGCGCCGGCAAAGAAGGCGTCGGCAAGGAAACCAGCCGCAACGGCGAAGGCATCTTCAGCCGGCAAGACGGCGGCCAAGAGGCCAGCCGACAAGACGTCGAAGGGCAAGGAGTAGTAGGCGATGGCACACAAGAAAGCAGGCGGCAGTTCGCGTAACGGCCGCGACACAGCGGGGCGGCGGCTCGGCGTGAAAAAATATGGCGGCCAGAACGTTCTCGCCGGCAATATCATCGTTCGTCAACGCGGCACCAAAGTGCATCCCGGCGACAATGTGGGTATGGGCAGGGACCACACGCTGTTCGCGCTGAAGGAAGGTCACGTCAAGTTTCACAAGTTGCGTAGCCGGACGACAGTGTCGGTGGAGCCGGCCGCCTAGAAGCGGCCCGGCGCTCGCGCGCGTTTTCCCGGGGGAATGGTCGACCATTCCCCCTTTTTCGTTCCGGGACCGTAGACGCAGAGCACGGCGATGAAATTTCTCGACCAGGCAAAAGTGTTCATCAAGAGCGGCGACGGCGGCAACGGCTGCCTGAGTTTTCGGCGTGAGAAGTTCATCGAGTTCGGCGGTCCGGACGGTGGCAACGGCGGTCGCGGCGGCGACGTCGTTGCGCGCGCGGTCGGCAGTCTCAACACCCTGATAGATTTTCGTTTCCGTCAGCACATCAAGGCTGGCAAGGGCCGCGATGGCATGGGCAAGGATCGAACAGGCGCCTCGGGAAAATCCATGACGATATCATTGCCTTCCGGCACGCAGATCTTCGCCGAGGACAACACTACGCTTCTCGTCGACGTGACCGAGCCAGGGCAAGAGGTGGTTATTGCCGAGGGTGGTCGCGGCGGATTTGGAAACGCCCACTATAAATCTTCGACCAATCGGGCCCCACGCCGCGCCGATCCGGGGCAGCCAGGGCAGGAGTTTCTGATATGGCTGCGCCTGAAATTGATCGCAGACGCGGGCCTAATCGGACTACCAAATGCTGGCAAATCGACGTTCCTTGCAGCCGTATCTCGGGCCCGGCCGAAAGTCGCAGACTATCCATTCACCACCCTTCACCCACAGCTTGGCGTCGTCTACACGCATGCCGAGGAGTTTGTACTCGCCGACATTCCGGGCCTGATCGAAGGCGCGCACGAAGGTCATGGCCTCGGCGATCGTTTTCTCGGCCATATCGAACGCTGCCGCGTGTTGCTGCATTTGGTGGATGGCACACTCGACGACGTGTCCGGCGCGTATCAGACAATCCAGCAGGAACTCTCCAGTTATGGCGGAGGTCTGGAGGCAAAGCCGCAGGTCGTCGGGCTCAACAAGTGCGACGCCTTGAGCGAAGACGATATCGAGAGAAAAGCAGCCGAAATAACGGCTGTATCGGGCACGACCACCCTGACCCTCTCGGGCGTAAGCGGCAAGGGTGTCGATTTAGTATTGGCGGCGTTGTTCGAGGTCATTCAAGAGGCGCGCGGTGTAGATTTGACGGTGTCGGCCGCCCAAGGATGGCAGCCGTGAGCAAGAAGAAGAAACGCGCCGAGTCAGGCGAAACCAGCGAGCAACAACTCACCGACGCGCGACGCCTGATCGTCAAGATCGGCTCGGCGCTGCTGGTCGATGAAGACAGCGGTGAGATTCGACACGACTGGCTTGACGCATTAGCCGACGATATTGCCGACTGCCGCAGCCGCGGCCAGGAGGTCTTGGTTGTGTCATCCGGCGCGATTGCCGTTGGCCGGCGGCATCTTGGCCTTGCCAACCCTGCGCTGCGGCTGGAAGAAAAGCAGGCGGCCGCAGCGACCGGTCAGATCCGTCTTGCACACGCCTATCAAGCAGCGCTGGGGCGTCACGATCTGACCGTTGCCCAGATCCTTCTAACGCTCGCTGACACCGAAGAGCGGCGGCGGCATCTCAACGCGCGCAATACATTGACTCAGTTGCTTCAACTTGGCGCCGTCCCGGTAATCAACGAGAACGACACCGTAGCGACACAAGAGATCCGCTTCGGCGACAACGACCGGCTTGCCGCCCTCGTCGCCGCGATGATCAGCGCCGACACGCTGATATTGCTATCGGACATCGACGGTCTTTATGAGGTTGATCCGCGGCAAGACCGGCAAGCCCGCCATATACCCGAGGTCCGTGAGATAACGCCCGAAACCGAGGCCATGGCCGGCAAACCGCCGCCCGGCTACTCGTCAGGCGGCATGGCAACCAAGCTGCAGGCGGCAAAAGTTGCGGTTGCGGCCGGCTGCCGCATGGCGATCGCCTTGGGCACCGGCCTGCATCCGCTGCGTCTCATGGAAGAAGGCGCACGATGTACGTGGTTCCTGCCGCACGCGAATCCGCTGACGGCGCGCAAACGCTGGATTGCCGGCTCGTTGCAGCCAATGGGGGCGATCGTCGTTGACGACGGTGCCGAACAGGCGCTGCAGCGTGGCACGAGCCTGTTGCCGGCCGGCGTCATAGACGTTCAAGGGACGTTCGAGCGCGGAGACCTGGTGACGGTGCGCGTGCGCGACGGACGCGAGGTGGCGCGTGGCCTGTCGGCCTACGCAAAGAGCGACGCTGCGCTCATCGCCGGACACAAGAGCGGTGAAATAGAGACAATTCTCGGCTATCGTGGCCGCGATGAAATGATCCACCGCGACGATCTCGTCCTTAGCTGAGGAGAATGAGAGCCTGTCGATGACTATCGCTGCAGCACTCGATTCGGATAGCGTCGAAACCGAAATTCGGCATATTGCCGAGGCGGCGAGCGCGGCTAGTCATGTTCTGGCACGCGCGGACGACGCGACCAAGAACGCGGCACTCCACGGGGCGGCAGTGGCCATACGGGCAACGGCCAAATCGATTGAAGAGGCAAACGCAGCCGATGTGAAGTTCGCCGAGGAGAAAGGTCTCCGCGAGGCATTGCTTGACCGACTTCTGTTGACGCCTGATCGCATCGAAGCAATGGCAGTGAGTCTGGAGGACGTCGCTCGGTTGAACGATCCCGTAGGTCGATTGCTGGATCAGTGGGAGCGGCCCAACGGACTCAAGATTGCCCGCGTGGCAGTGCCGCTTGGCGTGATCGGCATCATCTACGAATCGCGACCCAACGTGACCTCGGACGCCGGCGGTCTTTGTTTGAAGTCAGGCAATGCCGCGATTCTACGTGGTGGGTCGGAGAGTTTCCATTCTTCGACATTAATTACGACCTGTTTGCAGAAAGGACTGGCAGCAGCCGGGTTGCCGACTGACTGTGTGCAAATGATTCCAACGCGGGATCGCGCCGCCGTCGGCGCTATGCTGCAGTTGCCGGACTTGATCGATCTGATCGTCCCGCGCGGTGGACGCTCGTTGATCGAGCGCGTGTTGGCTGAGTCGCGGATTCCTGTGCTCGCCCATCTGGAAGGCGTCTGTACCGTTTACGTACACGAAGCCGCGGATGCGGCGATGGCGCGCGAGATCGTGCGCAATTCCAAGATGCGGCGAACCGGTATTTGTGGTGCGGCCGAAAATCTTGTGATCGACCGAAGCGTTGCTGCTGCCCAACTTCCGGGCATCGTCGACGACCTAGCCGACGCCGGATGCGAGGTTCGCGGCGACGATGATGCACGCAAAATCGACGAGCGCATCGTTCCGGGCAGCGACGCCGATTGGTCGACAGAATATCTCGATGCAATTATCGCGGTGAAAGTCGTCGACGGTTTGGACGACGCAATCGCCTTTGTCGAGCAGTACGGTTCGCACCACACCGAGACGATCGTGACAAAAGACGAAATGGCAGCCGAAACATTTCTCTCGCGTGTCGACAGCGGCATTGTCCTACACAACGCCTCGACACAATTCGCCGATGGCGGCGAGTTTGGCATGGGCGCGGAAATCGGTATATCGACAAGCAAGCTGCACGCCCGCGGACCAGTCGGTGCGGAACAGTTGACCAGCTATAAATACGTCGTTCGCGGCGCAGGACAATGCAGACCGTGATCTCCTGTCGAATCCATGGCCGCCGACGAGACTGACCACATCTCCGAGCTACCAACTTCCGGTGTTGGCCGGGTGGGGCTGTTGGGCGGATCGTTCAATCCGGCGCATGATGGGCATCGCTATATCAGCCTTGAGGCTCAAAATTGCCTCAAGCTGGATGAAATTTGGTGGCTCATCTCACCGCAAAATCCGCTCAAGGACTCTACGGACATGGCGCCGATGGAAACGCGAATCAGCGATGCCCGCCGCAAGGCGCACTCTCCGCTGATCCGGGTCACGGATGTCGAGGACAAGCTTGGAACCCGCTACACCGTCGACACCATTGCGGCATTGAAGAGTCGCTTCGCGGACACCAGATTCGTTTGGCTCATGGGTGCGGATAATTTGCTGCAGATGCCGAAGTGGAAAGACTGGGAAACGCTCTTTGAACGCGTTCCCATTGCGGTTTTCACACGATCCTCATATTCTCGAAAGGCGCTCACTGGCGTTGCTGCACAGCGATTCGCGGCGTTCAAAATTGCGGAAAATGCCGCAGCGGAACTGGTTGACTGCGCGCCACCAGCATGGGTTTTCTTGCATATCCCGCCGCATCCGGCTTCGGCGACGCGCATCCGCCAAAAGATCGTGAAAAGGGAGAAGTGCCACGCGAACTAGTTCAAGACTCGGTCACGGTCAGATCCTAAGAGGCCGGTCATAGGCAAGACTTCGCGCAAGCCAACGGCGCCGAATGCTGTATTAGCGTTGATCGAGGCCTCGCTTGCCGACGACAAGGCAATCGATGTGACGGTGATCAACATGACCGGCAAGTCGACAATTGCCGATTTCATGGTCATCGCATCAGGCACCTCACAGCGACAAATCGGCGCTATGGCCGATCACCTTATCGTCAAGTTGAAGAAGGCACGGTTGCCGAAGTTGTCGGTAGAAGGCCGCTCTCGCTCCGATTGGGTTTTGATCGACGCCGGCGATATCATCGTTCACTTGTTCCGGCCCGAGGTTCGTAGCTTCTACAACCTTGAAAAGATGTGGGGTCTTGAGCTCCCCGAAAGCGCCCCTTCGACGGCAACGCTCTGAGGCATCCTGCTTGAAGATCACCATCGTTGCGGTCGGTCGCGCGAGACAGGGTCCCGAGCGAGCGACCTACGAGCATTACGTCAAACGCATCCGTTGGCCATTGACGTTGAGAGAAATCCCCGAGGACCGAGGATTCACACCTGCCGGCAAACGCAAGAATGATGCGCTCAAACGTGCCGTGCCGTCCGGTGCCATCGTGATCGCGCTCGACGAGCGCGGCGAAAGTCTGACCAGCGCACAGTTCGCGAAATGTCTGCGGCGATGGCGCGACAACGGCGCGGACGAGTTGGCATTTCTTATCGGTGGCGCAGACGGCCTGGATGCGGCGGTCCGCGATTCCGCGCAGCTTGTGCTGTCGTTTGGCCGAGTGACTTGGCCACACCTTTTGATGCGCGCGCTTTTGGCGGAGCAAATCTACCGGGCGCAGCAGATACTCGATGGCCACCCTTACCATCGGGCCTGAGCGTTGGCGTTGGCGTCTGGCGGACGCCGCGGACTATCCTCTTGGAGGGCAATGACCTATATAAATACCATGGCGGAATCACCTCGACGACGACTTGCCATTCTATGCATTCTCGACGGTTGGGGCATGAGCACCAAGCGCGAGAACAACGCAATAGCCCAAGCGAGGACGCCAGTCTGGGATGCGCTTCTGGCGCGATTTCCACATGCACAACTTGAGGCGTCCGAAGGCCAGGTTGGCCTCCCCGCCGGACAGATGGGAAACTCCGAAGTCGGCCACATGAACCTCGGCGCGGGGCGGATCGTCGTTCAGGATCTGCCACGCATCGACGAGGCTATCGAACAGCGTAAATTGGCTTCGAATTCAACGCTCAAGGCGTTCATTGCCAAATTGAAAGCGAACGACGGAACCGCCCATCTTATGGGATTGCTGTCACCAGGCGGCGTCCACGCACATCAAAATCACAGCGCCACTCTTGCAAACATTTTGAATGCCACTGGAATTGAAGTGGTTGTCCATGCATTCCTGGACGGACGAGATACACCGCCCAAGAGCGCTCAGCAATTCGTTGCCAATTTTCGCAAGGCCGCGCCCGGCGGTCGAATCGCCACGGTCAGCGGCCGCTACTACGCGATGGACCGCGACAACCGTCATGAGCGCACCGCCCTGGCTTACGCAGCGCTGGTCGACGGTATAGGTGAAACGGCCATAGATGCCGATGGTGCGATCACGGCATCCTACGCCCGAGATGAAACAGACGAGTTTGTTCGACCGACGGTTCTTGCTGGCTACCAGGGCATGCAGGACGGTGACGGACTTTTGATGACGAATTTTAGAGCTGACCGTGCGCGCCAGATTTTGTCAGCATTATTGGAACCCGATTACGCAGATTTTGCGCGCGCGCGAACGGTAGAATTTTCAGCCTCACTCGGCATGGTGGCGTATTCGAGCGACCTCAGCCGCCGACTCTCCACACTATTTCCGCCAAGGCATCTCGCGAATACGCTGGGAGATATCGTCGCACGCGCAGGGCTGCGACAGTTGAGAATCGCCGAGACGGAAAAATATGCGCACGTCACATTTTTTCTCAACGGCGGAGAAGAGCAAGAACTCCCGGGAGAGACGCGGATTCTTATTCCCTCGCCCAAAGTCGCGACCTACGACCTCAAGCCCGAAATGTCGGCGCCGGAATTGACCGACCGCCTTGTCGAAGCGACTTCGGGCAGCGAGTTCGACTTGATCGTCGTCAACTACGCCAACCCGGATATGGTCGGTCATACCGGCAACCTGAAAGCAGCGATTCGCGCCGTCGAGACGGTCGATGCGTGCTTGGGACGGCTCGTCGAAGCCGTTGAGGACGTTGCCGCCGTCTTGCTCATTACGGCCGATCACGGCAATGCCGAGGCCATGCGCGATCCGACAACCGGACAGGCCCACACTGCCCACACACGCAACCAAGTGCCGATTGTTCTGGTCGGCGATGTCGCCGGCGCCACAGCGCTTCAAAACGGCGTCCTCGCAGACGTTGCGCCAACATTGCTGGACCTGATGGACCTGCAACAGCCGCTGGAGATGACCGGGCATTCACTGATCGCACAAGGGGGGGATCGCCGTGCGGTTGGCTGACCTTGGACCCGCTTGCGGGACGTTCATATTCGCCATCACGGCATGCACTTGGTCGCTACCAGCGTACGCGCAGGCGCAAAAGCAGCTTGAGTCTATCGAACAGCGGCTCACCACGGGCCAGGATCGTGCCTCGGCGCTTGAGAAACGATCGCAGGACCTTGTGACGGAATTGAGCGAATTACGGCGCCAATCGATAGATATTGCGCGGCGTGCCCAAGAGAGCGAAGCACTGTTGTCGCAGCTAGAACGTCAACTCACCGATCTCAAGGAAGAGGCAATACACCGCGAATCGCTCTTGAAGTTGCGGCGGCGGCAGGTGAGCGGCACACTGGGCGCACTGGAGCGGTTGTCCTTGAACCCACCGCGCTCGCTCCTCCTTGGACCGGGGACTCCGATCGATGCGGTTCGAAGTGCCCTGCTGCTTCGCACCGCTCTGCCGCGGCTTTCCTCAGACGCAGAGGCCCTGCGTCGCGAAATTGATACCTTGGAGCAAGTCAAACTGGATATTCAAGCGCAGAGCGCCACGCTCGCGCGAACTTCAGACGCACTGGCGACCGAGCGTGCTCGGTTGACGCCCGTAATGCGACGTAAGGCCGCGCTGCAAAAGCAGACGGAAATGGAGAGTCGGCGCGTTGCCAAGGAAATCGGAGAGCTGGTCAGTCAAGCACAGTCGCTACGCGAGTTGATGTCGCGTCTCGGAACCAGGAACCATAGCGTCCTCAAACTGCCATCGCGGCGCGAGACCGCACCGACAAGCGTATTATTGGCCAGACCGGTCGGAATCAGACCGTTTCCAACCAATGGTCCGGTGGCTTTGCCGGTGCAAGGGCGCGTCGAACAGCGCTATGGAGAAAGCACGGAATTTGGCAATGCATCACGAGGCATTACCATTGCTACACGTGAGCAGGCGCAGATTGTTGCGCCGCATGATGGGAGAGTTGCGTTCGCCGGTTCGTTTCGCCGATATGGGCAAATCTTGATAATTGAGCACGGCGGCGGATATCATACTGTACTTGCCGGGATGGCACAGATCGACTGTGTGGTCGGTCAATGGTTGCTGGCCGGCGAACCTATTGGCTCCATGGGCCGCGCAGATAGCGAAAAAACGGCCCTTTACGTCGAGTTGCGCCGAGACGGCCAACCGATTAATCCGCTGCCTTGGATGACGGCAGGCGGGTAGAAAGTGCGGGGATGATGAAAAACGTGCGAAGAGCCATCTTAGGGATGGCGGTAGTTTCGATTGGCCTATTGGCATTTCCGCTGGTGGGACCGGCCCAGCAGGACAAGTCGGAAACGTATCGACAGCTCGAACTGTTCGGCGATGTATTTGAGCGGGTCCGCGCCGATTATGTGGAAAGCGTCAGCGATGAGGACCTAATCGAGGCTGCCATTCAAGGCATGTTGGCGAGCCTCGATCCGCATTCCAGTTTTCTCAATGCCAAGCACTTCAAGGATATGCAAGTGCAGACGCGGGGCGAGTTCGGGGGTCTCGGTATCGAAGTCACGCTTGAAGATGGTTTCGTCAAAGTGGTGTCGCCGATCGACGACACGCCAGCTTACCGCGCTGGGATTCAGGCTGGTGACTTTATCACGCATCTCGACGGCGAGGCTGTGCGCGGATTGACGCTCAATAAGGCCGTGGAGAAAATGCGTGGCAAAGTCGGGAGCGACATTACCCTCACCATACGCAGACTCGACACCGAAGCGTTCGATGTGACGCTCACCCGCGATAAGATTCGTATCGATTCAGTGCGCTCCCGGGTTGAGGAGAATGCGGGCTATGTTCGAATCACCAGCTTCAATGAGCAGACCAAGAGCGGCTTGTTGCGGGCTGTCAAAAAGCTGAATGAAGAGCTCGGCGACCAGCTGACAGGATTTATCCTCGATTTGCGGAACAATCCTGGTGGACTGCTTGATCAGGCCGTTGAGGTTTCGGACGCATTTTTGGAGCAAGGCGAGATCGTATCAACGCGAGGACGTTCCGCCGATAACGCCCAACGCTTCAACGCGACTCCTGGAGACATCACCGGCGGCCTGCCGGTCGTTGTCCTGATTAATTCTGGCTCCGCTTCGGCCTCTGAGATTGTCGCCGGTGCGCTTCAGGACCATCGGCGCGGCATCTTGCTAGGCACGCGCACGTTCGGCAAAGGCTCGGTGCAAACCATCATGCCGCTCGGCCGGGCAGGTGCAATCAAGCTGACGACACAACGGTATTTCACGCCGTCGGGCCGTTCTATTCAGGCCAAGGGAATTGACCCTGACATCGTTGTGGAGCAGGTGCGACTGGAGCCACTTCGTGGACGCAACCTTGAGCGCCACGAGGAAGATCTGCGCGGTGCACTTAAAAACCAGAGCGATGACGGCGATGCGTCGGGCGAAAGCGAGAGCGTCGCTGCAGCGTCGGTAGACGACGAGAGGCCGATCGACTACCAGCTCAGCCGCGCAGTTGATTTGTTGCAGGGTATCGCGCTCTACGGAAAACGTTTCGTTAATTGATCCGGTAGCGCTTGTGGACAGATACCAACGATACTTGGCGAGGTAGAGCATGTCGGACTTCGGCGTCAGCGACGTCGAAGAGGATGACGACGACAGCGGAGATCTGGCGGCGCCCGAGAACGGCGAGCCGGATGCCGCTGAAGAATTCACCGACGCCGAGGAGATGGTCGGTGAAGCAGCGGTGAGCCATGACTTCGTCGAAAATGAAGACGAAGAAGATGAGTATCTCGCACCGAAAGAGCCCAATCCATATCTGCCTTGGATTCTCCTCGGCTCCGCCTGGGGCGTTTTCATACTGGTCGTCGGTGGCCTATTTCTGTGGCTTGAACTCACGGAAGACGCCACCATGGCGGAACTGCGGGCCATGCGCCCACAGATGTCCATGCAGGTCCCGCCTCCGAAGCAACCCCTACAGCCCAGCCAGTCGAATATTACCGCCCCGGCAAGTGCTGGGGCCTCGCAAGAGACAGGGACTAGCGGCACAAGTGCCGGCGTCGAGCAACAGCAGGCGGCCGGAAGCAACGACACCGCCGGCGAGGAGGCGGTGACTCAGACAAATGGTGTTTCCGCGCAGTCAGCGGCACGGCTGGAAACGGTTGCCGTCTTACATCCGCACCCGGACCCAGACCTTGTCGAAGATGGCGAGTTGGGACCACTGCCAATTGTCGACGCTGCGGGTCGAAAGCCCTGGCGCGTCTACTCTCGCCCCTTCAACGCGCTGGAGACGCGGCCAAGAATCGCCATCGTTATTACAAATCTCGGCGTTTCTGCAACCAGCACACAGAGCGCGATTCAAGAACTGCCTGGCGCCGTGACGCTGGCCTTCGCACCCTACGCGCGCCGCCTTGATGAGTGGATCAATGCATCCCGCGCAGCCGGTCACGAAGTGGTCATTACGCTGCCGATGGAGCCGCTTGATTATCCGCGTAGCGACCCGGGTCCCTACGGACTGCTAACGACGCTTGATGCGGAGCAGAATTTGCGCAGGCTTGAGTGGGTTCTAAGCCGATTCACGGGATATGTCGGCGTGACGAACTTCCTTGGATCGCGATTTACGACCGACGCTGAGGCGCTACGTCCCATTTTGATCGAACTGAAGCGGCGCGGGCTCATGTTCGTCGATGGCCGCGACAACCCCTTAAGTGTCGCGCCGCGTCTGGCAACGGAGGTCGGGCTACCACGCGCCATCAACGATATCTTCCTCGATCAGCAGGCAAGCCGCATCGCGATCGACAACCAGCTCAAAGAAGTCGAAGAAGTCGCGCGCAGGAATGGCGCCGCGGTGGCGTTTGGACGGCCATTTCCTATTACTATTGCCCGACTCAAGCGCTGGATAAGGTCGTTGAAGGAACGTGGATTTGTACTGGCGCCGGTCTCGGCCGTTGCTGGCAGACAGGCAGACCGCTAGCGCGCCACCAAATGACTCTCAAGTCTTCAGCGCCGCCGCCCAAATCGGACAATGCCGAAAAAAGACCCTACCGCGAGGGTGTGGGTCTCATGGTCTTCAACAGCGAAGGCCGTGTGTTTGTCGGCAACCGAATCGACTATCCGGGCGAGAATTGGCAAATGCCGCAAGGTGGTATCGACCCAGGCGAATTGCCGCGCGAGACGGCTATGCGCGAATTGTTGGAGGAAATCGGTACCGAGAAGGCTGAAATCGTTGCTGAGAGCCCCCGATGGCATTGTTACGATCTGCCACCTGAGATTTCTCGCCAGGCATGGAATGGGCGGTTTCGCGGCCAAAAGTTGCGCTGGTTTGCGCTGCGGTTCACGGGCGTCGATGGCGATATACGTCTGGACGCTCACACGGCGGAATTCAACGCTTGGCGGTGGGTCGACATCGATAAATTGCCCGCGCTCGTCGTTCCTTTCAAGCGGACCATGTACGACCAGCTCGTCGAGGAGTTTCGAGGCTATGCAACAGGTTGATGCGGGGGCTTCTGTTCGGCAGACGCACGTGACCATCGCTCCATGACAGTGAGTATTGCCGCGATGCCAACGGCAAATTTTGACTTCTTGGGCCCAAAACACTATATATTTCAACGTTGGTATGGATTCCTGGCCTTCCGTTCAGAATGGGTGGAACCTTGGGTGTTTGTCGCCGGGCGCCTACGAAGAATTCGTGACTGAAAGGGCGAAACGCGGAACATACGATGATTGCGGCGGATTCAATTGCGCCGGTCCTTGCATTCTCCGGCACCGATCTTGTTCAAACGCTGCAGCGGGCGACCCTTGCTGAGGCGTCGCTACGCGCGCGCGCCCTCAGCGACGCCCGCGGTACTGCGACGACGCGTCGAATGGGCAGGCGCGGTCCACTCGCCCTACGGCGCCGCTAGACCCGAAGACCCAAACCGAGGCTCAATTAAGCGCAAGCGACGAAGCACCCGAGGGCGATGCGAAGAGCCCCGATGGTCTGACCGAGACCGAGCGGCGCGAAGTTCAGGAACTACGGCGACGCGAACAAGAAGTACGCCGACACGAGCAGGCGCATGCAACGGCTGGCGGCCGGTACGCCGGCCAACCAACCTATACATTTCGGATGGGGCCTGATGGTCACCTCTATGCAACCGGCGGCGAGGTTAAGATCGATGCGGCTGTGGTGCCAAACAACCCGAGGGCCACGGTCATAAAGATGGAGCAAGTGAAGCGCGCCGCGTTGGCCCCGAGCCAGCCGTCGGCTGCCGATCGGCAGGTGGCGGCAGAGGCGCAGACCAAACTGATACGGGCCAAGACCGAGATCCGCGAGGTCGAGCGCGAGGAGCAGGTTGCACAGGCGAAGAAGCGCGAGAAGCGGGAGACGGAACTATCTAACGGGGCAGCACCGGGGTTGAGGGTAGCCGAACCTGCATTCGACCCGGAGAGTAGATTTAGAGGCGAGAAGCTGGGCACTGGGGAAATCCCCGGGGCAGGCCTCGCCGGGGCTGGCCCGCTGCGTATTGAGAATCAGGGTGTTCTGGAAGCAGGGACGCTGTTCAATCTCGTCGCCTAGCGCGACACACACAGATCGCACCCACGGCTTAGTGACGCGCCGCGGCGTCTCGCCATGTAAATCGTACTTTAGTAAGCCGGCTGGTCGACCGCTTGGAGTTTTGCTTCGGCAAGAGCCAGGGCAGACTCAGCAGTAGCTTGTTCGGCCTCGTCTCGTGCAATACCGATATCGTCGCGTAGCTCGCTTATTGTCTGCTCCAACTCGGCCCGGTCGATCTCATCGATGGGTACGGCTTGCTCGGCCATAACCGTAAGACGGTCCGGCGTTACTTCGGCAAAGCCCGACTCGACAAACACTCTGTTGACAACACGGCCATCCTCGAAGATTGCGATCATACCCGGCCGCAACGTCGCGATGACGGGGGAATGACTGGCGAGAACACCGAAATCGCCCTCTTCTCCCGGTACCACAACCATGTCGAAGTGACCCGAAACCAAGAGTCGTTCCGGTGCAACGAGCTCGAATTCAATCTTATCTGCCACGGATCTGGTCCGACCTCAGTTCGCGCCGCCGGTCGCCACTTCCGCAGCCATTACCTTGGCCTTCTCGACTGCCTCTTCGATCGTACCCACCATATAAAAGGCGGCCTCTGGCAAATCGTCATATTCGCCATCGATGATGCCCCTAAATCCCCGGATCGTGTCTTCAAGCTCGACGAGTTTGCCGGCTGTACCAGTAAACACTTCCGCAACGTGGAACGGTTGTGACAAGAAGCGCTGGATCTTTCGGGCCCGCGCGACAACCTGCTTATCTTCTTCGCTGAGCTCGTCCATACCGAGAATGGCGATGATGTCCTGTAGCGACTTGTACGTCTGCAACACACGCTGAACTTCTCGTGCGACGAGGTAATGCTCTTCGCCGACAATGCGCGGATCGAGAATCCGACTTGTTGAATCGAGTGGATCGACGGCCGGATAGATTCCCAGCTCGGAAATCTGACGCGACAGCACCGTTGTCGCATCAAGGTGGGAGAACGTCGTTGCCGGCGCCGGATCCGTCAAATCATCAGCCGGAACATAGATCGCCTGAACGGAGGTGATCGAGCCCTTCTTTGTCGACGTAATACGCTCTTGCAACATCCCGAGGTCGGTCCCTAACGTCGGCTGATAACCGACGGCCGAGGGAATGCGGCCAAGCAGCGCCGATACTTCCGACCCGGCCTGGGTGAAGCGGAATATATTGTCGACAAAGAAAAGGACGTCCTGGCCCTCCTCGTCCCGGAAGTATTCTGCAACCGTCAAGCCTGACAGTCCAACGCGCGCACGCGCACCAGGCGGCTCGTTCATCTGGCCGAACACGAGCGCGCATTTCGAGCCCTCACCGTCGAGCTCGATGACGCCGGACTCGATCATCTCATGGTAGAGGTCGTTGCCCTCGCGCGTACGCTCGCCGACACCCGCGAATACCGAATAGCCGCCATGCGCCTTTGCAACGTTGTTGATGAGCTCCTGGATCAACACAGTCTTGCCAACGCCCGCGCCACCGAATAGCCCGATCTTGCCACCCTTGGCGTAGGGCGTAAGCATATCGACAACCTTGATGCCGGTGATCAGTTGTTCGGACTCGGTCGACTGATCGACATATGGCGGCGCCGGGCGGTGAATAGGCAGGCGTTGTTTGGCATCTATCGGCCCACGTTCGTCGATCGGATCGCCGATCACGTTGATTATCCGGCCAAGTGTTCCGGGACCTACGGGAACGGTTATCGGTTCTCCCGTGTCATCGACGCTTTGACCACGGACAAGCCCCTCCGTCGCGTCCATGGCAATCGTGCGCACTGTGTTTTCGCCCAGATGCTGCGCAACTTCGAGCACCAGCGTCAGATCGCCATTCTTGGTATTCAAGGCATTTAGGATTGGTGGAAGATCACCTTCGAATTGCACATCGACGACGGCACCCAGAACCTGCGTGACGCTCCCTCTTATGTTCTTTGCCATCACCAAGCTCCTATACGAACTCGCTTAACCTTTGGTTTCCGGGTCGTATCGTAATATTGGGGGGAACTCTCCGCAGACACTGAGGAGCGCCGCTAAAGCGCCTCCGCGCCAGATATTATTTCGATCAATTCCCTGGTAATAGCAGCTTGCCGCGTGCGGTTATAGTTGAGCGTAAGGTCATCGATCATATCTCCAGCATTTCGAGTCGCGTTATCCATCGCCGTCATTCGGGCACCGTGCTCCGAAGCATTCGATTCCAAGAGTGAGCGGTAAATCTGCACTGCCAAGTTACGTGGAAGCAGCGCATCGAGAATTTCTTCCTCCGTCGGTTCATACTCATAAAGTGCGCTCGTGGCCGATCCCTCTGACGGCACAACCTCCGGCGCTGAAAGCGGGATCAACTGTTGCCACGTAACCTCCTGCGTCAATGCCGAAACAAAGGTGTTGTAAACGATCGAACAAACGTCGAACTGCCCTTCCTCGAACATCTGTGCAAGCCTGCGCGCGACATCGGTCGCTGCGTCAAACCTCGGCAGCGGCCGGGCAATCCCCTCGATCGTGTCGACGATCCTGTCGCCGTGATCGGTCTGCAGAACGGCCGCCCCCTTGCGACCGACACAGAGAAGTTTGGCGGTCTTCCCTTCACCCACAAGTTCACCGATGCGCAGACGAGTTTGGCGAACGATGTTCGAGTTGAATCCGCCACACAGACCGCGATCCGCCGTGGCGACGACGATCATGTGGGCTTGATCGGAACCCGTCCCGGTTATCATGGCAGGTACGGACCCAGCTTCGCCGACGCCCTGGACCAGATTTCCCAACACCCGTTCCATACGATCGGCATAGGGCCGGAGCGTTTCTGCGGTCTCCTGGGCACGTTTAAGTTTTGCCGCGGCAACCATCTTCATTGCCGAGGTAATCTTCTGCGTCGATTTGACGCTGGCGATGCGATTCCTCAGGTCCTTGAGGTTGGGCATGGGCCTGTGCGCTTACGTTTCTTTTACGAAAGAGCCGACGAAACCGACGACGATCTCTTCCAGCTTGGTCTCGGTATCATCGGATATTTCACCCGAATCGCGGATCTCGGCGAGCACATCACCGTGCTTGGCACGAAGCATTTCGAGAAACGTCGTCTCAAAGCGCGTGATATCGCTTTCCTTAATGCCGTCAAGATGACCGCGAACGCCGGTAAATATCGTCGCCACCTGCTCTTCGACGGGCAACGGCGCAAATTGATCCTGTTTCAGCAGTTCGGTTAATCGCGCACCACGCGCAAGCAGACGTTGAGTGATGGGATCGAGATCGGAAGCGAACTGTGAAAAGGCTTCCATCTCGCGATATTGGGCAAGCTCAAGCTTGATACGCCCGGCAACTTGCTTCATCGCCTTGACCTGGGCGGCCGAGCCGACCCGGCTCACGGAAATACCAACGTTGATCGCCGGCCGAACGCCCTTATAGAACAACTCGGTTTCAAGAAAGATCTGGCCGTCTGTGATTGAAATAACATTCGTTGGGATATACGCCGAAACGTCGGAGGCCTGCGTCTCAATCACGGGCAACGCCGTCAATGACCCCGACCCGTGTGTTTCGTTCATCTTCGCCGCGCGTTCAAGAAGCCGGCTATGGAGGTAGAACACGTCACCCGGATAGGCTTCGCGCCCTGGCGGACGGCGCAGCAGCAGCGACATCTGGCGATAGGCGGTCGCCTGCTTCGATAAGTCGTCGTAGAAGATGACTGCATGCATGCCATTGTCGCGGAAATACTCTCCCATCGTGCAGCCGGCGTAAGGCGCCAAGAATTGTAGCGGCGCCGGCTCTGACGCCGTTGCGGCGACGATAATCGAATATTCGAGAGCGCCCGCATCCTGCAGCACTTTTACGAACTGCGCGACACTTGAGCGTTTTTGGCCGATCGCGACATAGATGCAATAGAGTTTCTTCGACTCGTCATCCGACTCGTTGATGGACTTCTGGTTAATAATCGTGTCGAGCGCTATCGCCGTCTTGCCGGTTTGTCTGTCGCCGATGATCAATTCGCGCTGCCCACGACCGACAGGAACCAGCGCGTCCAACGCTTTCAGGCCTGTCTGCATCGGTTCATGAACACTGCGCCGTGGGATGATGCCAGGCGCCTTAATCTCGACACGCCGGCGCTCGGTCCCCTCGATCGGACCTCCGCCATCGATCGGGTTGCCCAGGGCGTCAACAACACGTCCGAGCAACGCTTTGCCGACGGGAACATCGACAATCGATTCGGTCCGCTTGACGACATCACCTTCCTTGATATCCCGATCGTCGCCGAAGATGACGACGCCGACGTTGTCGGTCTCGAGGTTGAGCGCCATGCCGGTGACGCCGTTGGGGAACTCCACCATTTCGCCCGCCTGGACATTATCGAGCCCATAAACGCGCGCCACTCCATCGCCAACCGAGATCACCTGGCCGACTTCCGCGACATCTGCTTCGGTGCCGAAATTAGCGATCTGTTCCTTAAGGATTGCGGATATTTCCGCGGCACGAATCTCCATCAGCCGGCACCCTTCATAGCCAGTCTTAATCTCTGCAGCTGCATACGCAGCGAGGAATCCACCATGCGACTGCCGACTTTCACGACAAGTCCTCCAATCAGACCCGGATCGACCCTTTGCTCGAGGACAATTTTACCGCCGAGCGCCGACATGAGAGCCGCCTCTACAGCAGATTGTTGGGAACCGCTCAACTCTTGTGCCGATGTGACCTCGGCGGCGATTTCACCTCGACGCCGCGATAGTTTCGCAAGGTAGGCGGAAATGACCTCCGGAAAAGCAGCCAGCCTGCGATTTCGGTTTAGAACACCGGTGAACTGCATCGTCAATGAGGTCACGCCTATTTTTGTCAGCAGCGCCGTCATCGCCTTAGCCTTTTCGTCGCGGCCGATCACAGGGCTGCGCGCGAGCCGTCGTAGGTCAGCATTCTCGGCAAACATTCCGCTGAGTTGCTTGAAGTCGGCGGCCACATCGTCAAGTTGCTTGCGCTCGTCAGCCAGACCGAACAAGGCCGCTGCGTAGCGACCGGCAAGTTCCGATGCGCCTGACGTCGTTGCCACTTGGGGTCTCTCCCGAAAATGAATTGGCTAATCGCCGACGATGCCGCGATTACCCTTTTACGTTGGATTTTGGGGGCCACCAGATTGCCCCAAAAAGGCGAGCGGTGTGTACCATATGGCAAAACAGGTGGCAACCCGCGTAGCCGCTCCGCATGCTCCTTGCTCGAGTGCCGCAAAGCCATATGACGCCACGATTCTGGTGACCCCATGCGACCATTGTTTCAATCGTGGACCGTGGAGTTTCGAAAGCAGACCAATGACCGTTTCAACGACTCCATTCCACAAAATCGCTAGAGAAAACTATAGGGGTCCACATCGATCTGAAGTCGCACAGTGCTGGGGAGTTTTAGCTCCGCAAGCCATCGTCTGAGCTGCAATTGAAGATTGACGGATCGGGATGTTTTCATCAAGAGTCGACGGCGGTGACGTCCTCTAAGAACGGCAAACGGGGCGGGCGCCGGGCCGAGTACGCGGACGCCCTCGGCTCGCGGTGCGGTGCGGGCGAGCGAGGCCGAAATCCGATCTACCAGCTGTTCGTCGCGGCCCGACAGAACAAGCGCCGCAAGTCGTCCAAAGGGCGGCCACTCTCCATCTTCTCGCAGTGCGGCTTCCTCCTCAAGAAACCGCTCGCGATCACCGGAGGTCAGCGCCGCCATCACGGGATGATCGGGATGGTAGGTCTGCAGATAAACGGTGCCCGGCAAAGCAGCACGACCGGCACGGCCCGAGACCTGATGCAAGAGCTGGTAGGTGCGTTCGGCCGCCCGTAAATCCCCGCCCGAGAGACCGAGATCCGCGTCCACGACGCCGACCAGGGTAAGCATTGGAAAGTTGTGTCCCTTGGCGACGATCTGCGTACCGATCACGATGTCGACCTCATGCTCGCGTATCTGGCGTATCAGGTCCGCGGCGGCGGCCGGCCCACGCACTGTGTCGCTGGTAATTGTTGTAAGCCGGGCATCTGGAAACAGCATCATGGCTTCCTCCGCCAGACGCTCCACGCCGGGCCCGCAGGCAGCCATCTTTCCCTCGGCGTCGCAAGCAGGACAGATATTCGGCAGCGTCGTCGCATAGCCACAGTGGTGACACTGTAGGCGTCCCGAAAGGCGATGCTCGACAAGCCACGCTGTACAGTTCGGACACTCCATGCGATGTCCGCAGGCGCGGCATAGGGTCAGCGGTGCGTAGCCACGGCGATTTAAGAACAACAGTGCTTGCTCACCTGCCTCGAGTGTTCGACGAAGCGCTTCGCGCAGGGTTGTCGACAACCAGCTTCGCGGCGCGAGCGGCTCCCGGCGGAGATCGACGACCTGAACCGCCGGCAGTTCCGCCACACCGTGACGGGCTGGCAATACCAAATGCTCGTAGCGACCCTTGTTCGCGTTGATTACGGTCTCGAGCGAGGGTGTTGCTGACACGAGGATGACGGGTATTTCGCCCAGATGCGCGCGGACAACGGCCATATCACGGGCATGGTAGACAACGCCATCACCCTGTTTGAAGGCGCCGTCATGCTCCTCGTCGACGACGATCAGTCCAAGGTCAGGGAACGGCAGAAAAAGCGCCGATCGCGCGCCAACGACGACCGGTGCCCTGCTCTCGGCGACGGCCCGCCACGTGGCTCTGCGCTCGCTCTGCGTCAGGTCGGAATGCCACTGCGCAGGCGCGGCACCAAAGCGATTCGTGAACCGCTCGAGCCATTCGGCACTAAGTGCAATCTCAGGCAACAAAACCAGCGTTTGACGGCCTGACTCGAGATTCTCCGCAATTGCCTCAAAGTAGACTTCGGTCTTTCCGGCGCCCGTCACACCGTCGAGCAGGCTCGCGGAGTAGGCACTCTGCTTCACCTTTGCCCGCAAGAATTCAGCGGCTTGTCGCTGATCCGCAGACAGTTCGGGACCGGCGCACAGCGGATCTGGTAAATCGCGATGCGAATCGGCCGGCAAGGCGACACGCTCAAGGACGCCCGCGTCAGCGAGCCCGCGCACCACCGACGTTCCAACGCCCGCTTCGCGCGCAAGTTCCACAGCGCTCATCGGCGGAAGGTCTTCGATCAACGCGAGGACCCGCCTCCGCGCGCTGGTCATACGGATCTCGATTGGGGCGTCAGACCTACGGTAGGCAGTGCGGGGCTTTTCTGGGAGGAGCGCAGAGGGGGTGCTCATGGCCATTCGCATGACCGCGCCCGGAGGCGACAGCGTGTAAGCAGAAACCCAATCCACAAATCGGCGGCTGACCTCGGCTAGCGAAGGTGCATCCAGACGTGCGATGACATCCTTCAGCCGGTCTTCCGCAATTCCCCCCGGCTCGGCCTGCCCCCAGACAACGCCAGTCGCTTCACGGCTACCAAGCGGCACCGTTATGAAATCACCAGGCGCGAGTTCCAGATCAGCCGGAACGCGATAGTCATAGGCGCCCTTCAAGGGCAGCGGCAGCAGTACTTTGACGCGGCGCAGTCGCTCGGTCTGCGCCGTTGTAGAAGCCGTTGTAGAACTAGCGTTGTCGATTCGCATCGACTAGACTCTATAGCCAAGCCACGTCGCCGGACACCACTCAACGCAAAACCCGGCCTGTCGGCAGATGGATAGCACGTATGAAGTTCTTCCTCGACACGGCGGACATTGACGAAATTCGAGATCTGGCCGCTACGGGCCTTGTCGATGGCGTAACCACGAACCCATCCTTGATTGCCAAGTCTGGCCGAGACTTCTTTGAAGTCGTGCAAGAAATCAGCAGCATCGTTGACGGTCCGATCAGCGCCGAAGTCACGGCCACGGACTTTGACAGCATGTTGGAAGAAGGTCGCAAACTGGCGTCGTTGGCCGATAACGTCGCGGTCAAGGTACCACTGACGCAGGATGGTCTTAAAACATGTCGGGCGCTCAGCCAGGGCGGCATCAAGGTCAACGTAACGCTGTGTTTTTCGCCAGCCCAAGCAATCCTCGCGGCGAAGGCGGGCGCGGCGTTCGTCTCGCCGTTCATCGGGCGCCTCGATGATGTCGCATCCGATGGCATGCAACTGATTGCCGATATTTGCGAGATCTATTCTGGATATCTGGATTTCACGACCGAGGTTCTCGTCGCCTCCGTGCGGCATCCGATGCATGTCGTGGAATCGGCGAGGCTCGGTGCGGATGTCGTCACCCTGCCACCAGGCGTCTTGCGCCAGATGTTCAACCATCCGCTGACAGAAAAGGGGCTGGCTGCATTTTTGGCGGACTGGGAAAAGACCGGGCAGTCGATCTTGAAAGGCTAACCTCGCAGCGGGTCATGACTGGACATATCAGGCAGAAAAATCGATGACGCGCGACTCCACGGACGCCAAGCAGCTCTTGGATCTTGATGACGAACTGGTTGTCCAGTTCCTGCGTGAGCACCCGAATTTCCTCAACCGGCACCCAACGCTGCTCTCGCAGCTCGAGCCGCCGGGCCGCGAGCTCGGAAGTGGTGTTGAGGATTTTCAGATGGCGATGCTGGAGCGCCTGAAGGACGATAACAAGCGCATGAAGTCGCGGCAGCGCGAACTGATCGCGACCGGCCGCAACAATCTGACGACTCAGGCGCGCGTTCACGAATGCGTATTGGCCCTGTTGGATGCAAAATCATTCGAGCAGTTGATCCAAACCGTGACGACCGATTTCGCCGTGCTGCTTGACATGGACGTCGTCACACTCTGTGTCGAATCGGGTGGAAGCGATGCTGTACCGATCCGGACCCGCGGGTTGCAGATCATTCAGCAAGGGAAGGTCGACGAATTGATCGGCATGAATCGGCAGGTGATCTTGCGCAGCAAGGTCGAGGGCGATCCGGAGATTTTCGGCGGCGGCGCAACGCTTGTACAATCTGACGCCTTGGCGCGCGTAGAGGTATCGACGGCAACTCCGCCTTGTATGCTGGCCTTCGGCTCACGCCATGCCACCACATTCCACCCCGGTCAGGCGACCGACCTGCTGGGTTTCCTCGCACGCGTTTCGCAATACATCATTCGCCAATGGCTGGAAGTGCCGAGCTGAAATACGCAGAAACGCAATCCGCGGCCAGCGTCGTGGCCGCGCGAACGCTTGCCAACACGCTCGACGAGTGGCGTGACTGGCTGATCCACGAAAAGAGAGGCTCGCCCAACACGGTTCAGGCCTATGAACGCGATCTCGCGGCTTTTCTTGAGTTTCTAACTGGACATCTGGCCGGCCAGCCGACGCTCGCCGATCTCACACGACTGCGGACGGCTGATTTCCGCGCTTGGCTTGCGTATCGTGCAAATTCAGGCGTGGCCCGCAGTTCGACGGCGCGGGCGCTCTCGGTTGTTCGCGGGTTTTTCCGCTGGACCACGCGCAACGGCATATGCACCAACGCCGCCGTGCACTCGATTCGGACACCACGACAACGACAGGTGATACCCAAGCCCCTCAGCACGGAGAACGCGCTCAAGGTCGTCAACACGACCGATCCCGCAGCGGGCGAATCCTGGCTCGATCTCAGGGATAGAGCGCTCTTTACATTGCTCTACGGCTGCGGCCTGCGAATTTCGGAGGCGCTCGGACTGAACCAGCGGGATAGCCGCGCCGGCGACTACCTGGTTATAACCGGTAAAGGCAACAAACAGCGCATGGTGCCCGTGCTTCCCGCCGTCTGGAGCGCCCTTGGAAGGTATCTCGAAATCTGCCCATTTCCGCGTGATCCGGACGCCCCCCTGTTTTACGGCTCACGTGGTGGCCGGCTATCGGCTGGCGTCGTCCAGCGCAGACTGCGCGACCTGCGCAGCAAGTTGGGCCTTCCCGAGACCGCAACTCCGCATGCGCTAAGACATAGCTTTGCGACGCATCTGCTCGCCGGCGGCGGCGATCTGCGGGCAATTCAGGAACTCCTGGGACACGCATCGCTTTCAACCACCCAGCGTTATACCGCGGTCGATGGTGCAAAGCTGCTATCGGAGTACAAAAACGCGCATCCGCGCGCAAAACGTAACAAGTAACCTGTTGTAATAAAATACGTTTCCAAAAAACTTGAATAAGTTTCTTAGGCTGTGATGGCCATCACTTTGATTGTCGCGACCCATCCCCAGATAGTGAGGTACCCGGTGTGGCGGGTGCACTGCCACACCAACTCACGTAGCCCCTGTGAGAACCTCGTGGGCCGGAGATCACTCCGGCCCCGATTTTTTTGTGCCCTTGGAAAGCGTTCAGTCTGAACGTGGCAAGGGTGCCGGTTCAGCGGATCGCGATCAGATATGGATCGGCCGGCCGTGGACCGCCAGCGCGGCCTCTTTCACGGCCTCCCCCATCGCCGGGTGGGCATGGCAGGTTCGGGCAATGTCCTCAGCCGAAGCGCCAAACTCCATGGCCAGCACCGCTTCAGCCAACAAATCCCCTGCCAGTGGTCCAAGAATGTGCACGCCAAGGACACGGTCCGTCTTCGCGTCGGCAAGGATTTTAACAAGGCCATCCGTGTCGGCGTTGACGCGCGCGCGGCTGTTGGCAAGAAAGGGAAACTTGCCGACCTTGTAGTCGGTGGATGCTTCCTTAAGTTCCTCTTCGGTCTTCCCGACTCCAGCTATTTCGGGCCACGTATAGACCACGCCCGGCACCAGTTCATAATCGATGTGACCCGCCTGCCCCGCCATCATTTCAACGCAGATCACGCCTTCGTCCTCGGACTTGTGCGCCAGCATCGGGCCCGGCACGCAGTCGCCAATCGCAAAAATCCCCTGGACGTTCGTCTGAAATGCGCCATCGACTTGGATGATGCCCCGGTTGTCGACCGCAACACCGACTTCCTCAAGACCGAGACCCTCGGTATACGGACGGCGACCGACCGCAAGCAGAACGACATCGCTCGTGACACTTTCTTTCTTGCCACCGTCAACCGGCTCAACGGCAAGTGTCACGCCGGTCTTCGCCTTTTTCGCCGAAGTTACCTTCGACGAGAGCTTGAAGGTAAGACCTTGCTTGGCGAGAACGCTCTGCGCCTGTTTTGCGATCTCGCCATCCATTCCGGGCAGGATACGGTCGAGAAACTCAATCACGGTGACCTTGGCGCCGAGCCGCGACCATACCGAACCGAGCTCCAGCCCGATCACACCGGCGCCGATGACGGTGAGCCGTTTCGGCACCTTGGCCAGCGAGAGCGCTCCGGTTGAAGTCACGATCTGTTTCTCGTCCACCTCGACGCCAGCCAGCGGGGTCGACTCGGATCCCGTCGCAATCAGGATGCGTGTTCCCTTGACCGACTGCTTGCCGTCGACCGTGACCTCGCCCACCGACTTTATTCGGCCGATGCCCTTCAGATAGTCGACCTTGTTCTTCTTGAACAAAAACTCGATGCCGCTCGTCAGATCGACGACGACCTTGTCCTTACGCGACATCATGGTCTTTAGGTCGAGTCGCACCTTTTCGAGTTTGACACCATGCGATGCCAAACTGTGCTGTGCCTCAGTATACTTTTCGGATGACTGCAGCAGCGCCTTAGAGGGAATGCAGCCGACGTTGAGGCAAGTGCCGCCGAGCGCACCACGCTTCTCGATACAAGCGACCTTCATGCCGAGCTGGGCTGCGCGAATCGCCGCCACATAGCCGCCTGGTCCGCCGCCGACGACGATCAGGTCATATTGCGTATCGGTCATGCGAATACCCCCAGTCGGATGATACGTCAGAAAACGCCGCTAATTTCGCGGCGTCAGGCGTCGATCAGGATGCGTTCCGGATCTTCCAAGCACTCCTTCACCCGTACTAGGAAGGTTACCGCCTCGCGTCCGTCGATGATGCGGTGATCGTAGCTCAGCGCTAGATACATCATCGGCCTTATTTCCACCTTGTCGCCCATCGCAATGGGCCGCGGCTGCGTCTTGTGCATGCCAAGAATACCCGACTGCGGCGGGTTGAGGATCGGCGTGGACAGCAGCGAGCCATAGACACCACCGTTGGTTATGGTGAACGTCCCACCCGTCAACTCGTCCATGGAAAGTTTGCCGTCACGCGCCTTGACCGCAAGTCCGGCAATTGTCGTCTCGATCTCGGCGAACGACAGGCGATCCGCATCACGGATCACCGGGACAACCAGGCCTTGCGGTGTACCAACGGCGATGCCGATATCGTAGTGGTTCTTGTAAACGATTTCGTCGCCGTCGATTTCCGCATTGACCGCCGGAATTTCTTTAAGCGCAACGATGCATGCCTTGGCAAATATCGACATGAAGCCAAGGCGGACACCATGCTTCTTTTCGAACGCCTCACGGTATTTTACGCGAAGCGCCAAGATTTCAGTCATGTCCACCTCATTGAAGGTAGAAAGCATGGCTGCCGTATTCTGAGCTTCCTTGAGGCGTTCCGCGATGCGCTGGCGAAGGCGCGTCATGCGAACCCGTTCTTCGCGAGGGCCACTTTCCTGGGACGCTGGGGCGAGCGCTTGGGCTGCCGCCGGTTGGCCGGACTCAAGCCAGGCGAGCACATCACCCTTGGTCAATCGTCCGTCCTTGCCGGTTCCTGGAATCTGCGTTGGATCGAGATTGTTCTCCTCGATCAGCTTGCGAACAGCCGGGGATAGAGACACTTTTGCGGCAGGCGCCGGACTGGCCAGCGCGGGTGGTGCGGCCTCAGCCGCCGGCGGCGCAGGTGCAGGAGCTTCGGCAGCTGGCTTTGCGGCTGGCTTTGCGGCAGGCTTCGAATCAGCCGCGCCGTCACCGATGCGGCCGAGGATTGCGCCGACCGAAACTTCCGCTCCAGGATCCGCGGCAATTTCGCTCAAGACACCGGCTGCCGTCGCGTTGACCTCAAGTGTAACCTTGTCGGTTTCCAGCTCGACCACAGGATCGTCGACTTCGACCGGATCGCCGACCGATTTCAGCCACTGCGCAACTGTCGCCTCGGTGACCGACTCGCCAAGCTGGGGCACCACGATTTCAGTAGCCATCATTCTCCTCATCAGTAGCGCAACGGTACCGCCGCGCGCGTTATTTGATACTCAATGCCTCGTCAACGAGGGCATTCTGTTCCTTCAGGTGACGCCGCAGAAGCCCGGCCGCCGGGGACGCCGCTGCTGGACGTCCGACATAGGCAACCCTTTTCTGCTTCGCACCGATCTCATCCAGCACCTCTTCCAGGCACGGCTCCACGAGACTCCACGAGCCCATGTTTTTGGGCTCCTCCTGACACCACACGATGTCGGCCTTGGGAAACCGTTTGAGCTCCTTGCGCATCGCCTTGTAGGGAAACGGATAGAGCTGCTCCAAACGCATGAGATAGACATGCTTCTCGCCGCGCTCGGCACGTTCTTCGTACAGGTCGTAATAGACTTTGCCGGAACACAATACGACGCGCTTGATGGCGCCATCCTTGGCAACGTCGCCCCGATCCCACAGAACACGGTGGAACGTTGAATCGGTGGCGAAATCCTCGATCGGCGAGACACATAGCTTGTGCCGCAGCAACGATTTCGGCGTCATGAGCACCAGTGGTTTGCGGAATTCTCGGCGCACCTGGCGGCGCAGAATGTGGAAATAGTTTGCCGGCGTCGTGCAGTTAGCGACCTGCATATTATCATCGGCGCAGAGCTGAAGGAAACGCTCCAGGCGCGCCGAGGAATGCTCAGGTCCTTGCCCCTCAAAGCCATGCGGCAACAGCATCACCAATCCAGACATCCGCAACCACTTCGACTCTCCGGACACGATAAACTGGTCAATGATCATCTGCGCACCGTTGGCAAAGTCGCCAAACTGAGCCTCCCACAGCACCAACACATTCGGCTCCGCAAGCGTGTAGCCGTACTCGAAGCCGAGCACTCCAGCCTCGCTCAAAGGACTGTCCATGATCTCGAACTTTGCCTGGCCATCCTTGAGAAAATCGAGCGGCACGTATTTGCGCTCAGTATCCTGGTCGACGATCATCGCGTGACGTTGCGAAAACGTGCCGCGGCCGCAATCCTGGCCGCTTAGCCTGACCGGTGTTCCCTCAATCAGCAGCGCGCCGAAGGCCAACGCTTCGGCGGTTGCCCAATCGATGCCTTCACCGGCTTCGATTTTTTCACCACGGGTCCGAAACTGCCTGACAATCTTCGAGTTGGCATTAAAGTCGCCTGGAATCCGGGTAAGATTCTTGCCCATCTGGCGCAGCGTCTTGCGTGGAACACCCGTCTTTCCGCGTCGCGCCTCGCCACGAGCCCGTTCTAGGCCCGTCCAAGCGCCTTCCAACCAGTCCGCCCGGTTCGGCTTGTAGCCGCTTGCCGCTTCGAAGTCCTGTTCAAGCGTCATTTCAAACGCGCGGACCATCTGCTCGGCCTCGTCGGCCTCCAACACACCTTCGGCGATCAGTTGGTCCGCATAGAGCTCACGCGTTGTGCGATGTTCAGCAATCTTCTTGTACATCAACGGCTGGGTGAACATCGGCTCGTCGCCCTCGTTATGACCGTGGCGGCGATAGCAGAACATGTCGATAATCACGTCCTTCTTGAACTCCTGCCTAAACTCCATGGCAATCCGCGAAATGTGAACCACCGCCTCGGGATCGTCACCGTTGACGTGGAAGATCGGTGCCTGAATGATCTTTGCCCATTCCGAGCAATACGGGCCGGATCGATGATAGGCCGGCATCGTCGTGAATCCGATTTGGTTGTTGACGATGACGTGGATGGTGCCGCCGGTGCGATATCCGCGCAGCTGCGACATATCAAGCGTCTCGGCGACTAGGCCTTGGCCCGCAAATGCAGCGTCGCCATGCATCAACAGACCCATGACCTGATCGCGCGTTTCATTAACGAACTGTGTCTGTTTCGCGCGTACCTTGCCGAGGACAACGGTGTTGACGGCCTCCAGATGCGATGGATTGGCGGTCAGCGACAGGTGGATCTGGTTGCCGTCGAACTCGCGATCCGAAGAGGTGCCGAGGTGGTATTTGACATCGCCGGCACCCTGAACCTCCTCGGGGTTTGCTGGATTGCCTTGAAATTCAGAGAAGATCGCCTGGTAGGGTTTTCCCATCATGTTGGCGAGCACGTTCAGCCTGCCACGATGCGGCATGCCGATGACGATTTCCTTCAGCCCCAGTTGACCACCCCGCTTCATGATTTGCTCGAGTGCCGGAATTAGCGACTCGCCGCCATCGAGGCCAAACCGCTTCGTGCCGGTATAGCGCTTATCGAGGAACTTCTCGAAGATCTCGGCGTGGACCAGCCGATCGAGGATGGCCCGCTTGCCACGTGCGGTAAATTCGGTGTGGTTGTGGACGCTCTCTATGCGCTGTTGGATCCAAGCCTTCTCATCCGGATCCTGGATGTGCATGAACTCGACGCCAATTTTTCCGCAATAGGTGTCGCGGACGATCTCATAAATCTCAGCCAGACTGGCCCATTCGAGGCCCAGCACGCCGTTTATGAAGATCGGGCGTTCCATATCATCTTCGCTAAACCCGTACTTCGTCGGGTCTAGCTCCGGATGCGGCTCGGGCGCCGACAACTTGAGCGGATCGAGGTCGGCTTCAAGGTGGCCGCGCACCCGATACGAACGGATCAGCATCAATGCATTGATCGAGTCACGGGCGGTCTGAAGAACGTCCTCTCTGGATGCCGACGCTCCGGGCGCCTCCTTAGAAGGTTCGGGTGCCGTGCCTGCAATCGCATCGGAAATCGACAGACCGTCGCCGTTACCAATCACTTTGGCACCGCGTGGCGCCCAACTTGCGCCGCCTAACTCACCCAGAACATCCCGGGCATCATCATCATGTAGTTCACCGAAAAATTCGGCCCAGTTCGTGTCGACCGATCCGGGGTTCTCCAGAAATCGAACGTAAAGTTCGGCCAGATAAACCTCGTTGACACCGTGCAGAAACGAAGAACTTTCAAGCGTGGATGCCATGTATTAGACCTCCATAAGCCTACAGATTGCGACGTTAGCTACACCTATCCGCAGCCTGCCAGTCAATTCATCACCCGCTAAACGCCGACGCCATGGTTACACCGAGTTTGGCTGGGCTATCCGCCACGTGAATACCGGCGCTTCTCAGGGCTTCAATTTTGTCGCCAGCGCCGCCCTTGCCGCCAGAGATAATTGCCCCTGCGTGGCCCATGCGGCGACCAGGTGGCGCCGTAACTCCCGCGATGAAACTGGCTACAGGTTTCTTGGTTTTTGACTGCTTAATGAATTCGGCAGCGTCCTCCTCTTCACTCCCGCCAATCTCACCGATCATGATAACGCCCTCGGTCTCGGGATCGGCCAGAAACAGGTCCAGACAATCGATAAAATTGGTGCCGTTTACGGGATCGCCGCCAATGCCGATACAGGTCGACTGGCCAAGGCCAACCGCCGTCGTCTGCGCCACGGCCTCATAGGTCAGCGTGCCGGAGCGCGAGACGATGCCAATTTTGCCGCGCAGGTGAATGTGACCCGGCATGATGCCTATCTTGCATTCATCGGGAGTAATCACACCCGGACAATTCGGCCCGACAAGACGAGAGGACGAACCTTCAAGTTCGCGCTTCACCTGAACCATGTCGACCACAGGAACGCCTTCGGTGATGCAAACGATGAGCGCGACTTGCGCATCTATGGCTTCAAGTATCGCATCGGCAGCGAAGGCAGGCGGTACATAGATTGCCGAAGCGTTGGCGCCGGTCGTGGCGACAGCCTCGGCCACCGTATCGAATACCGGCAAGTCGAGATGCGTCGTTCCCCCTTTGCCGGGCGTTACGCCACCCACCATCGACGTGCCGTAGGCAATCGCCTGTTCCGAGTGGAAGGTTCCTTGCGAACCGGTGAACCCCTGGCAAATAACCTTGGTGTCGCTATTTATGAGGACGGCCATCAGTGCGACCCCGCCACTTCTTCGACGACCTTCTTGGCGGCATCGTCCAGATCGTCGGCAGAGGTAATCGCAAGCCCCGATTCTGCCAGGATCTTTCTGCCCATATCGACATTCGTTCCTTCGAGGCGAACAACCAGCGGAACCTTGATTGAGACCTCGCGTGCCGCTTCGACGACACCCTCGGCGATTACGTCGCAGCGCATAATGCCACCGAATATATTAACCAAAATGCCCTCTACGCTCGGGTCTGAAAGGATGATCTTGAACGCCGCCGTCACGCGCTCCTTGTCGGCGGTGCCGCCAACGTCGAGGAAATTCGCGGGCTCGCCGCCATACAACTTAATGATGTCCATCGTCGCCATGGCCAGGCCGGCGCCATTCACCATGCAGCCGATATTGCCATCGAGCGTTATGTAGTTGAGATCGTGTTCGGAGGCCTCCGCTTCGGCCGGGTCCTCCTCGTCTACGTCGCGCAGCTTGAGCACTTCTTTATGCCGGAATAGCGCGTTGTCATCGAAGTTCATCTTTGCGTCGAGCGCAAGCACACCGCCATCGCCTGTGACGACCAGCGGGTTGATCTCGATGAGGCTCGCGTCGAGGCTCGTAAAGACCTTATAGAGGCCCGATAGAAGGTTGACCGCACCTCTGACCTGTGTGCCCTCGAGCCCGAGACCGAAAGCGACCTTGCGCGCATAGAATGGCGCCATTCCGATCACCGGGTCGATGGCGACCATGATGATATTTTCAGGCGTCTTGGCGGCGACTTCTTCGATCTCCATCCCGCCCTCGGTCGACGCCATGACGGTGACACGGCCGCTTTGTCGGTCGACAAGCATGCTGAGATAAAGCTCACGCTGTATTTCGCAGCCTTCCTCGACATAAATCCGCTTCACTTCCTTGCCGGATGGGCCCGTCTGTCGCGTCACCAGCACGTGACCCAACATCTCCGAAGCCGCTTCCTTGACGTCATCGAGCGATTGCACGACCCGGACGCCACCTTTGCCCTCCGGATTGTCCTTGAAGCGACCCGCGCCGCGTCCGCCGGCGTGGATCTGGCTCTTCACAACCCAAACCGGACCACCCAGGTCTTGCGCTATCTTGTCCGCCTCTTCGACGCTGAAGGCAATGCCACCATTCGGAACCACAACGCCATACGACTTGAGCAATCCCTTGGCCTGATATTCATGAATATTCATCTGGTCTCGCTCGGATGTTATTTCGGTGCCGTGACTCCGACAAGGCAGGCACTACTTTCGCTTAGCTCGTTTCCGAGCGGGTTTTCGCTTGGCTGGCGCCTTGGCCTTTGCCGCTTTTTGCACGCGCTCTGCGATTTTTGAGAGCGCACGAACCGCGTTCACGGATTTCTTGAACATCGCCTTCTCGGACGCGTTCAGCGAAATCTCAACAATTCGCTCAACACCGCCAGCGCCGATAATCACAGGAACGCCGACATAGAGTCCTTTTAGTCCGTAGGCTCCCTTGACGTAGGCGGCGCACGGCAGCACCCGCTTCTTGTCCCGGAGATAGGCTTCAGCCATCTCGATCGCCGAGGACGCGGGCGCATAGAAGGCCGAAGCGGTTTTAAGAAGGCCGACAATTTCGCCGCCGCCGTCACGCGTACGCTGAACAATCTTTTCGATCCGGTCTTTTGTCGTCCAGCCCATCTTGATGACGTCAGGAACGGGAATACCAGCGACTGCCGAATAGCGCACCAACGGCACCATGGTGTCGCCATGTCCGCCTAACACAAACGCCGTGACATCGTTGATCGAAACGCCGAACTCCTGGGCAAGGAAGTAGCGGAAGCGCGCGCTGTCGAGGACGCCGGCCATACCGACCACCTTGCGGTGGGGCAAGCCCGTCGCATCGCGCAATATGCCAACCATCACGTCGAGCGGATTAGTGATGCAGATGACGAAGGCCTTGGGACAGTTCTTCTTGATGCCTGCGCCGACCTGCTGCATGACGCCAGTATTGATTCCTATCAAGTCGTCGCGGCTCATCCCAGGCCTTCGGGGAATGCCTGCTGTGACAATGACTACGTCGGCGCCGCGAATCGCACCGTACGAATTGGCGCCTGCAAATGCCGTGTCGAAACCCTCAACTGGCGAGGCCTCGGCAAGGTCCAGTGCTTTGCCCTGAGGTACGCCTTTTACGACATCGAACAGAACCACATCACCGAGATCCTTAAGGCCGGCGAGCAGTGCCAACGTGCCGCCAATATTGCCAGCGCCGATAAGCGCAATCTTGTTGCGTGCCATGAGATCCTCCCCAACTGCCTGGTCGGTTTCGAATATTTGCGCACCCGACCGATTCGCCTTTTGCGCTACCTAGCGCGAATCCCGGAACCACGCAAGGAATGCAGTATCGGCATACACCCGGAGATTCTCGACTCAGGCGCCGACTGCGGCGTCATGTTCGACCCTATGCCGCCGCATAGCGATGCGGCGTATCGATATACTCGGGCGACTGCATTTCGGTGAGCCGGCTGGCGGTGCGTTGAAATTCGAATGCGTGGCTGCCACTTGGGTAGATCTCATCGGGCAAAGCTGCGGCGGCAAGGATCAGATGGACCTTCGCCTCGTAGAGCGCGTCGATCAGTGTCATGAAGCGTTTTGCCTCGTTGCGTTTGCTTGCATCCAGCGTTGGGACACCATCCATAATGAGGGTGTGATAGCGCTGCGCCACGGCGAGATAGTCTTCCGCTCCGAGCGGCCGCTCGCAAAGCTCTTCAAATGACAACCAGGCAACACCACGAGCCGACCGTGTAACGTCGAGCGTACGGCCCTTGACCTCAATCCGATCCGATTCGACGGCAGCACCCTCGGTAAGCAGCTGAAAATCTTTCTCGAGGAGCGCGGTCGCCTCGGCGCCGAGCGGCACCGTGTAAACCTGCATCGTCTTAAGCCGCGCCAAGCGATAATCCGTCTCGCCGGCCAGGCTCAACAGGTCGAGCTTTTCCTTGATAAGCGCAATAAATGGCACGAATAGCTCGCGTTGGAGTCCGTCCTTATAAAGATCGTCAGGCGGCCAGTTGGATGTCGCCACGACGACTACACCATGGGCGAACAGCGCCTCGAACAGACGTCCCAGGATCATGGCATCGGTAATATCGGTCACATGAAACTCGTCAAAACACAGCAGCCATGCCTGGTCCGCCAATGACGACGCAACCAGGGCGATTGGATCGCCGCCGCGCTTGGTGCTCTCCTGCTTGCGCCAACGATGAATGGCGTCGTGCACTTCGATCATGAAGGCATGAAAATGCACGCGTCGTTTGCGTTCGACCGGCGCCGAATCAAACAACAGATCCATCATCATGGACTTGCCGCGGCCGACGCCACCGTAGATGTAGAGACCCTGCGGCGGTTCTTCGCGGCGGCGGGAAAGCCCAAACCGCGCCTTCCAGCCGGAAATACCGCTTGAAGGGACATGCCCGTGAAGCGCGTGGTGGAGGCTCTGTAGCTTCTCCGCTGCCAGTTCTTGCACCGGATCAGGCTTAACAGCCCGTTGAAAAAGGCGTCATTGACCGGGTTTCACGCCACGGCGAAGCATATCGCGGCGAAGGCGGTTTCGCCATCCTCCGAGACGATGAGGACGATCTGAACGACCAGGACGGCTCCAGCGGGCGTAACAAGCACGAACAAGGCGCCAATTCCGCCCGCCACGGCCTCCTTCGGGGTGCCGGCGCCGATGAGTTGGCGCATCAGCAACGATAGGTTGTGGCCGGCGACGTGAAGCAGGTATCGCTTGTGCACGTTCTCGCGGCCCCGAAGCCAGGTCCGGCGCATACCGCCGCGATCGAGGTTGTGGGCAAAGGAGCGCTCGACGATCTCGGCGCGCAGCTTGAAGGCTTCCCTGGCCACCCCCGATAACAGCCGGGTCCGGTTGTTGGTGACCGCCCGGCGAGCCGCATCATCTCCGTGCCAGCGCGCAAAACCCTTCTGCTTGGGCTCGGAGATCCGGCTCTTCCAGGGGCCGTCGTCGAGCGCCTTCAAGACCAACCGTGAGTGGTAGCCCTTATCGGTCACACATTCGGCCGGATCTTCGGCCGTCGGCGCCACATCCACCGCCTCGAGGTTTGCCTCGGCCGCCGCCAGGGTCTTGGGAAGCGTTGTCGTATCGCCCTCGTCGGCCGGGTGCAGCTCCGCCGCCACCACCGCGCCGGTGTCCAGATCCACCGCGTGCTCGGGCTTGTAGGCCAGGTGCGTGGTGCCGTCCTTCATCTTGGCGATCTTGGCCTCGGGGTCGCTCCTGGAAACCCAGTCCTGGTTCGAGAGCTTCTTGCCCTTGCGCTTGCGGTCCAGACGCGCCAGGTCCTCAGCCGTGGGTGTCTCGATACCGCTCTCCTGGGCCAAGCGCTCCAGCATCCCCCGGTAACCCTCGCCCGTGTCCCTCCGCACGATGTTGCGCAGCGCCGCGTTGGCCTCCATGGTCGAGGCATCCACCCCGATGCGCTCGCCCTTCACCAGACCCGCCTCGGCGATCAGCGCCAGGACCCAGTCAAACACCGCCGTGTGGACTTCATGGGGCAGGCGCGCGCGGGTCCGTGACAGCCAGGAATGGTCCGGCACCCGTTCCCGCATCTCCAACAGCAGGAACTCCCGTAGCGACAGGGAATCCGAGCAGCGCCACTCCAGCCCACGCTCAGAGTCGATACCCTCGAAGTAGCCCACCAGGTGCATACGGAAGTAGCGCCCGGGTGGCACCGAAGGCGCCCCCATCCTGGCCGCGTAATAGGGCTGGCAGACCGCCTCGGCGAAGCCGTCGAAGCCGCCCTCGATCAGTACCAACTGCAGGCGGTCGTAAAATACATGACCAGGCGAGCGCGGCATCTCCGACCAGCTCACCATCAAGTCCCCCTGACGATCCTTCTGCTGTCCCATCGCCATCAGCGAACCCCCCTTCAGGCCAGGACACCAGAGAATCAGACCATGCCGACTTCGTCCAGGGAAGACTTCGTCAACGGGCTGTTAAGCGTGCCGGACCGACGTAACGCGCGATAGGCAAACAAGGGTCCCTCGGTCATCGCGGTATCGAGCCTTCGAGCGATAGGGCGTAGCGGGCTGGGCTGTTCGTCGACGCGGCTGAGCCGTCAGAAGCGATAAAGAAGCGAGACAAGCAAATCGTGCGAGATATAGTCTTCGGCAGTGACACTATCGCCACCCGCAAAGACGCCGGTATCGACCTCTCCCAAGTTGATGTAACGGTAAGCAAAATCGGCTCCCCAGTGCGCATCGAAATCCCAAACGATGCCCGCCATTCCACCCCATGCGAGGTTGTCGGTCGCCGTCTCCCTGGTGGTCAGGGCTCCGGTATTGATAACCCGGCGCTCGGTATCGGCCGAATTATGGGCCCAACCAAGTGTCCCGCCGATGTAGGGCGTGAACCGCCCGTCGAGGCGGAAATCGTAGAGCAGGTTGAATAACACCGCGATAGTGTCGACATTCGCTTCATAGCCGGTATCCGCATCGGCAGGACCGTCGTCCCGCGTATCGAAGTCGAAGTGGAAGCGATGCGTGACCTCAATCTCGCTGTGTAGCGGAAGGTTGTTCCACTTGTAGCCGATCGTACCGCCCAAACCGGCCACTTCGTCGCTGTCATTCTGCAGGTTGAGCGTATTGGAAAACGCCTTGCCGGTGACGTCGTCCATCGAGGAGGACGCCGCAATACTACGAACCGCGATATAGTATCCGGGCTTGCCGCCTGCCTGTACCGCGGGCGCTATTAGCAGCGAAAGTCCAACGCACAGTTTTGCCACCAGAACCCGATTTACCTGCAGCCAGAATCTCGAATTCATCGGCTCCAATAAGCCTCGTCCGCGTGACCGAATTGCGCCATCAGCATCGTCGGTTTATGCCTTGCCGACACGTCCAAGTCGAGCGCTTATCATCAATCGAGTCATTGCCGCGGGTGCGGACTGTCGAAATAATGGGCACCGGCAGACCGCAAACCGGAGGATGAAAAAATGGACGAAGACACCTTTAACATGCAGGTCCGGAAGTTTCTCAAGAAGGTCGGTGTGAACTCGCAGCGCGAAATCGAGACGGCGGTGCGTGAGGCCGTAAATTCAGGAAAGCTTAAGGGCAACGAAACACTGTCCGCCCGCATGACGCTCACCGTTGAGGCCGCTGGCGTCGAGACGGTCATCGAGGGTGACATCTCGTTGGTTTGAGTCGTTGTTCTCTAAGATCCAAACAGCAGACGAGAGACGAGCGACTCCAAAGCAGCTGACGACGCGCTAGTTACGCCTACATTTGGCGCTGGATCATCAATTTCTTAATTTCTGCGATTGCCTTCGCGGGATTGAGGGCCTTCGGGCACGTCTGGGAACAATTCATGATCGTATGACACCGGTAGAGTCTGAATGGATCTTCCAGTGCGTCGAGTCGCTCCCCGGTATACTCATCACGGGAATCTGCAATCCAACGGTACGCCTGCAGCAAAATTGCCGGACCCAAATAGCGATCTTCATTCCACCAGTAACTTGGGCAACTCGTCGTGCAGCAGAAGCAGAGGATACATTCGTAGAGGCCGTCGAGCCGGCGTCGGTCATCTTCTGATTGCAGACGCTCGGAGTCCGGCGGCGGCGGCGTTTGCGTCTTCATCCACGGTTCGACTGAAGCAAGCTGCGCATAGGCATTGGTCAGATCCGGCACCAGGTCCTTCACAACCTTCAAATGCGGTAGTGGGTAAATTTTCGCTGCGCCGGATATTTCAGACGTAAACTTGGTGCAGGCCAGCGTGTTCGTGCCATCGATATTCATGGCGCAGGAGCCACATACGCCTTCGCGGCACGACCGGCGAAAGGTCAAGCTGGCGTCGACTTCATCTTTGATTTTTATTAGCGCATCGAGAACCATCGGGCCACAGTCGTCGAGATCAACCTGGTAGGTGTCGATCCGAGGATTGTTTCCGTCGTCCGGGTTCCAGCGGTATACGCGGAAGGTCTTGGTCCGCGACGCACCTTGCGGCGCCGGCCAGGTTTGACCTTTCTGAACCCTCGAATTGCGCGGAAGCCTGAACTCAACCATCGGTTTCCCTCTCGCCCGTCAGTAAACCCGCGCCTTCGGCGGGAACGATTGAACGTCGTTGGACATCGGCTGCATGTGCACCGGACGGTCCTCGATCCGCACCTTACCGTCCTCGCCGCACCAAGAGACCGAATGATTGAGCCAGTTCTCATCGTCGCGATCGGCGAAGTCTTCACGCGCGTGCGCACCACGCGATTCCTGCCGCCGCAGCGCGGCGTGTATCGAAATCTTCGCCTGATAAAGCAGATTGTCGAGCTCAAGCGTCTCAACAAGATCGGAATTCCAGATCAACGAGCGATCGCTGACCCGTAGATCGGACCTTTTACTCCACGCCCCTTCGAGCAGTTGCACGCCTTCTTCAAGGATTTCGCCAGTCCGGAATACCGCGCAGTTGGACTGCATGATGTTCTGCATCTCGAGGCGCAATGCAGCCGTCGGAGTGCCGCCATTTGCATTTCGCGCCTTGTCGAGCCGCGCAAGCGCCAGCCCGCCCACATCCTTTGGCAAGTCTTTGTGGGCCTCGCTCTTATCGATCTTCTCGGCGCATCGTATCGCCGCCGCGCGCCCGAAGACTACGAGGTCCAGCAGTGAGTTCGAACCCAATCGGTTGGCGCCATGCACCGACACGCAGGCGGCCTCGCCGACCGCCATTAGCCCCTCCACAACAGCGTCGGGATCGCCATCCTTCAGCGTGACCGCTTCACCGTGATAATTGGTCGGTACGCCACCCATATTGTAGTGGCAGGTCGGGAGCACCGGTATCGGCTCGCGCGTCACGTCGATGCCAGCGAAAATCTTGGCTGTCTCGGAGATCCCCGGCAGCCGCTCGTTGACGATCGACGGATCGAGATGTTCGAGATGCAAGTGAATATGATCTTCCTTAGCGCCAAAACCGCGGCCTTCGCGAATCTCAATTGTCATCGCCCGGCTCACGACATCGCGGCTGGCTAAATCTTTGGCTGAAGGAGCGTAGCGCTCCATGAAGCGTTCGCCCTCGGAGTTTGTCAGATAGCCACCTTCACCGCGCACGCCCTCTGTGATGAGGCACCCGGCACCGTAGATGCCTGTCGGATGAAACTGGATGAACTCCATGTCCTGACACGGTAGGCCGGCACGAAGCGCCATCCCGCCACCGTCGCCAGTACAGGTATGCGCCGACGTGCACGAGAAATAGGCTCGACCGTAGCCGCCGGTCGCCAGCACAGTCTCCTTTGCGCGGAACCGATGGATGGTTCCGTCGTCGAGATTCCAGGCAACGACACCACAGCACGCGCCGTCTTCATCCATCATCAGATCGATCGCCAAATACTCGATGAAAAACTCCGCTTGGTGCTTTAGCGCCTGCTGGTACAGCGTGTGCAGCATGGCATGCCCGGTTCGGTCGGCTGCGGCGCAGGTCCGCTGTGCCATGCCCTCGCCATAACGAGTCGTCATGCCGCCAAATGCGCGCTGATAGATGCGTCCGTCAGCGGTACGGCTAAACGGCAAGCCGTAATGCTCGAGCTCGATGATGGCCGGTGCGGCCTCGCGGCACATATATTCGATCGCATCCTGGTCGCCGAGCCAGTCGGATCCTTTTACCGTGTCGTACATGTGCCAACGCCAGTCGTCCTCGCCCATATTTCCGAGCGCGGCTGAAATTCCGCCCTGCGCCGCAACCGTGTGGCTACGCGTTGGAAAAACCTTGGTAATGCATGCGGTTCGCAGGCCGGCTTCGGCCATGCCGAAGGTCGCGCGCAATCCCGCGCCACCGGCACCGATTACCACAACGTCGTAGGTATGATCTTCTAGGGGATAGGCCTCGGGCATTCGCGCTTAACCTCCGAAGGCAATCTTCAGCACGGCGAAAGCGGCGGCAGCAGCCAACAGCACGCTAGCAAGCTTTGTCAGAATGAGTACAACGATCTTGCTGCTCTCGGAATGAACATAGTCCTCGACAACGACCTGCAGTCCCAATTGCATGTGATGAAATGTGGCCGCAATCAGCAGCAACATGAGCACCGACTGGGTCGGGCTGGCTAGCCACGTCGTGGCGGTTTGATGATCGGCACCGGTAAGCTGGATGAGCGACGCGATGAACCAAAGCGTAAGTGGAACGAGCGCAATCGCTGTCAGCCGCTGCATCCACCAGTGATGTGCACCACTCTTTGCAGAGCCAAGTCCACGCGCATTGCCGAGCGGAGTTCGGTAACTCACCTTCTCAACCTCCAAGCACCATGTAACCAAGTCCCCAGGCTGCGAGCGTCAAGACGATCGATATCACGACGACAAACCAGCCCGATGCCTGTGCGACGCCAAGTTCGAACCCCCAGCCGATGTCCCATACCAAATGGCGAACGCCGTTTGCCAGGTGATAAAATAGCGACCAGGTCCAGCCCAATAGAGCTAGGCGCCCGACAATCGATCCAAGCATCGTCTGCGCAAAGGCGAAGGCCTCCGGGCCCGACGCCAACGCTAGGAGCCACCACACAAGCACCAGAGTGCCCACGGCCAGCGCGACGCCCGTCGCCCGATGAACGATCGAGAACATCATCGTCCACAGCCACTTATAGACCTGCAAATGCGGCGATAAAGGCCGATTTTCGATGGACATGGGCGATCCCCGTTATCGCGCCTTATAGGGGGCCTGACGGCGTCTTTGAATTTCCGCCCTTGAAAGAAGTCGCCATCATTGTCGGCTTACCCATGTAAGTCAACGCGAGAGAATGGATACCGAAAGCGAATCCCGTCTCGAAATGACGGCAACAGTGCAAAAAAGTCCCGCAGAGAGACAAAAATCATTACTTCTAAAGAATGAATTGTGGATAACTCTGTGGATGTATTGTTGATGTATTGTGGGTAAACGTAAAAATTATGCACAGTTTTTTAAGGTAATGACCAAGTTTCTTGTAGACTTATTCATCAAATATCTAGGGTCCGGACCCATTAAGGGGATTCCCAAAGCGGGGCTGGCATGATTCATTGTTTCCAGCGAGGAGGCGATGGAAATGTCGGATTTCTTTTGGTTTTCGGATGCGCAATGGGCTCGGATTGGGCCGCTTTTGCCGACGGATACGCGCGGCATGGCGCGCGTTGACGATCGCCGGGTGCTGAGCGGGATCGTCCATGCCCTGAGGAATGGCGGGCGCTGGGCCGACTGTCCGCGTGAGGTCTACGGACCGAAGAAGACGCTCTACAACCGCTTTGTACGCTGGGCGGAGCGCGGCATCTGGGAACGGATATTCAGCGCGCTGGCGGGCGGCGAAGACGCCCCCGACCGGCTGTTCACCGATTCAACCTGCATCAAGGTTCATCGCTGCGCCGGCGGCGGAAAAGGGGGGCCTTGGCCCATGGCATCGGCCGCACCAAGGGGGGCCGCAACACCAAGCTCCACGCTGTCTGCGATGCGAAAGGCAGGCCCCTCGTCCTGCTCCTGACACCAGGAAACGTCCATGATTGCAAGGTCGCCCAGCGCTGTATCGAAGCCATGCCGCCCGCCGCCGAACTCGTCGCCGACAAGGGCTATGACAGCAAAGCCCTGCGCGACTGGCTGGCAGAACGTGGAACCACGGCCGTCATCCCACCGCGCAAGAACCGCAAGGTCCAATACCATTATGACAAGACCGTCTACAGGCAGCGCAACATCATCGAGCGCATGTTTTGCCGCCTCAAGGACTGGCGCCGTATAGCCACCCGCTTCGACCGCAACATCAAAAACTTCATCGCCGCAATCGCCCTTGCCGCCGCCGTCATCTGGTGGCTGTAATGAGTCCGGACCCTAAACCATTTCTTTAGCACGTGAAAGCGCCGATGTCCTCAATTCGGTGATGTCGTGGATGGGTGGTTTGCTCTTGAGTTGACCACCACTCTCAACGGTGATCCGCAGTGAGACCTCGGGGACGGCGCGGCCGATCTTCGGTCTGTGCCGTTCGGCTCCGGCGGTTGTCTGCCGTTCGGTAGATCAGTCCGTCGGTAGGAGACCGCGTCGCTACCGTGCCGTGGTCCGCCTCGATCCGGTCCAGCATTCCAATGTGGATTGCGGCTGGAGGCCACCGCAGCATCCCCTTTCCACGAAAGGCCGTGCTGCGGTTGGTCGGCGAAGGTGCAAGCCTTGCGCAGCGAGTTGCGGATATTCGGCGCTTCGCTTCCGGTGGCCTTTCCTTTAGGGGAGGTCGACCGATTGCAGGGGGATTGCGCCGAATTCCCTTGTGCCCGTGAGACGTCCGGAGCGTCCAATGATGGATCGGGCGGCCTCGGAAGCGATTGGCGGAGCATGTTTTCCGTCACGCCGTGTCGATACCCTCCACGCGGAGTGTATCGATGCGTCACCTCTGTCGGCGGGGTCTTCTGATCCCGTTGGCGGCGAGGGTGAGCCCGGGCCTTCTGCGAAGGATCGGTTTGCGTGGAGGAATTCGCATACTTCGCGAGAAGGACTGTGCGCCTGCCTTCGCGGCCGGCAAATGGTCTAGCCCGGTTGCACTGCCCTCCCTGCGGTGTTCAATCGGGCTCGGTTGGAAATGCTGAAGCATCTCCGGCCGTGCGCGAAGGCGCGACATGTCTGCAAGGTTGGCCGGTCTTCCAGCCTGGCCGTGATTTGGAATACACAATTCCGGATCGCGAAGCGGCCCTCGCCAGCAGTCCGATTGCCAGGGTGACTGCGGGTGTAGGGGCGTGGTGCCGGTGGCAGTCCGCTCGCACGATGCTGGAGCCCTTCGGGCTCTTGAGGCGTCGGGAGTATCCGGTTGCGGCCGGATACGTTGGTGTCACCCTTGGAGATCTTGGTCGCCCGGGTGTCTCCCCCGACGCCTCTCCTATATCAGCGCCGACTCAACGGAACAACCATATTTTGGGAATGTTGCCGGAAATGACACAATATGATGTGTTTGATGAGCCCTCACGACGGCAGATGGGCTGCACCATATCGTGCAGTCAAACGCCGGCCAATGAGTTATAACTAAGTATGCTTATTAAATGCCGTTGGACGAGACTATTTTCATAAGCGTATTTATTAAATGCCGAGGTGTGTCGTGTAACGTTAACGATAGCGCGAGAGGCGTTCGCCGACACGCTGCAAGAGTTCGGCCCACTCGCCCGGCGCCCGTTGCCGCATCAGGCTTATGCTTGGATACCATGGGCTGTCTTCGCGCTGCAGCATCCATCGCCAATCGGGAACAAAGGGAATCAAGGCCCAGACTGGTCGTCCAAGTGCGCCGGCAAGGTGTACGACCGCGCTGTCGACACTGATTACCAGATCGATTGCGTTGATTACCGACGCAGTGTCCGCAAAATCCGTGATACTTGGCGCTAAATTCTCAATAACCGAGCTATATCCAAGCGCCGCGATTTCGCGCGCCGCGGTTCCGACCTGCAGGCTTACAAAATTGACATGCGGCACTTGCAGAAGCGGCGCGAACTGTGCGAGCCCGATCGGGCGGTTGCGGTCGTTTCGGTGTGTCGATTTGCCCGTCCATGCAAGCCCGACCGTAAGTCCTGCGCGACGTGAAAGCGGGTTTTCGATGCCGGATGGCGGCATAAGATAAGGAATTTCCACTGGTATCGTGGAGAGTGACGTGCCAACCAAGTGCGGCAAGGTTAGAAGAGCCACGTGAAAGTCGTACGCGGGAAGCTTCTCACCCTGTTCTATGAGTTTGACCCGAGAAAATTCTTGGCTACTGGACAACAGGCGAAAAAGTGCTGCCTGGCACTCAAAGACGACCTGCCCGGCCCGTCCGGCTAACGCAAGGACATAGCGGGAAAACTGTATGGTGTCGCCGAAGCCCTGCTCTGCGTAAACAAACAGCGTGCGGCCTTCCAGCGACTCGCCTTTCCACGACGAACCCGGTAGCGGACGCGCTTCTACCTCTGGTAATCGCCAGCGCCATTCGTAGTCCGCAAATCCACGCACCAGTTCACCATTGGTCAGATACGCCAGCGCACGGTCCCAATGCAGATCGGCAGAGCGGTAGCCGAGCTCCTCAGCCCGCTCAAACTGTTGCATTGCGGCAGCGATATCCCCGCTGTCGCGAAGCACAAGTGCAAAATTGTAGTGGGTGCCCGCGGCGTCTGGCGAAAGTTCGAGTGATGTACGGTGACAATCCGCTGCTTCGCTTAGCCGACCAACGGACCGCAGAGCGTTCGCCAAATTCGAGTGCGCTGCCGCATCCTCAGGAGCAAGGCTCACAGCTCGACTCAGGCAAGCGATCGCCGCGTCGTATCGACCGAGCGCTCGAAGTGCGACGCCCAGGTTAGTCCAGGCCGGCGCGAATTCGGGTGTGGTCCGCGTAACTCGTTGGTAGAGCACGACGGCCTTTGCTGTCCGACCGGCCTTGTGATGGCGCAGGGCAGCAACAAATATGCGGTCTGCTTCCTTGGGCATTGAATTCGCGCCCGAAGGCACATCGGCTGTGCCACGATCCTCGCCCACAGCACTCCATTGAGCAGCCACAACGCTGATCAGGCAACGCGCGCCAAGTGACCCTCGACCAACGCCTCTGCGATCTGTACGGCATTAAGCGCCGCACCCTTACGCAGGTTGTCGGAGACCACCCACATGTTGAGGCCGTATTCCAGCGTCGAGTCCTCGCGAACTCGGCTTACGAAGACTGCATCTTCACCTGCGCACTCGACCGGTGTCGCATAGGTCTCGGGCTCAGCGCGATCGATCATAGAAACCCCAGGCGCCGCGGCTAGTGCACGACGCGCCTGGGCCGCATCGATCGGCCGCTCAAATTCCACGTTGATTGCCTCCGCATGCCCAATGAACACAGGAACGCGTACGCAGGTCGCGCTCACTTTGATCTTTGGATCCAGGATCTTCTTCGTTTCGACAACCATCTTCCACTCTTCTTTGCTGGATCCGTCTTCCATGAAATCATCGATGTGTGGGATGACGTTGAAGGCTATTTGTCGTGGAAACAGCTCGTTGGCGATCAGATCATTCACAAAGATGGCGCGGGTTTGCTTGAAGAGTTCGTCCATCGCCGACTTGCCGGCGCCAGATACGGACTGATAGGTCGCAACCGATACACGCCGGATGGTGGCGAGATCGTGCAATGGCTTCAGCGCAACGACCATCTGGATCGTCGAACAATTCGGGTTGGCGATAATATTGCGTTTGCCAAAGTCCGAAATTTTGTCGCCATTGACCTCCGGCACGACCAACGGCACGTCTGGATCCATACGGAAATGCGACGTGTTGTCTATAACTACGGCGCCAGCCTTTGCTGCGCGCGGAGTATGCACTGCAGATACCTTGGCGTCAGTCGACGAGAGCACAATGTCGAATCCCTTAAAGTCAAACTGGTCCAGGTCAGCAACTTTCAGTTCATCGTCCTCGCCAAAAGAAACCATCTGGCCAAGGGATCGCTCCGAGGCTATAGCCGCGACGTCATCGGCCGGAAAATTTCGCTCCGCCAAGGTCGACAGGATCTCGCGGCCAACATTTCCCGTCGCGCCAACCACAGCAACTCTATATCCCATAATCAGTGTCCGTTTTCATTTCAGCGGGTCGCTTTGAACGCCGCCGCAACGTCGAACGACGAATGCGGACGAATGCGACTGTGTCCTACGAAAAAGGGTCGCCAAAACGGCGACCCCGAATTCGGCTATCCTTTGGGCTGCGCTCAGCTGCCCGTCATTTTCCCCGTCGGCACGGTTTTCAGATATGCCTCCAACGGCGAATCGCCGTCTTTCTTGGGAACCCTCGTCAATTTAAGAAGTTGCGCGGCAGTCGGCATAGGCGTGTGAACGACCTGTTGCTTGCTTACGCTCCAGGCGCATCCGGGACCACCAAATCCCTCAGAGCCCGCCTGGGCTCCGACAGCTAAACCAGCAACCGCAATTCCCGCCAACGCGGGGAGGAGAAGCTTGTTCATCACAAGGACCCCTTCATCAGTTAGACATATAAGATAACGCTAAGATAGCGCAGCCGGATTGGTGCGGCAAGTCTTCGGCTTTAGCGTGCCAAACCGTCCAATTCCGTCAAAACCGCGTCGCCCATCGTCGCGGTCGAGACCTGCGTCGCGGACGCAGCCATGATATCTGGCGTACGGGAACCTGCACCGAGCACGCGCTCCGTCGCGGTCTCAATTAATTCCGCGTCCTCGTCCAGTCCGAAGGAGTAGCGAAGCAACATGGAAAATGACAGGACGCTCGCCAACGGATTTGCGAGCCCCTGGCCAGCGATATCCGGCGCGCTGCCGTGCACGGGTTCATAAAGCGCGCGACGCCGACCCGCTTCGTCGACCGCCCCCAACGACGCCGACGGCAGCATACCGAGCGATCCAGTTGCCATCGCCGCACAGTCCGACAGCAAATCTCCGAACAAATTGTCGGTGACGATTACATCGAACTGTTTGGGGTTTCGCACGAGCTGCATCGCGCAGTTGTCGGCATACATGTGCTCAAGCGCCACATCGGCATAATCCTGCTGATGCAACTTGGTGACCTCCTCGCGCCAAAATACACCGGTTTCCATGACATTTGCCTTTTCGACCGAATGCACCTTACCGCCGCGCGCGCGGGCAAGTTCAAAGGCAACCGCAGCAACGCGTCTGATTTCAGCGTCGGTATAGACTTGAGTATCGAAGCCGCGCCGCGACCCGTCAGCCAGCGTTTCAATGCCCCGCGGCTGGCCGAAATAGACGCCCGATGTCAACTCGCGGACAATCAAGATATCGAGCCCCTGGATGACCTCTGGCTTCAGCGAAGAGGCATCGAGCAGGGCATCGAAGACCTTTGCCGGTCGAAGATTGGCGAATAGATCCATCTCCTTGCGAATCCGCAGCAGGCTTGCCTCGGGTCGGAGTTCGCGCGGCGCCGAATCGTATTGTGGACCGCCGACCGCACCCAAGAGCACTGCGTCGACCGACATAGCGTCCGCCAATGTCTCGTCGGACAGCGGCGTCCCGTGCGCATCGTAAGAAGCGCCGCCGATAAGGCCGTGGGAGACTTCGAAGCCGATCGCCCGATGTTTTGCGAACCAATCGATGACGCGTTCGACCTGCGCCATAACCTCGGGCCCGATACCATCGCCGGGTAAGATCAACAGTTTCTTATTCGCAGCCATCATTGCATCCTGGTTGTCACGCGCGGTTCCGCCTACGGCGTCACCGACGGCACCCGCCGGCGCACCTTAAGACCAGGGTTGCGCTTTCTTTTGACTCTCTTCGAAGTGCTTGATTGCATCGGCCTTCTGCATTGTCAGACTGATATCGTCCAGGCCATTGAGCAGGCAATGCTTGCGAAACGCGCCGATCTCGAAACTCACACGGCCGCCGTCGGGACGCACGATCTCTTGCGCCTCCAGGTCGATCGTAAAGATTGCGTTGGCGCCGTTCTTGGCATCCTCCATCAACTCGTCGATCTGTTCCTGCGGCAAGGCGATGGGCAGCACACCGTTCTTGAAGCAATTGTTGTAAAAGATGTCGGCGAACGAGGGCGCGATCACACAGCGAATTCCGAAATCGAGGAGCGCCCAGGGCGCGTGTTCGCGCGACGAGCCGCAGCCGAAATTTTCGCCGGCGATTATCACCTTGGAATTTCGGTAGGCCTGTTGATTCAAGACAAATTCTGGAACTTCGGTTCCGTCCGGTCGATACCGCATCTCGTCGAACAAATTGCGTCCCAGACCGGTTCGCTTGATGGTCTTGAGAAACTGCTTGGGAATGATCTTGTCGGTATCGACGTTGATCATGTCCAGCGGCGCTGCAACACCGGTCAGCGTTGTGAATTTATCCATTGTTTTCCGTCAATTCTCTGGTTCCAATCGCCAACGGCTCCGCGTCCTGTTCAGTCTGTCAACTCGCGAATGTCAGTCAAATGTCCCGTCACGGCCGCCGCTGCTGCCATCGCCGGGCTGACCAAATGGGTTCTCCCACCGCGGCCTTGCCGACCCTCGAAATTGCGATTTGAGGTCGACGCGCAGCGCTCGCCCGGTTCCAGCCGATCGGCGTTCATCGCCAGACACATGGAACAACCAGGTTCGCGCCAATCAAATCCGGCCGCGCGAAAGATCTTATCGAGGCCTTCCTTCTCCGCCTCCTGCTTGATCAGGCCCGAACCGGGCACGATCATGGCGTACACATTGTCGGCGACGCGGCGACCGTTAGCCACTTCCGCCACTGCACGCAGATCCTCGATGCGGCCATTGGTACAGGAGCCGATGAAGACCTTATCGACAGGAACGTCGGTCAGCTTTGTTCCAGCCGCCAATCCCATATACTCAAGCGACCGCTCCATCGACTGGCGGCGCCCCGCGTCTGGCGCATCTGCAGGATCTGGAACCGAGCCGGTGATCGGCGCCACATCCTCGGGGCTCGTCCCCCACGTGACCTGCGGCGCAACGTCACCCGCTGCGAGGCTCACTTCTTTGTCATATTGCGCATCCGCATCGGATGGCAGCGTTTTCCAATGCTCCACAGCCTGCTCCCATGCAGCCCCTTTGGGCGCCATAGGCCGGCCCTTCAAATAGCCAAATGTGGTCTCGTCGGGGGCGATCAGCCCGGCCCGCGCGCCGCCTTCAATCGACATGTTGCAAACCGTCATGCGACCCGCCATCGAGAGATCCCGGAAGGCATCGCCGGCATACTCGATGACATGCCCGGTGCCGCCCGCGACCCCGATATGGCCGATCACAGCGAGAATTAGATCCTTGGCCGTAACCCCCAACGGCAAATCGCCGTCAACGTTGATCCGCATGTTGGCCGCCGGCTGTTGAATGAGGGTTTGGGTCGCCAACACATGCTCGACTTCAGAAGTGCCGATGCCAAAGGCCAACGCACCGAAGGCGCCATGCGTCGAGGTATGACTGTCGCCGCAGACGATCGTCATGCCCGGCAGCGTAAAACCCTGTTCTGGACCGATGATGTGGACGATGCCCTGGCGGATATCATCCATGCCTAAATACTCGATGCCGAATTCCCGGCAGTTCATCTCAAGCGTCTCGACCTGGATGCGACTTTCCTCGTCGGCGATTCCGCTGGCCCGGTTTTCCGTCGGAACGTTATGGTCGGCGACAGCGAGTGTGAGGTCGGGCCGGCGCACCGAGCGGCCTGCGGCGCGCAATCCTTCGAACGCTTGTGGGCTCGTTACTTCGTGCGTCAGATGCCGGTCGACATAGATCAGGCAGGTGCCGTCTTCCTGCCGATCGATAAGATGGCTTTGCCAAATCTTGTCAAACAGGGTTTGCGGTTTTGCCATAGCACTGCCTTTCGTGGTCTAGCCGACGACGGCCCTTAAGTTTTGCTCTCGGCGGCTTTGCCCTTCTCGGCATCAACGGTGGTCTTGTCAGCCGATACCTGCTTGGGCTTTGCGTCCGGCGACGGGCGCCGCACGGCCCGCTCGGCAATACGCGCGCGCTTTCCGGTGCGACCACGTAGGTAATAGAGCTTCGCCCGGCGAACATCGCCATGGCGCACGACTTCGATCGACTCGATACGCGGGCTGTACAATGGAAAAACGCGCTCAACGCCCTCGCCATAGCTGATCTTACGCACCGTAAAGGCGCTGTTGGCCCCGGCGTTCTTGCGGCCGATGCAGACACCCTCGAAAGCTTGCACACGTTCACGCGAGCCCTCGACGACCTTAACCATCACGCGCAATGAATCTCCCGGTTGAAAATCGGGAACACCGCGTTCGGCAAGCAGTTTTTCGACCAACTCACTTTCGATTTGCTGAAGCGTATCCATCGCACACCATCCTTTTTATCTGATACCGGATCGTCAAAGCATTTGTTGCCCGCTGACGATCGACGTTAGCTGTTCTTAGCGGCTCGACGTGACCAGAGGTCTGGCCGCCGGTCCTTTGTCGCCTGTTCCGCCTGCTCTGTCCGCCATGCCCGAATCCGCTCGTGATGGCCGGACAAAAGGACTTCGGGCACGCTAATGCCCCGCCACTCAGCCGGCCTCGTGTAATGCGGATACTCAAGCAGACCGTGCTCGAAACTCTCCTCCTCAAGCGATTGTTCGTCGCCCAACACGGCCGGCAACAAACGCACGCACGCATCGATCAAAGCCAATGCAGCCGGTTCGCCTCCCGACAAAACGAAATCGCCGAGGCTCACCTCGCACAGTTCATGCAGATCGATTACGCGCTGATCGATCCCCTCATAGCGTCCACACAACAACACAACACCAGGTCCCAGAGCCAATCTCTGCACCAAATCCTGGTTCAAAGACTCACCGCGCGGCGTCAGATAGATAACCGGCGCGTTGCCTCCTTTGACTTTGGCAAGCGCCCTGTCGACGACATCGGGCCGCATAACCATCCCGGGACCACCGCCGAACGGCGTGTCGTCGACGGTTCGGTGTTTATCGCTTGCGAATTCGCGAATGTCCATCGTTTCCAACTCCCACACGCCTTGTTCGAGGGCCTTGCCCGCCAGCGAATACTGAAGCGAACCCGGAAACATCTCTGGAAACAACGTCAGCACTTGTGCGGTCCAGGCGCTCATGGCTGATCATCCACGCCGTCTTCGAGCCCTGGCGGCGGATCGACAGTCAGCACCCCGGCGTCAATATCGACCTCGGGCACGGTCTCACGGTTGAACGGCAGCATGACGCGAGCGCCCGCTACCCGTTCGATCTCCAATATATCGCCGGCACCAAAGTTATGAACGGCGCTTACGGAGCCATAAAGCTCTCCATCGGATCGCTTGGCGGCAAGTCCGATCAAGTCGGCGTAATAAAACTCGTCCTCAATTGTCGCCGGGAGGACGCCGCGATCGACAAAGAGTTCGGTCCCGGCCAGCGCCTGCGCGTCGTCGCGATCGTCCACACCCTCGATCCGAGCAAGCACGACGCCCTTTGTATCCCCCATCAAGGTCAGACGAAACTGACGGGTTCCTGATGTGTCGGAAACGGGTCCGTAGGCCGCGATTTGATGTGGTTCCATGGTGAAGCTCTTGATACGAACAGCGCCATGCAATCCGTGGGCGCCGGTTACGACCCCGACGCACACTTTGTTATCCGACTTTGCTGCCGCTTTCGTCATTCGCCGCTCGTGGCTCTGGCTATTTCTTTTCCGGCTCCTCACCGCCGTCGGAGCTCTCTTCCTTGTCCGTAGCTTCAGCAGTCTCTGTCTCCGCTGCGGGTTCCTCTTCGGGGGAGGTGTCGGGAGTTTCGGCAGTTGGCTCCGCCTCAGGCGCCTCGGCATCTGGAGCATCTGGCGCGGAATCATCTGCCACGGGAGCTTCCTCAGCCGGCGCCTCGGATTCTGAAGCATCTGGCGCGGAATCATCTGCCACGGGAGCTTCCTCAGCCGGCGCCTCGTCTTCGGCCGCCGCCGTGGGAGTATCCTCTGCGGGCGTGTCCGTTGAATCTGCGGCACTCGCCTCGTCCGCGCTGGACGCTGTTGCCGCCGTTTCCGATCCCTCAGCATCCGTTGCCTCGGGTGCGGCTGTTTCGTCCGCAGAATCCGTCTCAGGCGTATCCGTTGCCTCGGGTGCGGCTGTTTCGTCGGCAGAGTCCGTCTCAGGCGTATCCGTTGCCTCCGGCGCTTCTGGAGCCGGCGCCTCAACGGCCGGTGCGGCAGCGGCAGCGGCGCGCGCCTCTTCGGCTTCCTTTGCGCGCTCCTGCGCCTTCGCCCTTGGCTGGTTTTTCTTTGTCTGTTCGGGTATCGGCGGTTTCGCAAGAATGTCCGCGGCACCGAGGAATCGGCCAACCCGGTCGGACGGCCGCGCGCCAACTGAAAGCCAGTGGCGAATTCGGTCTTCCTTCAGCGTGACACGCCCCGAATGATCCTTGGGCAGCATCGGATTGTAGGTTCCGACACGTTCGATAAAGCGACCGTCGCGGGGTGAACGCGAATCAGCAATGACAATCCGGTAATGCGGCCGTTTTTTGGTACCGCCGCGGGCCAAACGAATTTTCAATGACATCTTTTTGGTATTCCCTTCCCGATAGTCGTTCGAGTTTCAATTCTGTTGGGCGGGCCGTTGAGCCCGTTGCCCAGTTAAATCCTCAGCGCTGACCGAAGCCCGGCATTTGACCGGGAAGGCCGCTGCGCAGCAGCCCTTTCTTTCCCATCTTGCCCATCTTCTTCATCATCTTGTTCATCGTCACATACTGCTTAAGCAGGCGGTTGACCTCCTGGACAGACCGACCGGAGCCCGAAGCGATGCGGCGTTTGCGCGAGGCCTGAATGAGCTTCGGCCGCCGGCGTTCTTCGGGGGTCATCGACTGAATAATCGCTTGCTGATGACCGAGCATGCGGTCGTCGATCTTCTGCTCGGCCATTTGACTCTTCATCTGCGCGGCGCGCGGCAGCAGGCTCATGACACCCGAAAGGCCTCCAAGCTTGCGCATCTGACTGAGCTGCTCGCCCAAATCGTCTAGATTGAACTCTCCCTTTTCAAGCTTGCGCGCAAGCTTCTCTGCCTGTTCGGTCTCGATTGTCTCCGATGCCTTTTCCACCAGGCTCACGACATCGCCCATACCGAGAATTCGGCCGGCGAGACGGTCGGGATGAAAGTCCTCGAGAGCGTCCAGCTGTTCACCAACACCGAGCAATTTGATCGGACAGCCGGTCACAGCACGCATCGACAGCGCGGCGCCGCCCCGGGCGTCACCATCGACCCGGGTCAAGACGATGCCCGTGACGCCGATCTGCTTGTTGAATGCCTCGGCCAGATTGACCGCGTCTTGGCCGGTCATGGCATCGGCGACGAGCAAGGTTTCGACCGGTTCAACACGATCGCGGATCTCCGCAACTTCGCCCATCAGCTGAGCGTCGACATGCATGCGGCCCGCAGTATCCAACAACACGACGTCATAACCGCCGAGTTTCGCCGCCTGCATGGCGCGTTCGGCGATGTCGACCGGGCGCTGACCCGCTACCAGCGGCAGCGTCTGAACTTCAGCCTGCTCCCCCAATACGCGCAACTGCTCCTGGGCCGCGGGCCGCGACGTATCGAGACCAGCCATGATCACTTTCTTCTTTTCTCGCTCGCGCAGTCGCATGGCCAACTTCGCGGTGGTCGTCGTCTTGCCGGAACCCTGCAGCCCGACCATCAAGATTGCGATCGGAGGTTGGGCGGCGAGGTTTATGCCCGACGACTCTTCACCCAGCATTTCGACCAAGCGGTCGTGGACAATCTTGATCACCATCTGGCCAGGTGTGACCGATCGCAGGACCTCGCCGCCTACGGCCTGCTTCTGGACATCGTCGATGAAGTCCTTGACGACGGGCAGCGCGACGTCGGCCTCAAGCAGGGCGACCCTAACCTCGCGTATGGCATCGGTTACGTCGGTCTCACTCAGCGCGCCGCGTCGTCGCAACGATTCGAAAATCTCACCCAGGCGGCCGGAAAGCGCATTAAACATCAGGCACTAAATTCCACAACATCGTATACGCCAGTGCGCGAACCTTCGCGAACCAACGGGGCTCCTTGGAGCCAAAACCTGTAAAACCAAAGAATTCTGCGGCTTCTACCCTTATGCGCGCTGCCAAGTCAAGCGCTTCGGTCGTCGGATTCGCTCGCTATATCAGGGCAAATCAAGTGGACTTGGCTGCCGCGCAGGCCATATAACCCGCGAAGGCGGGCGAGAACCATGATTCCATTTACAAAAATGCACGGTCTCGGCAACGATGTCGTCGTCATTGATGCGCGTGCGGGCAAGATTACGCTCGACCCAGCCGAGGCCCGCGCCATTGCCGATCGCCGGCGCGGCATTGGCTGCGATCAGTTGATCCTGATCGAACCGCCCCGTAATCCGGGCGCACTGGCATATCTGCGCATCCTCAATGCCGATGGCAGCGAGGCAGAGGCATGCGGGAACGGCACGCGATGTGTGGCAGCAACTCTGATGGACGAAATCGGCGTTCGCGAAGTCACGCTCGAAACGACCGCCGGACTAATCGGCGTGACCACGGCCGAAAACGGGCAACTGACAGTGAACATGGGGCAGGCGCGACTCGGCTGGCAGGACATTCCGCTTGCCAACGAGGCTGACACGCTGCACCTGGGAATTGGCACGGGCGAGCTGCTCGATCCGGTGGCCGTCAACATCGGCAACCCACACTGTGTGTTTTTTGTTGACGATGCCGACACAATTGATCTGGAACGGCTCGGCCCGGAAATTGAGCACGCCTCGCTGTTTCCCGAGCGCACCAATGTCGAGGTCGCTGTCGTGCACGATGAGGGGCACATTCGCATGCGCGTATGGGAGCGAGGTACCGGCATAACACTTGCCTGCGGCTCCGGCGCCTGTGCGACATTGGTTGCGGCGCATCGCCGCAAGCTGGCCTGCCGCAAAGCCGAGGTCACGCTCGACGGCGGACCTCTGACGATCGAATGGCTGGAGTCGGGCGACGTCCTGATGACAGGACCGGTCGCAATAAGTTTCAAGGGGAATTGGAACGGAGCAAGCGTCGGGTGAGTATTCACGGACACCCGCGCGAGGGTCCGGAGATCATTACCTTCGGCTGCCGCCTCAACGCGTATGAATCAGAGGTGATGCGCGATCATGCGCGGTCGGCAGGGCTCGACCGCGCCATCATCGTCAATACCTGTGCCGTAACTGCCGAGGCCGAGCGCCAAGCGCGGCAGGCGATCCGCCGGGCCCGGCGGCAGCATCCGGATCTGCCAATCATCGTCACCGGTTGCGCTGCGCAGATCGATCCTGACGCCTATGCGGCGATGCCAGAGGTGTCGCGTGTCCTTGGCAACGCCGAGAAACTCGACCCCGAGAGCTTCAAGACGACCGATGTACCACGCGTCGCAGTCAACGACATCATGGCCGCGCGTGATACGGCAAGCCATCTGATATCAGGATTCGACGGTCGCACGCGCGCCTTCGTGCAAGTCCAGCAGGGCTGCGACCACCGCTGCACGTTCTGCACCATTCCTTATGGACGCGGGCCCAGTCGCTCAGTCCCCGTCGGCGTTGTTGTTTCTCAGGTTCGCGAGCTGGTCGCGGGCGGCCATCTGGAAGTCGTGCTGAGCGGCGTCGATATCACGGATTACGGCAAGGATCTTCCTGGTTGCCCGAGCCTCGGACAGTTGGCACGACGGCTTCTGGCGCTGGTTCCCGACCTAACACGGCTGCGGCTTTCTTCATTGGACAGCGTTGAAATCGACGAAGAACTGATGCGCTTAATCGCCGAGGAGGAGCGCCTGATGCCACACTTGCACATTTCGGTGCAGGCTGGCGACGACCTGATTCTCAAACGTATGAAGCGGCGACACTCGCGGGGCGATATCATCGAACTCTGCCAACTCGCCCGGCAGGCCCGCCCGGACATCGTATTCGGTGCCGACCTCATCGCCGGCTTTCCGACCGAGAGCGAGGAAATGTTCCAACACACGCTCGATCTTGTCGACGAATGCGAACTCACCTGGTTGCACGTCTTTCCCTATTCCGAGCGTCCGGGAACGCCGGCTGCCCAAATGCCGCAGGTGCCAAAGCCTGTGCGACGCGAACGTGCCGCCCGACTGCGCGCGTCGGGATACGCGGCGGAAAACCGGTTTCTTGCAAGCCGCATCGGAACCACAGCAAATATGCTCGTCGAGCAAAGCGGGGAGGGGCGGACCGAACACTATGCCCGCATCCGACTGACAGACGCGGCGGGAGCGCCGATTACCGCCTTGGATGGCGAGATTGCGCGTGCGCAGATACGGTCCGTCGATGGTCGGCGGCTCTTGGCAACGCCAATCGATTGCACTGCCGCATGAGCGAGGGCGGTTGGCTACGCCGCCTGCAGGCTGGGCTATCCAAGTCGTCCTCGAAACTCTCAGGCGGCATTGCCGGGATCTTAGGCAGCCGAAGACTCGATCAGATCGCGCTCGCGCAAATCGAAGACCTGCTGATAACCGCCGACCTCGGCCCCGCCACAGCGGCGCACCTGACGGCCGAACTCGCAAAGCGGAAGTTCGACGCAGAAGCCGGCGAAACCAACGTGCGCGAAGCCCTGGCAGACGATATCCAACAAATTCTTGAACCGGTCGCGGAACCGCTTGTGGCACGACCGGATCACAGCCCGCAGGTGATCCTAGTCGTCGGCGTTAACGGAACTGGAAAGACGACGACGATTGGCAAACTCGCCAAGCAGTTCGTCGATCAGGGGAACTCGGTAATGCTTGCCGCGGGCGATACCTTTCGCGCCGCAGCGATCGAGCAGTTGCGGATCTGGGGTGAGCGCGCCGCGGTGCCGATCGTTGCAGGCAAGCAGGGAGCGGACGCAGCGAGCCTTGCGTTTGAGGCCTTGGAAACGGCGCGCGCCGCGAAAACCGATATTCTTCTGATCGATACCGCCGGTCGGCTTCACAACAAACAGGAGTTGATGGCCGAGCTGCAGAAGATCGTGCGCGTCATACACAAACAGGACGACAGTGCGCCCCACGACTGCATTCTGGTTTTAGACGCGACAACGGGACAAAACGCGCATGCTCAAGTTGAAACTTTCCGCGATATGGTGTCCGTGACTGGTCTTGTTGTGACCAAACTGGATGGCGCGGCGCGCGGTGGCGTCCTGGTCGCTTTGGCCGAGCGGTTTGGCTTGCCGGTGCACGCCGTTGGGGTCGGTGAGGGGATCGAGGACCTACAAGCGTTTTCACCTCGCGACTTCGCACGTGGACTGTTGGGACTTCCCGGCTGATAGTGCAGTTTTCGTGCGCCGGCGGGAGCCGGTCTGCTCTACGCGCGACCCTATACGAGGATATTCAGAAAATAACCGCGCGGCGCCTGTTCCGGCGCTGGTTCCTGACCATCTGCCAGCAGGCGGTCGAGACGCTCGAAGGCGATATCCAGGTCGTCTAAGTCGGAGGTCGGCGGTTCAATCCCCTGGCCACGGGTTGTGGCCGACGCCACACGGCCGTCTGTCCGCTCGCGGGACGGAGCAATATCTGAATCTTGCGGCTTGATTTGGCCAAGGGGGGAGCCGTCTGCAGCCATTTGACACAAGTTTACGCCAAAAATTCGATCGACGACAATGTTCTTGTGTTTCTCGCGAGGCGAGACCCAATATGTTGATATAGTTTCTAAGTCCCCGCCGCCTATTCCATGCCGCTCGAATTATCTCTGATCGCGATCGTCCTGGCGTCCGCGTTAATCCACGCGGCCTGGAATTCCATCGTCAAGATCGGTGGCGACGAGGCCTTGATGATGGCGCTGATGACGGCCGTTACCGGCGTGATCGGCGACTGATCGGCATCGCATTTACCGAGAAACCCGCACCACAGGCCTGGCCGTTTATTGCGACCTCAGTCGTGATCCATGCGGCATATATCATCCTGCTCGTTAAGTCGTACCAAGCGGGCGAACTTAGCCACGTCTACCCGCTCGCGCGGGGTGCGGCGCCTCTGCTGGTCGCTCTCGGCGCCTTTGGGTTTGCCGCAGAGCAGCTGACACCGGTCGGCGGATTAGGGGTCCTGTTGATTTCTGCCGGCGTGATGAGCCTAGCCCTAGCGGGCAGCGGACGACTGATCGATGGACGCAAACCAGCGGCACTTGGTCTGCTGACCGGTGTCTCGATAGCCGCCTACACGGTGGTCGACGGCCTCGGTATCCGCGCCTCTGGGACACCGTTGGGCTACATCGCCTGGTTGTTCTTGCTGGAGGCCCCACCCATTGTGCTGTGGGTCGCGGCGACACGCCGGCATGACTTTGCCGCCTATTTTCGACGCCACTTGCCGCGCGGCGCGCTGGTCGGCAGCATGGCAATTACCTCATACGGGCTGGCGCTCTATGCCTTGTCGTTGGGAGCAATGGCGCCGGTCGCCGCTTTGCGCGAAACATCGTCGATATTCGCCGTCCTCATCGGTGCGTTCTTGATGAGAGAATCGTTCGGCCGTTTGCGTCTTGTCGCCTCATCATTAGTGGTGGCCGGGGTCGTCGCGCTCAACTGGGCTGTCTGAGACCAGAGGACTGTATACGCCGTTTCCATCCCGTGTCCGAGGACCTATATGTGTGTGGGCCATGACGACAAAACCGAACGTTGCGCTTAAAGCAGGTGTCGAATACGGACCGCTGGCAGTCTTTTTTGCAGCGTTTCTGCTGTTCGACCTGATTGTCGCGACGGCCTCACTGATGGTGGCGACCACGGTGGCTATTGCCGTCGGTTACGCCGTTGAGCGGCGCATCGCCATGGTGCCGCTTGTCACCGGCATCGTCGTCCTGATCTTTGGCGGGCTTACGGTGGCGCTGCAAGATGAAACCTTCATCAAGATGAAGCCGACCATTGTGCAAGGTCTGATCGCCACCGTCCTGTTCGGCGGCCTCGCCTTCGGCCATCCACTGCTGAAGCCGTTATTTGGTGCCGCATGGCAGCTAAACGACCAAGGCTGGGTGATACTCACGCGGCGCTTCGCACTATTTTTCATCGCCATGGCACTTCTAAACGAGCTGGTCTGGCGCACTCAGCCAACGGATATTTGGGTCACCTACAAGGTATTTGGTTCGATCGGCCTCACCCTCGCTTTTACGTTCACCCAGCTGCCGCTCATCAACCGCCATCAACTCACCGACGACGACTGAGTCGCGCCGAACGGCGCGCCTATCGCGGCGCAGCCACCATCTAGAAACTTCCAAAACTGAAAATATCCGCCAATTTCACGCGATTGGCGCGAATGGCGCGAATGGCGCGAATGCTTAGACGATGATGTCCACGTAAGTGCCGCGTGGCGCCGCTACACCGTCTATGAGACCGTCACCGCCAGCCGCCAAGCCCGGCAAGCTGCCAGCACCGCCGTCGGCCGCTGGTGTCGGCGCTGTTTGGCCCGCCGCGGCAGATGCGCGTGGGCCACTTGCGGCGGCCGCACTTTGCGATGTCGTTTGCTGATTGGGCCGATTTGCCGTCGGTGTCGCCGCCGGTGTCGTGGGCGGCGGCGCACTACCCGGGCTGCCAACTCCATCCACTGCCATGGTCCGACCTCCCCTTATCGCCGTTCCGTCATTCCACTACGCGGAACAGATCGCACTCTACCAACAGCAGATACCGCACCGCTGTGACGGTCGTCACTGTCGGCTGACCCGCCAAATAACATTGGCAACGTCATCGGCAATGAGCAGGCTTCCATCGACTGCGATCGCCAGGCCCGCGGGCCGGCCAATCACCCTCGCACCTCGGTCGAATGGACCGCCGGCACCGACTCCGACCCAAAATCCAACGACGAAATCCTCATACCAGCCGAGTGGTTCGCCATTCTCGAACGGAACCCGCACAACCTTGTACCCGCGCGGATTTTCGGCATTCCATGACCCATGCAATGCGACGAATGCATCATCCTGCCATTCTTCCGGAAACGCCCCGCCTTTGCCGAAAACCAAGCCCAGCGGCGCCGAGTGCGATCGAAACAAAACCTCGGGCACAATCGAACGTTTCACCAGATCGGGTCTGCTCTCAGCAAATCCGGGCATCGGGTTGGGGCCAATATAGGCATAGGGCCAGCCGTAAAATCCTCCTTTCTGCAACACCGCCAAATAGTCGGGGACAAGCTCATCACCCATACCGTCGCGCTCGTTGACGACAGTGACGAGTTCGCCGGTTACAGGATGTGCGGCGAGCCCAACTGGATTGCGCAATCCCGAAGCGTAGACTTCGCCTCCGGTGCCGTCTGCGTTAAAGCGCATGACAGTGGCACGCGGCGCACTCTCCCGGGCGATATTCCCCATACTGCCGATCGCCACGTAGAAATGCGTGCCCTCGGCGCCGAAGAGCAGAGTTCGCGTCGAATGGCCGAAGCCGCTTCCCAGCGCACCCCGTTTTGTCACCGCCTCGGGTGGCTTTTCAGCGCGAAGCTGACCGGGACGCCAGGCATAGCGCCAGACGCGCCGCGTATCCGCGACATACAGGTGTTCGCCAACGACCGCCAAACCGTGCGGACGACTGTGGTCCTCCGCAAAGACCGAATATCGCTCAGCAACGCCATCACCATCCTCATCGGCGAGCAATGAAACGCGGCCAACACCTGATTCCGCGACAAACACTTCACCAGACGGCGCCACCGTCATCCATCTGGCATGACGCGGACGATCCGAAAATAGGTTGACCTTATATCCAGACTGGGCGACTGGCATTTTGCCGGGTGTGAGCGGGACGGAGCGCGATGGATTTGCAGAACTCGGCGACGCGAAGGGCAGCGGCATATCAGCGGGCCTTATATGGTGCCGTGTTCCCGGCACCTGCGACGCAATTTGCGCCGCGGCGCTGGTGGCGACAAAAGCCGTAACCACCATGGCAAGCCACAACAGTCTCGCTCGCTCGATCATCACAACCTTCCCTTCAATTCGCTTCGAGCGCTACGAGGCCCGGCAGCGATCTACCCTCGAGCCACTCCAGAAACGCGCCACCGGCGGTCGAAACATAAGAAAACTGCTCCATAACCCCAGAATGACGCAGCGCCGCTATCGTGTCTCCGCCGCCAGCAAGCGACATCAACGCGCCTGCTTCGGTCAGCGCAGCCGCATGGCGTGCAACTTCAACCGTGCCGCGGTCGAATGGGGGTGTTTCGAAGACGCCCAGCGGACCATTCCAAAGCAACGTTGAGCAGGACGCCAATTGCGCCATCAACTGTGACGTAGTCCGCGGTCCAATATCGAGGATCATGCAATCGTCCGGTACTTCATCGACACCAACGTCACGAGTTTCCGCCCCACTCTCAAGCGCCGTCGACACGGTTGCATCAATTGGCAAAATGAGCGTGCTGCCATCCTTTTCCGCCCGTTCTAAAATCGAGCGCGCCTCATCCACCAGCGCTGGCTCGACAAGGCTTGTGCCGACTCGGCAACCCTGGGCCAGCAAAAATGTATTCGCCATTGCACCGCCGATCACGAGTTGGTCGACGCGACGCGTGAGGTTAGCCAAGATTTCCAGCTTGGTTGAAACCTTCGCACCCCCGACGATTGCCATCACTGGTCTGGCAGGCGCTTCCAATGCCTTGCTAAGAGCCGCGCATTCGGCCTGCATGCTGCGTCCGGCGATTGCCGGAAGAAGATGGGTGATTGCCTCGGTCGAGGCGTGTGCTCTGTGAGCTGCAGAAAAGGCGTCGTTGACATAGAAATCGCCAAGGCTCGCGAGCTCAGCGGCAAACGCGCCGTCATTCGCCTCTTCTTCGGGGTGAAAGCGAAGGTTTTCCAGTAGCAGCAGCGCGCCAGGCTCAAGCGCGGCTACCGCCCGCTTTGCCGCCGTGCCCACGCAGTCGCCGACAAATGACACCGGGCGACCCTCCAAGACATCCGCTAACGGCGCGACGACCGCTCGAAGCGACATCGCCTCAACGGTCTTACCCTTGGGTCTGCCGAAATGGGCCATAATGACGACGCGAGCGCCCCTGTCGGAAAGCTCGCGGAGCGTCGGCGCTAGACGCTCGATGCGCGTGGCATCGGTAACTTTGCCGTCCTTCATGGGCACGTTCAAATCGCCGCGCACGATCACCCGATCGCCGTTTATCTCAATGTCATCGAGTGTCTTGAACATGAACGCGCACCCAGATGGTCGATCGCAGGCGAGGGAGTGGAGTATTCAACGCGGAGAAATGGACCGCGGCTCCGGCCGCAGGTCCTACACTCCACTGCTTGCCGCGCTAGGTCTATCATATCCTGCTACCATGTCGGTTCGCGGCATTCGGGATCGGAAAGATGGCAGCAAATAGTCTACAGCAGTTGCTCTATCGTACATCGCAGGCTGCCCGCACGTCATGGTTCTGGAGCCACTATGCGATCGCCGCACGCCTCGCCCCCCAAAATAACTCAGCATCGCCTCAATGCCTTCCGACTCAGCGCCAGGTGATGAAAGACCTACGCGCCCTGTTCGAGCGCGATTGGCAAAATATCGATGACGGGCTCTACGCGCTGCCGCACGACCTTGTCCCGCGACCCTACAAGGGACTTCGCCAGTCACTCCGCTTCTTCGGCGACCTGGCTTCGGTCAATCGGCGACGACGCGCGGGAGCGAATCAAGAAGTGTTCGAAGGGACATACAAAAACAAACGTCCGCGATATTATCTACAGAATTTCCACGATCAGAGCGGCGGCTACTTGAGTGAGGAGTCGGCCCGGCTTTACGATTTTCAAGTGGAGGTGCTTTTTTCCGGCGGCGCAGATGCCATGCGCCGCCAGGCCCTGCCGCCGATCAGCCGTTTCTTGGCAACACGAGATGTTCGCACCTGCCGTCTGCTAGATGTGGGCTGCGGCACTGGCCGGTTCCTGAGCTTCGTCAAGGACACACATCCGCGCCTCACCGTCACTGGCATCGACTTGAGTTGCGAATACCTAGCAAGAGCATCGGCCAGTCTCCGGCCGTGGTCGCGCACGGAATGTCTGCTCGCCAATGCCGAGGACATGCCGATAGCCGATAGCACAATCGATATTGTCACCTGTCATTATCTGTTCCACGAGCTGCCGGCTCGGGCACGCCGGCGTGTTGCGCAGGAAGTCGCCCGGGTAGCACGGCCCGATGCGCTGATACTCTTCGTTGATTCAATTCAACTGGGCGACGAGCCAGCATATGACGGGCTGCTGGAGCACTTTCCACAATCGCTCCACGAACCCTTTTTTCGCGACTATCTGCGTGAAGACCTAATCTCCCTCTTCGCAAGTGTCGGGCTCGAGACAATGTCGGTGACCCGCGCCTTCCTTTCGCGGGTCATGCTCCTGCACCCTCGTCAGACCGGGCGAACGTACGCAAAGCCTCCGTGATCCGGCCGACGACGGATTCCCAGTTGCCGGCTTGCGGCTGACGAAAGAGCCGCATCGTTGGATACCAAGGACTCTCTTCACGTTCGAGTAGCCAGCGCCAATCAGGTGCGAATGGCAACATCGTCCAAACCGGGGTCGCCAGCGCGCCAGCCAGGTGAGCGACTGCGGTGTCGATTGTAATGACCAAGTCCATTTGGCCAATCGCGTCCGCCGTATCGGCGAAATCGCGAAACTCCGCGCCGAGATCGGCGATCCCGTGGTGTCCTAACATCTGGCGTTCCTGATCGGACAGTTCGACTTGCAAACTGGCGAGGTCTATGCCGGGCACGGCAAATATGGGCTCGAGATCTGCCAGGCTGCAGGTCCGATTGCGCCCTTTCTCAAGCCGCCTATTTCCGGCCCATACAAGACCCACAGAAGGCGCCGCTGAAGTGCCGCGCTTGCCTGCCGAAAGCAGGTAGGGACAGGCGCTCGGAACCGTCTTCAAAGTTGTACCGAGCAGTCTCCCGAGACTCATCATCGGGATGTGCGTGTCGAACTCCGGTAATGATTTTTCCGGCGTGCAAACCCGGTCGGTAACGCCAGAGCGATGCAACAGACGTTCTAACGCCGGATAGCACTCGAGAATCACAGTGTCAGCCAACTCGCCCAATATCGGCAGATATCGAGCAAATTGGATTGTATCGCCGAAGCCCTGCTCCGCATGGACGAACAAGGTCCGCCCGTCAAGCGGCTCGCCTCGCCAAATCGGAGCCTCGTATGCGCGTTCCCGCAAAGCAAGCGAGGGCACGGCAAAACGCCATTCATAATCCCGCCAGCCTTCCTCCAAGCGACCCGAAAGCAACAGCGCAAATCCCCTATTCCAGTGCGCTTCAGCCATCTCCGGTTGATATGCGAGTGCCTGCTCCGCGGCCGATATAGCCCCCTCGACGTCGCCCAGAGCGAGCAACGAGGGCCCAAGATTGCAGTATGCGTCGGCGTATTCGCCATCGAGTTCGGTTGCGCGTTTAAAACTGGTTGCCGCCCGATCATGGTGGCCGCTTGCAAACCAAGCCTGCCCCAGATTGTATTGTGCCGCGGCATTGTCCGCGCCGATGCCGACCGCAACCCGTCCCACATCGATTGCTTCTTCGAGATCGCCTTCTTGCAGAAGCGCGCAACATAGATTTGTCCATGCAGGTACAAGATCCGCGTCGGCCCCGACCGCTTTTCGAAATTGCACGATGGCCCGACCAGCTTCACCTTGGTCCATGTGAAGGAGACCAAGGTTGTTATTCGCGTCTGCGTACAGCGGACGGAGATCGAGCGCGCGCAGAAAGTGCTTCCTCGCATCGTCCGACCGACCGTCGATGACAAGCGCATTCGCCAGATTGAAATGCGCTTCTGGAAATTCCTCGCAAATCACTAGTGCACGCTCGAAGGCAACGATCGCGTCAAGATGCTGCCCTTGTGCCTGCAAGGCGCTGCCCAGATTAACGAAATACTCGACGACCGTATCGTCCAAATCTAGCGCACGCGAGATATGCGCAACGGCGGCAGCGCCGTCGCCCTGCTCCAGCGCCATTGTTCCCAGCAAGTGCCAAGCGTCCGCAGCGTCCGGTTCGGACTCTACGACCGCACGGTATTTAGCTTGCGCTGCGCGAAGCTCTCCGCGGCGCTGCAGTTCAAGCGCTTCGGCAAGCATGCGTTGGTTTTCAGGTCTCACGTGTGATCACCGTCACAACAGTGCGGCTCGCGGGTGCAAATTGTGGAGAAAATCTGCGCGTGCGCGCGCCGTCCAAATATGGATAGATTGAGCCTGATTCAGTGTTTCCGCGGCAAAAGTTCCGTTGGCTTGATCGCAGTAATAGTTGTGGAATATCCGATACTTAGTGAAAAACAGATTCATTTTTTCCGCCGAGAGGCGTAGTGTTGGAGCAGCTGATTGGAATCTACCGCTATATAGCGGCCGATGTTATTGTTTTTGGTAGGTTAAAATATCCTTAAAGGCCAATTGCAGGCTTCTTACCTCTTAGGATGACAAAGAGGCGCGATTACACAGCATAGGCTGCTCGCGTCAAGTACCGCAGAGCTCAATCTCGGTTGAGGCTTCCCTGGCCACCCCCGATAACAGCCGGGTCCGGTTGTTGGTGACCGCCCGGCGAGCCGCATCATCTCCGTGCCAGCGCGCAAAACCCTTCTGCTTGGGCAGCTTCAAGACCAACCGTGAGTGGTAGCCCTTATCGGTCACACATTCGGCCGGATCTTCGGCCGTCGGCGCCATTGGGCGATCTTGGCCTCGGGGTCGCTCCTGGAATCTCCTCACAGGAGTGGGAACGTGGCGGAAAACGATAACGAGCTTGAAGGCTCGGAAAGCGGCGCTCAGGGCGAAACCATTTATATCGACGCGGTCGCTGGCGGCGATCGGATTGTCGTTCCGGATGTGGACGCACTTCTGCACGGCGAATATTCGCGTGCTGGACCGGATTTAGTTCTCACCAGCGAGGACGGCTCGCGGATTGTCATCACCGAATTCTTTTCAGCCGGATCGCCCGATCTATTCTCGGAGGGCGGCGCGCGGATTCAGGGCGACCTAGCCGGCAAACTTGCTGGGCCAATGGCACCCGGCCAGTTCGCGCAGGCTTTGCCCGCAATGGGCGCCGAGCCGGTTGGCACGGTCGACAACATCGAGGGCGAGGGCGTCATAATTCGGGCTGACGGAACGTCGGTCACACTCGCCGAAGGAGTGCCCATTTTCCAGGGTGACGTCATCAGCACCAGCGATGGCTCTGCCCTTGGTATCATTTTCGTCGACAAGACGACGTTCGCGCTCGGCGAGAACGCACGAATGGTGATCGATGAATTCGTTTTCAACCCGGCGAATAACGAAGGCTCGCAGCTCTTTTCGCTGATCCAGGGCGCATTCGTGGTTGCCAGTGGCGAGATTGCCAAACTTGCACCCGAAAATTTGTCGGTACGCACACCGACTGCAACGATCGGCGTACGCGGTACCGAATATGGCGTGAGTGTTTCCGCCGAAGGCGGCGAAACATCCGTTACGATCTTTAAGGGTGCGGTCGTCGTCACCAATGATGCGGGTACCGTTGAGCTCACGATCTCAGGCGAGTCCACGCGCGTCACCAGCTTCTTCGACGAGCCGGGCGAGGTGTTCGTCATGGACGCCGGTGCGCAGGGCGCGGCGTACGGTAGCGCCTTCACCGTCCAACCCGATCAGCCGCCAATTGGCGGCGAAGAGGGTGGCGAGGAGTCCGACGTCGGCGAGGAGAGTTCCGAAGAGGGTGGCGAGGAGGACGTTGCCGAGGAAGAGGTCGTCGAAGAGGCGGTGGCCGAAGAGGAGGTCGCAGAAGAGGAAGTCGTCGAGGAAGAGGAAGTCGTCGAGGAGGAGGAAGTCGCCGAGGAAGAAGCCGAAGAAGAGGTCGCCGAGGAAGAGGCGATCGAAGAAGAGGTCGTGGAAGAGGAAGTAGCGGCAGAGGAAGAGCAACTCGCCGAAGAACTCAATGAGATCGCAAGCGCAGCCGGCGGCGACGGTGATGCCGGCGGAGACGGCGGAGGAGAAAGCGGCGGCGAATCTGGTTTTGACGATCTTGGTAGCGAATCGCTCGGCGATCTCGGCGGCGCCGGCGGCAGATACCTCAGTAGACGGCCTGAACGTTCAATTTAGCGACCAGGCTTCCGGCACCGAAGATTCCGCAATCCCGCTCGACTTTTCAGCGGCCCTTGTGGATACGGATGGCTCTGAAACGCTGAGCATTGACGTCGCCGGCGTACCTGAGGGCGCGACCCTGACAAACGCCGCAGGCGACGTCTTCAGCGGCGCCACAAGCTATGCACTTACAGCCGATCAACTCGAAGGTTTGAGCGTCACCCCGCCAACCGATTCAGATGTCGATTTCACATTGACCGTGACCGCGACAGCCGTCGAATCGAATGGTGGCGCCACCGCCGTTGTTTCAGGCTCGATCGATGTCTCGGTCGATCCCGAGGCCGACGCGCCAACGCTCGATCTCGATAGTACTGTCGTTGACGATCAATCTGCCGGCGCCGTGGCCGGCGCGGAAGACACGGCGATCGACCTCGATGTCTCCGCATTGCTTTCCGATACCGACAGCTCGGAGACACTTTCAATCGAGATCTCGGGCGTGCCAGCGGGCGCCAGCCTGAATAACGGTACCTTTGATACAACAACCGGTATCTGGACGCTTGATTCGAGCGACCTCTCAGGCCTGCAGCTCACACCTGCAGCGGACGATGACGCAGATTTCCAACTTTCTGTCACTGCGACTTCGACTGAAATCGACGGCGGTGATGCCGCCTCGGTTGCAGGCACGATCGATGTTTCTGTGGCGGCCGACGCTGATGCGCCGACGTTGGTCCTGAGCAGTGCAGGCGGGACCGAAGACCAGGCGATTAACCTCGACATCACTGCATTGCTGACCGACACCGACGGCTCGGAGAGCCTGTCAATCACCATTGAAGGCGTTCCGCCAGGCGCCACGCTCAATAACGGAACACTAAACACCGCGACCGGATTCTGGGCACTTGATCCGGCAGATCTCACAGACTTGCAGATCACGCCCGCAGCCGACGACGATTCTGACTTTACGCTCACCGTAAAGGCGACATCGACCGAGGCGGATGGTGGCGACTCAGCGACCACAATCGGTACGTTGAACGTCAGCGTGGCGGCCGATGCCGACGCGCCGACGCTGGTCCTGCACGATGCGGGCGGCACCGAAGACATCGCCATCGACCTCGATGTCAGCGCCCTGTTGACCGACACCGACGGCTCGGAGAGCTTGTCGATCGAGATTTCAGGTGTTCCAGCTGGTGCCACGCTCAACAACGGTACTTTCGACGCCACAACTGGCAATTGGACGCTTAATGCAGCCGACCTGACAGGTCTGCAAGTCACGCCTGCAGCCAATGATGACGCCGACTTCCAGCTCACAGTCAGCGCCACCGCAACTGAGGCCGACGGCGGCGACACCGAGACGGTGAGCGGTACGATCGACGTCTCGGTGGCAGCCGACACCGACGTGCCCACGCTCGTTGTCCAAAACGCGGGCGGCACCGAGGACGTTGCGATTGACCTGGATATTACGGCCGCGCTGACCGACATCGACGGCTCGGAAAGTCTGTCGATCGAGATCTCCGGCGTTCCGGCAGGTGCCACGCTCAACAACGGTACCTTCGACGCGACGACCGGCAACTGGACACTTGATTCGGCCGACCTGCCGGGTCTGCAGATCACGCCGCCGGCCGACTCAGGGAGTGATTTTCAGCTCACGGTCAGCGCCACCTCGACCGAAGCAGACGGCGGCGACAGCGAGACGGTCACCGGTACGATCGACGTCGTAGTCACGGCCGATGCCGACGCACCGGACCTCTCGGCTCCCGACGTTATCACGATTGGCGACCCGTCCTCGGGCGACGAGACCATCACCGGCACCTCGGGCGACGACACGCTGATCGGTGGCGGCGGCGACGATACGATCTCTGGCCTACAGGGCGACGATGTGATCTACGGCGACAGCCCGGACGGCGGCGAAGGCGAGATCGATGATGACGGCAACCTCGTCGCACCGCTCGACATTACTTCTGCGCTCAACGACACCGACGGTTCGGAGACGCTTTCGATCACGGTCTCGGGCGTACCGACGGGCGCATTCCTGTCAGCCGGCATAAACAACGGCAACGGCAGCTGGACACTGACGGAGGTTGAACTTACGGATCTGACGATCACCGTTTCACCGGACAACGCGGACTTTCAATTGACGGTCGATGCGACAGCGACGGACACCGACCCCGATACTGGTTTAACCGACACGGCGACCACAACAACCACGATCGACGTGGATATCACGGGCGGCGGCGCAGCGGGCAGTGATACGATCTCGGGCGGCGAGGGCGCAGACACGATCTTTGGTGGCGCCGGCGCCGACGAACTTGAGGGAGATCAAGGCGACGACATACTCGACGGCGGCTCGGGCGCAGACACGCTTTCGGGCGGCCAGGGCAGCGACGTGCTCGAAGGCGGCTCGGGCGACGATGTGCTCGAAGGCGGTCAAGGCGACGATGTTTTGGACGGCGGTGCCGGTGCGGATATCGTTGACGGCGGCCAGGGCGACGACACCGCCAGCTTCACCGTTGGCGAGAGTGGTGATGGCATCGATGTCTATGACGGCGGCCAGGGCGTCGACGCGCTGATTGTAAACCTCTCAGAAGAGGATCTGAGCAATCCCGAAATGGTCGCCGAGATGGTGGCGCTGCGCTCGTTCATTGAGGGGAACAGCGACGATACCGGCGCCAGCGGACCCAGCCAGACCTTCCCAACACTTGGCATCACTGTCAGTAATTTCGAAGACGTGCAATTCCTGCTGGATGGCGATCCGATCGACCTCGATGCCGCGGCACCTGATCTGGACGTCAGCGATGCGTCCGGCGTCGAAGATTCCGCGATTGACCTCGACATTTCGGCGCTGCTGACCGACACCGACGGTTCGGAAAACCTTTCGATCGAGATTACCGGCGTCCCGATCGGCGCAAGTTTGAACAACGGCACATTCGATGCGGCAACTGGCATTTGGACGCTTGATCAGAACGACCTGACGGCCCTGCAGATCACTCCGGCGGCCAACGACGATACGGACTTCAGTCTTTCGGTCAGTGCGACAGCGACCGAAACGCTGACCGGGGATACCAGTACGACGACCGGGTCTATTGCCGTTTCCGTCGCTGCGGACGCCGACGCGCCGACACTCGACCTCGACAGCGCTACGGCAGGCGATCAATCCGCCGGCGCCGCGGCTGGCACCGAGGATCAGGCGATCGACCTCGATATCACAGCGCTTCTGGCGGATACGGACGGCTCGGAGAGCCTTTCGATCGAGATTTCCGGTGTGCCTGCGGGCGCCACGCTTAACTACGGTGTATTCGACCAGCAGACTGGCATCTGGACGCTTGATTCGGCCGACCTGACAGGTCTGCAAATTACGCCAACAGCCAACGACGATGCCGACTTCCAGCTCTCGGTGTCCGCAACATCGACTGAAGCTGACGGCGGCGATTTCGAGACGGTGAGCGGGACGATCGACATTTCAGTTGCGGCCGACGCCGATGCACCGACGCTGATTTTACAGAATGCAGTTGGCGGCGAAGACCAGCCGATCGATCTCGATATCACGGCATTGCTTGCGGATACCGACGGCTCAGAGAGCCTGTCGATCGAGATCTCCGGCGTGCCGGTGGGTGCCAGCCTCAACAACGGCAGCTTCGACCAACAGACCGGAATCTGGACGCTTGATCCAACCGACCTAGCGGATTTGCAGGTTACGCCAGCGCCGGGTTCGGATGCAGACTTCCAGCTTTCAGTTTCTGCGACCTCGACGGAGACCGACGGCGGTGATTTTGAAACGGTATCTGGAACTATCGACGTCACGGTCGGCGCCGATGCCGATGCGCCAACGCTCGATCTCGACAGCAGCACGGCCGGCGACCAACTGGCAGGTGCCGCGGCAGGTGACGAGGACCAGGCGATCGATCTGGATATATCGGCTGCACTTGCCGACACCGACGGTTCGGAGACGCTTTCGATCGAGATTTCCGGTGTGCCCGCGGGCGCCAGCCTCAACAACGGTACTTTCGACGCATCGACCGGCAATTGGACGCTTGAATCGGGTGATCTCACGGGCTTGCAGATTACGCCGGCGGCAGACGACGATGCGGATTTCCAGCTCACCGTCAGCGCGACCGCGACGGAATCCTCGACGGGCGCCACGAGCACCACGACCGGCACAATCGACGTCTCAGTGGCGGCTGATGCCGATGCACCGACACTCGATCTCGACAGCACAACGGCTGGCGATCAGTCCGCCGGCACCGCGTCGGGCGTTGAGGACTCGGCCATTACGCTCGATATTTCCTCGGCGTTGACCGATACCGATGGCTCAGAATCTCTCTCCGTCACAATTTGGGGTGTGCCGACCGGTGCATCGCTCAACAACGGATTTGACAATCAGGATGGCACCTGGACGTTGAGCGCCGGTGACTTGGAAGGTCTTGAAATTACACCGGCTTCCGATGACGACACGGACTTTTCGCTAACCGTGACAACGACGGCAACGGAAAGCGACGGCGGAGACCAGATTTCGGTAAGCGGCACGATCGACGTATCGGTTGCGGCTGACGCAGACGCACCGACACTTATTCTCGACGGCGCGAGTGGCATCGAAGACCAGCCGATCGATCTCGATATCACGGCACTACTGACAGATACCGACGGCTCAGAGAGCCTGTCGATCGAGATATCCGGGGTGCCGGAGGGCGCGACCCTCAACAACGGCACGTTCGATTCCGAGACAGGCAACTGGACGCTGGCGCCGGAAGACTTGACCGATCTGCAAGTTACACCGGCGACGGACGATGACACCGACTTCCAGCTGACGGTCACCGCTACGACGACCGAGGCAGACGGCGGCGATACGGCATCGACTCAGCAGATTCTTGCAGTAACCGTAAGCCCGCAGGGCGATGCGCCGCCGATCGAGGACATCACCGATCAGATCGCGCTTGCGTCCGACGCCAACATCGCGCTGCAACAGGCGACCGAGGAGTTGTTCGAGCACCTCAATGAGATCGAAGGCGTTGATCCGGAGGATTTGACCGGCGTCGACATGTCTGATGTCAGCCTCCCGAACGAGCATTCGGTATCCGTAACCTTCCAGGGCGAAGGCGCCGGCTTTCAGAACTCGCTCGGCTTTTACAAGATCGACGCAGACGGCAACATCACCGACGTTGAATTTGTTTGGGAAAATGCATCCGCACAGGGTTCAGGCGGCGACCTCGTAGCCGGTGAATCGACGGTCAACCTTGACCTCGGTGCCGGCGAGAGCTTCGGCTTCTTCATTGTTGGCGACGGCAACAGCCAAAATAACTACAGCGAATTCGGCGACGGTCACCTCGAATTCCGTGACGGGGACAGCGGGGCCGGTGTCGACAGTTCCAATCCGCAGCTCGTTTTCGTCCGCGATGACGGCACTGTCATCGAAGTAAGCGGAAACGTTTATCACACCGCGGGCATGGGCGATCAGACCCCACTCAACCCGGATGGCGAGCAGCATGCCGTCACCGGACTGAATACGGTCACCGGCACGTTGATGGTCGGATTCGAAGACCTCTTCGGCGGCGGCGACAGCGATTTCAACGATCTAATGATCAGCGTCGACATCGGCGCCGAGAATGCGAGGGAGCTCGACCCGGCGGCAATCGCCCCTGAGATTGATCTCGCTGACGTCGACAGCAGCGAGCTGATCGGCGCGGTTATCGAAATCGACAGCGGATTCCAAGACGGTGACGCCCTGCGTGTGCTGGACGGTGCGCTTGAAGGAACGAACGTGACGGTCGCCGAGCAAGGAATCGATCCAGTTACCGGCAATTACCGCATCGTCCTTGAGGGCGCCGATTCGCTGGAAGCTTACGAAACCATTCTTGGAACCGTAAAATTTGCCAGTACCGAGGACGCAGTCGCCGGCGGTACGCGACACATCACCTACGAAGTCACGAACGCGGAAGGCAACGCCAGCGAAGTCAGCGGCATGGACTTCACGATTGACGAGGCGGCCGACCTACTTGCCGAGGCCCCGACCTTATCGGTTGCGGTCGGCGAGCCGACCCTGGAAACGCCGACCGCCTATAGCGACGAAGTGGCGGGTCATAATCCCCTCGCCTACTATCAGCTTGGCGAATCTTCGGGCACGACTGCGGTGGATTCGGCCGGCGACCACGACGGCACCTATACCAACGGTGTGGACTTGGGCGCCGACGGGATCGTCAGCAACAGTTCTGCCGCCAGTTTCGACGGCGACGACGATTTTGTGGAAATTCCGCATTCCGACGACATGCTGCTGGACAGCGGTACTGTCAGCATTTGGTTCAAAGCGGACGATGTGGACGACAACAATGCACTGTTCTCCAAGGACTCGAGGAATTTCGACGACGGCGGACATCTCACCGCTCGCGTTGTCGACGGCGAGCTTGAGATTCGGCTGCAGAGCGACGATGAAAGTTATTATGTCCGCGGCGGTTCGGTCGAAGACGGTGAATGGAGTCAAGTCACCTTCACCTTCGGCGAAAACGGAATGCAGCTTTTCGTCAACGGCGAGCTCGTAGACAGCAACGACTATACCGGCGGTCTCGGTACGACCTCTGGCGGCAGTGGCAATCAAGAACCATGGACGCTCGGCGCTAACCAACACCACAGTGCTGACCAGGACGCCGAGCACCTGCACGACTTCTTCGAGGGCGAACTCGACGAATTTGCAATCTATGCCCACGCGCTGAGCGCCGAAGAAATCCAGTCGCTCTATTCGACCGGCGCCGAGGATGGCGGCAACCTGGCGGTAGACAGCTTCCCGCTCGACATCGACGCTGCCTTGGTCGATACCGACGGCTCGGAGAGCCTGTCGATAACGGTGGGCGGCGTTCCGGATGGCGCGACACTGTCCGCTGGCACCGACAACGGAAATGGCACATGGACGCTGGCAACGGACGATTTGCAAGGGTTGACGATCAAAGTTGATACCGACGGTGTCAACGATTTCGACCTGACCGTTACCGCGACTTCAACCGAAGCCGCCAGCGGCGACACCGCGTCGACGACAGCCACGGTTACCGTCGATGTCCCGGAGCCGAGCTTCAACTTTGAAGGAACGTCTGGTGAGGACGTGCTGATCGGCGCAGAAGGAGCCGACACGCTGCGCGGTGGCGACGACGAAGACGTCCTGATGGGCCGTGGCGGGGACGACGTGCTCGAGGGCGAACATGGAGACGACCAGCTGTTCGGCGGCGCGGGCGACGATGTTCTAGACGGCGGCTCGGGCGACGATGTTCTAGATGGCGGCACTGGCGACGACGTCGCAACCGGTGGTTCGGGCCAGGATATGTATCTGTTCCGCGAGGGCGACGGCGTTGATACCTTCCACGGTGGCTCGGGCACCGACATCATTCACCTCGCCGCCGCCGATGGTGGCGTGCCGAACGGCGAATGGACGCTTACTTTGACCTCTGGACACATCGACGACGAGGATGGGGATCACTGGCACCTAAGCTCCGGCGCAACAGGCACCATCACCTTTGCCGATGGCAGCACGCTTGCGTTCGACAGCGTTGAGCGGATCGACTGGTCGGATCATGTCAACTTCGGCGGCGACGACGTCCGCTTCGCCGCTGCGGGCGGCGATACCGTAACCGGTGCCGGCGAGGAAGAGGTATTGCTCGGCGGTGCTGGCGACGACACGATGCGCGGCAAAGGCGACGAGGATATGCTTCTTGGTGGAGCCGGCAACGACGATCTCGATGGTGACGGCGGACGCGACTTCCTCGACGGCGGCGCCGGCATGGACACGCTCGATGGCGGCAGTAGCGACGACTACCTCGATGGTGGCGCGGATGACGATGTGCTCGACGGCGGCAGCGGTGACGATGTTCTTGTCGGCGGGTCCGGCGACGACACGCTCGATGGCGGAGATGGTGAAGATTTCCTGATCGGCGGCGTCGGAAACGACTATCTGGACGGCGGTGACAATAACGACGTGCTGATCGGCGGTGCCGGTGATGATACGCTCGTCTACGAGGATGATAACGACGTGCTGTTGGGCGGTTCCGGCGACGATACCTTTGTCGTCGACGCGCACCAGTTGGTCAACCACCATATGGGTCAAAACGTCCACATCGACAGCTACGACGAATCAGTGGGAATATTGGCAGATGCCGCCGACACCGACGACTATACGCTCTCGGAAACAATGCAATCGGGCATGGACGGTGGCAGCGGCGATGATACGCTTCAAATCGCTGCCGACAACGACGTTTCGATCGAACTCGGCGAAGGCGACTATGAGGATGCAGTCAGCGCAATCAGTAACATAGAAAACATCGACCTAACCCACGGCGATGGCGATATCGATCTGGGTCTCAGCCTGGACGACGTCGTGAACCTGACCGACGACAACAATGTATTGACAATTCTCGGCGACTCGGGTGATTCGGTCTCCTTCGACGATGCCGACGGTGCACAGCCGGTTGCCGGCGCCTCCGGCGCCGAGGTGGAAGGCTTTACGACCTACACCTACTTCGATGATAGCGGCGGTGTGCTGGCGAAGGTAAACGTTCAGGACGATACTCCTTTAGTCTGAGAACACTAGGTTTAAAGGTTCGAGTTGGAAGGGCGGCCACATGGCCGCCCTTTGTCATTTCACCCGCCGTCGATGCTGCACAGCTGTCGCCTCGGCCAGCGCATATGTCAGATGCGTTTGCCACCCTGCAGGGGCGTAAAGCGCACCGGGAGAATTTTTCTAACGCTCAAGTTGCCGTCCAAGCTTTTCTCGACAACGCTGAGATGTTGAAATTCGTCCAGCAAACCAATCGGGATGACCAGCCGTCCCCCAGGCTTCAATTGATTGACCAGCGGCGGCGGAATGTGATTGACCGCCTCCTTGACGATGATCGCGTCATACGGTCCGCGCTCCGGCCAGCCATAGTAGCCGTCGCCGACGCGCACTTCTGCGTTGTCGATACCCGCGCGCCGCAAGGCCTCCTGCGCCGATTTGGCAAGTGCGCCAACGACTTCAAGTGAGTTCACCCGAGCCGCCCGCTTGGAGAGAATTGCAGCGTGATAGCCGGCACCGGTACCGGTTTCAAACACAACGTCTCCGACTTTCACCCGAGCCAGATGTGTCATCAATGCAATGATGAAGGGTTGAGAAATGTTCTGCTCGAAACCCAGCGGAAGCGGCGTATCGAAATAAGCGAATAACTTGACCTGATCCGGCACAAACGCGTGGCGGGGAACTTCCCGCATCGCATCCAATATCCATGGATCAAGTTCCGCTACACCCGTTTCCTCGGCAGCTAGGGCGACGCGCAGGCGGATTGTCCGCACCATGTCCGTGCGCATTGCCGCAAAGTCGAGGGCATCTTCGGATATGATATCCGCTGCTTCGTCGGCGTTGGACGCGCCGACCATCAGCAATATTGCAAGGACTGCTGCCATCGTACGGTGCATGACGCGAATGATAGCAACCTGCATACGAAATCCCAAAATCGAAGTGCCCCCGAGAACTCTGCAGCACTAGCCGCCCGACTCAGCGGGAGCCGACCTCCGGCGCGGAAGTCTGTCATGCAAAATGTTAGTGTATTCGGCAAGGATCATGGCATGTAGTGGTCAAAACGGCGAATTGGAGCAACAAATGAAGGGACTGATGATGGATACGCCGCTCCTGATCACGTCCTTGATCAGGTTCGCGGCCCAATATCACGGCGATACGGAGATCGTTTCCCGCACCCTGGAAGGACCGATCCATCGCTACTCCTATGCCGACGCCTACCTGCGCATCCAAAAACTTGCGAACGCGCTGCAGAGATTGGGCATAAAGCCTGGTGACCGCGTCGCCACACTGGCTTGGAATGGCTACCGCCACTATGAGCTCTACTATGCGATTTCCTGCATGGGTGCCGTCTGCCACACAATCAATCCACGCCTGTTTCACGAGCAGATAAACTATATCGTCAACCACGCAGAGGATCGGCTGATCTTCGTCGATCTGCCGTTCGTCGAGCTGGTCGAACAGCTGCAGGACAATCTCACGACCGTCGAGGGCTATGTCGTGATGACGGATGCAGCGCACATGCCCGAAACTAAGCTCGAGAATGCGATGGTTTATGAAACTCTCATCGCCGACGAGTCCGATACTTACGACTGGCCCGAGTTCGATGAAAATACGGCCGCATCGCTTTGCTACACGTCTGGCACGACCGGCAATCCCAAGGGAGTGTTGTTCAGCCACCGTTCGACCGTACTCCACAGTTTTTCAATCTGTCATGCGGATACAACGCTCGCGTTGTCGTCTCGCACTACAGTGCTTCCCGTCGTGCCAATGTTTCACGTGCATGCCTGGGGAATACCCTACGGTGCAACAATGTCAGGCTCGAAGCTCGTGTTTGCCGGCGCAAAACTTGATGGCGAGAGTCTTTACGAGCTGTTCGAGGCCGAGCGCGTGTCGATCACGGCGGGGGTTCCGACGGTGTGGTTGGGGCTGCTCGACTACTTAAGATCTTCGGGCAAGCGGCCGAACCATCTTAAGTCGGTGGTTATCGGCGGATCGGCAGTGCCACTTTCCATGATCAAGGCATTCGAGGAAGAGCATGGTGTGTCGGTGATGCAGGCGTGGGGCATGACCGAGATCAGTCCAATCGGAACAAATGGAAGACTAAAGGGCAAATTCGTTGATCTGCCGGCGGAGGAGCGCCACGACCTTGTGTCCGCACAGGGCCGCGCCAAGTTTGGAGTCGACTTGAAAATCGTCGACGACGAAGGCCGGACTCAACCGCACGATGGCAGGACGGCCGGTGAACTCCTGGTGCGCGGGGCATGGGTGGCCCGGGCATATTTCCGGGATGAAGAAGCGACAAAAGCCAGCCATGATGAAGACGGCTGGATGCGGACTGGCGATGTGGGCACGATCGACGCTGACGGATATCTGCGTCTCACTGATCGGACCAAAGATCTGATCAAATCCGGGGGCGAGTGGATCAGCTCGATTGAACTGGAGAATGCCGCGATCGGACACCCATCGGTCGCCGAAGCTGCGGCAATTGGGATTGCCCACCCAAAATGGACTGAGCGACCGTTGCTCCTCGTCGTGCCGCAGGATGGAGCGCAGCCCGACGCCGGCGAAATTACCGAGTATCTCAAGGACAAAGTTGCAAAGTGGTGGTTGCCGGATGAGATCATACTCGTCGAGACACTGCCGCATACTGCGACCGGCAAATTAAACAAGCTCAAACTGCGAGAACAATATCGCGACCACAGACTTCCTTCAGTCTGAAGTCGGTTACAACGTCTCTAGCACCAGCCCGGTGGTAGAATGGAGCCTGTATGGAATTCGAACTTTCGCCAAACACCAGAGAGTATGCGACCCGCCTCGAAGCCTTTATGGCGCAGGCGATCTACCCCAACGAACAGCTCTATCATGAGCAATTGTCGAGCGACTCCAGCCACTGGTCGAACCCGCCGATCATCGAGGATCTAAAGGCACAGGCGAAAGAAGCCGGATTGTGGAACTTGTTTTTGCCGGAACCGGAATATGGGCCCGGCCTGAGCAATATCGAATACGCACCGCTCTGCGAGATTATGGGACGCTCGCCGATAGCACCCGACGCCTTTAATTGTGCAGCCCCCGATACCGGCAACATGGAAGTGCTGGTGCGCTACGGGACGCCCGAACAGCGGGACCAATGGCTTGGCCCATTGCTCGCGGGCGAGATTCGCTCGGCATTCGCGATGACCGAACCGCATGTGGCATCTTCGGATGCGACAAACATCGAGGCTTCGATCCTCCGCGATGGCGACGATTATGTGATCAACGGTCGAAAATGGTGGATCACTGGCGCGGGCAGCGACGACTGCAAGGTCCTTATCGTCATGGGCAAGAGCGACCCGAAGGCGGCACGTCACCAACAGCAATCCATGATCCTCGTCCCCAGAGAATCAAAGGGCTTAAAGATCGTCCGGCCGCTAACGGTTATGGGGTACGACCACGCACCTCGTGGACACTGGGAGATCGAATTTACAGATGTGCGCGTGCCGGCCGCGAATCTTCTTCTCGGTGAGGGCCGCGGCTTCGAGATCGCACAGGGCCGGCTGGGCCCTGGCCGAATCCATCACTGCATGCGCCTTATCGGGTTGGCTGAACGGTCACTCGAGTCAATGTGCCGCAGAGTTAAGGTGCGAACGGCATTCGGCAAGCCGCTCGCGGAGCAGGGTGTCATTGCAGAGCAAATTGCCCGATCTCGCATGGAAATTGAACAAGCGCGACTACTCACATTGAAGGCCGCATACATGATGGATACGGTCGGCAACAAAGAGGCGCGGTCGGAGATCGCCATGATTAAGGTCGTCGCACCGAACATGGCGCTTGCCGTGGTGGACCGGGCGATGCAGGCGCATGGCGCAGGCGGCCTATCGGAGGACTTCGGGTTAGCGCATGCCTGGGCTCAGGCCCGCGCGTTGCGTTTGGCCGATGGACCCGACGAGGTACACCGGGCCCAGGTTGCGCGCCTTGAACTCAACAAACATGATGTTGCAGCCGACCTCTGATCGGCGACGCAAGAGAACAGGTGGTTCGAAGGGAAAGATTTGGTGATGGCGACGAAATACGATGCGCGCGGGACCGTTGCGATCATCACGCTCGCAAACCCACCGGTAAATGCCCTGGGCGCGGACCTCCGCAAGAGCATCCTTGAAGGGTTGCAACGCGCTCAATCCGACGATGCTATCGAGGCCATTGTCTTGATCGGTGACGGACGATGTTTCTCCGGCGGTGCCGACATTCGCGAATTCGGCAAGCCATCGATCGCGCCGTCCCTCGGTGATGTCATCCAATGTGCCGAATCGAGCGCCAAGCCCGTGATCGCTGCCATCCACGAAACGGCGGTCGGCGGCGCACTTGAGCTCGCGCTCGGTTGCCACTACAGGATTGGCGCGCCTTCGGCCAAGTTGGGCTCGCCCGAGATCAAGCTTGGGCTGATACCCGGTGCCGGAGCGACACAACGTTTGCCGCGTCTTATCGGCCTTGAGCCAGCGCTCGACGTCATTCTCAGTGGAAACTTCTACCCAGCCGAGCCGAGCCTCGCCATGGGCCTTCTGGATAAGCTGATCGAGGGAGATCTAGGCGAAGGCGCTGTATCTTTTGCATCAGAAGTGATTGCCGACCGGAAATCTCTACCAGTGATCCGCGATATGGATGAGAGATTGGTCGAGGGCAACGAAGCAGCATTTGATGCTGCACGCAAACGAATCGAACGGCGGGCACGCGGTCTGATCGCACCCAACCTCTGCATCGAGGCCGTCGAGGCGGCTTACACGTTGCCGTTCGAAGAGGGATTGGCGCAAGAACGCGAGCTCTTCATGCGGTGCGTGCAGTCCGATCAATCGGCGGCGCAGCGCCATGCCTTTTTCGCCGAACGTGCGGCGATGAGAATTCCGGACCTCGCAAAGGATGTGAAACCGCGGACCATCGAGACGGCAGCCGTGATCGGCGCCGGGACGATGGGCGGTGGTATCGCCATGAATTTCGCCAACGCCGGTATCCCAGTGCAGGTTGTCGACGTCGACAACGAGGCGCTCGAGCGCGGGCTTGGCATCGTCCGCAAGAACTACATGGGCAGCGTATCGCGTGGCCGCCTTAATCAAGACGACATGGACCGCGCGATGTCGCATATCACTAGGTCTACCGAGATCGCAGATGCTGGCAATGCTGACATTGTCATCGAGGCGGTGTTCGAGAACATGGAGGTAAAACAACAGATCTTTCGCTCGCTGGACCGCGTCTGCAAACAAGGCGCAATACTCGCGTCCAACACCTCGACGCTCGATATCGACGCCATCGCAGGTGCGACTGAACGAGCGGAGTCGGTCGTCGGTACCCACTTCTTCAGTCCAGCCAATGTCATGAAGCTGATGGAGAATGTGCGGGGCGCAGATACGGCACCCGATGTTATCGCCACTGTGATGCAGCTTGCGCGAACGCTTGGCAAAGTGCCGGTGTTGGCGCGCGTGTGTGACGGGTTTATCGGCAACCGCATGCTCCATGCCTATACGCGCCAGGCGAATTTCCTGTTGGAGGAAGGCGCATTGCCACAACAGATTGATCGCGTCATTTACGAATTTGGATTTCCGATGGGGCCGTTTGCGATGGGCGATCTGGCTGGACTCGATATCGGCTGGGCGATCCGCAAGCACCGAGCCGATTTGCGCGATCCCGGCGAACGTTACTCACCGATCGCCGACCGTATTTGTGAGCTCGGACGATTCGGTCAAAAGACGGGCGCCGGCTGGTACCGCTATGAGGAAGGCAGCCGCACGCCGCTTCCGGATCCCGAGATCGAAGCGCTGATCGTTGGCGTATCGGCCGAATTGGGGCTCGAGCGCCAGACGTTCGGAGACGAAGAGATTCTCAATCGCTGTATGCTGACATTGATCAATGAGGGGGCTCGAATCCTCGAGGAGGGAATTGCCATCCGGGCGAGCGATATCGACGTGACGTGGATCTATGGTTATGGATTCCCGATCTACCGAGGCGGTCCCATGTACTATGCCGACCAAGTTGGACTGAAGACGATTTACGAGGGGATTAAGCGGCTCGAGGCACAAAATGACGAAGCGTTGAAGCCGGCACCCCTGATCGAGCAATTGGCTCGTGACGGCGGGCGCTTCGGCGATCTCGAAACCGTTTGAGGTGTAAAGCCGACAATCTCCACCAGACCATCGAGGATAGACCTTTGACCGAAGCCGCAATCGTTTCCACCGCCCGAACGCCAATTGGCAAGGCTTTCCGCGGCGCCTTCAACAACACCCATGGCGCGGTCATGGGCGGCCACGTCATCGGCCATGCGGTCCAGCGCGCCGGTGTCGAACCCAAGGAAGTCGAAGACGTGATCCTTGGCTGCGGCTATCCCGAAGGTGCGACAGGCAAGAACATTGCCCGCCTCTCGGCCATCCGCGCCGGTCTGCCGGTAACCACCGCGGCGACCACGATCAACCGGTTCTGCAGTTCAGGCATGCAGGCGATCGCCGTCGCTGCACAACGGGTGATCGTCGATAAGGTGCCGGTGACGGTAGCCGGCGGCATTGAATCCGTCAGCCTGGTACAGCCCAACCTCAATCGCAACAACATTGAGGAAGAGTGGCTTATGACCAACAAGCCCTCGCTCTGGATGTCGATGATCGACACTGCGGACACCGTCGCCGAACGCTATCAGGTAACGCGCGAAGCACAGGATGAGTACGCATTAATCAGCGAACAGCGCACCGCAGCGGCTCAAGACTCGGGATGTTTCGACGACGAAATTGTGCCGCTCCCTTCCGTAAAGGTCGTTACCGACCGCGAGACCAAAGAAACCCGCGAAGAGCAAGTCACGCTTGCAAAGGACGAGGGAAACCGGCCTGAAACTACGCTCGAAGGGCTTACGACTCTGAAGCCGGTAATGGGTGAGGACAAATTCATCACCGCCGGCAACGCATCCCAGCTCTCTGATGGGGCCTCGGCCTGCGTGGTGATGGACGCCGAGCTTGCCGAGAAGCGTGGAATTGAGCCGCTTGGTATCTTTCGCGGACTGGCCGTAGCTGGTTGCGAACCCGATGAAATGGGCATTGGGCCGGTCTTCGCGGTGCCGCGGCTGCTCGAACGCCAAGGCCTTCGTGTGGAGGATATCGATCTTTGGGAGCTCAACGAAGCGTTTGCGGTGCAAGTCGTTTATTGCCGTGACCGGCTGCAAATCCCGATGGACATCCTCAACGTCAACGGCGGCTCGATTGCCATTGGCCACCCATTCGGCATGACCGGGGCGCGGCTTGTGGGACATGCATTGATCGAAGGCAAGCGGCGCGGCGCCAAGCGCGTCGTCGTCACTATGTGTATCGGCGGCGGTATGGGCGCGGCCGGGCTGTTCGAGGTCGCATAACGATCGGACGCCACTGTGGACGACCCGGAAGTCATTGCAGTCCGACATGATGAGCGGCTCGATATTGAACGACTCGAGCCGTATCTTCGCGATCATCTCCCCGGCGCCAAAGGCACATTCGAGATCCACCAATTTGGCGGCGGCCATGCGAATCTGACCTACCTCGTGCGGTATGGCCAAGCGGAGTTCGTCCTACGCCGCCCACCGCTCGGTCCTATTGCGCCGTCGGCCCACGACATGGGACGCGAGCACAAAGTGCTCTCAAGTTTATACAAGCGCTTTCCATTGGCGCCGCGCAGCTATCACCTCTGCACCGATGAGCGTGTGATAGGTGCACCCTTCCATGTCATGGAACGGCGTAGCGGGATCGTGATCCGCCAAGATCTTCCGGCACCATTCATAGACGATTATGCGACGGCGCGGCGTATCGGCAACACCATCATCGATACTTTGGCCGGCCTCCACAAATTAGACCCTGGCGAAGTCGGTCTGGCTGACTTCGGTCACCCCGAAGGCTACCTCGAACGTCAGGTCACCGGCTGGATTGAGCGCTGGGAAGCTGCGCAGGATAACACCCGGTGGACGGCGCGGACCGGCTGACGCGCTGGCTACACGATAACCGGCCAGCACAGACTGCAACGTCGCTAATCCACAATGATTACAAACTCGACAACATTCTTGTGCATCGGAAGGATCCCGCGAATTTTGTCGCTGTGCTGGATTGGGACATGTCGACGCGGGGCGATCCGCTCTGTGACCTGGGCTATCTGCTCAATTGGTGGGGCGAAGCGGACGATGACGGCACATGGATCGACGCGGGGTCGTTGCCGAGTTGGCGTACTGGATTTCCATCGCGCGCCGGCGTCATCCAACGTTACATAGCGCACACGGGGTTCGATACCGCCGCCATCCAATGGCACCACGTTTTCGGCACCTTTCGGCTCGCGGTCATCATCCAGCAGATACACATCCGCTATCTGCGCGGTCAGACACGGGACCAGCGGTTTCGCGACTATGGCGCACGCGTGGCGACGCTGGTGGGAAAGTCTCTGGTACTAGCGGGCTCGAATTTCGCCAACCTTTAAAGCCTCCAACATTACAAGTAATACAACTGTCTTAGCGGTGGGCGGCACCGCTGATCGTTGCGCCGCCGTCAATGACGATGGTTTGCCCCGTCACGAATCCGGCCGCGTCGGAGGCCAGAAACACCGCCGCACCCGCTACATCCTTTGGTTCTCCGATCCGGTGTAGGGGATATGTCGAGATCACCGCATCATGAACTTCCGGATCCTCCCAAAGGGCCCGCGAAAAGTCGGTGCGAATTAGGCCGGGAGCCAGACAGTTGACACGAACATTCTGATTTCCCCATTCGACGGCAAGATTGCGGGCAAGTTGCATCTCCGCCGCTTTAGAGATCGCGTAAGCGCCGAGAGTGCTCGTACCCTTAAGGCCGCCAATACTCGACACGATGATAACCGAGCCGCTCCGACGCTCCGCCATTTGCGGCAGAATCATGTTGCACAGCAAAAGAGTGTGTTTGACGTTGGTGTCCATGATTCGGTCTTACGCTTTGTCGGTGATCTCGCCGAGCGGGCCGAGATAGGGATTGACCGCGGCGTTGCAGACCAAAATATCGATACGGCCGCAGGCTTTGAGCGAGCCGTCGACCAGCGCTTCAAGTTCCTTCTTATGGTTGATGTTGCAGGGAATCGCCAGCGCATCGCCGCCCTCGTCACGAATCGCGCTGACGACCGTTTCGCAGGCTTCCGCCGTGCGGCTCGAAACGATGACCTGGGCGCCCTGCGCCGCCATCGCTTCAGCAATCGCTTTGCCGATTCCACGTGAAGATCCGGTAATGAGCGCGACTTTGCCGTTGAGCTCAAACATCAGGTGCGTGTCCTGGGGCGATTGCGGATGCGAAATATCATCGTCAACGGCGCGGCTTCATCAGTGTCTCGCAGGACGCGATGGCTAGGGCACTGGACTATGCGGCAGCACTTAATACCGGAATGCTCGCGCCGTACCGCAAATCAGAAGCGACAGAACATGGACGGGTTGTATAGTCCGCGGGCGGCGCACGTCGACTGAATTTTCCTCTCTACTTCGCGCTGGAACGACAAACATCGCTACAAAAATAGGGCTAAAGTGTCGGATCAGGCGAGACCCGCACCAATAGCTTGCCGATGTTTTCACCCTTGAAGAGTCCTTGGAAGGCGCGCGGCGCATTCTCAAGTCCGTCGACCACATGCTCACGATATCTCACAAGACCCGAGCTGACCCAATTGCCCATCTCGCGCCTGAATTCATCGACCTGATCCAAGAAGTCGGTGTACATGAAGCCGCGCAAATTTATGCTCTTGGTCAAAATTTCACGCATCACTTCTGGAATACCCATCGCCGCTCCCTGTGGCGTTACGGCGTTGTACTGGGAAATGAGTCCGCAAACAGGCACGCGCGCGAATGGGTTAAGCAGTGGCCAGACAGCCTCGAACACGGAACCGCCGACATTCTCGAAATAGATGTCGACGCCATCAGGGCACGCGGCTTCCAGCAAACTAGCCAATTCTGGATCATGACGGTCGAGACAAACATCGAAACCCAACACTTCGACTGCAAATGCACATTTCTCGGGGCCACCGGCAATGCCGATAACGCGACAACCTTTTATCTTTGCGATCTGGCCGACGACGGAACCAACGGCTCCAGACGCCGCTGCGACGACAAGCGTTTCCTCTGGCGTTGGCTTGCCAATATTGAGCAGACCTGTGTAGGCGGTCATACCCGGCATGCCCAGTACACCGAGTGCTGTGGAGATAGGTGCGTCTTGCGGGTGAACGGTGTGCACAGCGTCGCCCGGAGCGATGCTGTAGTCCTGCCATCCGGCAAGGCCGACGATGAAATCGCCGGGGGCGATTCGATCTGCGCGGGATTCCAAGACCCGGCTCACCGTGCCGCCACCCATAACGGCGCCAATCTCAACGGGGCCAGCGTAGGCTATCGCGTCGGTCTCTGCGGGCGCCGCGTAAGATTTGGCGGCGTTCATACTCCCGCGTAAATAGGGGTCGAGAGAAAGGTAGATCGTCTGACATAATAGTTCGCCTACTCCCGGCTCCGGAACTGGTGTCTCAACCAATCGAAAGTCGCTGTTCTTCGGCGCCCCCTTTGGCCTCGCCGCCAGGACGATTTGGCGATTGAACTCCGGCATCGTATTGAGTCTCCGAAATACCTCGCCTAGCAGCCTGTCGGACTTGAGCCGGGAGTCGAAATAGGATTCGATGGTATCAGTTGATTTGCCCGCGCGTGATGGAGACCGTCATGAGCAATTTCCGACCGGTCGACCGGGAGACGGGGTTTCTGCTGCCGCCGTCGGTGGAGGAATGGCTTCCCGAGCGGCATCTGGCGCGCTTCGTGGTCGAGGTGATCGAGCAGTTGGACCTCTCGGCGTTCGTGAAGGCCTATCGCGGCTCGGGCTCGGCGTCCTATCACCCGAGCATGCTGCTGGGGCTTCTGGTCTACGGCTACGCCACGGGGGTGTTTTCGAGCCGCAAGTTGGAGCGCGCGACCTATGATTCTGTCGCTTTCCGCTTCATCGCGGTCAACGATCATCCCGACCACGATACCATCGCCGCGTTCCGGCGGCGTTTTCTCGACCGGATCGAAGGGCTGTTCGTCGAGGTGCTGCTGCTGGCCCGGGAAGCCGGGGTGCTGAAGCTCGGCACGGTGGCGCTGGACGGCACCAAGGTGCACGCCAACGCGAGCCGGCACAGCGCGCTGTCGTGGAAACACGCCTGCGAGCTCGAAGCCCGGTTGAAGGCCGAGGTGGCGGAGTTGATGGCGTTGGCGGAGGCGGCCGATGGGGCGGATGTGCCCGACGGGATGTCGGTGCCCGAGGAACTGGCCCGGCGCGAGGATCGTCTGGCCCGCATCGCCGAGGCCAAGGCGGTGATCGAGGCGCGGGCGCGCGAACGCCTTGAGCGGGAACGGGCCGAGTACGAGGCGAAGCTCGAGGCGCGCGCGGAGAAGGCCGAGAAGACGGGCCGCAAGCCGGGCGGCCGTCCACCCGAGCCGCCGGTGGCCGGGCCCGGGCCGAAGGACCAGGTCAATCTGACCGACGCGGACTCGCGCATCATGCCGGTGGCCGGCGGCGGCTTCGAACAGGCCTACAACGCCCAAGCCCTGGTGGCGGCCGACAGCCTGCTGGTGGTCACCAACGACGTGGTCCAGGCCCCCAACGACAAGCGACAAATCGAACCGGCGCTGGAAGCGCTCGCCCGCCTTCCCGAGGCGCTGGGCGCGCCCGAGACCCTGCTGGCGGACAGCGGCTACTTCAGCGAGGCCAACGTGAACGCCTGCGCCGAGGCCGAGATCGCGCCGTTGATCACGCCCGGCCGGGAACGCCATCATCTCTCCTGGAAGGACCGCTTCGCCGGCGCGCCGCCGCCCCCGGAGAACCCGACGCCGCTGGAAGCGATGACACATCGACTGGCGACGCCCGAAGGCCGGCAACTCTACGCCCTGCGCAAGCAAACGCCGGAACCGGTGTTCGGCATCATCAAATCGGCCATGGGCTTCCGCCAGTTCTCGCTACGCGGCCTGGACAAGGTCACGGGCGAATGGAACCTGGTGACCCTGGCCTGGAACATAAAGAGAATGTTCACCTTGCAATACGCTTGAGCAGGCGGCCGGACTCCGTACCTCGCGAAAAGGAATAAGAGTATGCTCGCCTTGCGGCACGCGCGAGCAAGCGAACATACTTCGTGCCCTCACGAGAGGGCATAAGAGTATACTCACCCTGCGGTACGCGCGGCCAAGCGACCGCACTCCGTGTCCTCACGAAAGGCGCTCGATCCCATGACCTCTCCACATCGCGATCCGTCCACACCCATTCTCGCGGACCTCAGTCCGACAGGCTGCTAGGCAGCCTAATTGGACTCGGCGATGACAGCCCGCAATGCGTCGGCATCATAGAGAGATGTCGACGCTCCCATCTCGAGAATTGCCACGGCTGCCTCGATCTGTTTTCGCCATCGCGAGAGATCCTGCAACGCCGCCGAATACCGTGCGCCACGGGCGGCGTCGACAAGCTCACCGAGGCCTACCGACAGATCCACGAGCAGCGCGCGCTGCGCTTTGTGCTCGGCCAGATGAAAGCGCTCGTACACGCCTCTGAGCTCGAGGCGAAGCATATCGGCAATCCGTTCGGCAAGCGGAAGCGTCTCGTTTTCTAACGGTGTTTGGAGTAATGCCCCAAACTCATTGATGCGCGCCATATCCCGAGCCGCCGTGATCCGAACTGGTGGCGCATCAATGGCCCCAATTACTTCAAGATACTTTGCCATTTCGGTTCGTTGCGTCGCGTCGTATTCGAGATCAAGGACTCGATCGAAATGCTCGACGACAGCCAGCAGATCGGTGGCCCGGCCATCATGAAAATAGGGTGCGGATTCCGACAGGCCGCGCAGTGTCGGTGTGTCGAAATTGCCGCCGGTCTCAACATCGTGCTTGCGGCTATCCGAAAACAACGAGGAGGGAATGTGACAACTGGCGCAGTCTCGTCGAAAGAGGGCAGCGCCACGTTGCACGTCACTCGGCACTGTTGCAACCAACTCACCGTCAGGGCGAACCAGGGGGTTCGGTGGAATATCCAGCTCTCGCTGGTAGGCGACCAATGCGTCAAGGAACGGTGGATCCGGTTCGCTTCCGGCAAACTCGTTGACGATCACATTGCGCGTGAACCCCTCAAGACTGGCAAAACGTCCGTCCCTACCGTAAGGCGCGGTCCAACGGGCACCACGCAACGATGGGATATTTACCGGATTGACGAGCCCGTCGTCACCGAGCGGATTCCACAGCCAATGGCTGACATCGAGATTTCCTGGCCGGTCCGACACTGTCGAGAAGAAGAAATCTGCGTTGACCGCGCCGGCGGGATGACAGGTATTGCAGGAAAGTCCAAGGCGCCGAGCGGTGCCGCCCAACGTTAACGGCGAGCGGAACGCCAGCTTTCCAAGTTTGACGAGGAACGAGCTCTGGCCACCCTGGGCGGCGACGCGCAATCGCTCTGGCGGCTCGGTCGTCAAGGCCGGTGCGGCCTCCGGACCAGCCAATGTCCATCTCGAAACGCTTGGGGTCCGCTCCGCACGCTCCAGAATTTCGGTCTGCGCGAGCACTGGAAATGCTAGTAGCAACGAGACAGCGATCACAGACAGCCTGGGAACACACAATAGGTATAGGTTGTTCATCAATTGTGCGAGCGCACGAGCAGCGCGACCAACAATTGCACATAGACCGAAACGAATCGATGCATGTGCCCACAAGTTATGCGTACTCGGCATTCGGGATTGCTATTTAAGAATTTTGCGGGACTGCGCGGCACATGACCTCGCTTAACCCGCAGCGGCTGTCAGATAATGATATCGACCGCGCTGCCCGGCGTCCGCTCCTCAGGAGTCCCGGCGCTTTGACCGGCGAATGCGTCAACATTCGGACCGGCCGTCTGCTCAGTCGCCGCTTGGGCTATGACGACGGTATCCGTAGAGACCGTGGTTTGCCCTGAGCTCGCGAGCGGTGATGCATCATTCCCCAACTCCCGGATATTTTCAGCCCGGGCAGCGGCTTCGATGCGCGCCTCGTTGCGCGCCTCGACAGTTCCAACGATGCCTATCTCGTCCTCAATAAGAATCGGGTCCGCTTCCGCCCGACCACGTGGACTGGCAGCGGGAGTAACTGGACCGGGCACACCATCGACGGCCATCACTGAACTCCGCTCTTCAAGATATTAACCGATACCCTGTACTCATGTAATATTGCACTAAAGTGGTGCTGTTCAAGGCTAAAGTTCAATCGGTAGGGTCGATGCAATTCGACGTTTGGCACGGCAAATGGCTTAAAAGGTAGGAAATTCGACGAATCTGCGATGTCTCCGACCGTATGGCATGTTTCATGGCCCGTGATAGATTCCCCTAATCACGCTGTGAATTCGAGCTTTGGTTTGATATGCATCAATGACCCCGCAGGACCTGCAAAATAGACCTTATGGTCGGGTTCGTGGCCGACTTTGAAAGGAAATTACGATGACGCGGACGGCAGAGGAGATACTTGGGAAGAAGGCCATTGCGGCGGTACGCCGGCCGGTTGAGAAGGCCGGCGGTCTGCCGGGCGCTGCCTATACGAGCCAAGAGTTTTTCGAGCTCGAGCAGGAGCAGTTTTTCCCCCGCACTTGGATGGGGGTCGGCTTTGAGTGCGACATCCCCAAGCCCGGTGATGCGATGCCGATCATGGTCGGCAAGCTGCCGATCATCCTGGTGCGCAACAAGACGGGTGAGATCAAGGCCTTCCACAACGTCTGCCGGCATCGTGCGACACTCGTCCTGACGGAACCTCGCAAGGGTCTGACGTCGCTGACCTGCCCGTATCATGCCTGGGCCTATGACCTTGACGGCAAGCTCAAGGCGATCCCCTATTTCGATGGCACCAAGAACGGCCGCAACACGGACCTCGACTGGAGTAAGTATGGCCTGGTGCCGGTGCGCTGTGCGGTCTGGCACCACTGGATCTTCGTCAACATGGATGGTAACGCACCCCCCATCGAGGAACATGTCGCCTCAATGGCCGAACTCATGGACGGCTACGACATCAATGCAACCCAGGTTGGCCATCGCGAGGACTGGGCATTCAAGGCGAACTGGAAGCTGCAGAACGACAATTGGGAGACTTATCATCACGTCTGGGTTCACAAGGGCATCTTCAACAAGATATCCGACGACTTGGACATTAAGACCGGCATTCCGAAGATGGAAACCGTACAGGCTGAGAATTTCGTCTCATTGCAGCGCAGAGATAACGGAACGCGAGATGATTTTAGCCCCGGCGGAGAACTCCTGCCGCTCGTCCCAAACAAGCGGGGCGCGGACCATAGCGGATCAACCAGCATCATCTTCCCAAATGTTACCGTGACGCTGGCGCCTAATCATGTTGCGTCGGTCATAACCGATCCCCTTGCTCCTGACCGAACGATTGGGAAATTGGGCTTCTTTTTCGTCGGCGATGCCGCGACGGCGCGGAAAAACATGGCCGGACGGGAGAAAGTTCTCGACCTTTGGCTTGGCAAAACACGTTCCGTAACAGGTCGTGACGGCATTCGCAGCCAGGATTTCGGCATCTGGGAAGTGCAACAAATCGCGCGACAGTCGCCGGTCGCCGATGACGTCGTGTTCTCGCCGGTATGGGAACGCAATATCCACTTCTTTCATAATCAGGTGTTGGATACATTGGGCGCCTGACGCCCAGCGCATCTACACCAATTGAGTTTGGGCGCCACACCAGGCGCCCGAATTTCATGTCCGGCACAACACCGTAACCGAAAAGGTCATCGCGAATTCTGCCCATGTTGGAACCGAACGCTACCACCGACCGACCGACCTTCACGACGCACTTGGAATGCAGTCAAACGGGAACGCGCTACCCTGCCGACCAACTCCACGGCCTCTCCGACGCCGGCAAGCCGCTCCTCGTCCGCTACGACCTCGACGCACTATCCAAGACGCTTTCCAAACGGATGCTGCTGTCGCGGGAAAGCGATCTATGGCGCTACAGGGAATTTTTGCCGGTTCGACGTTGCGATAGCATCGTCTCGCTCGGCGAAATCATGACGCCGATCGTTCCACTACGTCGGAGCCTGCAGCCTCTCGGCGCCGAACGTGTCATCGTCAAAGATGAAGGACGTCTGCCCACGGGGTCCTTTAAGGCAAGAGGTCTTGCGCTGGCCGTCAGTATGGCAAGTGAACTTGGTATCAAGCGCATGGCCATACCAACCAATGGCAACGCGGGCGCGGCACTCGCCGCTTATTGTAGCCGCGCTGGCATTGAGGCCTTTGTGTTTTGTCCGGACGACACGCCAGAGGTCAATGTCCGCGAAATTGCCCTTCAAGGTGCGAAAGTTTGGCGAGTCAACGGTCTGATCAATGACTGCGGGCGCATCGTTGGAGACGGCAAGTCGGAGATGGGCTGGTTCGACGTCTCCACATTAAAGGAGCCCTATCGGATCGAGGGCAAGAAGACCATGGGCCTCGAGTTGGCCGAGCAATTGGGGTGGCGGCTTCCGGATACGATCTTCTATCCAACCGGCGGTGGAACCGGACTGATCGGCATGTGGAAGGCGTTCGAGGAGCTTGAAGCGATTGGCTGGATCGACGGACACAGACCGCGGATGGTTGCAGTGCAAGCTGCCGGCTGCGCACCAATCGTCAAGGCCTTTGAAGAAGGCCAAGACCATGCCGAAGTCTGGCAGGACGCCCACACGATCGCCAGCGGAATCCGCGTACCGGCTGCGATCGGTGACTTCCTCATTCTCGAGGCGATCAGAAAGAGCGGCGGATTCGCAATCGCCGTGGACGACGAGGCGATCACTGCGGCGCAAAGAGCGGCGGCAGCGGACGATGGATTTCTCATGGGGCCAGAGGGTGCTGCAACCCTTGCCGCCTATCAGAAAGCGCTGAAACAGGGGCTGGTTGATGCGAGTGAATTCACCGTCCTATTCAATTGCGGAATCGGTCTGAAATATCCCATGCCAGCCAGCGACCGATCGATCGACCTCAACAAGCCGATCGACTATCGGGCGATCGAAACCACCCCCTAGCAGCCCGTTGAAAAAGGCGTCATTGACCGGGTTTCACGCCACGGCGAAGCATATCGCGGCGAAGGCGGTTTCGCCATCCTCCGAGACGATGAGGACGATCTGAACGACCAGGACGGCTCCAGCGGGCGTAACAAGCACGAACAAGGCGCCAATTCCGCCCGCCACGGCCTCCTTCGGGGTGCCGGCGCCGATGAGTTGGCGCATCAGCAACGATAGGTTGTGGCCGGCGACGTGAAGCAGGTATCGCTTGTGCACGTTCTCGCGGCCCCGAAGCCAGGTCCGGCGCATACCGCCGCGATCGAGGTTGTGGGCAAAGGAGCGCTCGACGATCTCGGCGCGCAGCTTGAAGGCTTCCCTGGCCACCCCCGATAACAGCCGGGTCCGGTTGTTGGTGACCGCCCGGCGAGCCGCATCATCTCCGTGCCAGCGCGCAAAACCCTTCTGCTTGGGCTCGGAGATCCGGCTCTTCCAGGGGCCGTCGTCGAGCGCCTTCAAGACCAACCGTGAGTGGGAGCCCTTATCGGTCACACATTCGGCCGGATCTTCGGCCGTCGGCGCCACATCCACCGCCTCGAGGTTTGCCTCGGCCGCCGCCAGGGTCTTGGGAAGCGTTGTCGTATCGCCCTCGTCGGCCGGGTGCAGCTCCGCCGCCACCACCGCGCCGGTGTCCAGATCCACCGCGTGCTCGGGCTTGTAGGCCAGGTGCGTGGTGCCGTCCTTCATCTTGGCGATCTTGGCCTCGGGGTCGCTCCTGGAAACCCAGTCCTGGTTCGAGAGCTTCTTGCCCTTGCGCTTGCGGTCCAGACGCGCCAGGTCCTCAGCCGTGGGTGTCTCGATACCGCTCTCCTGGGCCAAGCGCTCCAGCATCCCCCGGTAACCCTCGCCCGTGTCCCTCCGCACGATGTTGCGCAGCGCCGCGTTGGCCTCCATGGTCGAGGCATCCACCCCGATGCGCTCGCCCTTCACCAGACCCGCCTCGGCGATCAGCGCCAGGACCCAGTCAAACACCGCCGTGTGGACTTCATGGGGCAGGCGCGCGCGGGTCCGTGACAGCCAGGAATGGTCCGGCACCCGTTCCCGCATCTCCAACAGCAGGAACTCCCGTAGCGACAGGGAATCCGAGCAGCGCCACTCCAGCCCACGCTCAGAGTCGATACCCTCGAAGTAGCCCACCAGGTGCATACGGAAGTAGCGCCCGGGTGGCACCGAAGGCGCCCCCATCCTGGCCGCGTAATAGGGCTGGCAGACCGCCTCGGCGAAGCCGTCGAAGCCGCCCTCGATCAGTACCAACTGCAGGCGGTCGTAAAATACATGACCAGGCGAGCGCGGCATCTCCGACCAGCTCACCATCAAGTCCCCCTGACGATCCTTCTGCTGTCCCATCGCCATCAGCGAACCCCCCTTCAGGCCAGGACACCAGAGAATCAGACCATGCCGACTTCGTCCAGGGAAGACTTCGTCAACGGGCTGCTAGGGCAGAGCGCGCTGTTCGGCGACCCGGGCGGCAGCCGGCCGCGCCTGCGCAATCCACTGAGCGCATCGCCGCCGCGCCCGAGCTATGTCGTCCCGCGACATCTCTCGTGAAAAGAACTTTCGGGCGTCATCGGCACGATATTCACCCCTCATCGCCGCGAGACCTAACCACATGACGGCCTCGATCGGGTCCTTTGGAACGCCCGCTCCCCTGCCAAGAATGACGCCGAGGTTGTATTGCGCCCGGCCGAGCCCCTGCTCAGCTGCCCGGCGCAGCCACGCTACCGCCTGTTGTGCGTCGCAAACTACGCCTCTCCCGTTTGCAAAATTGAGACCCATCACCAGCTGCGCGCGGGCCAATCCGTTCCGCGCAGCGAGAAGGAACTAACTCGCTGCGGTCGTGTGGTTCTGGTCCACGCTTCGGCCATTTGCATATTGCAAACCCAAATCGTACTGAGCGGCCGGATGGTTTTGCAGTGCGGCACTGCGATACCAGTCTGTCGCCTCTGCCTCGTCATGGTCGACGCCCAGCCCTTTGCTGTAAAAATAGCCAAGCCGCGCCTGCGCCCCAGTGTGCCCTTGCTCCGCCGCACGCCGACACCACTGGGCGGCAAGTGAATCATTCCGAGTGACACCAAGACCGCGCTCGTACATCGCGGCTAGGTTAAACTGCGCCCGTTGGTCTTCTTGTAGTGCAGCGGCGCGAAACCATTTTGCTGCCTCCGCAAAATTTTGACGAACGCCGTCACCGGCGTACAGAAGCAGGCCGAGCTGAACCTGGGCCGTAATGTGACCGTCTTTCGCGAGTGATCGCCAACGCGAAGGATGCATTGCTGTGCTCTCGCACGTTCAAACCGACGCTTCTTCTTAACGCACACGACCATCCCTGGTCCACCGACTCCAAGTCTGAGCGCGATTCAGGGTCGATCGGATCAACGGTGCCTAATCCGCGCAGTGCTTGGCTTCACTGCAGCGAAACCCTAAAGTGTAGGCGGTATCAACGTCGCCGAGAGAACCGGTTTGCCGCTGAATCTCATTCTTCCCTGCGCCGGCAGCGGTACGCGGCTTGGCCTTGCCTACGCCAAAGAAACGCACTTGATCGCGGAGAATACCGCGCTGTTGGATCTCTCATTGAGACTGTGCGAACCGCACCGCGAAAAGATCCAATCGATTACCGTCGTCTTGACGCCGGAAAAAGCTGAAATCGTGCGCTTCCTCGACAAATGGCGAAAGGCGTTCGAGATTCGCTTTTGCTACTTCAACGACCTCAATTTTGAGTGGGCGGGCAGCATACTTTCCGCAGAGCCGCTGTTCGCAGAGCGGAATCTGGTGCTGCTGCCCGACAGCTATTTGCGTGAAAAGGCCGATCAGCCAATCGTACAGACCATGGACGAGTTGCTTGAAAACCACGATGTGGCCTTTGCATACATGCGCGAGAGCGAGGCCGAACGGCTTTCGACCCTTGGCGCTTTGACGATTGCGGCAGACGGTCGAGTCACCGCGTTCTGCGACAAGCCCGATGCAGATCAACGCGGGTTTAACGGGTTTTGGGGCGCCTTTGGATTTCGCAATATTGCCGGGCGGCCGCTACTGGAGATGATGACGCAGTCGATTCGCCGCGAGCCGGTCGATATATCGACACTTGGCCTGGACATAACGTCGTTTGAATTGCAGGGGTATGACGATCTTGGGAACTGGCCAAGCCTGCATTCCTTCATCCGCAACTTCACGTAAGCCGAATACGCGAACAGTCTATCGTGTGAGGCCGAGGAGAACGCGGTTTGCTTCGCCACCAAATCGCGCCATGTCGAAAATTCGGCTCGGCTTTTCCATTGCCGTCTTGATGCGCGCGCGCATCGTCCGCCTAAAGTCGTGATCCTCGGCCAACCGGCAGGCCAGATCGACGAAAGCTTGAGGATCGTCAGCAACCAGCTCGTCCAGTCCCAATTCCTGCATGATCACTTCGGCCATGCGCGAAGCGAGCCTTTGGCCCCGCATCACCACAGGTGGTAGCCCGAACAGCAAGTCTTCAACCAATGACGCCGAACCGCCGAACGGAAAGGTATTCAGGAATACATCGGCTAACTTGGCATGGGCTCGAATCATATCGGAGCCACGCGCATCGCTGACGATGACGCGCGCCTGGTCGAGTCCTGCATCCACGAGCTCACTTGCGACTGTCCGTCTCACTGCATCAAGATGCGCAAGCATGCTCGCTTCGCTGATGGGAGTCGCCAGGATGCGCGCATGTGGCAGACGCTTCAGGATCGCGTACCAACAATTCCGCTGCATGGCGGAGAGCTTTGCGAGCGCGCCCGTACAAATAAACAGTATCTCGTCCTCTTTGATGCCGATTTCAGCGCGCCCGAGTGCGGGGGGACGCCACAACTCCTCAAAATAGTCTCTGTCGAAGCACAACCCAGGATCCGGCAACATTACCGCAACCTCGCTATAGTCATCAGCCGCCTGAGGATCGAGCGCGCGAGCGGTCAGGAACAGATCCATATTCGGCATTCCCGACGTCGTGGGAGATGTAAAGTAGTTAGCCTGCCGCCGCGCCAGGCGATGCATTGCGAACTGCACCCGGCGATCGCTCGCGTGCGCAAGAAACGTTGCGATCACTATCAAATCCAAATCCTGCGCGCGCGCCACGGCGACTGCCGGCTCGAGTTCGACTGGCAGTTCGATAAATGAATCGGCGTAACCCTTGCACATCTCCTCTTCATCCGAACCGTCACTTTCGTCGGCGAACAAAACAACCTCAAACACGGTCCGATCGAGATGCCGCAGGATAGGTAAGACAAACATCAGCTCGGTCCCAGACCAGCGTTGCCGATACAGTCCAATCCGCTTGCGCGCCCGCTTCGGAGCTTCTGGGAACTCGTGCGCCAATGCATGCCCGTCTCGAGCCATCATATGCGCGTGAATCCGTCTTGCCTTGGTGATTGGCTCCTGTACGGATCGTTCGGTCAGGTAAGCGAACACATGGCTACGCGCTTTCTCGGTCACCAGGTGCGCCGCGCGGGCATACCGCCGATTTCGCCCGTCGAGGTTTGCCAGGATTTCGTCGAACCACAGCTCAAATCGCGCGATATAGATATCCACGTCGCCGTTCTCTCGAAACAGTATCGGCGTGGCGAATTGGAATTCGAGGAATAGGGTATCCTATTCGCTCTCGTAGTGCCTAGATCTGGGGGCATGGGTCTGTCGAGCTCTCGTAGGCACGGGCTCCAGTTGCACTGCCTATAGAACAGGAGGCCGCGAGCTTGGATCGGCGGCGATTGAAGCGGAACGTGAACTCGGTCAGGCGCTAATAGCCCCATGGTGAATACCCAGCCACCGACGGAGGCCGGCTACGCTTCATGACAATGTGGGCCGCCGCTGTGCGGATATTTTTCGGCTGGTGTTCGGCCGACTCCCGTGAGACCGTTGGGCTTGCCAGGGTTTCGTTGCTCCCGGGCACACAGCCGTTTGGACGAAAGGAACTGCTTGGCTGGAGGTCCTCGTGCGGATACGACAGGATTTCGGCCAATCGCGACAATCGATTTCGGTTTGATTTCCGCCCCGTAACGTCAGACCTCCCGGCCGACATAGGTTTCCGACGACCTCGCCGATCTGCCCGGTCGAACCACAGCTATGGAGCGTCCAAGCGTTTGATAACCGCCCAGGCCGGCTATTGTTGAACCCCAAGCGCACTTCGATGGCGATAGATATCCGTCCCCGACGAATCGGAAGCTGGGACGTTGCGTCTCGCGCTTGGCCCCTGGCCGTCAACCAGCCTCGGTTCCCCCGCAGGCCGGTTATCGGCAGGACATGGCGAATTGGACCGGTCGTCAGAGAGCTTCGAGGAATACCCGGGGCAGTATTCTCGGCCGGGATCCGGGGCGGAAAACAATACTATTCGCTCTCGTAGTGCCTAGATCTGGGGGGCAGGGCTGGGTCTGCCCCCGACGAGCTTCTTGTATGGCACGGGCTCCAGTTGCACTGCTTGCTGGAGGAGTCGATAGAACAGGAGGCCGCGAGCTTTGGATCGGCGGCGATTGAAGCGGAACGTGAACTCGTCCAGATAGTAATCAAGCTGGGAGGCGCTAATAGCCCCATGGTGAATACCCAGCCACCACCGATCAAGGAGGCCGGCTACCCGATGAACTTGGGGCATGACAATGTGGGCTGGGTCGCCGCTGGCGGAAATATTTTTCGGCTGGTGTTCGAAGCCGACTCCCGTGAGACCGTTGTAGGCTCGCCAGCCATCGGTTCGAATCGTTGCTCCCGGGCACACAGCCGTTTGGACGAAAGGAATGAGGCTCTCGGCGGATGCGTCCTCGACACGCGCCATGCGGATACGACCGGTGCCCCGACCCCGGATTTCGGCGGCAATCGCGACAATCGATTTCTTGTTTGTTTTCCGCCCCGTAACGCCAACCTCCCGGCCGCCCACATAGGTTTCGTCGACCTCGACCTCGCCATTCAGAAGCTCTCTGCCCGGTCGAACCATGGCCCGGCGCAGCTTATGGAGCCATGTCCAAGCCGTTTGATAACCGCCCAGGCCGAGTATTCGTTGAACCCCAAGCGCACTGACGCCGTGCTTCTGATGCGTCACATACCACATCGCCTGGAACCAAAGCCGCAACGGTTTCCGCGTACCCTCGAAGATCGTCCCCGCGGTCGGCGACGTCTGACGTTGGCATCCCGCACATCGCTGTTGGCCCCTGGCCGTCACCCACGCCTCGGTTCCCCCGCAGGCCGGACACCGAAACCCGGCAGGCCAACGGACACGCCGAAGAAAATCCGCACAGGCGGCCTCAGAAGCGAACCAGTCGTCAAATTCCATAAGCGTGCGAGGGTAATCGATCCCGCCAACGGGATGGGCAGTATTCTCGGCCATCACAACATCTTGCCACTACGAGAGCGAATAGGATACCCTATTTCGAGGAAAGTGTCGACGAGCCATTCTGGAACAAGTGCAAGGTCCGGCGGCGGCGGCAGCCGGTGCGCCCACTCATAAAGCGACAGAGTAAGGAATACGTTTGTCCAGCCATTTGTCTCCGGGCCAGACCGCAGCGTTTCAAGGTGGCGTGCAATTCGCGGTTCACGAAGGTCTGCAGCAGCCGTTCCCTTGTACGCGGATGTCATGATTGCGCGCTGACTTTGGGCCACCTCGCCGGTAAATTGGGCCTCCAGATCCGGCTCCGCGGATTCCGACCACAACGCTGTTAAACCTTGGCGAAGCTCAGTGAATTGCTCGTAGTTCACACCTACTCCGAATTCGTGTGCCCCACAGAATAAAGCTTGGCAGCTCGCTCGGGTATGCCAAATGGGCTTCTAAGTCGAGCGTTCGCTCCCTCGATTAAGGGGAACTACCCAACTCGCTTGGGGGATGCCGATTACACCCGAACGGGAACCGCAAGACGATCAGGACAAATGCTCAACCACCCACTTCTGGAAATAGTGGATGTTGTTTTCCCAAGTCGGAGAAAACTGAACCCGGTTCGCTGCCGGCGACTTTCGGGCCCGCTGCTGCAGCTCCATACAGCTATGGTCCTGCGGGCGGATTCCAGTGCGATCGTCGAGCTTTTGGGTATGCCCAAGCCAGCGATCGAGGGAATACTCACGTGCTTCGGCATACTTGTCGCTCGTCGCCGCCTCACCGGCGAAATAGAACGCCATCCGTGCAAGCGTCCTGTCCGGCGCAATCGGCGTATAAACGACCGGGGCGTATGTCGGGCCACCCCAGGATACGGTCGTGTTTGGGAGGATCGCGTTACTGCCACCGCCTTGCTTGGCACCCGGCATCAATGGAATCGGCAACGGATTTTTCGGACCGGGGCCCTTCGCCTTTCGTACGTTTGGTGGCCGTGTATCGTTGCCGGCAAGCGTGATGACCGATCCGATCCCAATCTGATCGGTATAGAGTTCGCCCGTTTCGACATTTACCTCATCCGACATCTTGTCGAAGATCCCGGCATGGATCCAGGTGTTGTGATAATTCTCCCAATTATCGTTCACCAGTTTCCAGTTCGCTTCATATTCCCACTCGATTCGATATCCCAGTTCCATGGCGTCGAGGTCAAAGCAGGAGTACCGCTCGGCGGCCGGCGCAACATATTCTTCGAGCGGTGGCGCATTGCCTTCGATATTGATGAAAACCACATGGTTCCAAACGTCGCAGCGCACCGGAATTAAGCCGTTTTCCTTCGGATCGACCTGGAAGTTTTCTGAATTCGGCGTCCCGTCGAAATAGGGCGTCGCCTTCAGATTGCCCTCAAGGTCCCACGTCCAAGCGTGGTAGGGACATTGCAGGTTTGTGAGCCCGGTCTCAGGCTTCTGCAGGATGATGGTGGCTCGGTGCCGGCAAACATTGTGAAATGCGCGAACCACGCCAGCGCGATCGCGCACGATGATCAGCGGCAAACCCGAGGCGGTAATCGGCATGGCATCGCCGGGTGCCGGCACGTCCGTATCAAAAGCCACACCCACCCAGGTTCGCGGAAACAGAACCTGCTGCTCGAGATCGAAGAACTCCTGACTGGTATATGCCTTGGTCGGGAGGCCGCGCGCCTCTTCGATGGGCCGAAAAAGCGCCGTTATTGCGTCCTCGCCGAGAATGTCCGCAGCAGTCCTGTCCATCTCTTTTCCCCTTAAAATGCATCGTTGACCGCTATCCCTTCCGACATCGGTCCGAACTCACCATTCCGCTTGGTAGCAACAGAGTATGCTATGTGGAATTCCCGCAATACTGAAAGGAATTCGCGCGGCGCGTTAGAAAATGTAAATTTGTCATCTTCTAAACCGTGCACCACGCAGCCGCCCGTTTACTCCTTGAGCCCACTGGATTTGTGCAAGAACCAGTCGATAATGAAGTTGACGCTGATCGTCAACAGCGCGATCGCCGCCGCCGGTAGCAACGGCGTGAAATCGCCAAACGTGATGAGGACTGAGTTCTCGCGCACCATACTGCCCCAGTCCGCCGTCGGCGGTTGAATGCCGAGTCCGAGGAAGCTAAGGCCAGCGATAAACAAGAAAGTGAACGTAAACCGAATTCCGAACTCGGCGACCAGCGGTGCGGATATGTTCGGCAGGACCTCGCGCCAGACGAGCCACAAAAGTGATTCGCCGCGCAGCTTCGCCACCTCGACGTATTCCATCACCTCGACATTCATCGCGGCCGCGCGCGTAACGCGGAACACGCGTGTCGCCTCGAATAGCGCGATCACGCTGACCAATACGGGGATCGAGGTGCCAAGAAAGGAGAGAACGAGAAGTATGAAGATGAGCCCGGGGATGGCCATCAGGATATCATTGAGGCGCGACAAGATTTGGTCGGTCCAGCCGCCCAGCATGGCCGCTAACATGCCGGTAACGCCGCCGCCCAGGAATCCCAGCGTCGCAGCTACGAAAGCGATGCCGATCGTATTGCGCGCGCCATAGATCATCCGGCTCAGCATGTCTCGACCGATATGGTCGGTGCCAAGCAGGAAAACATCGCCCCACGGTAAGTAGTGGTCGCCGACGATCTCGGTTTCCCCGAAGGGCGCGATCAGGGGGGCAAACACCGCAACGAAAATGTAGGTCGATACAATCACAAACCCAAACTGAGACGCCAGGGGCGCCTGGCGGAACAACTTGAGCGCCTGCGTCATGACCTCGCCATTGCGCCGGGTCGAAATGAGAGCTTGCTGCGTCATGACAACCTCACTGCCTCGGGTGGAGTATTAGAGGATTGCTGACGATCGAGAGGATGTCGGCCAACAGGTTCAAAAGAATATAAGTCACGGCAAAAATCAACGCCGTGGCCTGTACGACGGGAATATCCCGGGTGGTAACCGAATCGATGAGGAGTTGCCCAAGACCGGGATAGACGAACACAACCTCGGTAATCACCACGCCGACCACAAGATAGGCGAGATTGATGACGACAACATTGGCGATCGGCGCCAAAGCATTGGGTAGCGCGTGCTTGACAATGATGCGGGTCGGGCTGAGACCCTTGAGACGCGCCATTTCGATATAGGGGCTGGACAGCAGGTTGATGATCGCGGCCCGGGTCATCCGCATGATGTGCGCCGTGCTTGCCAGAGACATCGTGACAGCGGGCATCAGGGTGCGAAAGGCCCGGTCGCCGAACGACATTTCCGGCGTGATGTTGGAGATGCTCGGGAAGATGCCGGCATTGATTGCCAAGAAGAGGATCAGCACGTAGCCAATGAAGAAATCCGGAAAGGACACCCATGTCAGGTTCACGACATTGACCGTACGGTCGAATACGGTGTTGCGATAAAGCGCCGCAAGGACGCCGAGGGTCAGGCCGGTAGGCACTGCAATCGACGCGGCCATCACAGCCAGAAACATCGTGTTGAAGACGCGCCCCGCGAGCAGCTCGGAAACCACGACATAACTGTTTGCGAGCGAGTGACCGAAATCACCCTGGACAATACCGCCCAGCCAAACGACGTAGCGAACGGGGAAGGGAAGATCGAGACCGATTTCCTTGCGGAACGCGGCCACCGTTTCCGGTGTCGCCGACTGACCAAGAAGAGTCTCCGCTAGGTCGCCGGGCAGCAACTCGACGCCAGACGCGATAAAAAGCGTAACGACAAAGAGCGAGATCAACCCAAGCCCTAATCGCTGAGCCACAAGTTGGGCAATTCTTTTCATTTCCCCCTCAATCAGGCAGTCGCTAGAAGAAACAGCGAAACGCGCTGGCTGGCTGCCATTTTTTCTAGGCCAAAAAACCTCCAAATTTTGGTCAGGCCGCTAGGTTAGCAGGTCCTTGCCGTGCTGCATCAAATAAATTTTGTCGTGCACGCATGAATGGCACGACTTGTTCACAAAGCCAAACTGGCAATGCGGTGGGCGCCCGGCTGGAAGAGCTGGATGAATACTGGTTTAATTGCCTTGAGCATGAGCCAACAGGAGCATCGAAATGCCGATTAAACTTCCCAATACCGCCGAAATGCAGGAGCTCGCCGAGAGTTGCGGGTTTGAGCTAAGCCCCGACGACATCGACAATTTTCGCGAGCTCATGAAGCCGCGTATGGCGCACCTGCAGGAGCTGGAGACGCTACCTGACTACCTTCCAGACGTGAAATATCCACGCGAAACCGGAGTCCGGCCAGAGCCTGAGGACAATCCATACAACGCGTGGTGCCGCAAGGTGGTTGTCAGGGGCGCCGATGCAGGAATGCTGCACGGCAAACGAATTGCGCTAAAGGACAACATCATGCTGGCGCAGGTGCCGATGCTGCATGGCACGTGGATAATGGATGGCTACGTCCCTGAGGTCGATGCGACGGTCGTTACACGGATCCTCGACGCCGGCGGCGAAATCGCCGGAAAAGCAGAAACCGAGTGTATGAGCCACGGCGGCGGTGCGACGAGCACCCATGGAGAAGTCGTCAACCCGCGCAAGCCCGGCTATGCGACCGGCGGGTCCTCGTCCGGTTCTGCGGCGCTGGTTGCGGCGGGCGAAGTCGATATGGCAATCGGCGGCGACCAAGGCGGCTCAATCCGAGGACCAGCCTCCTTCTGCGGCGTCTACGGCATGAAGCCGACATTCGGGCTGGTGCCCTTTACGGGGGTCATGCAATACGAACAAACGCTCGATCACATCGGCCCGATGTCCGCTACGGTCTATGACAACGCTCTGTTGCTCGACGTAATTGCCGGCGCGGACGGAATCGATATGCGCCAGGAAAGCCACAGCGCCGACGACTACCTGAGCAGGCTGGACGCTGGGATCGAGGGGATGATGATCGGCGTGGTCAAGGAGGGCTTTGGTCATGCGGGAGGTGAACCCGACGTCGATGCGAAAGTCCGCAAAGCAATCGACATCTTTGCCAATCTCGGCGCCAAAGTGCATGAAGTTTCCATCCCCATGCATCTGCAGTGTGGCGCTATATGGGGCGGAATCGGGCCGGAAGCCTTTGCCGTCGACATGGTTTTCGCCAAAGGCGCGACGACGGGGTTGAAGGGCCTTTATGTCCCTAGCCTGCTCGCCCATCTGGCCGATTGGCAGGCGCGAGCCGACAAGCTCGATCCAAGCGTCAAGGTCGACTTGCTGCTCGGAAGATATCTGCACGATAATTTTGGCGGTCGCTTATATGGCAAGGCACAGAACCTGCGTCGCAAGGTTAAGCAAGACTACGAACGCGCGCTAACCACGTGCGATCTGCTCGTCATGCCGACCCACTCGAGAAAAGCGCAGCCTTATCCGCGCCCCGATGCTCGCAAGGACGCTCGGCCAGCGCGGGCAGCTCCAGGTTCCGTAAATACGTGGGCAGCCAACCTTACAGGCCATCCGGCAATGAGCATGCCCTGCGGTATAAGCGAGGACCTGCCGATCGGTCTCATGTTGACTGCCAAGGACTACGACGAAGCGAATATCTATCGGGCGGCACGCGCGTTCGAGCAGTCGGGGGATTGGAAAACCTTCTAGCCGCTGGATTTGGCATATGGGCCAGACGCGAATGACCCGCGCCCCCTTTTGAGAGGACGCGGGCCATAGCGCGAACTAACTACGCGTGTGGCGTAATTATGCCTTGAACCACCAGCGCTTGAGCAACATGTAACCGTCCATTTCCCAATTGCCGGCAATTTGACCATGCGTCAGTTTGTCTGTATGCGCATAGAGCTCATCGGCAAAGACCGGGATCACAGTCGCACCTTCATCGTAGATGATCTTCTGAAGCTCCCAATACATCTCACGCGCCTTGTTGAAATCGAGTTCACCGCGCGCCTCAGCTAGCAGCTTGTTGAAGCCTGGGTGAGTCCAATGGGTTTCATTCCAAGCGCTGGCGGCACCATAGGCACGGGTCAACATATGGTCCGCCGTCGGCCCTGCGTTCCAATAGGACGTGGCCCACGGATGCTTCAACCAGACATTGTTCCAGTAGCCGTCGTTGGGCACCTTGTTGACGGTGAGTTCGATTCCCGCCTTTTTGGCCGACTCGCTATAGAGCTGCGCGGCCTCGAGTGCGCCTCCCCAAATGGCCTCCGAAGAACTCAGGGTCACCTTCAGGTTCTCCATCCCGGCCTTCTTCAGGTGGAACTTGGCCTTATCCGGATCGAATTCCCGCTGCGGCAGGTTCGGATTGTACATCGGATCCGCCCTGGCGATTGGAACGTCGTTGCCCAGCGAGCCGCCGCCGTTAAGCACCTTATCGACGATCTCCTGGCGGTTGACGGCAAATCTCAGCGCCTGCCGCACGTCGTGATTGTCGAAGGGCTCCTGGCGGATATCCATCGGCCAGGTGCGGTGGAGGGCTCCGGTTACAGCCTCCGTCTCTATACCCTTGGTGCGCTTGAGCAGTGGAAACGTCTTGGCACTTGGCCTGCTGATAACGTCGACCTCACCCGTCACCAAGGCATTCTGGCGGGCGGCAACGTCCAGGATCGGTACGATGGTGACTTCATCGACATGGCCGGCCGTGTCGTCCCAGTAGTTGGGATTGCGTTCCATCCTCATGCGCTGGCCCGGCACAAACTCTTTCAGCTTGTATGGGCCCGTGCCGTTGGCGAAGTCGTAAAGCTTCCCGTCCTTGTCGAACGAGTTGATTTCAAACGTACCGCCGATGAAGGGGTAGTTGGCATTCTTGCCGTCCAACTTGAAGACGATCCGGTCCGTACCGTCCTTGATCATCTCCTTGACCTGCTTGGCGAACGCCTTTCGCGATGACTTAGACCCTTCGCGTCTGTGATAGTCGATCGTGTTGATGACGTCGTCCTGGTCGAGCGTCTTGCCGTCATGGAAGGTGACGTCCTTCCGGAGCGTCCAGATCCAGACATCCGCACTGTCTCCAGGCTCCCAGGATTCGGCCAGCTGAGGCGTTAGTTTTCCCGTATGGTCCACTTCGCCGAGAGTGTTTCGCAGGCCTCCTCTCGACAAATTCGTGAACTCACTCGTCTTCAGATGCGGATCGAGTGTGTCCGAGGTATTGCCGCTGGCAGCGCCAACGCGCAAGTGGCCACCTTTCTTCGGTGTCGCAGCCTTGGCTTCACGCGGCAGAGTTCCGGCCGCAATCATGCTTGCCAGCACGGCTGTACTGACGCCTAGCGCGGCCGCGCGATCGATGAACTCACGACGTGAGACATCATTCTCGCCCGTGGGCGAACTATTCGACTCAGGTTTCTTGAAATCGTTGCTCATTTGCCTCTCCCATTGTGTGTTCACCCTCGGCATACATGGTGCTTTGGGTGCAGTGTTTACATCACCAAACAGCACGCACCGAACCCGTTGCTGACAGTGCCAGTGAGGAGGCAATCTTCAGCAATTCGTCTATAACAAAACGGCTTCAAGGCTTCAATCACTTGATTGCAACGCCCTTGCAGTCGATGCCTCCCGCACCGAATTCCACAGCCACCACTTCTCGTCGCTGCTTTACCGCAGATGTTCTTATTGAATTATTGAGTGTAGGCCCGGTCCTGGGTTCGCAACAATAACTTTTTCGTGCAGGCATTTATCCATCGACCGCCACTCCTGGCACTTCGCTCACCGCGATCGCATTGACCCCAGCAGTCCAGTTAGGCTTGCGTGCCGGTTCTGGGTTTGGTGCAAGGGAGAAATCGGCGATAACACGAGATGAAGAACGTACAATCGAATGGGATATCCAGAAACCCATACGCCGGTACTACTATCACGTGGAGCATTACGAGTACGAACAGGCCGTCGCTTTGTTTACGCCAGATGTCGACTGGCTGTCGCTGGGCATCAAGCTCGACGGATACGAAGAGATTCTCGAGGGCCTCCATGGCGGTCTCGGCGCCGGCACCATTCGCCACGTGCTGACCAACATTGTGGTTAACGTCATCGACGCAGACCATGTAAAGTCGCGCGCCTACGGCACACTCTACATTTCGCCCGACATTCGCTACGATCAGCACGACGGCCCGATTGCCTTCGATGGCCCAATGCAGGTCGTCGACGGGCACGACGAGTTTACGCGGACCGACGCGGGCTGGCGCATCTCCAAGCGCCGCGGCGAGGGTATATTCAAGCGCAATCCAGACGAGCCGATACCACTTCATAGATGGGCCGATGAGCAAGAATAAATGGCGAAACGCAGCCGATGATAGCCCCGAACACGCACTAAGATGACCGTCACGTTTCGACCCTGCGACGCAGTGATCGGCGCCGAGGTTGTCGGTGTTCCGCTGACCCGTGTGCCAGATAAAGGTGTTATCACCGCGATCGAAGAGGGCCTCGAAAAACATGGTGTGCTGATCTTTCATGGGCAGGACATCACACCTGAGCAGCAGGTCGCATTCGCGGAGGCATTCGGGCCACTGACAAAGCCACAGATATCTGTGTCACAGCGTGAGGAGCCGGAGGAGATTCTCGTGGTCGGCAATGCAAGCGAAAACCTGGTTACGTTTTCGCCGGCAAGCGAAGATGGCGAGCTCGAATGGCATAGCGACCATATTCATCGCCGTGTTCCCGCACGCGCCTCGCTGCTCTACGCGCGGATCGTGCCGGACCAAGGCGGCGACACTCTATTCGCCTGCATGTATTCAGCCTACGACAACCTGTCAAACGCTCAGAAAGTCGAATTTGAAGCGCTAGAAGTGGTGAATTCAGACGCTGGCGTGCACGCGTGGCTTGTGGCGCAAGGACATGTCGCCAAGGATAAATCGCGGCCGAAATTACCTGAGGACGAGGCGGTCCATCCGCTCGTGCGTCGCCACCCCCTCAGTGGTCGGAAAGCGCTCTATTTTGGCAATCAGGTCAGTATTGGAATCGTCGGATGGATCGCCGATGAAGGCCAGCGGTTCATCAGAGAACTGACGGCGCAGGCTTGCGCACCAGCAGTCCGCTACCGTCATAAATGGCGGGTTGGCGACGCGATATTGTGGGACAACCGACGGGTTCTGCATGCCGGCACGGGGGTGTTTTCGCCTACGACATGGTTAAGTATCAACGCCTGCTTCACCGGGTCACGTTCCGTGAAACCGAGCCGGTCGTCCAGTTGGCCGAGAACTGAGCTTCGCCGTTGACTAAGCTTCTATGCGATACGGAAAATCCGCAGACCGAGTCTCGGCAGTTCGATTTCTCGAACCGCGCGATTTGGGCGGCTGACTTCGACGCAGCATTGGAACCGGTCGTTGGCGATCGGCCATGCGTCGTCGCGCATTGAGGGGCTCATGCTGAAGTCAGCCGTCGGTCGTGTTCGCGGCGCCCTAGTTCAGCTCATCCGCCATGACCAAGTCGTGCTCTTTCTGCTTGCCATTGTCTTGGGCGCGCTGGCAGCCGGCGCGGCCATCGCTTTTCGCGAGGCACTCGATTTCGTACAACGCACAATTTATGGCTACGACGCTGCGCAGTTCGACGTATTCGTTAGCGAAGTCGCCTGGTGGCACATACTCTTGGGCACGACCGGCGGCGGAATACTGGTTGGCTTGATAGTCCAGTTCGTGATGCCAGACCAGCGAGCCGAGGGGGTGGCCGATGTTATTGAGGCCAATGCCCTTCACGGCGGCCGGATCAGCCTGCGTAGTGGACTGGGAGCGGCCGCGGTTAGCGCCGTATCGCTCGGAGTAGGCGCCTCGACCGGACGCGAGGGACCTGTCGTTCACTTAGGCGCGGCGTTGAGCGCCACCGTCGCACGGATACTCAATCTCGGTGATACGCTTACACATACGCTATTGGGCTGCGGTGTCGCCGCGGCAGTAGCGGCTTCGTTCAATGCGCCGATAGCCGGTGTGTTCTTTGCCCTGGAAGTCGTCATCGGACACTACGCACTCAGCACATTTGCGCCAATTGTGATTGCGTCGGTTGTGGGCACGATTATCAGCCGCATCTATTTCGGCGACTTCCCTGCCTTCATCGTTTTGGACCACACGATTGCGTCGTTTTGGGAGTTTCCGGCCTTTGCCCTGCTTGGCGTCGCATGCGCCATCCTCGCAATCGCCTTGATCCGCGCGACCGGACTGGTCAAAACGATCGTTGGACGCACCGCTCTGCCCCATTGGCTGCGGCCGGCGGCCGGCGGCCTTGTCGTCGGCCTAATCGTTCTGGCATTTCCTCAGGTATTTGGGATCGGCTACGAGGCCACCAACGCAGCGCTACACGGCAATCTTACGCTTCTGCTGATGCTGGCTCTAATCGTTGCCAAGCTGGCGGCGAGTTCGATCAGCATCGGCTGTGGATTTGGCGGCGGCGTCTTCTCGCCATCGCTATTTCTCGGCGCAATGCTGGGCGGCGCATTCGGCATCATTGTGACCCTGCCGTTTCCGGAACTCTCTTCCGGCCGCGAGGCTTACGCCATCATCGGCATGGGGGCTGTCGCCGGCGCCGTCCTCGGGGCACCGATCTCCACGATCATGGTGATATTTGAGCTAACGGGCGACTATGCCCTAACGATCGCCGTCATGATTGCGACCGTCGTGGCGTCACTCATCGTCCACCATGGCTTCGGATTTTCGTTTTTCACCTGGCAGCTCGATCAGCGAGGACTAGATCTAAGGGGTGGACGCGAGCGTCAGGCTCTGCGTTCGATCAATATCCGAGATGTGATGCGGCGCGATTACGTTGCCGCCGAGCGCACGGAAACCTTGGCCTCGTTGCGTGAGAGACTGAAAACCGCGCCGTTCGGCCAGATCTGCGTTGTCGACGGCGCTGGCGTCCTGCACGGCATCGTGACGCTCCAGGATCTAGGCGACCTCGCCTTCGATACGTCGCGCGACGAGGAACTCACCGCCCGAGAGATTGCGAGCCGTCTTCCGCCGGTGCTCGAAGTAGTCGACACGCTCGATACCGCGCTCCGCTTGATGGAATCCGAGCGCGAAGAAACCATTGCCGTCGTCGACGATCGCACCTCAATGACGCTCAGGGGCTACGTCCGGTATCTCGACGTGATGACGGCCTACAACGATGCGCTCACCGAGCGATACCGTGACTCTGCTGCTACGGCTCGATCATCAACGCATTGAGCTTACGGAGCCAAGTAGGGTGACTGCCGCGCCGGCACACATCAACGGCGTTCGGTCGAAGCAGACAGCCAGGTTAGGATCTGCACGGATGCTCTGGCGCTTGAGGCCTAGCCCACCCGAAAATCCTTAGCCGAAATTAAAAACCAAGCCCACGAAAGCCAATCCGAAGACAGCGCCGCCAATAATCATTGCCACCAAGCCCACGTACTTGAGTTGAAAATCATCTGCCATTGCGACCCCATCCACTCAAAATTACCGTCATTGTTTAGATTTTACATATTGCCACTGGATAAATATAGCCGATCGTGGCGGCGAAGATGCGGCTTTTCGGATCGTTCGGTGTGTCAAGGATGGTTCCGTCCACGGCATAGTGCCAGCCGTGGACCACGCCGTTCACTTCGCGCTTAGACAACCTGCCTTGGTCCAAACAGGATGAGTCCCGCACCCAGCATACAGATCATTGCACCGACGAGGTCCCAGCGGTCCGGACGAACACCCTCATACATCCAAAGCCAAACCAGGGATGAGGCGATGTAGACCCCGCCATATGCAGCGTACGCGCGCCCGGCGAAGGCGGCGTCGACTCGTGTCAGCAGAAAGGCGAAGAGCGCAAGCAACGCCACCCCGGGAACGAGCCAAAGCGCGGACTTGCCCAAACGCAGCCAGGCCCAGAATGCAAAACTGCCGGCGATCTCGGCAAATGCGGCGGCAAAGTAGAAGGCATAAGAACGCATGTCGAAGAGAATAACACGGTGCGCAGCGCGGACTGGCCTGGAATTGCAACCCGCGTCTGACGACTATGATTCGGTTGTCTCCTCCGGCGCCAAAAGATCCACGTATATGTCCGTCGGATCAGGCTCACGTGGGACAAGCGAACCGGCTTCGTCTGTCGACCATTGGGCCACATGCACCAAGTTCGCTACCTGAGCTCCGCCCTCAAGCTCGGCATGTAGCGTGAGCATATGAAGACCGTCCTCTTGAAGATAAAAGGAGTGGTCGCCAAACACCTCAGACAACTGTGAGACGACCGGCTCATCGTCGGTGATTGGGCGCATTCCGATTTGATCTTCGACTTGCTTTATCTGGATCGCGGTCAGTTTCATCGCGCGTCTTCCCGAATTGCGGCACCATCGCCACAATGGCGCGAGGGAAACAAGGGGCTCGCATTCAGCGCAATTTGCTCGCGTTCACGATCCACGCCGACGCACCCAGCGTGGCAGGCGGCTCGCGCTATGCGCTGTTCGTCCCCCCGGAAGCAATCAGTCCGCCCAGACGGTCTTTGTCGTATTCGGCCTCAAGGCGGGTCACAGCGTCCTCGGCAGCCGCTTCTAAATCATCGCCGCAGGGCTCCGGATCGCCTTTCCGCCACGCTTTCATGTAGGCGTCCATATCTTCCATACCCGAACGCATGGCCGCCTCGTCAATCGCTACTTGAAAACGTTGCGCGAGCTGTTTCCGAGCCGACTCCTTCCCCTCCGTGGCAATCACGTGGGCCGGGATATCATGCCAGTAGACGATGCGAAGACTGGCCACACTCCTCCTCCGATGCTGCTGAATTCCTGAGAAAGCGTTTGAGTTCTGATAACTCAGTCAATCGGAACGCGATGCTTAGTCCTGACCTCTGTGCAGCCACAAGTGTCGAAAGACGCGTAATTCACCGACAAAGCGGCATACCGTTCGACAAGGTAGTAAGACTCCGAACAAACTGTCCAGATATTTCCCCTAATTCAGGGGCATGTAGCCATCGTGTAAGCGCTAGTGCCACGATAAGGTTTACGCTGGCTATTCCGAGTCATTTCAACAAGGGGGCATTTGAAGATGGTGAAACGATATGACGTCGAAGGCGTGGTGTCGCCAGGCGGACGCTACTCTCACGTTGCCGAAACTGAGCCGGGTGCGCGCTTCTATCACCTCGCCGGCCGCACCGGAATTCATCCAGACGGCACCATCGGCAAGGATTTCACGGAACAGGCGGAGCTCGTCTACGCCAACCTCAATCAAATCTTGAAGGAATGCGGCATGACCTTCGACAATTTGGTCAAGACGACTGTCTTTCTCGTCGATCCCGAGGACAAGCTGGCGCATCGCAAAGTCCAGAGGAAGGCGTTAGGCGATGTGGTGCCGCCGAATACGCTGCTCATCGTAAAGGGCCTGGCTCTCCCCGAACTGCTAATCGAGGTGGATGCCATTGCAGCCAAGGACTAAGGATCTTGTTTCAGTTGCCCGTGCTGCCGACGGTCGAAGCCCGGTTTGATAATCACGTTGCAAAGGCACAATGCGTCGCAGGCGCTTCGGCAAAAGTCGTTAAGCACAAGCAGCGCTCAAATGTCGCTCTGTTAGAGTTCGCCGCCGAGAATGTCGCAGCCATAAACTTTGGCGGCTGGATATCGCTTGGCGAAGGGCAGCGCGATGAAACCCACACCTGTGCCGATATCATTTCAGCGTGCAATTAGCTACAGGATTTAGGACGTCCCAGATCCAGTCGGGATCAATATACTCAAGCCGTTCAGCGCTGCGCAGACGCCCAATACGGGCGGGATCCATGGCGAGCCTGTCAACTATGTTTGCAACTCATTGGGTTTCCACCGCCGATGGACCGCCATGGGTCAACATCGAAAGCTGTGGCGCGCCCGGCGGGATTCGAACCCACGACCCCCAGATTAGGAATCTGGTGCTCTATCCGGCTGAGCTACGGGCGCAATCGCTGCCGATTGTCACGCATCATAGCACGAAGACCAACCGATCTGCGGCACGGCTGGAGACGTCCCACGTCAAGCTGGCGACGCGTCAATTATTGAGTGGCAACGAGTAGACGATCGCCAAAATTTCCGTACCTGGGTTGTTGTCGTCCAGGCTGGCGTTGGAAATGTGGTGGAGCGCGAGGCCAAGCCGTGCGCGACTATCGAAGCGATAGGCAAGCTCAAGACCTGAGCGGAATTGCACCGAATGGCCCAAATCCTTACCGTCGCCATCATGATAAAAACCAGCCGCGAAGTTCGGTGTCAATACGACCCGTCGGCCGAAAAACGGATCGACGTTGACGCCTGCGAACCCGTAAATCGCCGCATCGCTGGTCGCCATGCCGCCAACCATCGGCTTGAACAACCAAAATCTCTTTCCACCACGATACTCAATGCGGAACTCTGCGGCGTCCTTGTCGTCGTTGATATCAAAATACCCGCCGCCGAAGGCGAGAAAGGCTGGATCATCCGCTCGGACCGGTTGCGCCATCAGACCAATCAGACCCGCTGCAAATATGGCAAGCGCAAGCAACAAATCCTGCCGACGGTATCGCAAACGAACAAGCACGTTTTCGGGCTCCCCTTGCTTGTGGACGCGCGCAGCATCATAGGCGATCAGCGTACCAAGGCAATAACTACGGCGGAACTTAGGTGAGCGTCTTCATACGCTCGGTTGCCTGCACCAATGCATTGCGAATGCCGGGTTCCATCGCCGAGTGTCCAGCATCGGGGATAATCTGAAACTCGGCTTTCGGCCAGGCCGCCGCCAGCTCGTCCGCCGATGCGATTGGACACACCATGTCGTAGCGCCCCTGAACAATCGCACCTGGTATCGCCGCGAGTTGCGCGGTCCCGGCAAGCAAGGCGCCCTCCTCGACAAACAGGTTGTGGGTGAAGTAGTGCGCCTCGATCCGCGAGAGGCCGAGAGCGGCTTTCGGCTCACTCAGCGCCGCCACGGTTTCAGCGCTGGGAAGCAGCGTGGAGCACGATCCCTCGTAGCGCGACCAGGCCCGTGCCGCGGGCATATGCACACCGGGATCCGGATCGACCAGCCGACGATAGTAGTTAGCCAGCAGGTCGTTTCTCTCTTGCGTCGGCAGAAACTCGACAAACTCGCGCCAAGCCTCAGGAAAAAACCGCCCCATACCATTGAGAAACCAGTCGATTTCAGATCGCCGGCAGAGAAATATGCCCCGCAGAATGAGACCGATGCAGCGCTCTGGATAGTGCTCGGCATAGGCGAGCGCCAAGCTTGAACCCCAAGACCCTCCGAACAACACCCAGCGGTCAATCCCGAGATGCTGCCGCAACGCCTCCATATCGCCGATCAAATGCGCGGTCGTATTGTCGATAAGTTCGCCAAGTGGTGTTGAGCGGCCGGCCCCACGTTGATCGTAAATAACAATCCTATAGCTCGACGGATCAAAGAACCGGCGGTGCTGCGGAGTCGCTCCTGCCCCGGGCCCACCGTGAATAAACAAGACCGCGGTTCCGGTGGGTTCGCCGGACTGCTCCCAATATAATGTGTGACGGTGGTCGACCTTGAGCTGACCAGCTTCGAACGGTTCGATTTGAGGAAAGAGGTCTCCGGCACTCATGAATTTCTCAAGTTCAATCGCCCAAGCTCGCGCCGCCAAACCCGACCGAAAGTGCGGACGCGGACTATCTATCGCGTTTGCATAGGATGTTGTAAAGCGGCTCCGAGAGATACCACAGATGATGACGTCAACCGCCGGAAGAGCGCAATATGTCCGCATGCTTGGACAAATTGCCTGGCCTACCTCATTAATTGGTTTCATCGCCTTGTTCGCGGCGACGACTGCCGGACTTGGTGCGCAGCTCGAATACGATGAAACAGCAGTAGCCGTTAAAATCGTGGACGGCGACACATTGATCCTGGATACCGGCAAACAGGTCCGGCTCGTTGGACTTCAGGCACCGAAGTTGCCGCTCGGCAGGCCGAACTTCGAGGCCTGGCCGCTGTCCGATGAAGCGGCCACCGCGCTGCGCGATCTTACATTGGGAAAATCGTTGTCGCTTGCGTATGGCGGGCGCCGCATGGACCGCCATGGTCGCTTGCTTGCGCATCTTTACGATGCGGACGGCTCTTGGATTCAAGGTGCCATGCTGCGGCGTGGCATGGCGCGGGTTTATAGCTTCTCGGACAACCGCTCACTGGTGGCCGAAATGCTTGCGATCGAAGGTCAGGCGCGCGCGGCGCGGCGCGGTATTTGGGCTCACCCCTACTACAGCGTCCGCGACCATCGTGAGACGCCCCGCTACACCGATAGTTTTCAATTGGTTGAAGGTCGCGTTCACGCCGTATCCACGGTTCGCGGATGGACCTATGTGAATTTCGAAGAAGACTGGCACCACGACTTCACGATCAGCGTGCGAAAGGGAAATCTCAAACATTTTCTTCAAGCGGGCCTGGATCCAGCGGAACTTGAGGGTCGAAAGGTTCGCGTACGCGGCTGGATTCGCTGGTTCAACGGCCCTGCAATCGAATCAACTCATCCCGAACAAATCGAGCTGCTCGAACAGTGAATTTATCGAAGATCTCACGGCTCCATGCTGTTCTCTGCCTGTGCGGCATATTTGCTTCGCTCGCAGGATGCGCCGTTAATCCTGCCACCGGCCGCTCCGATCTTATGGTCGTGTCAGAAGGCCGCGAACGGTCGATCGGGCAGCGCGAGCATCCAAAGATCATCAAGGAGTTCGGCGGCGTTTACGAGGATACAGATCTATCCGCCTATGTCGCTGTCATCGGTGGCAAGTTGGCCGCAGCGAGTGAGCGACCGGACATTGCCTTTACGTTCACTGTACTTGACAGCCCGATTGTCAACGCATTCGCGACGCCTGGCGGGTTCGTTTATGTGACGCGCGGCTTGGTCGCGCTCGCCGACACCGAATCGCAACTGGCGTCAGTAATTGGCCACGAATTGGGCCATGCCGTCGCGCGTCACAGCGCACAGCGCCTGAGCCAAGCAACGCTGGCGCAGCTTGGTCTGATAATTCTCGGACAGATCAGCAAAACGCCAAACGTAAGCGACGTGGCAGGGCAGCTTGCCGGCTATTACCTATCGGCATTTTCGCGCGAGCAGGAGTATGAAGCCGATTTGCTTGGCGTCCGCTATCTGGCGCGCGCCGGTTACGACCCGCAGTCTGCGTCAGGATTTCTTGCAAAACTCCGCGCCCATAGCAGACTGCAGGCAAAAATTGCAGGTCGCCCGCCCGATTCGGTGGATAGATACGACATCACAGCAACTCACCCACGCACCCTTGAGCGTACCAAGCGCGCGATTAAAGCGGCCAACGCCGCCGCCGTCGCCAACCCGTATATTGGACGGCCAGAGCATTTGGAAACCATCGACGGTATGACCTACGGCAGTTCCGCCGACGAGGGATTCATCCTCGGACAACGATTTGCGCACAAAGATTTACGATTCGAATTTTCCGTGCCGATGGGATTTGTGCTGATAAACCAACCCACACGTGTGGTTGCGCGCGCAGAAAACGAGGGTTCAACGATCATATTTGATCGGGCGGCAGAGAGTTTTGTGGGCGAGATGGCGGAATATCTCGGTCGGACATGGATCACCAACGCACGCCTCAATGACCTTGAGACCATCTTCATCAATGGCATGGAGGCGGCTACCGGCTGGATCGAGCAACGATCAAGTGAGGGTCGGGAGGAACTCCGCTTCGTGGCCATTCATTTCGCCGCAGACTATCTATCGGTTCGTCTTTGTGACCCCCTCGCGTCCACCAATAGCCCTCGCCAACGCGCTTAAGAGCACGACTTATAGCTTTCGAAGGTTGACCAGCAGGGAGGCGGCGCGACTTACGGAAAAAAACGTTCGCGTCGTACAGGTCGGAGCCCGCGACACCGTTAAGACGTTAGCGAATCGAATGGCTTATACGGACTTCCAGCGCGAACGGTTCATAGTCCTGAACGGAATACCGGACGGCAAGTCGCCCCTAGTGGGAGAGTCGGTCAAACTCATCATCCGATAACTGGAGCCGGATCAGCGCACGTGGCAGGCGCAAGAGGCGCATGACAAGACGGAAACGTACGCCATATCGTAATAAAATTCGTAACTAGCATTCCGTGATTGAAAGAACTATGCACCACGTAATTTCGACGCGATCCCTACGCTCAGCGCTGCTGGCAATTACGCTGTTCGCCACCGGTTGTGCGGTCAACCCTGCGACGGGTGAATTCGATTTCATGCTCGTCTCCGAATCCGAGGAGAAGGCAATCGGCGAGCGTGCTCATTCGCAAATCACGGCGGGATTCGGTGGCATTTACGACGACCGAAAATTTACGGCCTATTTCGATTCGGTTGGCCAAAGGCTCGCCGCCCAAACGGAACTGCCCGATCTGGGTTACAAATTCACGAATAGGGTATCCTATTCGCTCTCGTAGTGGCAAGATGTTGTGATGGCCGAGAATACTGCCCATCCCGTTGGCGGGATCGATTACCCTCGCACGCTTATGGAATTTGACGACTGGTTCGCTTCTGAGGCCGCCTGTGCGGATTTTCTTCGGCGTGTCCGTTGGCCTGCCGGGTTTCGGTGTCCGGCCTGCGGGGGAACCGAGGCGTGGGTGACGGCCAGGGGCCAACAGCGATGTGCGGGATGCCAACGTCAGACGTCGCCGACCGCGGGGACGATCTTCGAGGGTACGCGGAAACCGTTGCGGCTTTGGTTCCAGGCGATGTGGTATGTGACGAATCAGAAGCACGGCGTCAGTGCGCTTGGGGTTCAACGAATACTCGGCCTGGGCGGTTATCAAACGGCTTGGACATGGCTCCATAAGCTGCGCCGGGCCATGGTTCGACCGGGCAGAGAGCTTCTGAATGGCGAGGTCGAGGTCGACGAAACCTATGTGGGCGGCCGGGAGGTTGGCGTTACGGGGCGGAAAACAAACAAGAAATCGATTGTCGCGATTGCCGCCGAAATCCGGGGTCGGGGCACCGGTCGTATCCGCATGGCGCGTGTCGAGGACGCATCCGCCGAGAGCCTCATTCCTTTCGTCCAAACGGCTGTGTGCCCGGGAGCAACGATTCGAACCGATGGCTGGCGAGCCTACAACGGTCTCACGGGAGTCGGCTTCGAACACCAGCCGAAAAATATTTCCGCCAGCGGCGACCCAGCCCACATTGTCATGCCCCAAGTTCATCGGGTAGCCGGCCTCCTTGATCGGTGGTGGCTGGGTATTCACCATGGGGCTATTAGCGCCTCCCAGCTTGATTACTATCTGGACGAGTTCACGTTCCGCTTCAATCGCCGCCGATCCAAAGCTCGCGGCCTCCTGTTCTATCGACTCCTCCAGCAAGCAGTGCAACTGGAGCCCGTGCCATACAAGAAGCTCGTCGGGGGCAGACCCAGCCCTGCCCCCCAGATCTAGGCACTACGAGAGCGAATAGGATACCCTATATTCACGATACTCGATTCACCGATCGTCAACGCGTTCGCGGCGCCCGGAGGCTATGTCTATGTGACGCGCGGCCTGTTAGCGCTACCAGTAAACGAATCCCAGTTGGCCGCCGTATTGGGACATGAATTAGGCCACATCAACGCACGGCATACAGCACAGCGCGTCACACTAAGCGTCGCCCAGGCCGAACTCTGCAAACGACTCCATTGCGACCCAAATGGCGCACTTCTTAAACGGTTTGGACTTCGCGACGAGGCGCTTCACCTGCGGCGGTTTTCTCGCGAACAGGAGTTTGAGGCCGACGAACTAGCGGTTCGCTACCTGACCCGTGCAGGGTATCCAGCCAGCGCAATGAGGAGTCTACTGCGCACGTTGCTGGCGCACGGAGCGACCAAATCGCGCGTTGCCTTAGCTCCATCCAACGGACAGCGACCAGATCACATGTCCACTCACCCGCTGACCGCGGCGCGGCTTGACCAAGCGACAATCGTTGCCCTGCGGAGCCGCACGAGCGCCTCGCGCTCTGACGATGGTACATATTTGGCCGCCGTCGATGGCCTACTCTATGGCAACCGGGCCGACGTCGGATTTGTCACCGGACGACAGTTCGCCAACCCCGACCGACGAATTACCTTCGACGTCCCCGAAGGATTTGTCATTAGCGCAACACGCGATCAGGTCGCCGCTTCCGGTCCCGGCGACAGCTCAATCATTTTCGAGTCTGCGCGGGTGAAATTCGCCGGAAACATGCTCGAATACCTAACCACATTGTGGGCGCGTGACTTTTCACTCGAAGAGAGTCATACGACAGAGATTAACGGCATGGACGCCGCAATCGGCTGGGCGCGGCGAGAAACCGATCGCGGATCCTTGGAGTTTCGCTTGGTTGCGATACGCTTCGACCAGGAGACGATTTATCGGTTTCTAACCATCGCGCCTTCGGAGCACAGTGAGACATTTGCAAAGGCATTGCGGGATTCGATATTCAGCTTCCGTCGGCTGGGAGTCGTCGAGGCAGGACGCCTAAAGCCACGCCGTTTGCGGATTGTTGACGTACAGGCTGGCGACTCACTTTCGGATTTCGTTCAACGAATGGCCGTACCCGAACTTCATTGGGAGCACTTCGCAATTCTCAATGGCTTTTTCGACGCTCAAGTGTCGGTCGAACTCAAGCCTGGCGCCAAGGTGAAATTGATCACGCGATAAGCCACGTGGCTAGGCGTCGATCAGCAGATCTCCAGGACTGTCTGTCTTCTCTCGCAAGAGATCGCGCAGTTTGAGCAATGCCCGGTGCTCCAATTGCCGCACACGTTCCTTGCTGACACCGAGCTCACGACCCAGCTTCTCAAGCGTCTCCCCATTTTCCTTTAGCCGGCGCCGACGAATAATCGTTTGTTCGCGAGGGCTCAATTCGCAAAGCGCCTCCGCCAGCCAGCGCGACCGAGAAACGCCGTCCCGCAAATCGATCACCACATCCTCGGGACTTGGACGCGTGTCCGCCAGAAAATCCTGCCATGAGTCTTCAGAGCCGTCGGCAATTGGCGTGTTCAGGGAATTGTCTGCCGAATTCAACCTGACCTCCATCGACGCGACGGCATCGATTCCAACTTTGAGCTCTGACGCTATGAAGCTGCGGCCTTCATCGCTCAATTGGCTGCGATATTCCTTGTCGATCCGCGCGCGCAGCCGTCGGAAATTGAAGAATAGAGTTTTCTGAGCTGCCGTTGTGCCGGTCCGCACAATCGACCAGTTGCGAAGAATGTAGTCTTGGATCGCCGATCTGATCCACCACGTGGCGTATGTCGAGAAGCGAACTTCGCGGCCTGGATCGAAGCGTGCCGCCGCTTGCATGAGCCCAACATTGCCCTCTTGAACGAGATCGCCCACGGGTAATCCATAGTTGCGAAACCGCGTAGCAATGCTGATTACGAGTCGGGAGTAGGCACGGACAAGGCGATGGAGTGCCTTGTCGTCGCCGTCTTCGCGCCAGCGACGCGCCAACCCGAATTCCACTTCGCGGGAAAGCAAAGGTTCGCGCATCGACAACTTGATGAAGTTCAAGTTGGCGCGCTGTGTTTCGGTGTCGTCAATATGTGGCACGCGACAAGCACCCTGAGTATCCAAGTTCTATACTTTACAAGTATACTCAGAAATTGGCGATCACGATCCGGTTGCAACGGAGTTTCAGCAACACGAGCAGTAAGAATATTGTGAACACAATTTGAGATAATGAGTGGAATTAGTCCAGATTCTGGCTGTTTTTGGAGCAACTTTACCAGTAATTTCGACGCGGACGTTAGACTCGCAAGAATCTTACATAAATATCCAATGAAGATTGTTGGTATTAGCCGGTGATCGGCGGCGTTGAGCGGAGGGAGGCAATCAAAAGTCGAGGCGGTCGAGCAATTCACCGTCGGATGAGAGACAAGCCGCCGTCAATTTTCCGCCAAATCCGCAGCCACTATCCACCGTAATCGTATGTCGACGTTCCTCGAAACCGCCATGTTCGGGATCGAAACCTCGAACTATGCGTTGGAATCCGTCGAACGGATGCTCGACTGCCTTGAAACTTCGGCCCGCCCACCAAAAACTGTCGGTCTGTTCGTCGAGTGTCCGGCTGGCGTCTATTCCAGTGTTTACGAACAACAGTGCGCGGTCTTCGGTCATTGCCGCGCGGCGCAGTGAGTTAAACAGTGACTCGTGCCCTGGCAGTGAACGTAGCCTGTCGCGCAACTCGTTCGTCCAATGCGTCAACGCCAGTGCACCCTCACCGGCGCACTCAAATCCGAGCTCAGGGACACCGCCATACGCACGCAACGTTGCGTCGCCGCCGTGGCTCAGCATCCATTGCAGAACCTCCGAAGGATTTTGCGCAAATTGCAGTTGCAGTATCTTCTGCCAGATTTCCTCCTGGCTGCCGCGGAGAGCCACAATGTCGTCGGGATCAGCGTAGGGCGGTAGGGCGAGAAAGGCACTTCTGAACGCCAGCAACTCCTCTACGGTCTCGCGCACCTGAGCGGTGTATCCAAGATAATTTCCGAGATAGACTAATCGATCCCCGTCTTCTAGCAGCCTGTCGGACTGAGGTCCGCGAGAATGGGTGTGGACGGATCGCGATGTGGAGAGGTCATGGGATCGAGCGCCTTTCGTGAGGACACGGAGTGCGGTCGCTTGGCCGCGCGTACCGCAGGGTGAGTATACTCTTATGCCCTCTCGTGAGGGCACGAAGTATGTTCGCTTGCTCGCGCGTGCCGCAAGGCGAGCATACTCTTATTCCTTTTCGCGAGGTACGGAGTCCGGCCGCCTGCTCAAGCGTATTGCAAGGTGAACATTCTCTTTATGTTCCAGGCCAGGGTCACCAGGTTCCATTCGCCCGTGACCTTGTCCAGGCCGCGTAGCGAGAACTGGCGGAAGCCCATGGCCGATTTGATGATGCCGAACACCGGTTCCGGCGTTTGCTTGCGCAGGGCGTAGAGTTGCCGGCCTTCGGGCGTCGCCAGTCGATGTGTCATCGCTTCCAGCGGCGTCGGGTTCTCCGGGGGCGGCGGCGCGCCGGCGAAGCGGTCCTTCCAGGAGAGATGATGGCGTTCCCGGCCGGGCGTGATCAACGGCGCGATCTCGGCCTCGGCGCAGGCGTTCACGTTGGCCTCGCTGAAGTAGCCGCTGTCCGCCAGCAGGGTCTCGGGCGCGCCCAGCGCCTCGGGAAGGCGGGCGAGCGCTTCCAGCGCCGGTTCGATTTGTCGCTTGTCGTTGGGGGCCTGGACCACGTCGTTGGTGACCACCAGCAGGCTGTCGGCCGCCACCAGGGCTTGGGCGTTGTAGGCCTGTTCGAAGCCGCCGCCGGCCACCGGCATGATGCGCGAGTCCGCGTCGGTCAGATTGACCTGGTCCTTCGGCCCGGGCCCGGCCACCGGCGGCTCGGGTGGACGGCCGCCCGGCTTGCGGCCCGTCTTCTCGGCCTTCTCCGCGCGCGCCTCGAGCTTCGCCTCGTACTCGGCCCGTTCCCGCTCAAGGCGTTCGCGCGCCCGCGCCTCGATCACCGCCTTGGCCTCGGCGATGCGGGCCAGACGATCCTCGCGCCGGGCCAGTTCCTCGGGCACCGACATCCCGTCGGGCACATCCGCCCCATCGGCCGCCTCCGCCAACGCCATCAACTCCGCCACCTCGGCCTTCAACCGGGCTTCGAGCTCGCAGGCGTGTTTCCACGACAGCGCGCTGTGCCGGCTCGCGTTGGCGTGCACCTTGGTGCCGTCCAGCGCCACCGTGCCGAGCTTCAGCACCCCGGCTTCCCGGGCCAGCAGCAGCACCTCGACGAACAGCCCTTCGATCCGGTCGAGAAAACGCCGCCGGAACGCGGCGATGGTATCGTGGTCGGGATGATCGTTGACCGCGATGAAGCGGAAAGCGACAGAATCATAGGTCGCGCGCTCCAACTTGCGGCTCGAAAACACCCCCGTGGCGTAGCCGTAGACCAGAAGCCCCAGCAGCATGCTCGGGTGATAGGACGCCGAGCCCGAGCCGCGATAGGCCTTCACGAACGCCGAGAGGTCCAACTGCTCGATCACCTCGACCACGAAGCGCGCCAGATGCCGCTCGGGAAGCCATTCCTCCACCGACGGCGGCAGCAGAAACCCCGTCTCCCGGTCGACCGGTCGGAAATTGCTCATGACGGTCTCCATCACGCGCGGGCAAATCAACTGATACCATCGAATCCTATTTCGACTCCCGGCTCAAGTCCGACAGGCTGCTAGCCCGGATTATTCACGGCACGGCGTGAAAGAGGTGGTGAGCGTGGATTAAACTGTTGAGATTCCGTATGATTCTGGTGTCTGGCCAAGACCATACGGCAACAGGGAAACCCGGCTCACCATGGATGAGATTACCGCCTATCTCCCCGGACTGTCACCCGTCGAGAACAAGGAACTGTGCGTCCGGTTCGCCGGCGGCCGGCTGTCGTCGGACGGCGGCGTGCTGGTGCTGCGCGAGATCGAGAAGCGTCTCGGCCTTGCCGCGCGCCTAGCCGGTTGCCTGTCCGATGCGCGCGATCCAGCGAGCACCACCCACTCATACGCCGACATGATCGGGGCGCGCATGTTCGCCATCGCCTGCGGATACGAGGATTGCGACGACCTCGACGTGCTGCGCTTCGATCCGGCGTTCAAGCTGGCCTGTGGTCGCCTGCCCGAGAGCGGTCGCGATCTGATGTCGCAGCCGACCTTGTCCAGGCTCGAGAACGCCCCATCATGGCGCGAACTGGCGCGCATGGGGCTGACGATGATCGATCTGTTTTGCGACAGCTTCGAGCGCGTGCCCCAACGCATCGTGCTCGACATTGACGATACCCCTGATGCCGTCCACGGCGGCCAGCAACTGGCACTGTTCAACGCCCATTACGACGAGTACTGCTTTCAGCCCATCCACATCTTCGACGCGGCGACCGCCAAGCCGGTGCTGTCGCTGCTGCGTCCGGGCAAGCGGCCATCTGGTGACGAGGCGGCGCGGGTCTTGCGCCACGTCATCGGCCGCATCCGGCGCCATTGGCCCCGGGTCGAGATCGCGGTGCGTGGCGACGGCCATTACGGCACGCCCGAGGTCATGGACCTGCTGGAGGATCAGGGCCACGGCTACATTCTCGGGCTTCCCGGCAACGCCCGGCTGAGCGAGATCGGCCAGCCGTGGTGCGAGGACGCGGCGCTGCGCCGGGTGCAATCAGGCAAGGACAAGGTGCGCCGTTTCTTCCAGACCGGCTACCAGGCCAAAAGCTGGTCACGCGAGCGCAAGGTCGTTGCCCGCGTCGAGGCCACCGCAAGGGGGACGGATGTCCGCTTCGTCGTCACCAACCTGCCGGGCCGCGCCAAATTGCTCTACGAGAGGGTCTATTGCGCCCGTGGCCGGATGGAAAACATGATCAAGGAGCACAAGCTCTACACCAAATCCGACCGCACCTCGTGTCACCGATGGGAAGCCAACCAGTTCCGGCTGTTCCTGCACACCGCCGCCTATTGGCTGCTGCATCAGTTGCGCCGGACCGCGCCCCGCCGCTCGCCGTGGCGCACCGCGACGTTCGAGACGCTACGACGGGCATTCCTCAAGATCGCCGTGCGCATCGAGGAGCTCAACACTCGCATCAAGATCGCCCTGCCCTCGGCCTACCCATATCGCAACGCCCTGATCGCGATGGCCGCCTCCATCGCCGCACAAGGCCCCTGATCCTAGCGGCGCGTGCCGCCGGATGAACCTCGAACGTCAATCTCCAACCCGTAACGAAAACCCGCCCCGAAAGCCGCCGTCAACCCGGCCGATACCGCTCGCCTCGCTCAAATCGGCCGCCAAGCGTGAATAATGCGGGCTAGGCGGCTAGCCAGCCCTGCGTGAAGCTCCTCGAGTACAGCGGCCTCACCATGAATCGAACCAATCGCCCATATGCGCCGTGCGTTCCGCAATGTTGTGAAACGGCTGCTTTCAAACATTACGGCGACCCGATGCACAGCAAAGGTGGAGACGTATCATGAGCACCTGCGACCCCATCATGAGCAACTGCGACCCCATCATTCAGCACCGCTGAAACAGGGACGCCAACGCCCAGTATCGAGCGTTGGCGTGACCATGATGTTGCGGAGCTTCTTCAACTGCCGAAATGCCTCAAGCGATGTCGGGGCGGACACGTGGTCTAAATCGCCCGAGTCGCCTCGCGGCCAATCTGTCCTTTGCTCAGGCCGCCTTCAGCATCTCTTCTAGGCGATTCGTCGCGACTTCCTCATCAATATCCTCGACCGCCGCAAGCTCGCGGGACAATCGGTCAAGGGCAGCCTGATAGATTTGCCGCTCACTGTACGATTGATCGGGCTGACCTGCATTTCGATGCAAGTCCCTGACAACCTCAGCGATCGAGACTGGATCACCCGAGTTAATCTTCGCCTCATATTCCTGTGCGCGACGACTCCACATGGTGCGCCGTACGCGACTGCGACCCTTAAGCGTTTTCAGGGCCGTCTTCATTTCGTCCCGTGTCGACAGCTTACGCAGCCCCGACATCTCGGCTTTTGTAATTGGTACGCGCAGCGTCATGCGATCTTTGTCGAACGCAATAACGATCAATTCCAACGCGCAACCAGCGATTTCCCGCTTCTCGATACCCGTTACTCTTCCGACACCATGAGTTGGATAGACAACCCAATCACCTGTCCCGAACTCACTTCTTGCTGCCATTCTATAGTGCTCTCGACCCGTGTGAATTTGATACGATTTATCTGTCACCACCGAATTCCGTATTTGACCCCTTTCAGCGCTCGGATTCTCCGACAACGCTGCGGGGCGCAAACCTTGCACCCAACACACCTGCATCCAAGTCAAAGTGCCCTGCGGTCGCCTTGCTCGTCTATTTGTTGGGCCCGGAAAATCGGGACTGGGCGACTGACCGCCAAAATGGCCGTCATAAAGGCTTTATAACACAAAATTGCGGCAAATTACAGCGGGCGTTGGCAGTCCTTCCGGCCAGAACCGGACCGTGCAACATGACGAACGGTCGAGGACCGCTCGATACGCGTTAGCCTTTACCCGGGTTTGGACTGAAGAATTTTTCAAATTTGTCGGCAACCTCACGATATTCGTCGCAGTCCGCGGGCGGTTCGCCTTTCCGCGTTATGTTCGGCCACAGCTCCGAGTATTCGCGGTTTAGTTCGACCCACGGTTCGGACTTGACGTCACTATCGGGCAGGATCGCTTCGATCGGGCATTCCGGTTCACACACGCCACAGTCAATGCACTCGCCCGGATGGATTACCAACATATTCTCGCCTTCGTAAAAGCAGTCGACGGGACAGACCTCGATACAATCCATCAACTTGCACTTGATGCAACTCTCATTGACCACATACGTCATAGGATACTCTCCATCTATCCCTTACCGACCCCGCGCCTCGTCGACACGAAGTATCTAGATGTTCGTCTGGGCCATCTATCCCTTACCGACCCCGCGCCTCGTCGACACGAAGTATCTAGATGTTCGTCTGGGCAGCATCAATTTTCGAGCCGGGCTAATGCCCGCCGACGCTGATCTCCGCTCTCTTGATCCGTGACATATAATAGGCCGGCAAGGCGGCGCAACAGGTTTCCTTCGAAGTCATGTAATTCGCCATCCGCATAGCATACTTCCCAAAGCATTCCGACCATTGCAACTCGTTCGTCATGATCGAAGCAACGCCGTATCACGCTGGTAAACGCATATAAATCGTGCGCGTCTTCCGTATCGCGCTCCGCGCCTTCGAGCAACGCCAAAGCTTCGTCTTCCGCCAGCGAAAACTGCCGCACCATAATTGTTACAATGCGCTCACGTTCACCATCATCGAACTGACCGTCGAGACGTGCCGCCTCGATCATCAGCGCAGCGGCGGCAAAATGAAGCTCGGACTCGTCCTGCGCTGGCGTCATCGCATTATCAGATTCGCCGCGACGTTCGAGCAGCTGCTTCAACCGTGAAATCATGCCGCTCGCTACCACACTCGGCGCGAGTACCGCAAGCCACGGGTATTGGACATCGTCCGACTGCCCGGGGTCGCGCACAATGCGGCCCGAATCCGCTAGACGGCTTTCAGCCGATTCACCGCTCTGCGTTCGCTCTTTGTCGGACGACCGCTACCCTTGACGCGCGCTCCGGACGAAGGCGGCAGGATTGCAGCGGCCGTCGGTGGGTCCAGGTCGTGATAAAGGGCGCGTGCCTCGGTGGCCGGGCCGCGTCGCGTGCCCAGTTCCAAAACCTTTATTACCCGTACGTGACGGCCCAGCGCGAAGGTAAGGACATCGCCCGGACGAACCGGCGCGTGAGACTTATCCACCACCAGACGGTTGATACGTACATTTCTTGCACTGACGGCCTGAGCAGCGAGTGTGCGGCTCTTGAAAAACCGCGCATGCCAAAGCCACTTGTCGACTCGCAACTTGGCGCTCAGCTCGCTCACCTAACGCCGTCCAGTTCTCGTAGTTTTGCGAACGGTGAATCAGCCAGCTGAGTCGACGATCTTGTGTTCTTTCGCGCCGCGCGAGACGGTTTACGCGTTCTGCGCTTTCGCACCGGCGAGAATACAGTCCCCATATCCTCGTCGTTGGCGCGATAGCCGAGTCCCGACATGACTGCGACTAAATCTTTGCCATCACAGCCGGCAGCGGCGGCGATCTGTGGCGTTGCCAAAAATGGTCCCTGTCTCGCCATTTTGCGCGCGAGCGTGGCTAGTTTCTCGACATGATCGACACGCAACCCGATATCGCCGAACCTGCGATAACCAATGTATGGCAAACACCGTAGATCGCCTCGGGCCAGCCTAAGAACAGGCGATCCACCCGCAGGGGTTTCGACAGCCGCGCGGGCGAAGTAGGCCGACCATAAGAGCGCCCTCAACCGAACAGACTCGGGTCGCAGTAGACCCGCAACAAATATTGTGTATGTGCCGACGCGCAGACCCAATTTTGACAACAGGTTTCTGTCGCCGGCCTCCAGTGCTTCAACCTGCTCCCGGGCCGCGGCTCGTGGCGCCGATCCCAGGCGCTCTACAAGTTGAAAGACAAGGCCGCGGGCAGCTCCACCAATCGATGCAGACTGCAATCGATAAAGCTTCGACAGCCGCCGCCTGAGATATCGATCGAGCCACGCCTGCAAACGTGCGCGGACCCGTTCGCGCTGGTTCGGATCGAGCAGGTCGTTGCCGAGTGGTTCAGCGATCGGTCTGAGGATGCTGTCACCCTTGCGGAGTCTTGCAATTTCGGTTTCCTGCCAAACCAGCCGCGCATTTTCGCCCAGCCGAAATGCGCTATCGTGGTCTTTGACGCATTGTGCGACGCGACGAGCCACTTCCTCGTTGGCTGCCCGACGCGCCGCCGAGCGCAGGACTTTTGCTGCGTCCTTTATTTCCGGATCAGCAGCGAAAACAAGCCCGGAAATGCGGCCAACGCGTTCGCCCTCAACGATAACATCGCCTGCGCTATTGACCCCTGCTAAGACGTCGGACCCGTCGCGGCGGCGATGAACCAGCACTACAGCGCGACGGTCCACGAAACGTTGCGTGAGGCGCTCATGCAGCGCGTCCGACAGTCGATCCTCGATCGCACGCGTACGTTCCTGCCAGTGTGGTGCATCGGCCAACCACTCCGCACGGTGGCTCACATAGGTCCACGTGCGGATGTGGGCGATACGCGATGTCAAAGCGTCAATTTCGCCACTCAAATCGTCCAAACGCGCAATCTGACCGGCCACCCAAGCATCAGGCAACAGACCCTCGGCGCGGCTCAGGCGCAAGAAGAGTCCGCGCAGTAGATGCGTGTGCTGCTCAGCCATCACCTTGCGGAAATCGGGGATTTGGCACACCTCCCAAAGGAGGCGAATAGCGGCAGGATGGCTTGCCAGACCAAGCACCGTTTCGTCCTTCACCAATGCCGCAAGTGCCCTATGGTCATCTGCGCCGTACCTTCGAATTAGCTGTCTCGTGGGTGCCGGCGCCTCGAGGCTCTTGAGCAAGGCCATCGGCGAAGTGAAATCGAGCGAGCGATTCCGCCAATAGATCGCTGTAAGCGGTTCGAAACGGTGCTCCTCGACCGACTCGACAATAGATGGATCAAGTCCACCGAGGCCGTTGGTAACACCAAAAGTACCGTCCATCATATGACGTCCGGCGCGGCCGGCAATTTGTCCGATTTCTGCAGGCCCGAGTTGGCGTTGATGGCGGCCGTCAAATTTCGCCAGCGATGCGAAGGCAACATGGTCGATATCCATGTTTAGGCCCATGCCGATCGCATCGGTCGCGACCAAATGCTCTACTTCGCCCGCTTGATACATAGCGACTTGCGCATTTCGCGCGCGCGGCGAGAGTGCACCCAGGACCACGGCCGCTCCTCCACGCCGATGGCGAAACTGCTCGGCCAGGGCATAGAGATCGCTTGCCGAGAAGACAATCGCCGCCGTCTTTCGCGGCAACTGTGAAATCTTGTTCGATCCCGCATACTTGAGCGTTGAGAATCGCGGGCGACGTTCAAAGGTTGTCTCCGGCACCAGACGACGAATGAGCGGGCGGATGGTGTCGGAGCCAAGAAACATGGTCTCCTCGCGGCCGCGGGCATGAAGCAACCGATCAGTGAATACATGGCCGCGCTCGGGATCACCGCACAACTGGATCTCGTCGATCGCCATGAAATCGACCTGGTGGTCCAGCGGCATCGACTCGACGGTGCAGACGAACCAGCGCGGATTAGCCGGAATGATCTTCTCTTCACCCGTAATCAACGCAACAGAACCAGCGCCCCGCAATGCGACAATGCGGTCATAGTTTTCGCGTGCGAGCAGGCGCAACGGGAATCCAATCATGCCGCTCACGTGACCAAGCATGCGGTCTATGGCGAGATGGGTCTTGCCAGTATTCGTCGGCCCAAGGACGGCCCGTATGAGGGATGTATGCGACTGCAGCTGCATCGGCAGCCATAGAACCGGTTAATAGGCCGCTCGCGCAAGAGATTTTGCTAACACGGCCCACTTGATGTGCGGATTAGGGACTGGATACCGGACGGGGCTTAACCAACGTGTTCAGAGATTAGTCCGACTTGATCAGCGGCACAAATGCGACAGGCAAGCCTTCGTGCTCGGTTACAATTCCTGCAGCATCCTTCTCTACCAACGTCAGAGTCTGAGTCATTCCTGGAGCACCAATCGGAATCACCATGCGTCCCCCAGGCCCGAGCTGATTGATAAGTGCAGCTGGTATCTCAGGGGCAGCGGCGGTAACGATGATCGCGCCATAGGGCGCGTGTTCAGGCCAACCGCGCCAGCCATCGCCGCCGCGAATGCGGACATTGCCGTACCCTAACCTCCTGAGCCGCCCGTCCGCCGATTTCGCTAATTCAGGTACCAACTCGACGCTAAACACCAGATGCGCCAGCCCGGCCAGGATAGCGGTCTGATAACCGCACCCCGTGCCCAGTTCCAACACACATGTTGACGGGCTTAGCTCCAACATATCGGTCATTGCCGCAACCAAAAAGGGCTGCGAAATCGTCTGTCCGTATCCGATCGGCAGAGGCCGGTTGAGATACGCGGATCCCTGTTGTTCGCCCGACACAAACTCATGGCGCGGCACCTTTAACATCGCTTCGACCACGGCGGTGTTGAGTTTCGCCTTGCCGAAGATGTCGCGAAGCGTGCACATCTCGGCCTCGATTTCGGCGATCAACTGCTCACGGTCATTGGCAAAGTCATCTTCCATTTATGGAATCCAAGCGATGTATTCTGAATTGGGACATTAGGCCTATCGGCCAAATTGCGGGGTTGCAAGGCGCATTACATCTCTCATATATCGCTGAGGCTGAACCCAGACCTGAGGGCCGTCAAATGGCAAAGGCAAAAACACGCGACGCCGGCGAGAGCCGGCAATTCCAGGCGGAAGTCAGCCGTCTCCTCGATATCGTCGCGAACTCACTTTATAGCGACAAAGAGATATTTCTCCGCGAGCTGATCTCCAACGCTTCCGACGCTTGCGAACGCTTGCGCTATGCCGCTCTCACCGAACCCTCACTGGCATCGGGGGCATCGGGCGATCAAGGGTTTCAAATCGAGGTTTCAATCGACGCCAAGGCACGAACCATTGCGGTCGCCGACAACGGTATCGGAATGACACAGGACGAACTGGTCGAAAATCTCGGGACGATCGCGAAATCCGGCACAGCAGCATTTCTTGGCGAGCTTGGCGATGAAAAGGGCAAGGGTATCTCTCAGATCGGCCAATTCGGTGTCGGGTTTTATTCGGCATTCATGGTTGCAGACCGCGTCGAGGTTATTTCTCGACGGGCCGGCGAGGCAACGGCATGGTTCTGGCAATCGGACGGAAAGAGCGAATTTACGATTTCGGAATCCGAGCGTGACGGCCCTGGGACGACAGTCGTCATGCATTTGCGAAAGGGAGAGAGTGAATTTCTCGAAGAGGCGCGGCTCCGACAAATCATCCTCACCTATTCCGATCACATCTCCTTTCCCATAACCCTTAAGGCAGCGGGCAAGGGGAAAGATGAGCCTGAGGGCCCGCTCAACACAGCCTCGGCCCTCTGGACGCGCGCCCGGAAAGACATCACGGCACAGCAATATAAGGAGTTTTATCATCACGTCGCACACGCGGCCGATGACCCTTGGCTGACGCTGCACATGCGTGCAGAAGGTGTGATTTCTTACACCGGGCTGTTGTTTATTCCCTCCGTCAGGCCCTTCGACTTGTTCGAGTCCGAACGCCGGCTACGGGTAAAGCTCTACGTAAAACGAGTGTTCATTTCCGACGATTGCAAAGGCTTATTGCCGGTATGGCTGCGCTTTCTACAAGGCGTCATCGACTCCGAAGACCTAGACCTCAACATCAGCCGCGAGATGCTGCAGAACAATCGCGTCGTCGCCAAGATTAGATCGGGGATTACGAAGCGGCTTCTCACAGACCTTTCAAAGAAAGCGGAGAAGGAGCCGGAGGCCTACGCCGCGTTCTGGGAAAACTTCGGCGCCGTCCTCAAGGAAGGCGTCTACGAGTCAACTGCGGATCGCGAAGCATTGCTGAAGATTTGCCGCTTCCATTCGACCAACGGAGCAGACCTTACGAGCCTTGAGGACTACAAGCAGAGGATAAAAAAAGGCCAAGAGTCAATTTACTACATCATCGGTGAAGAGCTAGAGAGCATCGCCAATAGTCCGCACCTTGAAGGCTTCAAAGCACGTGGCATAGAAGTCCTGTTGCTGACCGATCCGGTAGACGAGTTTTGGGTTCCTGCAGTCGGCCAAATCGATGACCTTCACCTACGGTCGATTACGCAAGGAGACACCGACCTGTCGGGCATTGAGGTCGCCGATACCAACAGCAAGGCCGAAACGGCCCCAGAAGGCGATATGGCACTCTTGATCGCGCTCCTGAAACAGGCGCTGGATGACCAAGTGAAAGATGTCAGGGCGTCGGAGCGGCTTACCGACAGCGCAGTCTGCCTGGTCGCAGATAGCGGCGACCTGGATATGCATCTGGCCCGCCTCCTCAAGGCACATAAGCAACTCGATGCGGTCGCACCGCGTATATTGGAAGTAAACCCGACGCACCCGCTGATCCGCGAGCTTGCTGCAAAGGCTAAAGAACCTGGCGCACCCGACCGACTTAAGGATGCGGCGTTGCTGCTCGTCGATCAGGCCCGAATTCTCGAAGGCGAGCCCATTCCGGATCCGATTGCATTTTCCCGGCGCATGACTGAGGTGATGGGTAAGAGCCTCGCAGCCGAGTAGTGACTCTGCTTATTTAGCGAAGGCCAACGACTGCGCGCTCTGTATCGGTCCGCCGGGCATCTGTATGAACACAGCGCAGCCGCCATCGCCAATCTTTCCGGCCAAGGAGACGGTGTATTGTTTCGCGGTACCGTCCCACTGGCCAATGCGGTGCATATCGCGGACAACTCGCGCATTGACGAGAGCAACGCCCGCATTCTCGCCGTGCGTCACGTGGGTTGTGTGTTCGTCGTCGTAGGTGACGAAATAGACATCAACCGACGTCGCGGTATGTCCTTCGCCGACAGCAACCAAAATGTTGTCGCCAATGTGGCGTAGCGTCACTTCTGGCCCTGTATTGGCAATCTTGCGAAACTTGCTGATCTGGCGCTCAGCTTCCTCGATGTCGGACCCGACGTTGTGGACGCTACCGTTGATGATCATCTGCGGCGTGTAGACGTAGCGCGAATTTAGAGTCTGCCGATATTGATGCTGACGGGCGGTGAATTCAGGTCGGGCAAAGCGATCCTTCCAACCAATGTAGTCCCAATAGTCGACATGAAACTCAAGTGCGATGACGTCATCTCGCTTCGCAAGCCTACGCATATAGGCCTGCGCCGGAACGCAGGAAGAGCAACCCTGGCTCGTGAAAAGCTCGACAACTATCGGCACTTCCCCGGAACGGGCCGTCGAGATTGGCATCAATCCGACCACGATCAGGCAAAGCGCGCCGGTCAAGAGAAGTCGTCGCATGGGGGTGAACGTAATGGCGGCCGCCATCACCGACGAATCAAATGACTGTGAGAGACGCGCCTGTCTAGCGGAGTCGGAGGCCTCAGGCGCTCGACATCATGGAGCGCAGGACATAATGGAGAATTCCGCCATGACGATAATAGTCGACCTCGTCGAGCGTATCGATGCGGCAGGTCAACATGATATCCTCAGATGTTCCGTCAGCCCGCGTAATGCGGCAGGAGACGTCCATACCAGGCGAGATGCCGGCGTCCAGACCCTTGAGGTCGAACATTTCACTCCCCTCAAGACGCAGCGATTTTCGATTTACACCGTCCTTAAACTGCAAGGGGAGCAGACCCATGCCGACGAGATTGGAGCGGTGGATTCGCTCGAAACTCTCGACGATCACCGCTTTAACACCAAGTAAGCGTGTGCCTTTGGCCGCCCAGTCGCGCGACGAACCAGTCCCGTACTCCCGGCCGCCGACAACGACCAACGGCACGCCCTCGGATTTGTAGCGCATCGCCGCCTCGTAAATCGGCAGTACGTCACCGGATGGATGATGTTTCGTAACTCCGCCTTCCGTTCCTGGCGCCAACTCGTTGCGGATGCGGATGTTCGCAAATGTCCCGCGCATCATGACTTCATGATTCCCACGCCGTGACCCATAGGAGTTGAATTCGCGCGGTGGAACCTGGTGGGAGACGAGATATTCGCCGCCCGGCGAGTCCGCGTTGATGGCCCCGGCCGGCGAAATATGGTCGGTCGTGACGGAATCGGCGAGAAGCACCAAAAGCCGTGCGCCCTCAACGTTCTCGATAGCGTCCGGCTCGCTCGACATATTCTCGAAATAGGGTGGATTTTGGACGTATGTGCTACCGATCTGCCAGCCATACGTGCGGCCTTCCTCCGTAGCGATAGACTGCCATTTCTCATCACCCTTGAATACGTCCGCATATCGCCGCGCGTACATTTCCGGCGTAATAATCTCGTCGATGATCGCCTGAACGTCTTTGCTCGATGGCCAAATATCCCTCAAATAGACAGGGTTGCCGTCGTTATCCCTGCCGAGTGGATCGGTTGGTAAATCGACATTCATCGAGCCGACCAGCGCGTATGCCACGACGAGCGGCGGCGATGCCAAATAGTTTGCGCGTGTCAGCGGATGAATTCGACCTTCGAAATTACGATTGCCGGAAAGTACGGCAGCAACTGTCAGGTCGCCCTCCTCGATGGCCGTCGAAATCGGCTCGGACAACGGTCCTGAATTACCGATGCAGGTCGTACAACCGTACCCGACGAGGTTGTAGCCCATTGCATCGAGATGATCCTGCAGGCCGCTCGCCACGAGATAGTCGGTCACGACTTGACTGCCAGGCGCAAACGACGTCTTGACCCACGGCTTAACCTTGAGGCCGCGCTCGCGCGCGTTCTTCGCGACGAGGCCCGCGGCCACCAAAACGCTGGGATTGGACGTATTCGTACAGCTTGTAATCGAAGCGATCACGACGGCACCGTCGGCGAGCGCATAATTCGCGCCTGAGACCGCTATCTCACGCTGCTCCGCGCGGCTTGAAAGGTCTTCAAATCCGCCGCTGAAAGCAGCGGCCGCGTTTCGTAAGCCGATTCGGTCCTGTGGCCGCTTCGGACCCGCCAATGAAGGCTCCACCGCAGCGAGATTGAGCTCCAAGGTATCGCTGAAGTGCGGCTCCGGCGTCGTATCGTCGCGCCACATTCCCTGCGCCTTGGCGTAGGCCTCGACGAGCGCGATGCGAGAAGCCTCTCTGCTGGTCAATTTTAAGTAGTCGAGCGTTGCCTGACTGATTGGGAAAAAGCCGCAGGTCGCACCATATTCCGGTGCCATATTGGCGATCGTCGCTTGGTCGGCGAGCGTCAAGTTTTCGAGTCCCGAGCCAAAATATTCGACAAATTTGCCGACAACGCCTTTGGCTCTCAGCATTTGCGTTACCGTCAAAACCGCATCTGTCGCCGTCGCACCTTCCGGACGCGTCCCGGTCAATTTAAACCCGATAACCTCTGGAATCAGCATCGAGATCGGCTGTCCAAGCATGGCGGCCTCGGCCTCGATGCCACCGACTCCCCAACCAAGCACAGCCAGGCCATTTACCATGGTGGTGTGACTGTCGGTTCCGACCAGCGTGTCGGGATAGGCGAACGTGCGTCCCTCCTCCTCGCTCGACCAGACCGTCTGGGCGAGATGCTCGAGATTCACTTGATGGCAAATGCCCGTACCGGGCGGGACGACGCGGAAGTTATCGAAGGCATCCTGCCCCCAGCGCAAAAATTCATAGCGTTCGCGATTGCGCGCGAACTCCATTTCTACATTCTTCTGGAAGGCTCCGGGACTACCGAATTCATCGACCATGACTGAATGGTCGATCACGAGATCCACCGGCGACAACGGGTTGATCATTTCCGGATCGCCGCCCATCGCGACCATGGCGTCGCGCATCGCCGCCAAATCCACAACTGCCGGAACACCCGTGAAGTCCTGCATGAGGACCCGCGCAGGCCGGAAGGCGATTTCACGGGTGCTGCTGCGGGTATCGAGCCACTGTGCGAGTGCCTTGATGTCTTCGACAGTCACACTGCGCCCGTCCTCGTAGCGTAGCAGATTTTCCAGCAAGACCTTAAGTGTGTAGGGCAACGAGGAAATATCGCCCAGCGTCTCAGACGCCGCATCGAGACTGAAGTAGTCATATGCGCGGCCACCCACATCGAGGGTCCGCCGAGTCTTTAAGGTATCCTGGCCAATCATGGTTTGCCTCCCTCAGCCATGTGCTTGCTAGCGGCGGTGATCAGTAACCCCTTGGACGACCTGTTCCTGCGTCGCGCCGGCGCTGCGACCGATATTATAGGGAAACAACTTCACCGGTACATGACAACCGCGATGCAGATTCGCCGCCGGGCTTCGCAGCAGCCCCGAAAGAAATCGAGACCGATCCTGCAGCCGAGGCGAAATTGCCACGGAATCGCCCTATTCTCGGCCAACGATTTTCACACTTGCCGGACAGAATGGTAGGCACTGAGACCTCCCCTCTCAGGGAGGCTGCCCTGACAGCCTCCGCACGCGACCCATACTTGGTCGCACGACTTTAGGCGGCTGCTGACCCAACCCTAGCAGCCGCCTTTTTTGTATGACGACGGAGATCGATGCATAGGCCCCGACCGGCATCTCCCGCGCCGGCTGATTGCTATGATATATGTGTGATGCTGCAGCTCCGACTGGGCGCGAGGGGACCCCAACATGGCTAAGCGCTTCTCCGGCAACGAGTTGGTCTGCGTCCGAGGCGAGAAGACGGTGTTCGAACGCCTGTCATTCTCGGTCAGCGACGGTGACGCTCTTGTGTTGCGGGGACCGAACGCTAGCGGCAAGTCAAGCCTTCTCCGCGTCATGGCAGGGCTCCTGCAGTTGGAATCCGGCGCAATACTCTGGAACGAACGGGATATAACCGACGATTTGCACTTACATCGCGCTAGCCTTCACTATGTTGGGCACCAGAATGCGCTTAAGCCACTGCTCACAGTGACCGAAAATCTGGCTTTCGCGGCGTCTCTCCGGTCGAGCGAGAACGGATGCAGCAATGCGCTCGAGACATTTGCTCTCGCCAATCTGGCCGATGTGCCTGTACGGCTGCTGTCGGCCGGGCAGCGGCGGCGGTTGACGTTGGCACGGCTGATCGCCAGCCAGTCACGGTTATGGCTTCTGGATGAACCGACGACATCGTTGGACGAGGAGGCCGTCGCAACGCTTCAATCCGTGATCAGCAGCCATCGTGCGGAGGGCGGAATTGTGGTCTTGGCGGCGCATGGTGCATTGACGACGGAGTCTCCATCCGAACTCGATCTCCGCAGCTTCGCGCCACTTGGCGGGGCGCAATCTGAGTCAGCTCCGACGTGACGCACGCACTCGCGCAAATTTTGCTCCGCGATCTAAAGCTGGCCATGCGGCAAAGTTCAGACGTGGCCGTTCTCGTCATGTTTTTCGTCATCACGGTCTCTCTCTTTCCCTTTGCCGTCGGACCCGAACCAGGCGTCCTGGCGCGCATTGCCGCGGGCGTGCTCTGGGTAACCGCGCTGCTCGCGACCATGCTTTCTCTCGACCGGCTCTTTCAAAGCGATTTTGACGACGGATCTCTGGACCTTCTGGTGATGTCGGCGCCGCCCCTCGAGCTCATCGTTCTGGCAAAGGTCGCAGCACATTGGCTGGTTGCAGGCTTGCCGCTTATTGTGGCGGCGCCCATTCTTGCGGTCGCATTGCGGCTGCCAGCCGACGGCTTCCTGGTCCTAATAGCAGTAATGGCCATCGGTACGCCGACGCTGAGCCTGATCGGCGCGGTCGGTGCCGCGCTTACGCTTGGCGCACGCAGTAGCGGCGTATTGATATCGCTACTCGTACTGCCGCTTTACATCCCAGTCCTCATTTTCGGTGTTGCCGCGATCGACGCCGGCATCGCCGGCTTAGTCGTGCGTCCGCATCTGTTGATTTTGGGCGCGATGTTGATCGCTGCTCTGCCACTTGCGCCATGGGCGGCAGCGACCGCATTGCGCCAAGCCCTCACATAACGCAAGGATCGAGGAATGACGGGCGTTCAACAGGCTGCGATTTCGTCGCAAAACCCTTTACGAACCCGACGCTGATACGATTTATAGGTACGCTATGCAGCGGTTTGCCAATCCGAACCGGTTCTTGAAGGCAGCGAACGCGATCCTGCCGTGGTGCGCGTGGGTGACTGTTGGCTGCCTGATTACCGGTCTCTATTTTGCAATATTCGCTTCGCCTGCGGACTATCAGCAAGGTGAAACGGTGCGGATCATGTATGTGCATGTGCCGTCGGCATGGATGGCAATGTTCATTTACGCCAACATGGCAATCGCCAGTGCCGTCGCACTCATCTGGAGGCATCCGCTTGCGCACCTCGCAGCCAAGTCGAGCGCGCCGATCGGTGCGGCTTTCACCGTCATTTGCCTTGCCTCCGGCATGCTATGGGGCAAACCGACCTGGGGCACTTGGTGGGTCTGGGACGCTCGACTAACGTCGGTTCTTATTTTGCTTTTCCTCTACGTCGGCTACATCGCGCTCGTGAATGCGTTCGACGATGCTTCGCGAGGCATGCGGACTGGCGCCGTACTGGCCATCGTTGGCGCGGTTAATCTGCCGATCATAAAATTCTCGGTAGATTGGTGGAATACGTTGCATCAGCCCGCTAGCTTGACGCGGCTCGACGCACCAGCAATCCACTCGTCGATGCTGATTCCATTGTTGTTGATGGCGATGGCCTTCATGGGATTCTATGCGACACTGTTGATTCTCAAGATGAACGACGAGTTGGCCTGCGCCAAGATACGCGGTTTGCGGATAGCTCAGGCACGCTGAGCGGAGCCAGCTAGCGATGCAGAGCGTGAGCGAACTACTATCGATGGGGGGATACGGAGCCTTCGTTTGGACGGCCTACTTGATTGCAGCCGCGGTGATGGTCGGCTTGTTGGCGATGGTTCTCAAAGGGCTGTCTCGCCACCGTGAAACACTTAAGACGTTGGAGGCCGAACGCCAAGATTTGCGTGCCTCGACGCCATAGATGGACGGAAAGGTCAGCCACACTTGAGCGCAACTCCGAGCACGCCGCGAGGTATCAATCCGGCAGCGGCCAGACGGCGGCGGCGGCTGGTTGCCGTATTGACCGGCGTGACACTGCTTGGAATTGCGACAGCTCTCGTCCTTAGCGCCTTCGAGGACAGTCTGGTTTACTTCTATAGTCCAAGCGATCTGGTCGAGCGGCCTATTGAGCCAGGCCGGCTGATGCGTCTTGGCGGTCTCGTAGAAGAAGGCAGCGTGCACAAGGCTGAGGACGGCATCACCACGCTGTTCATCATTACGGATCTGGCCAACACAATGAAGGTAAGCTTTCGCGGGCAGTTGCCGGATCTGTTCCGCGAAGGACAGGGAGTCGTCACCGAAGGCATGCTTTCGGCGAACGGTTCCTTTACCGCAAGTGAAGTTCTGGCCAAGCATGATGAAACCTATATGCCGGCCGAAGTGGCCGATGCGCTCAAGGAAGCCGGTCAGTGGCGTGAACCCAAGAATGGAGACAGCGGGTCATGATCGCCGAAATAGGGCAGTTCGCATTGGCACTCGCGCTTGTAACAGCGTTGCTTCAAGCTTCGTTACCGTTGCTTGGCGCCGCACGTGGCGTTCCGGCTTGGATGGCGGTGGCACAACCAGCAGCCCTCGTGCAGTTGGTCCTCGTGCTGATTGCCTTCGGCGCCCTCACCCAAGCGTACGTAACCAGCGACTTTTCCGTACTTAACGTCGCCCAAAATTCACATTCGCTGAAGCCTCTGATCTACAAGATTTCCGGGGTGTGGGGAAACCATGAGGGTTCGCTCGTGCTCTGGGTGCTTATCCTCGCCCTGTTCGGCGCCATGGTCGCAGCCTTCGGCAACAATCTCCCGCCGACCTTGAAGGCCCGGGTGCTGAGCGTGCAAGCGATGATCGCTGTTGGATTTCTCGCCTTCATGCTGTTTTCATCGAACCCATTTTTGCGCGTCTTCCCGGCACCCCAGGACGGCAATGGATTGAACCCGCTGTTGCAGGATCCAGGCCTCGCATTTCACCCACCGATCCTTTATGCGGGTTATGTTGGTTTCTCGATCGCTTTTTCCTTTGCAGTTGCGGCCTTGATCGAAGGCAAAGTCGACGCTGCCTGGGCGCGTTGGGTGAGACCCTGGACGTTACTCGCCTGGTCGTTTCTTACCGCCGGAATCGGGCTCGGCAGCTGGTGGGCCTATTACGAGCTTGGCTGGGGCGGCTGGTGGTATTGGGATCCTGTCGAGAACGCCTCCTTCATGCCGTGGCTCGTGGGGACCGCGCTACTGCACTCCGCGCTGGTCGTTGAACGTCGCGACGCACTTAAGACCTGGACCATATTGCTGGCCATTCTCACCTTTTTGCTGAGCCTCGTCGGCACCTTCCTCGTGCGCTCCGGCGTCTTGACCTCGGTCCATGCCTTTGCGACAGATCCAGCGCGCGGCGTCTTCATCCTTATGCTCCTGCTGGTGGCATTTGGCGGTAGCCTGACGCTCTATGCCATACGTGCGCCAGTGCTCAAAGGGGGCGGCCTGTTCGCGCCGATAAGTCGCGAGGGCGGGCTCGTACTGAACAACCTGCTGCTGACGACCGCCGCAGCGACGGTTTTTCTGGGCACGCTTTACCCGCTTTTCCTAGAAGCAATCAGCGGCAGCAAAGTTTCCGTAGGCCCGCCTTTCTTCAACACCACTTTCGTCCCGCTCATGTTCCCCCTTATCATGGCATTAGGTATTGGGCCGCTGCTGGCGTGGAAACGGGGTGATTTGGCAGGCGTCCTCGGACGGCTCAAGCTTGCATTCACTGTCACTTTGGTCGCCACCGCAATCGCCGCCTACTTCACATGGGGTCGCTCGGTGTTTGGGGCGATAGGAATTGGGCTTGCGGTCTGGTTGGCTACATCGGTGCTGGTGACATTCGCCGAGCGCGTTGGTTTAGGCCGCATCGCGATCGCCGACAGCCTGCGACGGATTGCAGCTCTTCCGCGAAATATCTGGGGCATGACACTGACGCATTTCGGCTTTGCTATTGTCATTGTCGGCATCACAGGCGCTTCCCTTTGGCAAAGCGAAAATGTCCTGATCATGCGGCCCGGCGAAACAGCGAAGATTGCCGGCTATGCGCTCACATTGGAGCACATTCGAAATCTGCGTGGCCCCAACTATGTGGCACAACGCGCAACGTTTATCGTCAACCGGGATGGTGAATTCGAGACCATGCTAGAACCGGAACGCAGAACCTATATGGTGCAGGATAGTCAGACCACAGAGGCCGCAATCTATAGCAACGGCTTTGCCGACTTATACGCGGTTGTCGGCGAAGGCAATGCGGTGGACGGCATTACCGTGCGGTTGTTTCACAAGCCGCTAATCCCCTGGCTTTGGTTTGGCATCGCCGTCATGGTCGTCGGCGGATTGATATCCCTAACGGATCGACGATTGCGGGTCGGGGCGCCTGCCCGAAAAAGAAAACTTTCACCCCAACACGCTGCGGCGGGAGCCGAGTAAATGCTCACCCGGCGCATTCTCTTCTTCGTTCCACTGGTCGCTTTCGCGGGACTGGCAGCGTACTTTTGGGTCGGACTGCAAACCGATCCGCGCATAATCCCCTCCGCCCTCATCGACCAACCATTACCCGCGTTCGAACTGCCGCCCCTCGAGCCGGGAAAACAAGGATTCGGCAACAACGACCTGACTGGCCGAGTTCGGCTCATCAACATCTTCGCATCCTGGTGCTTGCCGTGCCGCGTCGAACATCCGCTCCTGATGCAGCTGGCCGAAGAGGGATCGGTTCCGGTCTACGGCATCAACTGGAAGGACCGGCAGGCAGATGCAATCGCTTGGCTCGCCGAACTCGGCGACCCCTACGCCCGCATCGGCCAGGATCCAGACAATAAGGTCGGTATCGATTTGGGCGTCTACGGCGTTCCGGAAACTTATCTGATCGATGCTGAGGGACGAATTCGATTCAAAAACGTTGGCCCGCTATTTCCGGAAACGCTTGAAGAGATTCAGGAATTGATCGGACAACTGTAGGAATGAAACTGACGGTTGTTTTGTGCGCATTTCTGATGGCATTTATGCCCACGGCGCATGCCGTGGAGCCATCGGAGGTCCTTGCAGACCCAGTGCTGGAAGCTCGTGCCCGGGCGCTATCAACAGAGATCCGCTGTCTCGTGTGCCAAAACCAGTCAATCGATGATTCCAACGCAGATCTGGCGCGCGATCTGCGCGTCCTGGTGCGCGAACGCCTGGTTGCCGGCGACAGCGACCAGGCAGTGCTCGACTACCTGTCCTCCCGCTATGGCGACTTTGTACTGCTGAGGCCGCCGATCAAGCCTGAGACTTGGCTGCTTTGGTTCGGACCGCCCGGTCTGTTAGTCTTGGCCTTTGCCGGCGCCGCGCTCTACTTCCGCGGACGCCGCAAACTTGCTGCTCAGAGTGCCGGCGACACGCTGGCGCCCGAGGAGAGCCAGCGTCTCAAACAGCTCTTGGAAGAAGGCGACGAGTAGCGGCCATGATGTTTTGGATAGTCGCGGGCCTGATGGCGGTTGCGGCGACGGCGGCGCTTATCGTGCCGTTGCTGCGCGGCCGCCACAAAGCGGTCGATGCCAGCGACTATGACGTCGAGGTCTATAAGGATCAAATTTCCGAACTGGACCGTGAGTTTGCCGCGGGAGATCTGAGCGTCGACCAGGCCACGGCGGCCCGCACCGAGATCGCCCGTCGCTTGCTTGCTGCGGACAACCGCCGGAAGGCGGACGGCGGAAATGCAGATGACTCGATGCGTCCGCGTAGACGCCTTGGGACGCAACTCACTGCCCTGGTCATTGCCATCGCCCTTCCGGGCGTAGCGCTGACGATCTATGCGCGCTTGGGAACACCTGGCATGCCCGGCGTTCCATTCGCCTCGCGCAGCCAGGCGCCGCCCAGCACGCAAGACGCAGCGGAGGGGATGAACCTCGAGACCCTTGTCGTCCGACTAGCCGATCGACTCAAGAGCGAGCCGGAAGACCTCGAGGGTTGGCTTCTTTTGGCCCGCACCTACCTGTCGCTTAATCGCTACGGGGAAGCCGCGAAAGGATACGAACAGGCGCTGCGCCTGAACCCGGCTGACAATGAGATCAAGGGCGCATATGGGGAAACTCTCACGCTTGCCGCCGAAGGCAATGTCACGCCGACAGCGCAGCGGATATTTGAAGAGCTCCTCCGTAGCAAACCGGACGATGTTAGAGCGCGCTACTATATTGGTCTCGCAAGCCTCCAAAATGGTAGCCAGTCCGAGGCGCTGGATCGCTGGGTAGCGCTGATCGCCGATTCCCCCGCGGACGCGTCGTGGTTGCCGATTGTTCGCAGACGCGCTGAGGAGGCCGCCCGCGCACTCGGTCGCAATGTTGCGTCCGCCTTGCCGAACCCGCTACCAGCGGCGACCGACGCAGCGTCCGCCGCCAAGCCTGCGGAAAGAGGACCCACAGCAGCGGACGTAGCGGCCGCCGCTGCGATGTCTCCCGAGGAACGGGCGCAGATGATCGAGGGCATGATCGAGGGTCTGGCAGCGAGGCTTGAGGAGAATCCCCGTGAATTCGATGGCTGGCTGCGACTGATCCGCGCCTATGCCGTGATCAAACAACGGGAGAAAGCCGAGGCAGCACTCGATAAGGCGCTCGACGTATTTGCAAAGGCACCGTTTCCGCGCCGGCAGTTGGTAGCGCTCGGTCGCGAGCTTGGGCTCGGCGTACCGACAGACACCGCTGCCCGAGGGCCGACAGCAGAACAAGTAGAGGCTGCGCAGCAACTTTCCTCCACGGAACGGACTACCATGATCGAGGGCATGGTCGCCTCGCTCGCGGCTCGGCTCGAAGATGAACCCAACGACACCGCAGGCTGGATCAGGTTCGCGCGCTCCTACGATGTCCTCAAGCGCCCGGCCGATATGCGTAATGCGCTGGCGCGAGCGGCCAATCTCAATCCAGGAAGTATCGATATCCTGTTGTTTTACGCGCGCGCCCTTCGAGCCGGTCGCGGCGGACAGCCCTCAACAGAGTCGATCGCAGTCATGCGCAAAGTTTTGAGGCTCGCACCCGATAATGTCGAGGCATTGTGGTTTGTGGCGCAGGCGGAAACTGCCAATGGAAACAGCGTAATAGCGAAGACATTACTGGAACGGGCTCTCGCTCAACTCCCCGAAAGTTCGGCCGACCGCGCACAGGTCGAACGCGCCATCGAGGCGCTCGACGGCGGATAACGCGCGATTCACCTGAGACTCGCGACTACCGCGGTCCCGCCCTTTGCAACGCGCAGGCGAAGGTTTAGCCTTGTGTGGCGAATATCCAGCTGCGGCAAATTTGTGTGGGAATAACCCTATGAGCGACACGCCGATCAAACTTGGGATCATTGGCCTGGGCCGTTGGGCACGCGTGTTGACCCGTGCCGCAGCAAACTCCGACCGGCTCGAGATCGTCGCAGGCTTTAGCCGCTCCGAAGAGAAGCGGCAGGCCTTCGCGCAAGAGTTCAATATCCCCTCGGTGCCTGAGCTCGGCACAATGCTCGCAGATCAGGACATCAAAGGGGTGATTTTGACCGTGCCGAATGAACAACATTTGCCGGTTGCCGAACAAGCTGCGAAGGCTGGAAAGCACGTCTATACCGAGAAACCAATCGCCAACACACTGGAAGACGGCCTGCGGATCGAAGCGCTTGCAAAACAGTACGACGTGCGCGTGACGGTCGGCCATAGCGCGCGGCTCTTGAAGGGCACCCGCATGATCAGGGACGCCATCGATAGCGGCGAATTGGGCCGCGTCTCTTTCATGGAAGCGAATTTCTCGTATGAACGTGCGCTCGAACTGACGCCCGACACATGGCGTTGGTATAAAGGGAACCTCTAAAAATTCTCCTTTTTCGGGCATCGTCGATTTAGAATCGGGTTGACGATTTGTTGATAGCGGGAGGCGTGGTTGATGGGTCAGATGGGGTTTTTCGATCTTGGGAACCGGTATTCCGGTCTTGACGCCAAGAACGAGCCGCTTTTGAAGATCGACGGGGTGGTTCCGTGGGAGGACTTGCGCGCCCGTCTTGAGGCGGTGTGGCGGCGTGCGGACAAGGTGCGCAAATCGCGGGCGGGACGCAAGCCGTGGGATGCGATTGTGATGTTCAAGACGATCATTCTGTGCGCGCTCTACAATCTCTCGGACGACCAAGTTGAGCATCAGATCCGTGACCGCCTGTCGTTCATGCGATTTCTGGGGTTGGGTCTAGAGGGCCGGGTTCCCGACGCCAAGACGGTGTGGCTGTACCGCGAACAGTTAACGCAAGCTGGCGTGATCGAGGCTTTATTCGAGACGTTCGATGGCTACCTGAAGGATCAGGGCTATCTGGCGATGGGCGGCCAGATCATCGACGCCTCGATTGTGGCGGTACCCAAACAGCGCAACAGCCGCGAGGAGAACGCGCGGATAAAGGCGGGCGAGACGCCGGCAGGCTGGGAGGACAAGCCGGCAAAGCGGCGCCAAAAGGATGTCGAGGCGCGGTGGACCAAGAAGCACGGCAAGAGCCATTACGGTTACAAGAACCATGTCAACGTGGACCGTCGGCACAAGCTGGTGCGGCGCTATCATGTAAGCGACGCGGCGGAGCACGACAGCCAAGTCCTCGACGATATCCTGGATGGGGACAACACGGCTTTGGGTGTGTGGGCGGACAGCGCTTACCGCTCGGCGGAGATCGAGGCGTCGCTGAAGGAGAAGGGGTTGCGGAGCCGGATCCATCGCAAGGGCCGCCGCAACAAGCCGTTGAGCGAGCGCGAGAAGCAAGGCAACAAGACCCGTTCGTCGGTTCGGGTCCGCGTCGAGCATGTCTTCGGGGCCCAGAGCAACGACATGGGCGGGACGCTGGTGCGTAGTGTCGGGCTGGTGCGGGCGAAGGCGCGGATCGGGTTGAAGAACCTCGCCTACAACATGCGCCGCCTGGTCCAACTGGAGCGTCTCGCGGCGGCCGTGTGACGATACTCGGAGGAGAAGACCGCCTGGGGACGGTCTTGAAGCGGAAATAACTCAATTGGAGCGTGGAAGACCCCGAAAATCTCGGCTCCGGCATGGCTGGAGCTGGTGACAGCCTAGTTAAACAATATCCTCCGGCAACTCACCAATTCTTAGAGGTGCCCTAAAGACAAGACACCCGGCGGACCATTGTCACAGCTCGCCGTTCACCAATTCGATGCTCTGCATTATCTCGGTGGCGATATCTTGGAAGTTTCGTCCATGGCTTCCAAGCTGTCGCCGGCCGGCGCCGAGGTGGACGACCAATCGATGACGCTCCTGAAATTCGCCGACGGCAAGATCGCTTATGCCGGCTCGAGCTGGACATCCCCCGGCATATACGCAATCCGCGTCTTTGGCGCGAAGGGTCTAATGCATTACGAGCTCGATTTCAGCACCTGGGATACGCCGGAGAAGCTCGACAAGACGTCGACGCTTTACATCCAACGGGGTAAGGACGGCTACAGCAAGCGGAAGATTCTGGAACTTCCACAGGGCGACATGTTCCGTGACGAACTTGAAATGTTTGCCGAAACTTGTGCCACCGGAGAACCGTGCGAACTCACCGCGCAAAATGGCAATGTCGCACTGGGCGTGGTCTATGCCGCGCTTCGTTCGATCGAGCGGAACGGTGAATCGGTAAAGCTCGAAGATGTCATAGAGACCGCACGCCGCAATATCGGCGGCGGGCGCCGCGCTGCCTAGGACGGGCAATTCGGACCCAATTGACGTTGAGGTGATCAGATGACGAAACTGCCAAGCCGCTACTTCACCGAGCTCACGCAGCCGGAGATCGCAGCGCAGTTCAAAAAGAATCCTCTTGTAATCCTGCCCGCCGGCAGCGTCGAACAGCACGGCCCCCATCTGCCCACCGGCACGGACATCTATGCGGCAAACGTGATTGGGCATGCCGTGGCGGATCGCATGGACGGCCTCGTTCTTCCCGGCGGACCGCTCGGCGTCACACCAATGCATATGCCGTTTGAGGGCACCATCACGCTGACTCCGGACACGTTCCAACGCGTGGTGCGGGAAACGGGTGTCGCAACTGCCCAACACGGCGCAAAGTATCTGCTGATCTTGAATTGGCACGAGGGCAACATCCCCTCGCTTGCAATCGCCGCCGAATCACTGCACCGCGACCACGGCATGACGGTGATTACGGTGCAAGCCTGCTACGTAGCCGCTGAACTCTATGGCCACGACAGCGGAGGACTTACCCATGGCGGCGAGATCGAGGCACTGGCAATACTCGCCTACCGTCCGGACCTCGTGCATCTCGATCGCATCGACTATTCGTCGGACCATGAACTGGGACGCGAGATGGATAAATTGCGCCGCACGCGGTCCTACCAGCCTGTGCTAACCGATATCCGATCGATCGCGCCGACCGGCTGGTACGGCAGCCCCGAACACGCAACCGTCGAGAAGGGTGTGCGTATGCTGAACGACATTGCCGACGCAATTGCCAAGGAAGCGACCGAGATCTTCGGCCGGCTGGACGCGGTACAGGGCGGCGTCGTCGAAGTGAAGCACTTACGCCAAGTTCGATAAGCGCGTCATAACAGCGAAGTCGGGGGGTTCGCTGATGGCGATGGGACAGCAGAAGGATCGAATGTGAAGCGCCTTCGGTGCCACCTGGTGGGCTACTTCGAGGGTATCGACGCCAAGTTCGATAAGCTAAAGGAACGGAATCCTGCAATGGCACGCGTCATAACCCAAGACGAAGCGAAGAACCTGGGACTTCCAGGCAGAGTGTCGCTGGAAATCGTTTCGCGTGAGCAAGGATCGCAAGCCGTCACACTGCGACTCGTGGAAATCCCCGTCCCGAATCCGGACGAGCCGCTGCGTGGCCCACACCGGCATGATGGCTTCGAGGAATGCATATTTGTGCTTTCAGGCGAAGGATTTACCGAAGCCGGAGCTGACAGTCATCCGCTCAAGGCCGGCGATACGATCCTCATCCCCGCCGGCGAATCGCACGTAACGCGCAATACTGGAAGCGAACCGCTGATGCTGCTTTGCTTCTTCCCGGTCTCCGACATCGCTGGACGCACGCACGAGCCGGCGAAATCTCCAGCATAGGGATCCCAGCATGGCGTTCGATGTACTCTGCCTCCGACCAGAGGCTGACTTCGAGCGTGCAGGCGTAATGCCACCAAGCGCGCTATCGACGACCTACCGTCCGCCGAATGACCCGGAACTCTCTAGCTTGCTGCGAGAGGTCCGCGCGCTGCTAATCCCTGCGACAGGCCCCAAGCTGACGCCCGTGCTCTTCGAGGACACCTCGATCTTGCTGGTTCAGGTCACCGGCGCCGGTGTCGACCGCCTCGACGAGGCGACCATGAAGAAACTCGGTAATAGGGTATCCTATTCGCTCTCGTAGTGGCAAGATGTTGTGATGGCCGAGAATACTGCCCATCCCGTTGGCGGGATCGATTACCCTCGCACGCTTATGGAATTTGACGACTGGTTCGCTTCTGAGGCCGCCTGTGCGGATTTTCTTCGGCGTGTCCGTTGGCCTGCCGGGTTTCGGTGTCCGGCCTGCGGGGGAACCGAGGCGTGGGTGACGGCCAGGGGCCAACAGCGATGTGCGGGATGCCAACGTCAGACGTCGCCGACCGCGGGGACGATCTTCGAGGGTACGCGGAAACCGTTGCGGCTTTGGTTCCAGGCGATGTGGTATGTGACGAATCAGAAGCACGGCGTCAGTGCGCTTGGGGTTCAACGAATACTCGGCCTGGGCGGTTATCAAACGGCTTGGACATGGCTCCATAAGCTGCGCCGGGCCATGGTTCGACCGGGCAGAGAGCTTCTGAATGGCGAGGTCGAGGTCGACGAAACCTATGTGGGCGGCCGGGAGGTTGGCGTTACGGGGCGGAAAACAAACAAGAAATCGATTGTCGCGATTGCCGCCGAAATCCGGGGTCGGGGCACCGGTCGTATCCGCATGGCGCGTGTCGAGGACGCATCCGCCGAGAGCCTCATTCCTTTCGTCCAAACGGCTGTGTGCCCGGGAGCAACGATTCGAACCGATGGCTGGCGAGCCTACAACGGTCTCACGGGAGTCGGCTTCGAACACCAGCCGAAAAATATTTCCGCCAGCGGCGACCCAGCCCACATTGTCATGCCCCAAGTTCATCGGGTAGCCGGCCTCCTTGATCGGTGGTGGCTGGGTATTCACCATGGGGCTATTAGCGCCTCCCAGCTTGATTACTATCTGGACGAGTTCACGTTCCGCTTCAATCGCCGCCGATCCAAAGCTCGCGGCCTCCTGTTCTATCGACTCCTCCAGCAAGCAGTGCAACTGGAGCCCGTGCCATACAAGAAGCTCGTCGGGGGCAGACCCAGCCCTGCCCCCCAGATCTAGGCACTACGAGAGCGAATAGGATACCCTATACTCCGTATTCCGGTCTGCAACGTGCCCGGTGGCAGCAACGGTGCTGTCGCCGACTACGCGATCGCCATGGCAATTTTTCTTCACCGGCGACTTGCCTGGGCCGATACGGAGATCAGGACTGGTGACTACGCCCCCATTCGCGCCCGCATGCTGGCCGACAACCTCTCTGGTCTCGACGGTCTCAGCGTCGGCGTCGTCGGCCTCGGCGTGGTAGGTACAGCGGTGGCGCAGGCCTTTGCCCGCTTCAACACGCAGATCTCATACTTCGATCCCGCACCGCGCGAGATTGCCGCAGCCGAGGCGATTGGCGCACGGCCGCTGGTACTCGACGAGTTGATGGCCCAATCCGATGTGGTCACCCTGCACGTGCCGCTGCTCGACGCGACCAAAGGTCTAATCGGCGCGCGTGAGTTGGCGCTTATGAAGCCAGGGGCCATCCTCATCAATGCCGCCCGTGGGGGTGTCGTCGACGAAGCCGCGCTGGCCGCAAGTCTCGCTTCCGGACGTCTCGGTGGGGCCGCCGTCGACGTCTATTCGAGCGAGCCGCCGCTGGCCGATAATCCATTGCTGACGCTCTCTGCCGAGGCAGCGAAACGGTTGATCCTTACACCTCATATTGCCGGCGTTACCCGTCAAGCCCAGGGTATTCTCTGCAAAGGTGCCTGGGAAAATCTCGAGCGCGTGCTAGTAGGGAACCGGCCACCGCGTAACCGCGTTTATTGAAACACACCAATTATCGCACCCCTATGAGCTTCGCGTGAACGAATCGACGCACGATCGCGGGCATCGTATGACTGCGCGGCAATCCTTGAACAGGCTCGCTAAAGGTAAAGACTCATGACCTCACCCATCGTCTCGACCGAGTGGCTGGCGAAGCACTTGGACGACGCCAGCGTCAAGATCGTCGAAGTCTCGGCAAAGAACGAGGAGGCTGAGTACTACAACGGTCATATCCCGGGCGCGGTCCGCTTTTTCTGGAAGGATTTGTGTTGGCACGCGACCGACCGGCAGATGGTCACTTCGGCCGAGCTTGCCGAACGACTTGGCAGCGTCGGCATCGGCGACGGCGACACCCTGGTGCTTTACGGCGATCCTGTGCAATACGGAACCTATGGGTTCTGGGCGCTGACCATGGCCGGTCATCCCAACCTCAAACTCCTCGATGGCACGAGAACGCGATGGGCCGCGGAGAACCGGCCGATGACCACAGAGGTTCCTGATGTCACGCCAGTTTCCTACGCTCCGCACGAAGGCGACACCTCAATGCGCCTTGGACGTGACGACGTCCGAGACAAACTGGGAAAGGCTGGGCGACTTATGCTCGACGTCAGAAGCCCGGAAGAGTATAGCGGCGAGCGCGTCATGTCCTATGGCCAGTTCGACCATGGCGCGGAGCGCGGCGGCCGCATCCCCGGTGCAAAACACCTGTTCTTCGGCGAACTATTCAACCAAGACGATTCGTTCAAAAGCGCCGAAGAAATGCACGCCGCCTTCGCTGCGGTTGGCCTAGACCCCGAAAGTTTCGACGAGGTCGTCTGTTACTGCCGGCTGAGCCACCGCGCCACACTGGCCTGGACGGCGATGACCCACGTGCTGGGGTTCGAGAAGATTAAGATTTATGACGGCTCGTGGACCGAGTGGGGCAGTATCGTCGGTTTTCCCGTCGAGAAGTAGCATCGCCACGACCGCATTAGTCCCTAGATTCGAGGCGGCACTATGCGGTCAATTCCAGGCCTCATAAATCGTCCGGCGAAACCGGCAACGCAACCACTTCGCCCCGCGCAGCGGATAAGTCCATCGCCATCGTCAACAGCAGGTTTCGGTGACCATCGGCGGCTGTCGCATGCGGCGTGTCGAGGCCAGAATGAATGCGCGCGAACCAGGCATTGGTTTCCTCGCGCATCGGCCCCCAAAGCTGGTCCAAGTGAAGGTCACCCGGCGGATAGCTGGTCAGAAAGTCGACATGACGCTGGTATTCCGGCTCGAATCCTTCTGGCGCATAGCCGGCACCCTGAGCGACTTCACTTGCCATGACGACGTCGCGATGTGTGTCCTCAATGTCGATCACGCCCTTGGTACCGACAATGCCGATCTCCAGCCCGTAAACCGAACCCGGCCAGACGACCGGCAGCGCCCAACTAATGTTCATACTAAAGATCGTGCCGTCGTCCATCGTGAAGATGCCGAATGTCGAGTCCTTGGTGCCAAGCTGTGCGAGCACTTTGTCGTTGGACCCGGCATAGACCGAGATTGGCGTCTTGCCCTCCATCAGCCACATCGACATGTCGAGGCTGTGGGTTCCTGAGACAACCATCGGCGTCAGATGCGCGCGCTCGTTGGTCTTCCGGATTGTCGCAAGCGGCACCATGCGGTTCATGAATGCGCGCGTCACGACGCCCGTCACGTCACCAATCTGGCCGGTAATCAGACGCTCCTTGACGGCGAGAAAGCGGCGACGGAAACGCTGTGTATAGCCAACCACCGCGTCGATGCCGTTGTCCTCAATCGCTTTCAAAATTGCAGCCGATTCGTTGGCATTGGTCGCCAACGGCTTTTCGATGAACAGCTTGTGGCCCTGGTCAACCGCCTTCAGGGTCGGCTCCGTATGGCGGTTCTCATCGGTAATGATCATTGTTGCCTGGACCTCGGGCCGGGCAATCAACTCCTCAAAGTCTGTCGTGAAGAAATCGGCGCCGACCTCTTCAGCGAGCTTGCGGCCGAGCGGCTCATCGATGTCGCAGAGGCCAAGCCAGCCAATACCGGGGTAGTCGCGTGCAAACTTTGCTCGAATGCGCCCTATCGTGCCGCAACCGATGATGGCAAGCCCAATGTCCGTACCTTTTCCCTTAGTCATTCGCTACCCCTGAGGCATTTCGTTTCGTGAATTCGATGCGTGAACTTTTATATGGAAAATTTGGTAAGTGGCGGGTCCGGTCGGATTCCGACGGCGATTGAGTGGCGCCGGCGCCACGTTAGTCCGGCGGCAGGATCTCCTGCACGCAGACCTGGTCGATCAGATGTCCGCGACCGATGTCTTCGAGATGCGCTCGCTTCTCCTCGTTATGAAGGATCGCACCTACGCCAGCCGTCATCGTCAGAACGACGGATTGATCAATCATCGACATCCAGTAATCGCGTCGCACCAACTTGTCGTCTTCGCCTCTTGCAAACGGGTCATCGGGCTTCGCCGCAAGGTCCGGCTTATAGAAGTTTGGCAAACGCGATCCTCATAGTCTGGGCAAAATACCGTTGCTGATACCGTCGATCCGAGCGGGCCGCTGCGCGAGCCCAGATCAGACCCATTTCAGCGGCATGAGAACTTGGTGGAGCCGAGGGGAGTTGAACCCCTGACCTTCGCATTGCGAACGCGACGCTCTCCCAACTGAGCTACGGCCCCGTCTGTCCTTCGCAGATCACGGCTTGTTGAACCGGCCACACGACTTCGATCAAATACGCGGCTGATCTGCCAGGCGCGCGAACTATGTGAGGCCGGTCTGTACCCTGTCAAGCTTCGAGCCGGGCAGCATTCGGCGCATCTCCATGCAGGTTGCGCGCGCTGGCTCTTGCCACCTTTCGTGCTATGACGTAAGTGTCACGCGCAATGAACAAGCACAAGGACGGTCCGGTCAATCCATGTCCTCTCTACTCTGGCTGATCAGCAGCGTAATCAATCTCTATGTGTGGTGCATCATCATCTCCGCGATCCTCAGCTGGTTGGTCGCGTTCAACGTCGTCAACACGCAGAATCGGATCATTTATCTAGCTGGAGACACGCTCTACCGCATTACCGATCCGTTGCTCAGGCCGATACGCCGGTATATGCCGAATTTGGGCGGCATCGACATCTCTCCGATTATTTTGATCCTCGCCCTGTTCTTCATCCGCAGCCTGTTGTTTGAGTATTGGCCCCGATAGAGGCGGCGGGGGGTTCGCTGTTTCGCGAGGTCGAAGACGGTGTCCGCGTCGCTATTCAGCTGACGCCGGGCAGCCGAACGGAAGGTGCAAGCGGACCCTCGAGCAGTGGGGATGGCGCAACGATACTGCGAGCGACGGTGACCGCCCGGGCGAAGGAAAATGAGGCCAACGCGGCATTGATTCGTCTTTTGGCAAAGACATGGCGCGTTCCCAAGTCGAACGTTTCTATCGTCAGGGGCCGGCGAAATCGAAGAAAAGTCATGCACATTGCGGGCGAGCCGCGGGAACTGGCAATCCGTTTGAGGAGTTGGGCTAGGAAAACACATGACTGAAGCCAGAATCATCGACGGCAAAGCCTTCGCCGAAGGTCTGCGCGGACGCGTTTCTGACAACGTGGTCACGTTGAGGAACACACACGACATGATACCGGGCTTGGCCGTCGTCTTGGTGGGAGAGGACCCCGCAAGCCAGGTCTACACGCGCAACAAGGCGCGCCAGACGCAGGACGCCGGCATGAATAGTTTCGAACACAAGCTCGACGTGGAAACGAGTCAGCGCGATCTGCTGACGCTGATCAATAAGCTCAACAGAGATCAGTCCGTCAACGGCATCCTGGTCCAGCTTCCACTGCCGTCGCAGATAGACGCGCAGGCGGTTATCGCCGCTATCGATCCGGCTAAGGATGTGGACGGATTCCACGTCGTCAACGCCGGCCTGCTGGCGACTGGCGGGCATGGATTGGTGCCGTGCACGCCGCTCGGCTGCTTGATGCTGCTCAAGGATACGTTGACGGACCTTTCGGGATTGGACGCCGTCATCGTCGGGCGTTCAAACATTGTCGGCAAGCCTATGGCGGCGCTGCTGATCGGCGAAAGCTGTACGGTGACGGTTGCCCATTCGAGGACGCGCGACATTTCGGAGGTCTGCCGCCGTGCCGACATTTTGGTCGCGGCAGTCGGCCGCGCAGAGATGGTTGGCGGTAACTGGATCAAGCCTGGCGCTGCAGTCATCGATGTCGGTATCAACCGCATTGAGACGGACGAGGGACGGACAAAGCTGGTCGGCGACGTCAACTTTGCCGAAGCGAGCGCCGTCGCCGGCGCCATAACGCCCGTTCCGGGCGGCGTCGGCCCCATGACGATCGCTTGCCTGCTCCGCAACACGGTAATCGCCGCCTGCCGGCAGAACGGCATCGAGGAGCCGATTATCTAGCCGGGCGCCCCATACCTGGACCGAGATCAGGTGATCTTCGGTATTTGACATTATGGGCGACGTGTATGACGTTTCGGCGCCCTGAAGAACTTTCTAATTGCACTTATCCTTGGTGCCGCCGTTGGTTCGGCGACTGGCTTCGCCTTTGGTATCTTTAGTTATCCCTATATCTTTCGCGCGGACATCGTTGCGAGCGAAGCGGCGCCTGATACCGGCACAAATCAAGTCCTTGCCTCCGGCACCTTCATCCACGCCAACCCCGCCGATCCAATTCACTATGGTCGCGGCGGCGTAACGGTGCACGCCGAAACCGCGCGCCTTGAGCCAGATTTTGAGGTCGGTCCTGGGCCGAAATTCCATGTCTATTTGGTCCCCAACGCCAACGTCCAAACTTCGGACGACGTTAGGAGCACGATGTAAGTGGACCTCGGCCGCCTAAAGGCGTTTAAGGGCAGCCAGAATTACGCCATTCCAGCGGGCGTGACCCTTTCCGACTTCGGCAGCGTCGTAATCTGGTGCGAACAATTCAATGTCTTGATCTCACCGGCTTCGCTGAAGCTGACCAACGATCGATCCTGACAGTCGATAGGGCCGGGTTCGAAAACTTCGATCCGGATATGGACAGCAAGGCCATCAGCCTTCAATAGTTGCGCCATGACAGGAACACTTGGAAACCTCTTGTCGGCGATGGCGACATTTGTCATTGGCCATTTCGTGCTGGCGAGCCTGCCGGTTCGCCAAGCGCTGATTGCACGGCTTGGTGAGAACGGCTTTCGTGGCCTGTTCTCGGTGTTCGCGCTCGCTACCCTGACATGGGTCATCCTCGCCTATAACTCCGCACCCTTCGTTGAGTTGTGGGCGGCAACGGCTGCCTTCAACGTCATACCTCTCGCAATAATGCCTTTTTCCTGCATCTTCGCGGTTGCCGGAGTCTCCACGCGCAGCGTGACGATGGTCGGCGGCGAACATGCGATGAACGAGCCAGATCCGACACCGGGAATCATGACCGTGACGCGACATCCATTTCTTTGGGCGCTTGCGCTGTGGTCCCTTAGCCACCTCGTGACCACGGGAGATGCCTCAAGCGTCATCTTGTTCGGTGGAATTGCCATCCTGACGATCGGCGGTATGGTCCACATCTACCATAGGCGAGCGCAACTGGCACACGCTGCATGGGGTCCGATTGCCATGAGAACCTCGTTGATCCCATTTGCCGCGGCCGCCGCCGGACGCACCAAGATCGACTGGCCTGGGATTGGCGTCGCCCGCATCGCTGGCGGCATCGCGCTCTACGCCGTGCTCGTCGGACTCCACGAGACCGTCATCGGCGTGACAACGATGCCAGGCTAGCGAGCGGCGGGCGACGCACAATCGCCTCGCGACAATTCAAAGAAAAGGCTGTACTGGCAAAGAGAAGCGCCACTCTATGGGTGGCGCTAAGTTTTGTTCCGTTTCGGTGGAGCTAGCGGATATTCGGTCGTGTCCGCTTTAGCTCATGTTTACGCATGGATGCGATCCGCTATCACCCGACGGACGTGACCCAAGCCTTTACGTCCGTGTGCCGCCGATCGCCCCAGCGGCAAACATACTCACCAAACAATTAGACATCGGATCACCTCCTTTCAATTGTTGCGCCAATATCTGAGCCATGCATCGGCGCGGACCACAAGTCAAACTGCTTCGAGTTGCGCAGCCGACATCACTTCCCGCGTCGCCTGGCGGCAAGCCGCAGCCGTAGCGCGTTGAGCTTGATGAAACCCTCCGCGTCGCGCTGGTCGTAGACCTGATCTTCTTCGAACGTGACGTGTTCTTCGCTATAGAGACTTTCGGACGACTTGCGGCCAGCGACTTGGAGTCCACCTTTGTAGAGCTTAAGGCGCACCGTGCCACTGACATGCTCCTGGCTCTTGTCGATCAAGGCCTGCAGCATTTCGCGTTCCGGCGCGAACCAGAAGCCGTTGTAGATGAGCTTGGCGTAGCGCGGCATCAACTCGTCCTTCAAATGCATCGCCTCACGGTCGAGGGTCAGCGACTCGATTGCGCGGTGGGCTGCAATAAGGATAGTGCCCCCGGGCGTCTCATAGACACCACGCGACTTCATACCGACGAAGCGGTTTTCGACCAAATCGAGCCGGCCTATGCCGTTCTCGCCGCCGAGCGCATTGAGCCTCGTCAGCAGCGCCGCCGGAGAAAGCTCCTCGCCGTCAACGGCAACGGCATCGCCCCGCTCGAAAGCGATTTCCACATAGGTTGGCTTGTTGGGTGCGTCCTCGGGCGCCGTGGTCCGTGAATAGACATAATCCGGCGGCTCTGCCGAGGGATCCTCCAATATTTTACCCTCAGCCGAGATATGCAGCAGGTTCGCGTCGACCGAAAACGGCGCCTCGCCGCGTTTGTCGGAGTCGATTGGAATTTGATGCGCCTCTGCGTAGGCGATCAGGCTGCTCCGCGACGTCAATTCCCACTCGCGCCAGGGCGCTATCACCTTGATATCGGGCTTGAGCGCATAGTAGCCGAGCTCGAATCGTACCTGGTCGTTGCCCTTTCCGGTTGCACCGTGCGCCACTGCATCGGCGCCGGTTTCCTCGGCAATCTCGATTTGGCGCTTGGCGATGAGCGGCCGCGCGATCGATGTGCCAAGCAGGTAGGTACCCTCGTAGAGCGCATTTGCACGAAACATCGGGAAGACATAATCGGCAACAAAGGTCTCACGTAGATCCTCGACGAAGATCTCCTTGATGCCCAACATCTCTGCTTTCGCCCGAGCCGGCCCCAGGTCCTCGCCCTGCCCCAAATCGGCGGTGAAGGTTACAACTTCACAGCGATAGGTCTCCTGTAGCCAGCGCAGAATGACCGACGTATCGAGTCCACCTGAATAGGCCAACACGACCTTTTTGATGTCTTGCGCGTGCGCGTTGTACGCCATGATCGGGGCGCCTTTAGTTCATTCTCTGGGACGGGCGCGCAGTATAGGGTAATGGCGGATCGCCGCAATCGTAGCCAAAGCCGCCGAGCGCGCAATCGCCAGCCGGTTCCTGCATAGTCCATTGCGGACAATCAACACTATTTGCAAGATTGTCGATCAAGTGGCCTGATTGTGGCCGCAGGAGAATGAAAATGGACGAACAAGAACTCGAAGCTGCCTTGTCGCTCCTCATAGACGATATGGAAGGTGATCAGGGCGACCTGCACGAGATCCACATGCGGCTTCGCACTATCTTCGAAGGCATGCGGGCGATGGGTATGCCGCTTCCCGACGATCTGGTTCGTTTGGAAGAAGAGCTTGCCGCAGAGTTCGTGAAGGACAAGAAGGCCAGCGACCGGCTCTGACCTCCAGCCGCTAATCTGAAGCTATTTGACTTTGCAGGCTCCGTTGACCGCGTTATGCGCTGCGGAGAACCCTTGCAACGAGAATGTATCGGTCGTCACCGTACCGCGGCTCGACTCACCCTTAACAACCATGCGCGAGCCTGCGCGCATCGCCTTGACGAGAGCCTCATCACCCGCCGCCGTGCGGTTCCATGCGGTGCTGTCCTTCGTGAACAAACTGAACGTCTCATCCCCGATCGCAACCGTTACCTCGGAATCCGGCTTGAAGATATAGCCAGCTTCGAAACTCAATTCATTGATGCGGTTGCGCGCCGGTCGATGCGTGACAAACGCGTAGATTTCTCCACGTCTTGTGTATTTTCCCTCAGCCTTGGTCGGTTGGCTCCACATCGAGCAGACGGTGCTGCCGCTCTCGCTGAAGGTTTGCGCAGACCAGTCGCGATATGTGCCGAGCGCTTTATCCTGCGCTGCCACCGGCAAAGACCAAGCAAACAACAAGGGCAGCGCACAGAGCGCTGCCCAACCGCCAAAGTTAAAGCCCATCTTTCTCATAGGATGGTACATATAAACGCTCGAACACACATTTGCCAAGTCACAGTGGGACCGCAGATCAGTCCCTGGCTGCATATTTCCAACGACGTGCCGTTCAGCGCCGTCGACGGATTTTCTGCTCACCGTGGACATGCGGCGCCAGGGCCCCTATGGGACCGCCCGCATGCTGCGGGCGGGAAGCAAACCGGCCCCGCATCATTAGCCGATCGTACATTACAATCGCGCCGGCAACGCCAACGTTTATGGAAAAACGTGTCGGAATTTGGACAAGTTGAGAACACCGTTCGACCAGTGCCGGCGACAGTGATCCCCGTTCCGGCCCGAACACGTAGGCCGCCCGGGGCGGATGGCTGAAGCTAGGAAGCTCGATAGCATCGTCTGAGAGTTCGATGCCAACCAACGCGCATCCCTTCGGAAGCTTGAGCGCCTCAGCATTGTCATAGACGTGCAGCGGCACGTGCTCCGCCGTCTGCGAGGTATCGGAACGGTACAACTCCTTAACATTTACCGCCGGCGCGAGCGCAAACACGAAATCTGCCCCGAACGCATGCGCTGTACGAAACAGACTGCCAACGTTCATCGGCTTTGAAATTCCCTCGACACCGATACCGAAATAGCCGCGCATAGCCGCAAGACTTGCATGGGCTGACATGCCGGGGCAAGTTGGTTAAGGCACCCAAATACTTGACGCTGACGCCGAGCGAATGACCGAGACCACAGAGGCACACACACACGTCCATTTGGAGTCACCAGCGGGCGATGCGAACCCGATCGTTGTCGAGGTCACGCGCGGGCCTGCCGTTGAAAGCCGGCATCGCGGATCGGCCGTGGTCGTCGATCCCGACGGACATGTCATGGCGAGTTGGGGCGACCCTGAGGCGCTGGTGTTTCCACGCTCTGCGATCAAGGCGATACAGGCCATACCACTTATCGAGACGGGTGCCGCAGACGCGTTCGGTCTGGGCAACAAGGAAATCGCCCTTGCTTGTGCGTCGCACAACGGCGAACAGCAGCATGTCGAGACTGCTTCCGCCTGGTTGGCGAAGTTGGGCCTCAGCGAAAACGACCTCGAATGCGGGTCGCATTGGCCTTTTGATCGGGAAGCGGCAAGGACGTTGGCACAATCGGGTGAAGTCCCTTCGGCGCTACACAACAATTGTTCGGGCAAACATGCAGCAATGCTCTCGACTGCACGCCATCTGGGCGAGCCGACGAGCGGCTATGTGCATATCGAACATCCCTGCCAACAACGCGTGATGGGCGTATTGGAATCCATGTGCGGACTCGACCTTGGCGACGCCCCACGCGGTATCGATGGCTGCGCAATTCCCGCCTTTGCCATACCCCTGGGTAACATCGCATTGGCCATGGCGCGCGTCGCCGCGCCCGATTCATTGCCCGACAAGCGCGCCGCGGCGGTCACGCGGATTCGCAATGCCATTGCAGCCGAGCCCTACATGGTAGCGGGACGCGATCGGTACTGTACCGAAGTGATGACACTGGCCGGCGATCGGTTGATGGTGAAGACCGGCGCCGAGGGAGTCTTTGCCGCCGCAATCCCGTCGCATGGTGCAGGCATTGCACTGAAATGTGAAGACGGCGCAACGCGCGCATCTCAGGTCATGATGACCGCCATTCTGTCCCGTCTTGGCATTTTGGACGATGATATGGCCGAAACGTTGGCCCATCTGTTGCGCGTACCGCTCAAGAACAGAAACGGTGCAGCCGTCGGTGAGATTCGCGCCGCCGGACCGTTGGCCTTTTGAACTGGCGATTAGTCGGCATCGTGAGCCCTGACGGATCAATCAATGTCCCCCGTCACGCGGCCCGGCGCCGCTTGGCGTCGTGACTGCGATGCGCGCGATCAGAATCGAAAAGCTAGGTGGCCCCGAGAGTCTCAGATTGCAGGATGTGCCGGTACCAACGCCGAACGAGGAGGACCTTCTGATCGCCGTTCGCGGTAGCGGCGTCAATTTTGCCGACCTGCTGATCATACGCGGCGACTATCAAGAACGGCCCGCGCTTCCATTTACACCGGGCGTCGAAATCGCCGGCGAGATCATCGAGATCGGTCGCCGCGTTTCGGGATTCGCTGCCGGTGACCGGGTGATGGCGCGGGTCGATCTTGGCGGTTATGCGGAACGGGCTGTCGTAAGAGCGGCGGACGCCATTCTCATTCCGGAAGAAATGGAGACGATTGTCGCTGCCGGGTTTCCCATTGCCTATGGCACAGCCCACGTCGCGCTCGCGCATCGTGCACGCCTCGCAGCCGGGGAAGTTCTGTTGGTTCACGGCGCCGGCGGCGGCGTCGGGCTGGCAGCAGTCGAAGTCGGCAAGGCGCTGGGCGCAACGGTGGTGGCGACGGCTGGCAGTGACGATAAGTTGGCGCTTGCGAAGGCGCATGGTGCCAATCAACTCATCAATCATACGAACGAGAGCGTGCGAGAGCGCGTCAAAACCACTGTGGGTGGCATCGACGTGGTGTTCGACCCGGTCGGAGGCGCAGCATTCGATGCCTCGCTTCGATGCCTTAACTTCGAGGGCAGGATCGTCGTCGTTGGCTTCGCAAGCGGAACCATCCCGTCAATTCCCGCCAACATCCTGCTGGTAAAGAACGTAGCCGTACTCGGACTCTACTGGGGCGCATACGGCCGGCTGGACCCTGACGTACAAAAAAATTCTTTCGACGCACTGACCACATTTTTTCGCAATGGCAGCCTCAAACCTCACATTGGGCACACGTTTAAGCTGGCAGAAGCCAGCGACGCATTGAGTTTGCTTGCGAACCGGCAGGCTACGGGCAAAGTGGTCCTGGTTACATCATGAGTGACAAGGTCCGCGAGCAGTACGAATCATACCCCTATCCGTATCGCGACCCAGCGGATGAGATGAAAATGCTGCGCGTTGGCTCGCCCAGCCATATCGACGAAATCAACCACTATATCTTCGCCGGACGGTGGGACTTCAGCCTACCACTCCGTGCACTGATCGCCGGCGGGGGTACGGGAGATGGGCTGATCATGCTGGCGCAACAGTTGGCAGATGCAAATTGCCCCGCAGAGATTGTCTACCTCGACCTGTCACAGGCTGCACGCGAGATCGCAGAGGCCCGCGCGCGGGCGCGCGGCTTGAAGAATATACAGTTCCTTGCCGCATCCCTGCTCGACGCCGTGCAATTCGGACCGTTCGACTACATAGATTGCTGCGGCGTGCTGCATCACCTCGAAACGCCACAAGCCGGTTTCGCTGCGCTCGCGCAGGCGCTCAATGCCGACGGCGGCGCGGGCATTATGGTCTATGGCGCGCTCGGTCGGACCGGCGTCTATCCCATGCAGGACATGTTGCGCGAAATCGCCGGCGATGGTCCCTACGCCGAGCGAATTGAATTAGCAAAGCGTCTTATTGCGCAACTGCCGCCAACCAACTGGCTTTTGCAAAACAAGGGGGTCGGCGATTACAAGGGGTCCGATGCGGGGCTAGTGGACCTCCTGCTGCACTCTCGCGACAAGCCCTATCTGGTGCCCGAAGTCGCAAGGGATGTAGACGCAGCGGGCCTGCGACTCGTCACATTCATCGAGCCAGTGCGCTACGATCCATTCACACTAATCGATGACCCAGCTGTCTGCGCACGACTCGAACAACTTTCATGGCTTGACCAGTGCGCTTTCGCGGAGCTGCTGTCGGGCGACCTGTTGAAGCACATTTTCTACTGCGTGCGCGCGAACAACGAGGCCGATACAATCGCCAAGGCCGAGCCCGCAAACGCAATTCCCGTGCTGCGCGATGTGCCAGGACCAAATCTTGCGCATGCAATCGAACAGGACGGCGCCCTCAAGCTCGAGTTATCGGGAAAGGTTCTTGCCCTGGATTTACCCCCGCTTGCGGCGGCTATCCTGCGACTGACGGACGGCAAAAAGTCGCTTCAAGAAATCCACCAACAATTGGCGAAGGAGATCGACTGGATCGGATTCCACCAACAGTTCAGTACATTGTATGGCATGCTCAACAAGTACAACAAGATGACGATCCGCTACCCGCCAGCGGGGTAACTCCCGCCACCGGCCAGCCGGCGATCAAATAACCCAGAAAGGCCGAGCGGCCTCGCGCCGTGCGGCATCCCTTTCGACGCCGATGTCTCGCAGCACATGATCGTCGAGCGCGGCAAGCTGATATCGTTGGCGCGCCAGTTCATTCCAGCCCAGCAGGATGCCGATAGCCGTCTGCGCACTGTGTGCGACAGCAAAGATCAATCCGGCGAAGCCACTTCCCAGCCCCCGTCCATGCGCAGCGCCCCGTTGGTTTGACCGGTGCGGTATGAATTGTGGGCCACGGTCGAATGATCTCACCGATACCGCATGACCATAAGAAAATTTATCCATTGTTGCTATCCTTCCAAATCAATAAGCGATCGGCATTGTTCCGATAAAGTCGCTTTAATTAAGAATTTCTGTACAATATCTATGGTTGGATGCAACCGATGACAAACGACAATTTTTCATCCATCGGATTAATATTATTTGTCCGAAATAGGGTGCTATAGGATCTATGGCCCACCGCCTTCCACCGATGAACACGCTGCGCGCCTTCGAGGCCGCGGGACGCATGCTTTCGTTCACGCGCGCGGGCGAAGAGCTACACCTCACGCAGGCCGCAATCAGTCATCAAATCAAGACCCTGGAAACGGCGATCGGCGTGCGACTCTTTCGCCGCCTCAATCGGGCCCTCTTGATGACGGAGGCTGGCCAACGCTATCTGCCAACTGTACGAGACGCGCTCAATGCGCTCGGAGATGCCACCGAGGCACTCACCCGACAGGATGAGTCGGGCGTGTTGACGGTGAGCACATTGCCGTCGTTCGCAGCGACATCGCTGGTGCCGCGGCTTACTCGGTTCCGCACCGCACATCCAGAGATCGACATCCGCATTTCTGCCGCCGACGAAATCATCGACCTTGATCGCAACGGTGTCGATATGGGAATTCGTTACGGTAGCGGCAACTATCCGGGGCTAAGAAGTGACCGGCTTCTAAGCGAAGAGCAGTTTGTCGTCTGCAGCCCGCGGTTGGTCAACGAGGGACCACATCCGCTGCGGACACCCGAAGACTTGCGTCACCACACTTTACTGCACGATGAGTCGCCTGCCGATTGGCAACGCTGGCTCAAAGAAATGCAGGTCAGTGGCGCAGATGCGACGCGGGGTCCGACGTTCAACCACTCGAATGTGGTCATCGAAGCTGCCATCGACGGACAAGGGGTGGCCGTGGCACGCAGCGCGATTGCCGCGACGGCGCTCGCCGACGGCCGCCTGGTCCGGCCATTCGACATCTCCCTGCCGCTCGCCGCGGCGTATTACGTGGTGAGTCCGCAAGAAAACGCCGACCGACCGAAAGTCGAGATCTTCCGTGACTGGTTGCTGGCGGAAGCGGCGGTCGAAAACGCACCCCCTTAGCTTTCGGAGCCGCCTTGCGTTGCCGTCGAGCACGTTGCCACGGCTGAGACTTTGCGGAAGGCCCAGACCGGCCTCAGGAAAGCGCCTTTGCGAGCCGCTCCATGGCAATTTCGAGTGACTCCGCCGCACTCGCAAAACATAACCTGAGCCAGCCTTCGCCGGCCGGACCAAAGGCCATACCTGGCGCAACACTCACCTTTGCATTGCGCACCAGCTCCTTCGCAAAGGATAGGCTGTCGTCCATACCCTCAACTGAGAAAAATGCATAGAAGGCAGCTTCCGGCGGCTGGTAGCGAACGCGTGACAATCCAGCCAAATGCCTCTCGACGATCTCGCGGCCGGTTCGGCAGCGTTCAACCATGCTCTCGACAAACGGCTCACCCTCCTCAACAGCCGTAACACCGGCATGCTGCACGAACGTCGGCGCGCCGCTTGAGCTGTATTCGATCAAATTTTCAAGGAAGTCGCCGAGCGACGGCGGCGTCGTCAGCCAGCCAAGCCGCCACCCGGTCATTGCCCAGGACTTCGAAAAGCTATTGACAACGATCACCGGATCATCCGCCTCGCAAATTTCGAGGAAGGATGGAGCAACCGGACGGTCATAGACGAGACGGGCGTAAATTTCGTCGGCGATTATCCATATGCCGTTGGCGCGGGCAAAATCGAGAATCGTCTGTTGCTGTTCACGGCCAATCATCCACCCGGTCGGGTTCCCCGGCGAATTGACAAAGATGCCGCGCGTTCGCTCGTCGCAAGCATCAAACAATTCATCGAGGTCAAGCGTCCAGCCGGCGTTGCCGCTGTGCAGGTTGACGACCCGCGACACACCGCCAGCAAGTGGAACCGTGGCTTCCGCGTTAGGCCAAATTGGCGCGATGACGACGACGTTGTCGTCTTCCTCCAACAACCCCAACATCGACAACATTATTGCCTGCATTGCCGACGGCGTAACGGTGATACGCTCGGCATCAATCGGCTGATCGTAGAGCCGCGACATATAGCGCGACAGACTGTCCCGCAATTCCGGAATGCCACGACGATGCGTATAGAAGGTCTCGCCCCGCTGCAGGGCGTCGACGGCAGCCTTGTTAATGAAGTCTGCGGTCGGCACATCGGATTCACCGAAATGCAAGGGAATAACTTCGGGATCAGCGAGCGCCATTTTTGCGATCTGCACGACCGGCTGCGGCTTGATTTGCAAGAGCTTCTTACGCAAATGAGGCTGCACCCGTCCAGCTTCGACAGGCTTCGATTTCGCAGGCGTCATGCTTTGAACCTCAGTTGCGCGTCAGTTGCCGGAAAATATCAGGGGTGCACCGAAATGTCGCTGGAACATGGCAGTTCGATTCATGCTCGGCAAGGCCGCTCCTGCAGATTTTCAATCCGGAAACTAAGACCAAACTAAGACTCTGCGAGCTCTGACCGGTCTGCAAAAAGTTTCAGAGCTTCAGGGTTGGCAAGCGCCTCAATGTTCTCGACGGTCTTGCCACCGATCACGTCACGAACCGCAAGCTCCGTGATCTTGCCCGACTTGGTCCGTGGAATATCGGCGACTTGGAGGATCTTGGCGGGAACGTGGCGCGGCGTGCAATTTTCGCGAATGCGATGACGGATCCGCTCGCACAACGTCTCGCTAATGTTGGCGCCATCGCGCAAAACGACAAACAGCAAAATACGTGTGTCACCTTGCCATTCTTGGCCAACCGCAACCGCCTCCAAGACCTCCTCGATGCGCTCGACTTGTCGGTAAATTTCTGCAGTGCCGATGCGGACCCCGCCGGGATTGAGCGTTGCGTCGGAGCGGCCGTAGATGATGAAGCCGCCGTGTTCGGTCCGCTCGATGAAGTCGCCGTGACGCCACACATTCGGGAAGCGTTCGAAGTAGGCGGCATGGTAGCGCGCGCCGGACTCATCGCCCCAGAAATGGAGCGGCAAAGAGGGAAACGGTTGTTTGCAAACGAGCTCTCCCTTTTCGCCGCTGAGTGAGCGACCAGCATCGTCGAAGACGTCGATCGCCATGCCGAGACCCGGCGCCTGGATCTCGCCGCGCCACACCGGGGCCGTAGGATTGCCACCGACAAAGCACGCGATAATGTCCGTCCCACCTGAAATGGAGGACAGACAAACATCATGCTTAACGTCGCGGTAGACATAGTCGAAGCCCTCGGCAACGAGGGGCGAACCGGTTGAGGTTATGGTGCGGAGCGCACTCAGGTCGTGGGTCTCTCGAGGTTTGATGCCGGCCTTCGCAATCGCATCGATATACTTTGCCGAAGTGCCGAACATTGTCATATGCGCCTCATCGGCGAAGTCGAACAGTACCGCTGTGGTTGGATAAGTCGGAGATCCGTCGTAAAGCAAGATTGTCGCCTGCGATGCCAGGGCTGAAACCAGCCAATTCCACATCATCCAGCCGCAGGTCGTGAAGTAGAAGACACGGTCGCCAGCCTTTATGTCGCCATGCAGTTTGTGCTCCTTCAAATGCTGCAGTAGCGCGCCACCGGAGCCGTGGACAATGCACTTCGGTCGCCCCGTCGTGCCGGACGAATACATGATGTAAAGCGGGTGATTGAAGGGCAGTCGCTCGAAGTCGATTGGCCCGGATTTGTAAGGTCCCAAAGCGTCTTCAAGGCGCAGCGCGTCGCAATGTTCAGCAATCGTCGAGAGGTCGGGCGTATCGCTCAGATAGGGAAAGACAATGACCCGCTCGACACTCGGCAGCTTGTCAACACATTCGGCGATCCGCGCCAGCGAGTCGTGTGACTTGCCGTTGTAGTAATACCCGTCGGCGGCAAATAGCACGCGTGGTTCGACTTGGCCAAATCGATCGAGCACGCCTTGGACGCCGAAATCTGGTGAACAGGATGTCCAGACGGCGCCGATCGAGGCACAGGCCAGCATTGCCACGACCGCCTCCGGCATATTCGGCACGAATCCGGCACAGCGATCGCCAACTCCGATGCCGGCGGCCCGCAAGCATTGCGAGAGGCGCGACACCTGCCGTTGAAGGTCATCCCACGACAACACGCGCCGAACTTGATCTTCGCCGCGAAAGATGATGGCCGGCGACGATCCACGTCCCTGTAGGAGATTCTCCGCGAAGTTGAGTTCCGCGTCAGGGAAAAACCGCGCGCCCGGCATCTTGTCGCCATCGACGATCACTGACTCCGTTCGGCGATCGCCAACGACACCCATAAACTCCCAGATGCTGACCCAGAAGCTCTCCATTTCCTCGAGAGAAAATTGGTGCAGAGCATCAAAATCAGGCAGCGAGCAGGCCCAACGCTTTTCGAGTGCAGCCCGAAAGGCGGTGAGATTGGCGTCGCGTACACGCTCCTCCGACGGCACCCAAAGCGGACTGTCCACAGGCGTCTCACCAATTCGTAGGTTGCGAGTTCGATCTTGGATAGCATGGCGCCACCACCTCATTCCAGCGCCGGACATCCGCCCACGATGTGACGATCGGCCAACACCTATTCGGCGTCACGTTGGCGAATGGGTGCCCAGCATCGTAGTGTTTCAGACATGGCGACCGGGAAATCTCCTCTGCCCAAGGCCCAGCCTGTAGTCTCTGCTCCAATCCGCGGGGCACTCTGGATGATGTCGGCGGGCCTCATGCTGACCTTGATGAGCGCGCTCATGCGCGACGTTTCTAGCGATCTGCATCCTTTCCAGATCGGCTTCTTCCGGAGCCTGTTTGGATTTCTCTTCTTGGTCCCTTGGTTGTTCGGTTCCGGGCTGGCGGTCCTTCGAACTGAACGATTTGGGCTGCATTTGACGCGCGGCTTGATTGCCTTCGTCGGTCTACTCATGTGGACCAGCGCGCTGGCACTCATGCCGGTCGCCGAGGTCACGGCTTTTAGCTTTACTGCGCCTCTATTCGCTACGTTCGGCAGCGCGGTCATCTTGCGCGAAGTCGTGCGAGCCCGGCGCTGGGTGGCGGTTGCCTTGGGTTTCGTTGGCATGCTGATTATGCTGCGGCCGGGCATCTCGGCATTGCAACCAGGCGCATTGCTCGCCGTTTCGACAGCTGTCTGCATCGCCGCCTCAATGCTGATCGTCAAACGGCTAAGCGCGACCGAGAAGCCTGGCACAGTGGTCGCCTACATGGCCCTGTTCCTGACCCTCTTGAGCGCACTTCCCGCGTTCTCGGTATGGCAGGAACCAAGCTGGATCGTCTTTGCTAAATGCGTCGCCATGGGCGCGTTCGGTACTGTCGGTCACCTTTGCATGGTTCGTGCCTTTGCCTCGGCTGACGCATCGGCGGTCGCTCCCTTCGACTACGCGCGATTGCCATTCGCGGCGCTCATTGGCTTCATCATGTTCGCCGAATCACCCGATATGTGGACATGGATCGGCGGCGCGGTCATTGCCGCATCGGCGATTTACATTGCGCATCGTGAAGTTGCATCGCGCCGGAAATCTGAGTCCGCTGAGCTACAGAGCGGGACAGCGGTGGCACGCCCGTAGGGCGCGGCGATACGACGGCAGTGACCCGAATGACGTGGCAGCTCATCAAGGCCATCATCATCCTTCCAGGGACGGCCCTCGTGTTCGTTCCCAGTGCGATCCTGTGGTTTTCAGCTGGGCCGCGGACAGCCAAGGCGTTCGCCGGACCCGCACAACCTGAGTTCTGGATTGGCATCTTGTTTGCGGCGATCGGCCTCACATTTGCGGCCTGGACGGTGAGGCTATTTCTGCGCGCCGGCGAGGGCACACCTGCACCTTGGGATCCGCCTAAAAGGCTTGTTGTCCGCGGACCCTACCGCCATGTCCGCAACCCCATGATCACCAGCGTGCTTTTCATGCTCGGTGCTGAATCGCTGTTCTTTGGCTCTTGGCACCTAGCCGGTTGGACGCTCATCTTCCTTGCCATCAACGCGATCTATTTTCCGTTGATGGAAGAGCCGGGCCTCGAACGGAGGTTTGGCGAAGAATATCGGCAATACAAGGCGAACGTACCGCGCTGGATTCCTAGGCTGCGGGCGTGGGATGCGCCCTAGTCAGGAGCGCCTAGTCCGCCGGCTGCCAGCGCTCAGCGCGGCGCTTGGCCTCGATAAGATCGGCTGGCGCAAGTTGCCGTTCAACCTGCGCCAAGTTGGCGCGAACCGTATCGAGCGCGACTCCATCAAGCGAGCGGGCGGCAATTGCCAGCCATTTCCACGCTTCGACGAGATCGCGCTCAATGCCCTCTCCGACCATATAGAAGACGCCGAGGTTGGTCTGCGCGACGGCGTGACCTTTCTCCGAGGCCAGGCGTCCCAGCCTTACTGCCTCGGAAAGGTCGAGCTCGACCCCTCTTCCAAGCTGGTGAAACACGCTTAAATTATATTGCGCTGAGGCGAGTCCGCGGTTGGCGGCCCGGCGATACCACTTGGCAGCGGCTGCCGCGTCTGCGGCTACACCGTATCCGTTCTCATACATGACACCGACCATGAATTCGGCATTGGCTACACCAACGTCGGCCAGGGTCCTAAACTCGTTCAGTGCGGCAGCGTAATCTTTTTCCTGTAAGGCTCGAATTCCAGCTTCAAAGTCGGCCGCAGCGGCGTGAGGGGGTAACGGTCCGGCCAACAGTACAAGCGCCAGTCCCATTGCTAGACATCGTAACAAGCGCCTGCGGCTGGGCGGCATCAGAATCATTTCAAGCAATTGAATCCATGAATAGCGCAAGCTGTACGTCAAGCTCGCTGAGGCCACCGCAATCGTGCGTCGACAGTGTAACATCAACCCGCGAATACACGTTGAACCACTCCGGATGATGGTTCATTTGCTCGGCCTTGAGCGCGATGCGAGACATGAACGCCCAGGCCTCGCCGAACGATTTGAACGTATAGGACTTGGAAATTGCGTCGCGATCTTCAACCTCATGCCAGCCGTGAAGCTGCGCTAAGGCCTCGGCACGCGCCTTGGTAGCCAGCTTCTCCGCCACACGAGCCTCCGACGCGGTTGACCATCATCATCCATAATTGGTCAGAACTGTGTGTGCCGCAAGCGCTGTTCATTCGTCGCGTTCAACTCGCATCGCGGTCTCCAGGCGATAGCTCAAACAGACGGCGCGCGCTATTCTCCGTCTCGATGCGCTACTCGACCCCGCCGACGCAGGAAGATATCGAATCGCTCGCCGCCGACGCCTTCGAGAAGATACCCGCGTCATTGCGGAAACATGTGAAGGGAGTTGCTATTCGAGTCGTCGACTTTCCCGATGAGGAGACCTGTGAAGAGATGGAACTTGAGAGTCCATTTGACCTCTTGGGCCTGTATCACGGCTTGCCGCTCGACGAAAAATGCGTTGGGGATCAGCCGATGGATGTGGATATCATCTTCCTCTACCGCAGACCTTTGCTCGATCATTGCCTCGAAACCGATGAAGAGCTCGAGCATTTGGTGCGCCACGTCTTGATTCACGAAATTGGCCACCATTTTGGGCTCTCAGATGAAGCGATGGAGGCCCTTGAGGAGCAAGCCGGCCAATGAGTTGGGTGGCATTGGCGAGAACACCGACGTTCCGACATTGAAGTGCCGGCGACAATGAGTGATTTGTCGGCAGATATTTGACTTGCCTCAGCCCATCAGCCTTCTCACGCGGCGACGCAGTTCCGGCACCAGTTCCGCGTCGAACCATGGATGACGTTTAAGCCAGGCCGTATTGCGCCAACTCGACTGGGGCAGCGGTAGCCGTGAGGGTAGATAGTCCCGCCAATTGGCGACGGTTTCAGACATGGTCCGCTGCATGTCGCGTCCGAGATAGTATTTTTGCGCATAACTGCCAACCAGCAGGGTTAGCGAAACGTTGTTCAGATGCTCGGTGAGCGGACCATGCCAAGCCGGGGCGCACTCAGGTCGCGGCGGCTTATCGCCGCCTTTGGGGTCAACTCCTGGATAGCAAAACCCCATCGGTACGATAGCCACGCAGCTTTCGTCATAAAACTGGTCTGCATCCAGCTCGAGCCCTGATCGCAGCCGCTTACCGCTTGCGTCGTCCCATGGTACGCCTGACTTATGCACCTTTATGCCGGGCGCCTGTCCGATGATCATCAATTTCGCGGACCCGGACGCTCGTAGCACGGGCCGTGGTCCGAGTGGCAAGTGTTGGTCGCAAATCCGGCAGGCGCGGATCTGCTTCAACAGCTGGTGGAGTTCGCCGGGCACGGGGGTCTCCAATAGCATCGCCGGAAGCGACCAGGGTTTGCGCGAAAGCGACGTCATGATAAGCGAGTAACCGAGCCCGAAGAAGCGGCGATGGAATGAGTGTGAGCAAATGCGCGTGTTGATGGTATGCACGGGAAATATTTGTCGTTCGCCCTCTGCTGCGGCTGTATTCGACTATTTGGCGAAGGACACGCAACTCGGCACGGACGTACGGGCAGACTCGTGCGGGCTACATAGCTACCATGTGGGCGAACGACCAGATTCACGGGCGGTGGCAGCGGCCAAGTCACGTGGAATAAGCCTACCACCAACACCGGCGCGACAAATCCAAACGGAGGATTTTGCGACTTTCGACTTAATCCTGGCAATGGACCGCGGCCACCTAAGCGAGCTCAACCGGCGCTGCCCGCCCGCCCATGCGCACAAGCTGCGGCTGTTCCTGGAAGCGGTGCCGGAGACGGCCGACGTACCCGATCCTTTTTATGGTAGGGCGCAGGACTTCGCGCATGCGCTAGACCTGATCGAAGCTGGCGCCCGTGCCTGGCTGACGGAAATCGCCAACAAGATTGACGTCCGGTGAACCCGAATGAGCCGCGGCGCGAAGCGGATTAATTGTCCCGGCCGTGCCTACGGCGACCCGAGCGGATACTCGGCTTCAGGCGTATAAATCGCACCTGCATGACTCAGAAAGCTCGAATAGAGCGTCAAAGCCTGAACAGGGAATGGATCCAGCTTCGACATCGAATGATCGGCGACAAATCGCTCGACCAGGTCGGACTGCGCGCGCCTGAACCGCGCCAACGTGACGTGAGGAACGAATTTTCGAGCTTCCGGTGCGCAGCCAGCGCGCACCATTGCCGACTCTACACTTGCCTGCAATACGGCCAATTCCGGCGAACGCGCGGTCTTGATCCACAATGCACGGATCGCGCGGCCTCTACCGAAGAATCCGATAGTGTCCAGCCTGATCTCAAATGCGTCGGCGCTGATGCGCGACAGCGCATCATCGATATCGGGTATGTCCCCGCGGTCCAATTCGCCGATAAAACGCAATGTCAGGTGAAGATTCTCAGGAGGCACCCATCGGGCGCGCGGGAGTCCCGCGCATATTCCTGTCAGCTGGTCCCGGATGGTATCGGGAAGTGCGAGCGCAACAAACAGACGAACCATATCTGCTTCTCCATGATCGATCGGCGGTTGGGATAAGGATCACGGGCAAGGGTTAGTGTACTCATCGTGGATGGCGGCAATACCTTCAAGCACTTCATGCGAAAGGTCGAGGCCAGCACTTTGGAGGTCAATCTCGAGTTGATCCATCGTGCGGACGCCGATGATGACCGAAGTTACGAACAGGCGTGCACGTGCATAAGCTATCGCCATGACGGCCGGATCGAGACCATGCTGCCTCGCAAGCGCGGCATAGCGCTCCGTTGCGGCGGCGCCGTTTGGCGTCAAAAGCCGCGCGAAATAATCTTCAAACAGGAAAAACCGCGAACCCTCGGGCCGCGCTCCGCCGATATATTTGGCCGAAAGCAATCCATGACGCAGCGGCGAGTAGGCGAGGATGCCGCAGTCCTCGCGTTGGGCCACCTCGGCCACGTCCGTCTCAAGCAGCCGGTCGAGCAGGCTGTATGAGTTCTGGATGGAAACGACGCGTGGCAGCCCGGTTTGTTCCGCCGTATTGAGAAACGTCATAGCGCCCCACGCATTCTCGTTTGAAAGGCCTATGTGGCGGACTTTGCCGGCTTTGACGAGGTCGTTGAGCGCTTCGAGCTGTTCGACGATAGGTGTCTCTTCCGCATCGCCCGGGTCGCTGTAGGTCGTTCGCCCCCAAGCCTGAATGTTACGGTCGGGCGAGTGCAGCTGATAGAGATCCACATAGTCGGTCTGCAGCCGCTTGAGCGAGGCGTCGATAGCCGCCTCTATGTTGCGCTTGTCGATGCGCACTTCACCGTTAACCTGCAATTCAGGCCTGACATAGGATTTTGAGGCGCGCCCGGTGATCTTCGTCGCCAGGATGATGTCGTCACGCCGCCCGCGCGCCTTCAGCCATGTGCCGACCACCTCCTCGGTACGGCCGAAGGTTTCTGCCATCATCGGCACCGGATACTTCTCCGCCGTATCGATGAAGTTGATGCCGCTGGCGACGGCATGATCCATAATTCGATGGGCCGTCGGCTCGTCTGTCTGATGTCCGAAGACCATTGTGCCGAGGCACAATTCACTTACCATGACATCGGTGCGGCCAAGCCGCCGCAGTTCCATATCCGCCATCAAACTCTCTGGGATTACCTAAAGGAACAGGGTCAACACCCCCGTATAGCCATATAACCGATTGTGGCTGATTTCACCATTGGCGAAGAATCCCGCCAATGGAAACGCGCCGAGCTCTTCAGCAATGATGCCGAGCTCTCGGCTGTCCGGACCGAATTGATTGGGGCCGCGGGCGACGCACGAAAAATAGAGTCCGCCTTTGATCTCACCGTCGGCGCGCTGTTTTAGTTTGCGTGTCATGCGGCGCAGATCCTCCTCCGCGCTGGCCTGATCGCGGCGGCAAAACATGATGCTCTGGCCAATCTCCACATGCTCACCGATGGCGACGGCACCACTCTCCGGGTCGATGCCGATTAGGTTTCGCAGCAGATAGTCGCCGGTATCCGACCCCTCGACCGGCAGCGCGACGAAGATCAGACCGGCACACTGCCGAAGGTCTTGTGCAAGCTCTTCGCCAATTTCGTCGCGAAATACATCAAGCGCAGGTTTGCCATCGAGCGTAACGATAACGTTGTGCTCCGTTTCAGTAGCGACGTGGGTCGGGCCGATCGGCGAACAACCTTGGGTCAAACCGGTAATCAATGGATTGGCGGCAGACGAGATCAACACGCCGGATAATCCGCTATCGACGATCTCGCCGGCGAGTTGGGCGTGGCTGCCTCTTGATGCGGAAAGTCCACCGACCAGGAAGCCGCCTGTCGCTTCCGCGAGCGCCTCGATCAACTGCGGCAGCATTTCGTCGGTCGGATCGCCGTGAACGACAGCCAGCGGCGATTTTCCCTCGCTCAGCCAGGCCACGTCCTGACCGATGCCGGACAACGTTTCCGACTGCGCATCGCGGAAAATCCGGAAAGTCGATTCGGCCAACGGCGCCACCAGCACGGACATCGCCGGTGTATCGAAATACTCGAAAGCTGCGCCGCAAACGCCCAGTCCGACCGTTCCGACCCAATGCGTCACGCCGGTCTTTTGACGCAGGAACGCGGCAATCTCCTCAAGCGACGCCGCAAAGCTATCGCTAACGTAGAGAAAGCCCAACCGGTAGGTATCATCGAGATCTCCCAGCCCGGCCGCGACATGTTCCGCCGCTACAGCCCAATCGGGATTGGAGGCATGGGCGGCCCGAAAACTGTTCGAAGTCGTCATCCGCTCTCGACAGCAAGTAGTGCTGTCACCAGGGGCAGAATCTGTTCAACGATTATGGCGACACCCTCGGCATTAGGATGAATGCCATCGCTTTGGTTGAGCTGCGGATGCGCTGCAACGCCGTTTAAGAAAAATGGAAACAACGCAGTATCGTGTTTGCGCGCCACCAGCTCGTAAATGCGATTGAATTCGCGTGTGTAATCGCGACCCATATTCGGCGGCGCCTGCATGCCAGCGAGCAGCACTTTAGCGCCGCGCGCCTTGACCCGCATCACAATCCCTTCGAGATTATCCATCGTCGCCGACGGGTCCAGTCCGCGCAGTCCGTCGTTCGCTCCAAGTTCAACAATTACCAAATCAGGTTGCTCAGTAGCCAGTAGCCAGTCCAATCGTGCTAGGCCGCCGGCAGACGTATCGCCTGATACGCCGCCGTCGATGATCCGCACACCAATGCCGGATAGGATCAACCTCGATTCGAGTTGGGCGACAAAGCCATTGGATCTGCTAAGGCCTAAACCAGCCGTCAAGCTGTCGCCCAACGCCAAGATCAGCTTGTCATCGGCCTGCGCCGAACCCGCCGCAAGAAAGATAATGGCACCAGTGATTGCTATGGAGATGCATCGCACCCAGTTGAAAATAGTTCGGGCGCCGCCATATCGATTTTGTACCATCCCGCTGGCCAAACCCCGTACCGCAGATGTAAACCCATCCGGCCGTGCGTAGCCGCTAATCCCACGGTCACGCTGCAGTCGACCGAACAGAGAGATGATCGAACTCGACAGTCTCCATCTTACACTTTCGACCGACGCCGGTGACGTCAATATTTTGCGAGGCATCGACTTCCACGCGGAGCCCGGAGAGCGCGTGAGCGTCGTCGGACCGTCGGGGTCGGGAAAGACATCGATGATGATGATCGTCGCCGGGCTTGAACGCGCGACATCGGGCACGGTCACGGTCGCCGGGAACGAGCTGGGTAGTCTGAACGAAGACGCGCTGGCGCTGTTTCGCAGACACCATGTCGGCATTGTGTTTCAGTTTTTTCATCTCGTTCCAACGATGACCGCGCTTGAGAATGTTGCAATTCCCCTGGAGTTTGCCGGCCGAAGTGACGCCTTTGCGGAAGCCGCGCATGCCCTCACCGCCGTCGGCCTCGACCACCGCTTGACCCATTATCCCGGGCAGCTTTCAGGTGGCGAACAGCAGCGTGTCGCCTTGGCGCGTGCATTCGCCGGCGGTCCCAAGTTGCTGCTCGCCGACGAGCCCACTGGAAACTTGGATGGTGAGACCAGCGGACATGTCATCGACCTGCTATTCGAACTGTCCCAAAATGCCGGTACAACGCTGATGCTAATCACTCACGATCTGGCGATCGCCTCGCGGTGCGACCGGATCGTTCATCTCCTCGACGGTCGAATCGAGCGCACGGAAGAACCGACGGGAAACGTCGCGCGATCCGCCGGCGGATAATGCCATGACAACGGCTGTGATCGATCCCGTACACGACGGAGTTGGGCTGGCGTGGCGCCTGAGCCGACGCGAATTGAGAGCTGGGAGCGCTGGATTCAGAATATTCTTGGCATGCCTTGCGCTTGGAGTTGCTGCGATTGCCGGTGTCGGTTCGGTTTCGCAGGCCATCGTCGCCGGCCTCAACGCTGACGCGCGCGCGCTCTTGGGAGGAGACGTCGACCTGCGGCTCTCCCACCGCCCTGCCAACACCGAGCAGCTGGAATGGTTGCGCGCCAACAGCAAGGTCTCTGTGGTCGCCGAAGTTCGAACGATGGCCCGCAATGCCGACCGATCGGCGCGCAGGCTGATAGAACTCAAAGCCGTCGACGATAACTATCCACTGTTTGGCGAGATGAAACTGTCACAAGGCGGACCGCTCAGCGGGGCGCTTGCACGACGCGATGGCGTATGGTCTGCCGTTGCCGACTCCGGACTTGCCGAGCGCCTCAATCTCACCACGGGCGACCTCATTCAAGTCGGCGACACCCGATTCAGACTTGCCGATATTATCGACCGCGAACCCGATCGGAGCTCTCAGGTCTTTGCCCTTGGTCCGCGCTTGATGATTCCCCTCGCGGCCATGCCCGAAACGGGCCTGATCAAGCCGGGGAGTTTGTTCCACTACCACTACCGGGTTGCCGTTGACGAACCGATTGGGCAGTGGGTTAAGCGCCTGAACGAACGTTTCAGCAGTGCCGGGTGGCGCATTCGCAACTTCAACAATGCAGCGCCGGGAATCCAGCGATTCGTCGACCGCGTTACCTTGTTCCTGACGCTGGTCGGCTTAACCGCGCTGTTGGTAGGCGGAGTCGGTGTCGGCAATGCCGTTAAGGCCTACCTTCAGTCCAAGACGGAGACCATCGCAACCCTGAAATGTTTGGGTGCATCGCGTCGACTCATATTCCGCACCTACATGCTGCAGATCCTCGTGTTGTCATTGGTCGGCATCGCACTTGGATTGACCGTTGGTGCGCTGGCGCCACTTGTTGCCCGGCCCTTAATTTCAGGTTATTTGCCGGTCTCGGCGGATCTTCAGATCTACCCATTGCCGTTGTTGCTGGCGCTGGCCTTCGGCATTCTCGTCGCCTTGCTATTCTCGGTTTGGCCGTTGTCGCGCGCCCAAGCCGTACCCGCAGCGAGCTTATTCCGAGATCTCGTTGCACCCACAGAGGTATGGCCAAGCCCTCGGCTGGCGCTCACGCTCGGACTGATTGCTATCGCGCTTGGCGGACTCGCCATCGCCAGCGCGCAAGAGCGCATCTTCGCGATTTACTTTGTCGCCGGCACCGCGGCAACTTTCGTAATCTTCCGGTTGGCCGCCACACTGGTAATCCGGTTAGCCCGAGCCATACCGCGCCCAAGCCACGCCGGCCTGCGGTTCGCCATCGCAAATCTCTACCGGCCAGGCGCGCCGACTGCGAGCGTCATCCTGTCGCTGGGGCTGGGCCTTACCGTGCTGGTCGCCGTAGTGTTGATCGAAGGCAACATCTCTCGGCAGGTCGGAGAAACCCTGCTCGAGGACGCGCCCGGTATTTATTTCATCGACATACAAACCGATCAGGTCGAGGCGTTCGACACGCTGGTCAGTACATTTCCGGGAGTGAAAAAAACCGGGCGCGTGCCAATGCTGCGCGGCAGGATTACAAAAATTGCCGGGACACCGGTCGAGGAGATCACAGCGCCGCCGAATTATGCCTGGATCACACGCGGAGACCGCGGACTTACTTGGATGCGTCACCCTCCGGATAGCGGCAGCGAAGTCATTGCCGGCGAGTGGTGGCCGGCGGATTATTCGGGCCCGCCATTGATTTCCTTTGATGCTGAAGCCGCACGTGCCTTTGGCATTGGCATCGGCGACACACTGGAGATCAATGTTCTCGGCCGTGAGGTCGAAGCGAAGATCGCCAACCTTCGCCTGATCGACTGGAACACGCTGGGAATCAATTTCGTCATCGTTTTTTCGCCGGGCTGGCTTGAGGCGGCACCACAAACTCACATCGCGACCACCCATTTGGACGCGGCGTCGGAATCGGCGCTGGAAGCGGCCGTCACGGACCAATTTCCGAACGTCTCGGCGATCCGCGTGCGCGAAGTGCTCGCGAATCTTAACAGCGTGCTTGCGAAGATTGGAACAGCGGTCCGGGGGGTCGCAGCACTCGCTATCGGTGCGGGAACACTGGTGCTTGCCGGCGCTATCGCCGCGAGCCATCGGCGACGTGTCTACGAAGCGGTCATTCTAAAGGTCTTGGGTGCAACACGACGCGACATCTTGGGCGCCTTCACGATGGAGTTCCTGCTGCTGGGCCTTATCACGTCAATCATTTCCGCGGTGATTGGTAGTGTTGCCGCATGGGCGGTAATTACCTGGGTGATGGACGCCGATTGGGTATTCATCCCAAGCGCCGTTGCGGCGACCACGATCTTGTGCACCTTGCTCACTTTGGTCTTCGGACTCCTCGGGACATGGCACGCGCTCGGCCAAAAGGCGGCACCACTCTTGCGCAACGAATAGCAGGCGAGAGCCACCTTGGGACCAGACGCGCCCGCTCGACAGGCTCCAACTTTCTTGATTTTCGCTGCCAGAAGCTCAATATAGCGTGCAGGGTTTGGGACTATTCCAAAGGCAGGTAGGGATATGGCAATCGATCCGCGTACTAAGGTACTGACGCCGACCGTCGACCGCGCAGCAGATATCGATCTCGGGCTGCGCGCCTATATGTTGCGTGTTTACAATTATATGACAGTTGGGTTGGCACTTACGGGTGCCATCTCATTCGCAGTCGCCCACACGCCGGCATTGCTTTCGCTGTTCTACGTACAGACAGCAGTCGGAATTCAACCGACGATGTTGGCTTATGTTGCGATGTTTTCTCCGCTTGCTTTCGTTCTGATCCTATCGTTCGGGATTCAGCGCATGAGGGCGGCGACCGCGCAGCTTGTATTTTGGCTGTTCTCCGGGGTGATGGGACTGTCGATCACACATATTTTCCTCACCTACACAGGAACCAGCATCGTCCGCGTGTTCTTTATTTCAGCCAGCTTATTCGCCGCAATGAGCCTTTACGGCTACACCACCAAGCGAGATCTGAGCGGTTGGGGCAGCTTCCTGTTCATGGGCCTGATCGGCATCATCATCGCCAGCATCGTCAATATCTTCATGGCATCCACGATGATGCATTTCATAATTTCGGTGGCCGGCGTGTTGGTGTTCGTTGGACTAACCGCTTACGACACCCAAGGCATCAAAGAAACCTATGATGTCTCGGACAGTGGCGAAGTGATGCAGAAGAAGGCGATCTACGGCGCACTTCGGCTGTACCTCGACTTCATCAATCTGTTCCTCATGCTTCTGCGGTTATTCGGCTCCCGCAATTAGGCGCTGACTAACGACCAGAACCAGATAGCCGAAAGCCGCCTAGGTAAGGCGGCTTTCGCACGTTTGCACGCGTCCGAACTGGTTGAATTGGCGCGCTACGCGCTTTGACCGCCATCTACATCGAGGCAGACCCCAGTTACGAAGGACGCGTCGTCCGACACGAGATACAATGCGGCACTGGCAACGTGTTCTGGATCGTTAAGCCGTCCGAGGGGGACGGTGGAAATGAGGCGTTCGGTGCGCTCGGGAAAGTCTTCGCCATCATGCATGTAGAGCATGCCGGTCAGCGCCGCCGAGGGATTGATCGCGCAGACGCGAATCCCTTCCGGCGCCAACTCGCGCGCGAGTGATTTCGTCGCTATGACGGCCGCGCCCTTCGATGCATTGTACCAAGTGATACTCGGCTGCGGTCGCGTACCCCCGGTTGATGCAATGTTGAGAATGACGCCGCCGCCCTGCGAGCGAAATACCGGCAGAACTTTCACGACGCCATGGTAGATAGCCCTGACGTTGACATCGAAACAACGATCGAACTCTTCCTCAGATACACTGTCAACGGGACCGATGCGATGGCGATACCCTGCGTTGTTGACCAGGATATCCAATCGGCCGAACGCGTCCAAAGCCGTCTGGATCATGGTCGCAACATCCGCACCCTTGCGCACATCGCTATGCACGAATTGGGCAGCATCACCAATATCTGATACGACGCGCTCACCGCCCTCATCGTTGACGTCGGCGACGATCACTTTGGCACCCTCGGCCGCAAACCGCTTGGCCATGGCCTCGCCAAAGCCTGAAGCCGCGCCGGTGACGACCGCGACCTTGTCTTGAAGCTTCATTACATCCTCCCTCGCTGAACCTATGAACGCCATTCTATCGTCTTAGGTAGGTATATCGAGCGCCGCTGTCAGTAGATCGACTCACCGCGCAGTCGGCCGATTCTGCAGGACCATTTTACAATCCCGCTGATTACGGTACTCTCGCTTCAAATATGGCAAGATTAGACAATCGGGAAAGTTGACCATGGCTTATACGCTCGACGATTTTTGTAGTGATGCTCGCACCGCGCTGACGTCCAAGCCGGGCCACGCAGGCCGCGACGAGGTTCGTCAACATCTGGAGCAACTCTTGACGAACAAAGAGTTTCTCGACGAGCACTGCGGTCCGGATGCCGAAAACGGTGTCCACACGCTATTTGAAGACAAGGATTTGGGATTCTGCGTTTTGGCGCACATTCGTGGCAACGAGCCGCGCAAGGAATCTCCACCCCACGATCACGGTCCGTCTTGGGCGATCTACGGTCAGGCAATCGAATATACGGACATGGCGGATTGGGAGCGTCAGGACGACGGCGGCCAGGAGGGACACGCCGAGCTTGAACGTGGGAATGAGTACCGGCTCGATCCGGCGCACGCGGGGCTCTACGATATTGGTGAAATCCATTCGGTGAACCCGGCGCCCAACGCGCGCTGAGTACCGGCTCGATCCGGCGCACGCGGGGCTCTACGATATTGGTGAAATCCATTCGGTGAACCCGGCGCCCAACGCGCGCTACATTCGGGTGACCGGAACGGATCTGACAAAAATCGACCGCCTTCGTTTTGAGCCAGATGCGAAGCAGGTCCGGGTTGGTCATCCGAGCGGATAACCGGACGGTAGTCGCCCCCTAGGGTCTATCGGCCGCCTGAGCTACCGAGGCGGCAACGGCCCTTTCCCGGTATGCAATGTAGAAGGTGCTAGCGAACACCATGGCGCCGCCAAGCAAGGTGTAAGCATCAGGAACTTCGCCGAAGGCAAGGTAGGCGACCAGCGCAACCCAGATCAGCTGAAAGAAGAATACCGGCATGACGACGTTCATGTCGGCAATCTTCATCGCCTGGATAAAGAACATTTGTGACGACGTCGCAATCAGGCCGAGCGCTACGAGCCAAGCGAGCTGTTCCCAAGTTGGCCACTGCCAGAAAAAGGCTGCCGGTATGAGTGAAAAGGCAGCCAGCAAGGAGGCGGAATAGCAGGTGATCGTCACCGTGGAGTCCGTGCGGCTTAGCACTTTCATGATGGTCAGCGAAATGGAGAAGAAGAGCGAAGAGACGATGACCAGGAGCGGCCCCAGCGTCACCGGAATCAAGCCCGGCCGCAGGATGATGTAGGTGCCGACGAAACTGAACAGGATCGCGGCCCACCGGCGAACGCCGACAACCTCCCGAAAAAACACGACCGCCAAAATCGTCGCAAAAATTGGTGCGATGAACGACAGCGCGGTCGCCAATGCGAGCGGCGTAATTGTAAGCGCCAAGAAGAATGACAATACTGTTGCGACCTGCACCAGATTGCGCACGACGTGCAATCCTATGCGCTCCGTCTTAAACGGCCGCAGGCCAAATCTGACAAACCACGGCAGCAAAACCAACAGCCCGAAGAGATTGCGGAAAAACGCTATCTCGAAGGCATGCAAGTCCGCTGACGCCATACGCACCAACATCACCATTCCGGAAAATCCCACCGTGGAGACGAGCATGAGCGCCATGCCCTTGACGTTGTGTGCGGCGTCCGAAGCTGGAAGCCGGCTCGCTCTCGGGGTCCCTGTCATGAATTGCTGCAGAACACGCGGTGGGGTACGGGCGCATTAGGCATGCAGCCCATCTCCAACGCCAGGACTAAGAAGCCGGCGGGCAGTGACGAGGCACACGCGCTCAATCTTGGGACGACCTGGACCGGCTCTCCACTCAGGACTGTACGGGCGGCGTAGAGGCGACGTCGACCGTCGCTCACTCTGCCCGCTCGCGATAGGCAATATAGGTAGTCGACGCTACGATCATGGCGCCGCCAATCCAGGTATAGAGATCTGGTGTCTCCGCGAAGAATGCAAAGCCGATCAGCGCGGCCCAGAGCAACTGCAGGAAATTCAGCGACATGACGGCTGCCGTATCCGCTTCCTTCATCGCCATTGCGAAGGTCATGACCGAAAATACGGCGACAACGCCAATAGCCGCAAGCCAAGCCAGTTGCGGCCAGGTCGGCCACTGCCACACGAAAAGTGCCGGGATAAGCAGCAGTGGCGACATCATGCAAATCTGGAATGCCGTCAACGTAAGCGGCGAGTCGGTGCGCGTCAGGCTCTTAATGACGACGACAGAGATTCCATAGAGTACCGATGCGCCAAGCACCAGGACGGCGCCAAGCTCAATGGTGTCGGCGCCTGGACGCAGAATTATATACGTCCCCACAAAACCGAAGAATATCGCCGTCCAGCGCCTGATTCCCACCATTTCGTGCAAAAAGAATATTGCGAGAACCGTCGCGAAGATAGGCATTGTGAAACTGAGCGCAGCGACCTGCGCCAAAGGCGTGACGCTTAGAGCATAAAACATGGCGAGCGTCGCCACGGCGCCGAGAGCGACCCTGATTGAGTGCATGCCAAGGCGCTTGGTCCTCATCGGCGCCAGGCCCGTGCGCATAAGCACCGGCACGAGGACGAAGACGCCGAAAAAGAATCTGAAGAATGCGATTTCGAACGGATGCACCTCGGCCGAAACGTGGCGCACCATTCCGCTCATCGCGGCAAAGGTCATGCCAGAGAGCAGCGCGTAGGCCATTCCCTTCAGATTGCCGGGCAAAGTTGCCCAGACAGCTGGTTCACGCAGCATCCCAGCTCGGTGCTAGGGGTGGACTGACGATCCGGTTGTCGCCAGCAAGCGCGTCGATGCGGTCGGTTTCATCGGCGTCGAGTGCGAAGTCGAAGATGTCGAAATTCTCCCGCGCATGCCGCTCGCTAGCGGCCCTGGGAATAACAGCAACATTCTTTTGATCGAGGAGCCAACGTAGCGCTGCTTGCGCCGCCGTTTTCCCGTGCGCTGCCCCAACTTCCTGCAGGGCTGGGTCGTCGCTGACCGCGCCACGCGCGAGCGGACAATAAGCCGTCAACATCATCTCATGGGCACGTAGATACCCGAGCACGCGAGCTTGGGACAAAAAGGGATGGTACTCGACCTGATTGCAAATAAGGGCCGTCCCCTGATGTTCGACCGATTCCTCAAGCAGGGCAACGGGAAAATTCGCAACACCGATGGCCCGTGCTCGCCCGGACGCTTTGATATTCGCAAGTGCAGGCAAACTATCGCTAAGCGGGATCTTCGCATTCGGCCAGTGGATCAGGAAGAGATCCACATATCCGGTTCCCAAGCGGCCAAGGCTTTCGTCAAACGAGTGTAGAAGATCTTCATGAGCGAGATCGTCCCGCCCCACTTTGGTTGTCAGAAAGATCTCCTTGCGTGGCACGCCGGACACCTTCATCGCCTGACCGACCTCTGCCTCGTTTCCGTAATTGGCGGCAGTATCGAAATGGCGATAGCCAATCTCCAAAGCGGAGCGGATAGCCGCGATGCCATCATCCCCCTTCAATGTCATACTCCCGAAGCCCAACGCGGGCACGCGCAAGCCCTGCAGTTCAACATAGTTCATAACTAATCTCTTCCGCTCGCCGGTCCACGGCATCATCGAACCGCTGGCGGGAAATCACCAAGAAAAATCTGCGGTTGACCGTCCGCGCAGATACCCCGGGGACGGCCCTACGCGCTAGTCAACAACCCCGCGAGGAATAGCACCCGACGAGAGAACGTCCTTAATCATGTATGCTGTATTCTCGACTGACATCAGGAAGGTTGCGCCAAACCATGCATATGCGAACGCCAAATTCCTTTGTTCTTACCCTCCTCGCTCTCGCCGCCGCGTTTACGCTGGACAGTTTGGCGAACGCGGAAGACACCGCCATTCAACTCTCTCAGGGAACCAGCGACATCTCGCCAATCGGCGTCATTCACTCCTTGCGGCTGACTGGATTCGGCACACCGCCTGAGCGCCAGCGGGTACGTGTCAGTATCCGTGACACCGTGTTTCGCAACGAGGCGATGGAGACAGTCAAGAATGGCGCGATGCGTATCCGGTTTGGCGACGCAACATCGCTGCGGATCGGCTCGGAAAGCCTCGTCGTGCTGGACGATTACGTCTACGCACCCGACAACGGTGGCTCGAAGATGACGCTGAGATTCTCCAAGGGCGTGTTTCGCTTCGTAACAGGAAAGATGAACAAGCAGGCCTACCGGATTATCACGCCGTCGGCGACGATCGGCATTCGCGGCACCGACTTCCTGGCAACCGTTACCGACGACTCCACCCTGATCGATGTCTACGAGGGCGAGATCGACTTCGAGCCGCGCGGCGGCGACGATAATCAGACGGTGACCGTGGCGGCCGGACAGAGTGTCAGCGTGAGCGCCCAGAGCAATACCCCGACGCTCGGCACGGCAGCAGCGCCCGCCGACCCGGCGCTGGCCGAAGAAATTGCGGACGAAGGGGATGAAGAGGACGACGAAGAACTCCACGCTCAAGATGACGATGACGATGACGATCACGATGATGACGATGACGACCACCATGATGATGAAGATCACGGTGACGAGGGCGGCGAGGGCGGCGAAGGCGGCGACCATTGATCGTAAAGGCAGAACGGTCGACTGATACGTCGCTCTAGGGTGTCGACAATACCAATGGCCAGGCGAGCGAGCCGACCAGCAAAAGCGCGACGCCAACGTTGAATATGATGCGTAGCCGTGGGCGGTGAAGCAGGCGGCCAAGAACTCCCCCGAACAACGCCCATAACGAAACGCACGGGTAAACGACCGCTGCGAATATGATGACGATGATGGCGACATCTGTCACGATATTGCCATCGGCCGAGGTAAATGTGGCGACCGCGCCAAGGGCGATGATCCAGGCCTTCGGATTGACCCACTGGAATCCCGCAGCTTGAAAAAATCCGATCGGCCGACCGGTCGCGGCGCCTGCCTCCGGCGCCGCCGCCGTGGCAATCTTCCAGGAGAGCCACAGCAAGTAGGCTGCACCCACGTAGCTGAGTGTCCGATGCACATCGGGATGACCCTGGATTATCGCGCCCAGCCCGGCGCCGACGGCAATCAGCATGACGGGGAAGCCGACGGAAATGCCGAGCATGTGCGGCACGGTGCGCCGATAGCCGAAATTCAAGCCGGAGGCCATCACCATGACGTTGTTCGGCCCCGGGGTAATGGTCATCGCCAGGGCGAACGCCAGGACCGATGGAACCAGCTCAAACACAGACAGCCCTCGTTTCCGACTATTTAAGCGATTTCGCGAGTAGCGACGAGTCCTGACGCTGTTACACAGAAATTACACTTCTGGCTCTAGGCCTATTTCCCGCTACCATTGAATACCCGCAGAAAAGGTGGTGCCGCGAACGATCGGTGCTCAGCTTGTTCGGGTAGTAAGCGTCGGCACAAAGTAATTTGGCAAAATTTGCCCAAAGTCTGGGTAATTTTTGCCCACTTACCGGTCAGATTTACCTACCCCGCTTGGGGGCTGTTGCCTGAAATTCGCGGTATCTCGCGGTATTTTAGGTGGCGATACACCATGTAATACTGGCATGACACTTGCTTGCTAATAGGCTGAAGTCGGCAATAGCTATGTCGGCTTGGCTCTACGGCATGTCGCCGTGCACAAAGGACGAAGTCCTGAGTAAGGTGCCAGGTAGGCGCGGCCCGGGTACGCAGAATGCGGCCTGTAAGTTATCCTAGAATAGGAGTCTCCCAATGGTAGACAAAGTTACACTTACCTCTGCGGTTCGCAACAACCTACTCACCCTTCAAAGAACAGCTAGTCTCATCGGCCGAACTCAGACCCGCCTTGCGACGGGCCTGAGAGTCAATTCGGCCCTGGATGACGCAAGTGCGTTCTTCTCCTCGCGGGCGCTTTCAAACCGTGCCAGCGATCTAAACACGTTGAAGAGCGACATCGATCAGGCGGTTAGTTCGATCACCGCGGCGATTAACGGCATCGACGGTATCACCGAGCTGATCGAGCAAGCGAAGGGTCTTGCGAACAGTGCAAAGGGCACTGGTGACACCAACGAACGTTCAACGCTTGCGGTGCAGTTCAATGCACTTTTGGATCAGGTCGACAACCTCGCTAACGACGCGAGTTTCGGCGGTGCGAACTTGCTACAGGCGACGCCAGATAACCTTGAGGTGACGTTCAACGAGGACAATACGTCGAACATCACCGTGTCGGGTATCGATTCGACGACGGGGGCGTCCGGCATCAACGTTGCCGATGCTGCTAGTGCCTGGGCGACCGATACAGACGTCAACACGGCGTTGACGGCAGTTAACAGCGCGCTTACGGAGCTTCGAACCAATGCTTCGACGTTGGGTTCGAACAATACGATCCTACAGGCGCGTTTGGGATTCACGGAAAACCTTGTGAACACATTGGAGGAAGGCGCTGGTAAGCTGACTCTCGCCGACCTTAACGAGGAAAGTGCCAACTTGCTGGCCCTGCAAACCAGACAGCAGCTTGGTATCAACTCGTTGGCCCTCGCAGCACAAAGTGAGCGGTCGGTGTTGGCGTTGTTCGGCTAACACCTGGCGCAAACCGCAGTGGGATGGTGGGGCCTTTGGCCCCACCATTTTATTGCGCGGTTGGACGCCATTTCGCCGATGCGTCATCCAGGCTGGAATGAACCCGATTGATGTTATTCCACACACCATGAGGCATACGGCGCTTACGAACTTCGCGGAGGCGTCTGTTGACGCCAAAGTGCTAAAGAAGTTCTCAGGGCATCGCACTACCAAAATGGCGCTCAGATACACTCACGCACGTGACGAGCGCGTCGACGAGGCTGTTGAGCGAATGGAAAATGCGAGAACAAAACCTGTTCAAATCGCCGAATGGAAGCGCGACGAGTCCTGACGCAATTACACAGGAATTACACTTCTGACCCTAGGCCAATTTCCCGCTACCACTGAATACCCGCAGAAAAGGTGGTGCCGCCTGGGGGCACCAATTTCTATCTATAAGATGCCGTTTTTACTATATTTTCCTCAATTATTTGAATTGTTTCCCCACGATATACCCAACTCTAGGCGCGGGAACGCATGAGATTTTGTCGGCCACCGCCTAACAGCCCGTTGAAAAAGGCGTCATTGACCGGGTTTCACGCCACGGCGAAGCATATCGCGGCGAAGGCGGTTTCGCCATCCTCCGAGACGATGAGGACGATCTGAACGACCAGGACGGCTCCAGCGGGCGTAACAAGCACGAACAAGGCGCCAATTCCGCCCGCCACGGCCTCCTTCGGGGTGCCGGCGCCGATGAGTTGGCGCATCAGCAACGATAGGTTGTGGCCGGCGACGTGAAGCAGGTATCGCTTGTGCACGTTCTCGCGGCCCCGAAGCCAGGTCCGGCGCATACCGCCGCGATCGAGGTTGTGGGCAAAGGAGCGCTCGACGATCTCGGCGCGCAGCTTGAAGGCTTCCCTGGCCACCCCCGATAACAGCCGGGTCCGGTTGTTGGTGACCGCCCGGCGAGCCGCATCATCTCCGTGCCAGCGCGCAAAACCCTTCTGCTTGGGCTCGGAGATCCGGCTCTTCCAGGGGCCGTCGTCGAGCGCCTTCAAGACCAACCGTGAGTGGTAGCCCTTATCGGTCACACATTCGGCCGGATCTTCGGCCGTCGGCGCCACATCCACCGCCTCGAGGTTTGCCTCGGCCGCCGCCAGGGTCTTGGGAAGCGTTGTCGTATCGCCCTCGTCGGCCGGGTGCAGCTCCGCCGCCACCACCGCGCCGGTGTCCAGATCCACCGCGTGCTCGGGCTTGTAGGCCAGGTGCGTGGTGCCGTCCTTCATCTTGGCGATCTTGGCCTCGGGGTCGCTCCTGGAAACCCAGTCCTGGTTCGAGAGCTTCTTGCCCTTGCGCTTGCGGTCCAGACGCGCCAGGTCCTCAGCCGTGGGTGTCTCGATACCGCTCTCCTGGGCCAAGCGCTCCAGCATCCCCCGGTAACCCTCGCCCGTGTCCCTCCGCACGATGTTGCGCAGCGCCGCGTTGGCCTCCATGGTCGAGGCATCCACCCCGATGCGCTCGCCCTTCACCAGACCCGCCTCGGCGATCAGCGCCAGGACCCAGTCAAACACCGCCGTGTGGACTTCATGGGGCAGGCGCGCGCGGGTCCGTGACAGCCAGGAATGGTCCGGCACCCGTTCCCGCATCTCCAACAGCAGGAACTCCCGTAGCGACAGGGAATCCGAGCAGCGCCACTCCAGCCCACGCTCAGAGTCGATACCCTCGAAGTAGCCCACCAGGTGCATACGGAAGTAGCGCCCGGGTGGCACCGAAGGCGCCCCCATCCTGGCCGCGTAATAGGGCTGGCAGACCGCCTCGGCGAAGCCGTCGAAGCCGCCCTCGATCAGTACCAACTGCAGGCGGTCGTAAAATACATGACCAGGCGAGCGCGGCATCTCCGACCAGCTCACCATCAAGTCCCCCTGACGATCCTTCTGCTGTCCCATCGCCATCAGCGAACCCCCCTTCAGGCCAGGACACCAGAGAATCAGACCATGCCGACTTCGTCCAGGGAAGACTTCGTCAACGGGCTGCTAAGGGGAAGAGGGCTCCTCCTCGTCCAAGGCCCGAGCGGGTCTGTCAATGTCAGTTTAATAACTGGCCATAATTGTTGGCGCAAGATCCAGCCAATAGCGGTTTATATGAGAGGGGCCCCGATCGGGCCGCCTCTCATAAATCATCATTTTCCAGGATCAGCGTTTTTGTTTTGAGCGGCTTTGTGCGAGGCGGCAGGACTTGCCGTTCATTTCCTGGATATGGACGTGGTGGGTCAGGCGGTCGAGGAGAAGCGCGCGGACATCGACATACTTGCGGCCGGCGGCGACCTGTTGGGCGATGTCCGATCTGGTACTGCCGGGTGGACCCCTGACCACGGCCGGTTGACGGAACTCCACCAGCAAAGCCAGGGTCTCGGCAAGCTCGCTCGGGCGCAGCGTGTAGTCGGCGGAGATGGTATTGGGGTTGGTCGTTGGGAACTTCAGAAGAGTGGAAGTCGCGGGTGGAACGCCTCCAGACGCTCCGATCCTCGCCCCTTTCCCAGCCTGGCTTTCCTCCTCGGTATGTCAGGGCAAGAGCCTGCCGAACGGATCAAGCGCCTCCCGCGTGACCCGGGTCTCGCAGTTATGGCGCGGGGCTGTTTTGGGAATTATATATATTTAACTTGGTGTTGGTGGACGGCGATTATTTGGGGGCTTATATACTTGACTGAAATGCAATCGTTCCCATATGTCTATATAGAACATTAAAGCGGGGATTGGTCATGGGACAAAAGGGTCCAGGGAAAGCACATCGCGAAGGCATCAGCTTGATTGAGTTGACGGAGATGTTCCCTGACGAAGCGGCAGCGAACGCGTGGTTTGAGAACCTCATATGGACGAATGGGCGGCACTGCCCTCGCTGTGGGAGTTGCGAGACCAGCGTGGCATCGGCAACCTCTGGCCTGCCCTACTACTGTCCGTCCTGCAAGCGGGCGTTCTCGGTGCGGATCGGAACGGCGCTTGAACGCTCCAAGGTTCCGCTTCGCAAGTGGCTGTTTGCGATCTACTTGGAGATGACCAGCCTCAAGGGCGTGTCGTCGATGAAGCTGCACCGCGATCTCAAGGTCACTCAGAAAACCGCATGGTTCATGCTTCACCGTATCCGCGAGACATGGAGCGCAAAACTCGAAGGGCTGTTTGCTGGTCCGGTCGAGGTGGACGAGACCTATTTCGGCGGTCGCGAGGGCAACAAGCACGCCCATAAGAAGCAACGGTTGGGGCGCGGCGGGATCGGCAAGGCCGTGGTCGCTGGCGCGAAGGATCGGGCAACGAACAAGGTTCACGCCGAAGTCGTTCAGGCGACCGACGCTAAGACGCTACAGGGCTTTGTCGCCAACCATACAGCGCCGGGAGCGACCGTCTACACAGACGAGGCGGCAGCCTACAAGGGCATGCCGTTCGAACACGAGAGCGTGCGCCACGGCGCGGGCGAATACGTCAAGGAGATGGCGCACACCAACGGCATGGAGTCCTTCTGGGCCACTCTGAAAAGAGCGCACAAGGGTGTCTACCACAAGATCAGCCCGAAGCACCTGGACCGCTACGTGCAGCAGTTCGCAGGCAAGCACAATGCACGGAATGCCAATACGATCACTCAAATGCAGGATGTTGTTGCCGGGATGGTGGGCAAGCGCCTAACGTACCGGGAGTTGGTGGACGCCTGAAGCTACCACAAAGCCCCCTGAGAGCACGTTTGCTGGCTAGCGGTTCGTTCTAATAGAACGGCTAATGATAACGACGAACATTCTCCGGTCGCGTGATTCTAACCCAGCACCTAGTTGCCACTCATGTTCGATGAGGGACATGGCCGCTTCAATTCGTGAGGCGGCTTTTGCTTCAATGCAATGCGTAAACCGAATAAGAGATAAATTCCGAAAGCGCCGCTGGCCCACACTGTGACGAGACGCTATCTTCCGGAAATCCCCGTCCATCGTCACTAGGATTGCAAGATTGGTCTCCGCCACTGCCGCGACTAACGGGTCGGGCGACTCCGGCGCGATCTTTTCTCGCAAACGAACGACCTCGTGATTATGGCTTTCAAGAACCTTGGCGACAGATTCTGGAACGCACTGGTCAATGAAGAACCGCATTCACCCGTCTCTGGGCTCAAGGCTCAAGCGGCTTTGGAATCGCAATGTTTTAGTGCGGCTTCAATGTCCTCTGGGGTGAGGTCAGGATATTCGCCAATAATCTTACTGACTGAGTATCCATGCTCATGAAAGCTCTTGATGGCGTGGACTGGGATGCGGGTGCCCGCAACCACCCAAGCGTTTCGTAGCACTCCACGGCTCCGATCCACCTGACCTATTGATTCGGGCGGCCGTTGTCGCATGGTTATCACGTCGTCGTAGGTGTTCCTGATAATTTCCTTGAGATGTATGCTGAGAAGGTATTGGCCTGAAACCACTTCTTCTGGAGTTTCTGTTTCCGGGTTTACCAGCACGACCTTGCGGTCAACGACAACCAGAGTAGTCGACGACCACATCTTGTCGCCAAGGTGGCTCAGTTTCTCGGCAACAACGCGCAAATGTTGGAGCGGTACGGCTTTTTGCACACGTAGCATTTCTAGACTGCGCAGGCCGACAAGGTCTTTGAAGGAATAGAATCGGCTATAAGCCAAGCGTGGGTTTTCTTCCACAAAGCTGGGACTAAAGAACCCCGTCTTTGCCCAATAGCGTAGCTGGCGCTTCGTAAGACCGATGATGCGCTCTACCTGATCTTCCGAAAAGGCCGCTACGACATTAGAGATGTCGAGAGAGATGTCGACGTTCATCCGGTCCGTCCCCATCGCTTGCCAACCAGCCTCCATGACCGTAGAGTCCCACCATGAGCGTCATCGTATATCACGCTGGAAGCCAGATGAGCAAAAATCCGACGCCCCTGCCCACAGATATCAAGGTTGACGTGATCAACCCCCGCTACGAGGGCGCGACCATTGAGATGGTGGCCAAGGCCATGTTGCAGCGCCCGAAGAAGTCCGGGAAACCCAGCGGGAAAGACGATCCCGAAGGCGGAGCGGAGAAGCCGGAGAGCTGACTAGCGGTGCGCTAGAATGACAAACGCCGGGGCGGCAACCCCGGCGTTCCACAAGCCCGAGACGGCGTTCGGGACGTTGCATCCGATAGCGGCAATCATACTGATTGCCTGGGCCGCCCGTCAAGCGTCATCTCTCCCACAGGAGAGATACGATGCCGGATGAAAATGGTGTGCTGACGGATGATAACAAACGGAGCGTTGACGAATGGATAAAGTCGCATCACCCGAACGGGATGAAATGCCCCATGTGTCAGACGATGGATTGGACCCTATCAAATCAGATGGCGGGCCTGATCCCAGTCAACAACGTGGGGACAGTGACAGTGGGGGGAATGTTTCGCTTGGTTGGGTTGACTTGCCGCCAATGCGCCTTCGTTCTCAGCCTAAATGCCCAAGCTGTGGGTATCGTCTGAGCGAATACCACGAATCGGGCGGTGCGCACTTACCTACATAATTCCCAAATGAAGCACGTCGCATTGCGGGAAGACGTGCTGAACCTGAAAATCTGGATCCTGATCGGCACCATCGGCGGCATGGTGATCGCTGCCGGACTGGCCCTTGGAATCGTCAAGGCGCTGTTCTAAGGATACGGAAACCGACTAGCGTTCAGCTAAGTATGTACCTTGCCTATCCGGTTATCACCCACACCCACTATATGTAGTGTGCACCCATTTTCCTGAGTAAAGCTCGGTGCAGGTCGAAGCGGAGATATCTGCGGCGATGCCGAGCAGGGACTCGGACGGCATTGTAGCGGCTTTTAGGCGACACTTTAGCGTGGCGGAAATCCTAATCATTGAGTCGGATTTGGCAAAACGCCACGTTGCATAAAGGACCGTCACTTCATTGAAATTTATCTGAAATCGGAGGTGAACGACACCGATGGAATATTCCAGGAAATCAGAGCTTCATTGAATTGTAGGAATAGGGTATCCTATTCGCTCTCGTAGTGCCTAGATCTGGGGGGCAGGGCTGGGTCTGCCCCCGACGAGCTTCTTGTATGGCACGGGCTCCAGTTGCACTGCTTGCTGGAGGAGTCGATAGAACAGGAGGCCGCGAGCTTTGGATCGGCGGCGATTGAAGCGGAACGTGAACTCGTCCAGATAGTAATCAAGCTGGGAGGCGCTAATAGCCCCATGGTGAATACCCAGCCACCACCGATCAAGGAGGCCGGCTACCCGATGAACTTGGGGCATGACAATGTGGGCTGGGTCGCCGCTGGCGGAAATATTTTTCGGCTGGTGTTCGAAGCCGACTCCCGTGAGACCGTTGTAGGCTCGCCAGCCATCGGTTCGAATCGTTGCTCCCGGGCACACAGCCGTTTGGACGAAAGGAATGAGGCTCTCGGCGGATGCGTCCTCGACACGCGCCATGCGGATACGACCGGTGCCCCGACCCCGGATTTCGGCGGCAATCGCGACAATCGATTTCTTGTTTGTTTTCCGCCCCGTAACGCCAACCTCCCGGCCGCCCACATAGGTTTCGTCGACCTCGACCTCGCCATTCAGAAGCTCTCTGCCCGGTCGAACCATGGCCCGGCGCAGCTTATGGAGCCATGTCCAAGCCGTTTGATAACCGCCCAGGCCGAGTATTCGTTGAACCCCAAGCGCACTGACGCCGTGCTTCTGATTCGTCACATACCACATCGCCTGGAACCAAAGCCGCAACGGTTTCCGCGTACCCTCGAAGATCGTCCCCGCGGTCGGCGACGTCTGACGTTGGCATCCCGCACATCGCTGTTGGCCCCTGGCCGTCACCCACGCCTCGGTTCCCCCGCAGGCCGGACACCGAAACCCGGCAGGCCAACGGACACGCCGAAGAAAATCCGCACAGGCGGCCTCAGAAGCGAACCAGTCGTCAAATTCCATAAGCGTGCGAGGGTAATCGATCCCGCCAACGGGATGGGCAGTATTCTCGGCCATCACAACATCTTGCCACTACGAGAGCGAATAGGATACCCTATTTGTAGGATTCGAGTGCCGGATTATTCACAAATAGCTCTGTGAACTGGTTTTCAAGTTCGCTCAATACGTCATATGGAGTAAACGGATTGAGGATCACGTTCTTGCGTGTCGCTTCGTCTTCGCTGCGACTCAAAACGCGCCGGAGACTAACAGGCGCGGACGGGTTCTCCGCAACGATTCGTGCCAGCGCGTCGCTTTCTTCGACTAGTGCCGTCAATCGCTCAGACGATGTCGTTTCATCAGCAGCTTCCCGTCTGGCCGTGGGTTTTTTCGTTTTTTCCTTGGTCGCCACCGTTCCGTCCCCCGATGTTAAGTACGTGACGTGAATTAAACTCCGGTTCGGTTTTCAGAACAATCAAGAATTAGCCGGATCGCCTCCTCAATGCGCCTGCGCCGGCCCTTGCCTGCAGTCCAAGGAGACACACTACATATAGTGGGTGTGGGTGATAACCGGATAGGCAAGGAACAAAGAAGAGAAGTTGACTGTCACTTTGGTTACATTCGCCGACCCCGGCAGCGTCAATAAAGCACTCACCGCACTCCGCATGGCCGCCAAGCTTGACCTCTATCGGCCCACCGCACGGATGGCACTTGCGCCCTGGCTGGTGGAACAGGCACTCGAGCGCCTTGGTGATCGCCGGCTGTCGCGCAAGCAGCAGATGAAGGTAATGAAGGCGATACGTACGCCGAAAAAAAGTCCGTTGGCCGGAGTGGTGGGAGGTGCAAGGGTGATGGGCAGAGCCAGGCTTCATAACCTGAAGGTCGTTGGTTCAAATCCAACCCCCGCAACCAAATAATCCCCGCTATTCCAATAGATTAGCGGGGATTTTCTTTTTTTAGCATAGAACCCTGTTTTTCCAGGTACCATATAGGCACCGTTTTGTTTCCAAGTCGTGCGCAGCCCTGCGCAGGGTGAAAGGTAACGATTCGGCCCGGACTTCTCACGAGGCGTTTTTGAGGCGCTGGATTTGAGAGTGATCGGGCTGATTTGAGTGTCAGCGTGGTGGGTCGGGCTTTGAGAAGGATATTCTGGCCGGGATAGTTGGACAGGCTCTGCGTATGATGGGTTTTTGGTGGGTTTCGGGCATGCGGGAGTCATCGCCGCTGCAGCGTTGCCCCCTTTTCCCTGTTGCGGTGGAGAGTTGCGATTATGGGGGCGCCAGGGCGGCGTGGGCCTTGAAGAAGAGGTCTTTGTAAGGGCAGGCATCGGGCAGGGAGAGCTTGATGCGTCGCACGGAGTTGATGACTTTGGCGCCGACCTTCAGAAGTTTCAGGCGGATGGTATTGGGGACGGCCTTGGCCAGGGTCGTCTTTTTCAGGGCGACGCGGCGGATACCGTCGATGAGGACATAGGCGAAAGCGGCGAGGAGCAGGCGGAGCTGGTTGGCTTTGTAGGCGTGCGCGCTCATGCGATTGGCGAACAGATCGAGTTGGCAGTCCTTGATGCGGTTTTCCATGTCGCCGCGTGGGCAATAGGTGTCTTCGTAGAGTTCCCTGGACGGGACTTGGTGGCGATCCAGGGAAGTGACGAGGAAGCGGCAGCGCTGTTGGTGTCCGGGCTTGTGTTCGACCTTGGCGATGACGCGCCGGGGCCGGGCCCAGGTTCTGGATTTGGTGATGTGGTGGAAATCGCCGTAGGCGCGGACCGGCTGGCCGGTTTCGATCATGGCCATGGCGGCCTTGCCGCGGACCCTCTGTGCTTTCTTGAGCAGGACATCGTTGCGAGCCAGGCCGAAGACGTAATCCACGGCATTTCCCTCGCACCAGCGCATCAGGTTCTCTCGCGCGAAGCCGCTGTCGCCGCGCAGCACGATGGCGACATTGGGCCAGCGTTCCCGGATCATCGCGACGATGCGCCGGATCTGGTTGCGCGCACCCCTGGCGCCATCGATGTTGGCGGGTCGGAGTTGGGCGAGCAGGAGATGGCGGCCGCAGAAGACATAGAGGGGCAGGAAACAGCGGTGTTCGTAATAGCCGTGGAAGAAGGCGTTCTCCTGGCGCCCGTGGGTCTCCACGTCGGTGGCGTCGATATCGAGGGTGATGCGCGCGGGCGGCGTGTCGCAGGCGTCGAGGAACAGCGCGACGAACAGGTTGGAGAGGCTCTTGAGATTGGGGACCATCTGGTGATAGCGGCGGTTGCCGGTTTCCCAGGATTGTTCCAGCCGGCTCAGCGTTGACTTGCCGGCCAGCGGAGCCGGGGTCCCGGGATATTCGGTTCCCGGTGAGGCCAGCAATTTCAGGGCCGGGTCGAAACGGAGCGTGTCGTGGTCGATGATGTCTTCATAGCCGAGCGCCATCCCGCAAACCCGTTGAGCCAACAGGGCGGGAAGGGTATGGGTTAGGCGTTCTCGATCCCGGTGATCGGTGAAACAGCCCGCCATGCGTTCGAACAGGCGTATCCGGCGCGCCCGCTCGCGCAGTAACAGGACACCGGCGTCCGACGTGATCTCGCCGCCGTCGAAGGCGGCGAACACCACCCGTTTGCCGTAATCCGCAAAGCGCATGAAGTTCCCCCTCAAGACATGGATATCACGCGATCCATCATAGAGTATTGCGTTGGGCATCGAAGAAGAACACAAGCGTTGAACCCCGGTTTCCGCTAGGCTGGCACCCTCCTGTGAACGCCACGCGAGGTCTCCATGCCGGTCAGCAAGAAGCGCCGCAACAACAAGAGAAAGCCCGCGCCCACCGCCAGGAAAAAGCCGGCCCTCGAGCCTGTGTCCGAGCCCGCGCCGCCTTTGCCCGACCGTCGGGCTCTGGAGGGGGTGATGGCCAAGCTCGCCGGCGGGCTGTCCTCCGGCTTTGACGGAAGCGACGGTGATGACCCGGCGCTTTGGCAGGCCCAGGAACTCATGTACAAAGCCTGGGACGCGGGCGCCAAACGCGAACGGATCGCACTGGCCAAACGGGCGCTGGAGATATCCGAACTCTGCGCCGACGCTCATGTGCTGCTGGCGGAAGAGGCGGCGAAGACCCTCGTCGAGGCGCGGCGCCATTATGAGGCCGGCGTTGCCGCCGGGGAACGGGCGCTTGGGGCGCAAGCCTTCGAGCGTGATGCCGGCCACTTCTGGGGCCTTCTGGAGACCCGCCCTTACATGCGCGCCCGCGCCGGTCTCGCCGAATGCCTGTGGGCGGCGGGCGAGCGCGCTGCGGCCATCGGCCATTACCGGGATATGCTGCGCCTCAACCCCAACGATAATCAGGGTCTGCGCCATGTCCTGACGTCCTGGCTGCTCGCCACCGGCGATCACGGCGCCCTGGAGGAACTGCTCGCCGCCTATGACGATGATGTGTTCGCCGAATGGGCCTACGCCAAGACCCTGCTGGCTTTGCGCAAGGGCGATGAGGCCGATGCCCGCACCGCCCTGGCTGCCGCCTGGAAGCGCAATCCCCATGTCCCCGCTCTGTTGACCGGCGCCATGCCGATCCCCGAACATCAGGACGACCACTACACGCTGGGCTCACCCGACGAGGCGGTCATCTATGTGTTGCAAAACAGGGAAAACTGGACGGCGACGCGGGGCGCCTTGCAATGGCTCGCCGAAACCGTGCAAACCCTCCCGCCGCCGGACGAAAAACGGCCCTGAACGGAAAAACACCCTGTATTTTTGTCGCTTCCCGAAAATTTCTATAACTGTTTGTTTACAATAGATAATCAGACTCCACACTATTCTTCGGTGAGAAATCCGGGAATAGGGTATCCTATTCGCTCTCGTAGTGGCAAGATGTTGTGATGGCCGAGAATACTGCCCATCCCGTTGGCGGGATCGATTACCCTCGCACGCTTATGGAATTTGACGACTGGTTCGCTTCTGAGGCCGCCTGTGCGGATTTTCTTCGGCGTGTCCGTTGGCCTGCCGGGTTTCGGTGTCCGGCCTGCGGGGGAACCGAGGCGTGGGTGACGGCCAGGGGCCAACAGCGATGTGCGGGATGCCAACGTCAGACGTCGCCGACCGCGGGGACGATCTTCGAGGGTACGCGGAAACCGTTGCGGCTTTGGTTCCAGGCGATGTGGTATGTGACGAATCAGAAGCACGGCGTCAGTGCGCTTGGGGTTCAACGAATACTCGGCCTGGGCGGTTATCAAACGGCTTGGACATGGCTCCATAAGCTGCGCCGGGCCATGGTTCGACCGGGCAGAGAGCTTCTGAATGGCGAGGTCGAGGTCGACGAAACCTATGTGGGCGGCCGGGAGGTTGGCGTTACGGGGCGGAAAACAAACAAGAAATCGATTGTCGCGATTGCCGCCGAAATCCGGGGTCGGGGCACCGGTCGTATCCGCATGGCGCGTGTCGAGGACGCATCCGCCGAGAGCCTCATTCCTTTCGTCCAAACGGCTGTGTGCCCGGGAGCAACGATTCGAACCGATGGCTGGCGAGCCTACAACGGTCTCACGGGAGTCGGCTTCGAACACCAGCCGAAAAATATTTCCGCCAGCGGCGACCCAGCCCACATTGTCATGCCCCAAGTTCATCGGGTAGCCGGCCTCCTTGATCGGTGGTGGCTGGGTATTCACCATGGGGCTATTAGCGCCTCCCAGCTTGATTACTATCTGGACGAGTTCACGTTCCGCTTCAATCGCCGCCGATCCAAAGCTCGCGGCCTCCTGTTCTATCGACTCCTCCAGCAAGCAGTGCAACTGGAGCCCGTGCCATACAAGAAGCTCGTCGGGGGCAGACCCAGCCCTGCCCCCCAGATCTAGGCACTACGAGAGCGAATAGGATACCCTATATCCGGGATTTAGGTCTAAACCTGCATTAGATACAGTAGACGGCTCCCAATCATCGGGATCTCGGAGCCAAATTCTTGAGCGTTGCAAATGATCTGCGAATGTCTCCCTTTCCACAATCCCAATTTGATGATTCGGTCGTGTTCGCAACACCGCATCCCCACAATTTTCACCCTCCTGGCCAAGGGGATAATCAGGCTTTCGATAAGCGAGAACCCCGTCGTTGGAGGTTAAGTTGAGTCCATGAAGTTTCAGCATCGACCAGCGTTCAGGCACGGACCATGTCCAACGCTACCGTGAAGGGTTCGCGGACAAGTCGCTAAATCAACTTGGCCTCTAGCTAGCGGTATTTGTCAAATTGCCGACCATCAGTGTGCATTGCTATGTCCGCTATTGGCTACAAGCGGACTCCGACGGGGTCTTGCCAGAATGTCCGCTTTGAGGCCGAAAGCGGACCCACTTTACGTATGCCTGGTACGTCCGCTTGTAGCCACAAGCGGACGTTACAATCTGTATGATATTTTCTATTTCTAGCCTGAATCGGCCATGTTGAAGCCAATCGCCGTAGCGCCGAATATGCCTGTTGTCAGCCGGAGATCAATAGAGGTTGCAAGCCTCTGCTCTCAATAGGGTACGCCGCCTTCGAGCGTCACGCGATAACACAGCCTGCGGCCGTTAGAGTCCGGAAAGTTCGACCCGCGGTGCATCGTGCAGCGATTGTCCCAGAGGATGCAGTCGCCGGGCCGCCATTTATGTGCGTAGGTGAATTGAGGTTGTGTAGCGAACGACTTGAGTTCGTCCAAAAATTCGGCTCCCTCTTCCCTCGACATCCCAGTGACCGACGACTCGCGCGTATCGATGATGCCGACGAACAATACCTTTTGCCCGGTCTCAGGGTGCGTGCGCACGAAGGGGTGGGTGACGTCCGGTAGTTTTCGCTCTTGGTCCACCGTCAGGGGCTTGAAATCGTGGACATGAAGTTTGCGCGTTTTGATAAAGCGATAAGTCCACCTGAGGCCTTCCAGCTTGCATTTCATGTCTTCCGACAAGGCGTCATACGCCTTGGTCAGATTGGCGTACCATGTATCGTCGCCGCCTTTCTCCGGCACTTCCTTGGCGTAGAAGAACGAACCGCCGGCGGGCTCTGTCAGGTGGACGAAATCACTGTGCCAGGCATCGCCAAAACTTCGGTCCGGTCGCCCGCCAATATCCTTGCCATCCACCTTGATGTTTGAGAACACGGCCACTTCCGGGTGTTCCGGGATCCGAGGGTCGGATTGTGGGCTAATCTTGAACTTGCCGAATCGCTGCGCGAATGCCTTCTGCCGCTCTATCGTCAGGTCCTGACCGCGGAACAGCAGAATATTGTGGCGTAGCCACCCCTCACGGATTTCAGCAATCGTCTCGTCAGAATGGTCGTCGGCGACGTTGACGCCGATGACTTCAGCTCCAAGAGCATCGCTAAGTGGTTTGAATTCAATCGTCATGATCAGCCTCCCACGCGTAGAGCAACGTCACGCAATTTCGGCTATCAGCCGACAATTTCCGAACAGTCGCCGAAATCGTGAGGACTGCGAAGATCGTATTCCTGAATCACCGTTGGAGAAATGATTTTCTCACCGCTGTCCTCTCGGATTTGATACAAAAAAAGCATCGTCAGTAGGCGATGTTCGACGTCCGCTTTGGGTCACGAGCGGACGTTTGAACAGCGCGTTACTGATGACCGCTTTAGGCCGAAAAGCGGACGTATCCGCACCTCACCCAGATGGTCTACTAATAGCCATAAGCGGACAATGTGGACGTTAGTCTCACACTATGCCGGTCGCTTCCTACATGGCGAGGCGATGCACCACGGGGGACCAAAGCGGCGCCTTTGGTTTGAGGCGCGGATTTTCCAAGCTCACGCTAAATCTTCCCAAGTTTCATCGGGCCCCGTGACTCGCGCCTTATCGAAGCCTTTGATTGTAAGCCAAGCTGGAGCACAGATCATGTTGGCAGAGGCAACGTTCGGGAAAGCGTTTTCGGCGTTGGCGAAAAAATTGTTGGCGTTGTAAAACATCGGCGTGTGCCAAAAGAGCTCGTAACCCAGGTCCAGAAGAGTGGAGATAAGGGCCGAGGATTTATCTATGCGGTCGTTCTCTACGTAAATCGCGGGCCGAAAGCGTTCAATGATAGCCTTGGCACCGAGGATGACCTCTCGCTCCATGCCCTCAACATCGATCTTGATCAGCTTGCATCGGTCGGGGTTCAGCAACTCGTCCAATGAAGCCATCCTCACTTCTTCACCATCCGCGCCAGCGCTCAGCTCGACGATTCCAAAATTTCCAGGACGCGAAAAATCGATATCTGGGAGGTTGATCGTTCCCCGGCTCGCACCCGCCGCGATGTTGATCGGTTGCACGTTGTTCAGGCTGTTCAAAGCGATATTCGCTGAAAGTAGCAAAAAATTCGCGGGATGAGCCTCGATTGCAACGACCTTACCTTCTGCTCCGACAACTTTTGCCAAGCCAACGGTAAGCGCGCCAATATTTGCCCCAACCTCGATGACTACGTCGCCGGGGGCCAGAAGTTTGGCGAGAAACGCCGCTTCGTCCTGGCTGAACTCGCCATAGAGATCGAGTAACCGACCGACCCCGGCGTCGTTCGCGTTATACAGCATGAAGCCGTGCCGACATTTCTTGAGTCGATGATGGCCGTATCCGCCGAGGAGATCTTTCACGGTATTTCTGTCAAACGTGCACGAAGCGGAAGATCAAGTCACGGGCATGTAACAGGTCAAAGGCGTTATTGATATCGCTCATCGTCGGAACTCCTAAACCCTTTAGCAGCCGCGTCTAGTGCGCGACTAGAAGTCGATGGAGTTTGCAATGAAAAAGCAGTTGTGGTCGTATCCCAGACACAGGCCTCGGGTCAACGGGACTCCGGGTCGAAGGTAAGTTTACCCCATTCAAGGTCCGCTTTGGGTCATAAGCGGACGTTTCCACGCCTCACGATGATGGTCCGCTTTCAGCCAGAAGCGGACATTTCGCATCATCAATCCACCGTTCGGTCGGGCCTCTTGTTTAACAGATCATTTGCTACTTTGAGGATCGCTTTTCAGACGGCCTACCCGTCTAGATCACCAGCGCGCCAGCGAAGGCGATACCAAATTTCAACACCTATCAGTTCACGGTTGTGGCGAGAATACGGAAAGCGAGTTTCGATCTGTTGCATGGCGAAGGCTTAGCAACCTGGCATTGGCATAGTGTAGTCATAGTCGGTTCCTGCGTATGGCACCCAAAACCCGCCTTTGCCACAGCTATCGTTCCATTTTCCACCAAATACGAACCAACTCGTCCCCTTACCCAAATTTCCAAGTTCTTGCGAGAAAACTTGCTCTATGGCGACAATAGCTCCGGCTGCCAAAGGTGGCAAAGCCCCCCTACTTATCGGTGCCTCCAATCCGCCGTGAAATGGCTTAAGATTGAGCTTGGATATTTTCCTGAAGTTCATAGAGCCATTTTCATTTATGTCTGCATGGATCAATCCAATCACGGTGAAGTCCTCTAAGACTCTCTTTGTTTGTGCCGCGGTGGGGCCCGGCGGAACGAGTTGCGGCGCAAGCCAGAGAACTACAACGAGCTCCTTTGCAGATCGTTGGTCAACGATTTTCGAATATTCCCGCGCCTTGGATTGTGGCGTTTCGTTCCATTGGCGCGCCAAAGATGGAGACATCGGGTCGACGCCAAGAACAAGTGTAAGGAACAAGCATATCCCTATCCAATTTGTACCAACTCTCTCAGAGAACGTAATCATCTTGCATTCCTTAGATAATTTGCCAGACCCGAGGATTCAGTACCAAGTCAGTTCATCTGCTTCGAGGAATTAATCTGCATAATAGGTTGAAATTGGCGGTTGATGAAAGCGACGTCCAAAATAGTTGCGCCCAATTCTGGTGAACAAACGTGGATCCAAGGTGGACCCTATCGCCTGGGAATACGCACGTTCGAAAGCGAGGAATTAAGCGAGAAACCAGTTCTGATGGTGGTCATTCACGGCGACGCACCGTTCCATGAACCTGAGTACCAATACGCATTTTCTGGAAAGGTGGCAATGGCCAACAGTGACGTGGTCGCGGTCGGTTTGCTTAGACCGGGTTATATCGATCCTCAGGGAAATCGATCCGACGGAGAAAGAGGAGAGTCAGTAGGCGACAGTATTAACGTCACGAACACCGAGGCGATTGCAGATGCAATCAGTGGACTCAGAGGCCGCTGGAACGCCCGCAAGGTTGTGGTTGCCGCCCATTCGGGAGGTGCGGCCCTGGCAGCTAACATTCTCAATCGACATCCCTCGCTCATTGACCACGCGCTTGAGAACGGCGGCGCAATAATCCCCCACTGAAGCGGCCGGTTGATCCGGCTGTGGCGGACCAAAATGGGACCGCGTATAGCCTTCTGTCAGGGTTGCTCTGACTGGAAGGCGGGGGGATGTATCGGGTGGAGATGTACGCGCGGGTCCGGCGGGCGTGTCGTGTCGAGGGAATGAGCACCCGCGAGGCCTCGCGGGTGTTCGGGCTGGACCGCAAGACGGTACGCAAGATGCTGTCGTTCTCGGTGCCGCCGGGGTATCGCCGCGGCAAGCCGCCACGGCGGCCGAAGCTGGGTCCGTTCACGGGGATCATCGATCGGATTCTGGAAGACGATCGGACCAGCCACCGCAAGCAACGGCACACGGCGAAGCGGATCTTCGACCGTCTCCGGGACGAGTACGGGTTCACCGGCGGCTACACCATCGTGAAGGACTATGTCCGTGAGCGGCGGCTTCGGTCGCGCGAGATGTTCGTGCCGCTCGTCCATTCCCCCGGCCACGCCCAGGCGGACTTCGGCGAGGCGATGGCGGTGATCGGCGGCGTGGCGCGCAAGGTCCACTTCCTTGCCTTCGATCTTCCCCACAGTGATGCCTGCTTCGTGAAGGCCTACCCGGCGGAGACGACCGAGGCGTTCTGCGATGGCCACAACGCGGCGGTTGCGTTCTTCGGCGGCGTCCCCCGCTCCATCCTGTACGACAACACCAAGCTGGCGGTTGCCCGGATCCTGGGCGATGGGAAGCGGCAGCGAACGCGCGTCTTCACGGAGCTTCAGTCCCACTATCTGTTCGAGGACAGGTTCGGCCGGCCGGGCAAGGGCAACGACAAGGGCAAGGTCGAGGGACTGGTCGGCTTCATCCGGCGGAACTTCCTGGTCCCCGTCCCGCGTGCCGAGAGCTTCGCGGCCCTCAACGATGCTCTCGCCGAACAGTGCCGCCGGCGCCAGGCGGCGCGGCTGCGGGGCCACAAGGAGACCATCGGCGAGCGTCTCGAGCGGGATCGTCAAGTTCTCTTGCCATTGCCGCCTGCTCCCTATGATGCCTGCGATAAGCGCCCTGGACGGGCGAGTTCGCTGTCGCTGGTGCGTTACCGCAGCAACGACTATTCCGTGCCCGTGGCCTACGGCCACCGTGAGGTGCTCATCCGGGGCTACGTCGATGAGGTGGTGATCAGCTGCGGGGCTGAGGTGATCGCCCGGCACCGCCGGTCCTACGACAGCGAGGACCTGATCTTCGACCCGCTGCATTACCTGCCCTTGATCGAGCAGAAGATCGGCGCCCTCGACCAGGCCGCGCCATTGGCGGGCTGGGACCTGCCCGAGGCCTTCATCACTCTGCGGCGGCTCCTCGAAGCTCGTATGGGCAAGGCAGGCAAGCGCGAGTACGTCCAGGTGCTCCGTCTACTGGAGACCTTCCGGCTCGAGGAGGTCGAGGGTGCGGTCGGCGACGCCCTGCGGCTCGGCGCAATCGGCTTTGATGCGGTGAAGCACCTGGTACTGTGCCGCATCGAGCGGCGGCCGCCCAGGCTCAACCTCGACGTCTATCCGTATCTGCCGCGCGCCCGGGTCGCGATGACGTCCGCCAAGTCGTACATGAGCCTGCTGTCGGGGCTCGGCGCATGACCGACACACCGCAAGTGCTGCTCGCCCACCACCTCAAGACGCTGAAGCTGCCGACCTTCCTGCGCGAGTACGACAAGATCGCCCGGCAGTGCGCCTCGGAAGGCGTCGATCACGTCCGCTACCTGTTGAGACTCGCCGAGCTCGAGCTGATCGACCGCGAGCGCCGCATGGTCGAGCGGCGCATCAAGGCGGCGCGCTTCCCCGTGGTCAAGAGCCTCGACAGCTTCGACTTCAAGGTCATCCCCTCGCTCAACAAGGCGCTGGTCCTGGAGCTGGCCCGCTGCGAGTACATCGAGCGCCGCGAGAACCTCATCGCGCTCGGCAACAGTGGGACCGGCAAGACCCACATCGCCCTCGGTCTCGGCCTGGCGGCCTGCCAGAAGGGCCTCTCGGTCGGCTTCATCACCGCCGCCGCGCTGGTCCACGAACTCATCGAGGCCCGCGATGACAAGCAGCTGCTGAGGTTCCAGAAGAAGCTCGCCACCTACAAGCTTCTGATCGTCGACGAACTCGGCTTCGTGCCGCTGTCCAAGACCGGCGCCGAGCTGTTGTTCGAGGTGTTCAGCCAACGCTACGAGCGGGGCTCGACCCTGGTCACCACCAATCTGCCCTTCGACGAATGGACCGAGGTGTTCGGCTCCGAGCGCCTCACCGGCGCGCTCCTCGATCGCCTCACCCACCACGTCAACATCCTCGAGATGAACGGTGACAGCTACAGGCTCAACCAGAGCCGCAGGCGTCAAACCCCGACTGCTAACTGAACCGACCACCCAGCCCACGCTTGACCCCGTGGGCCCACAGGTCCCTCCCGCGCGCGCCGCCGCGTCAGCCTGTTGAGGGCACGCCGCGTCGCACGCGGGGCCCTCCCGTGGACTACGGGGACAAGCCCGCAGCCGCCAAGCGGTCCCTTCTTACACCGCCGAGGTGGTCCCTTTTTGCTCCGCCATTGACAGGGGGTTATTGGAAAGCAGTTCCCTTTCCGAGTAGCTCCGACAATTTTGATGTTACCTCTCATGAGTATCATCAAGTTGTATTCAAACTACTGGTACAGCCAGGAAAGCTCTCCCATGCCAAGTAACCGACTCACTTGAAGAACAATCACCACCAGGTAGCTCAAGCCTGCGGCGTAAAGTGCCCTCATAAATCGCTGCCGTTTGAGATCCCGTAATCCCGAGACCTTCATGATTTCGCACCCGAATTCCTCCTTCCAGTTGCAGGAGTCGATGTCGGATAGATAAGTGTCGAGATTACGATCTTGTCCGCGTAAATAGTAAGTGTGCTTGACGGCGTCGACGCGGGGTCCGAGAGCCGGAGCAATCGAACGTGAGGGATAAAGGACCATGCCAAATAGAACTATTGGACCGATAGCTAACGTCCACCCAAGTATCAGACCGAGCGCGCCGATCTCCCATTCACTGGGGATCATCGCGCCGAAGTTCGTAATTACACCTATAGAAAATATGAAGCCGACACCCACAATCTGGGCCTTCGAATCGTAGGCACGCACTGTGTCCTGGGCTTCCTTCAGAGCAGCCAAGAGACAACTCATCGTATTGAAGCGATCATTGGAGGTTCCCGTGTCGGTCATCGTAACGGAATCCTTATCCTTCGATCCGAAGAAGATCGTGTCCCTGACGGATTAATAAGACAGGGTGGTAACCTGCCCCCACGAACGAAACCAGTATTAGGGAACCTCTAAAAATTCTCCTTTTTCGGGCGTCGTCGATTTAGAATCGGGTTGACGATTTGTTGATAGCGGGAGGCGTGGTTGATGGGTCAGATGGGGTTTTTCGATCTTGGGAACCGGTATTCCGGTCTTGACGCCAAGAACGAGCCGCTTTTGAAGATCGACGGGGTGGTTCCGTGGGAGGACTTGCGCGCCCGTCTTGAGGCGGTGTGGCGGCGTGCGGACAAGGTGCGCAAATCGCGGGCGGGACGCAAGCCGTGGGATGCGATTGTGATGTTCAAGACGATCATTCTGTGCGCGCTCTACAATCTCTCGGACGACCAAGTTGAGCATCAGATCCGTGACCGCCTGTCGTTCATGCGATTTCTGGGGTTGGGTCTAGAGGGCCGGGTTCCCGACGCCAAGACGGTGTGGCTGTACCGCGAACAGTTAACGCAAGCTGGCGTGATCGAGGCTTTATTCGAGACGTTCGATGGCTACCTGAAGGATCAGGGCTATCTGGCGATGGGCGGCCAGATCATCGACGCCTCGATTGTGGCGGTACCCAAACAGCGCAACAGCCGCGAGGAGAACGCGCGGATAAAGGCGGGCGAGACGCCGGCAGGCTGGGAGGACAAGCCGGCAAAGCGGCGCCAAAAGGATGTCGAGGCGCGGTGGACCAAGAAGCACGGCAAGAGCCATTACGGTTACAAGAACCATGTCAACGTGGACCGTCGGCACAAGCTGGTGCGGCGCTATCATGTAAGCGACGCGGCGGAGCACGACAGCCAAGTCCTCGACGATATCCTGGATGGGGACAACACGGCTTTGGGTGTGTGGGCGGACAGCGCTTACCGCTCGGCGGAGATCGAGGCGTCGCTGAAGGAGAAGGGGTTGCGGAGCCGGATCCATCGCAAGGGCCGCCGCAACAAGCCGTTGAGCGAGCGCGAGAAGCAAGGCAACAAGACCCGTTCGTCGGTTCGGGTCCGCGTCGAGCATGTCTTCGGGGCCCAGAGCAACGACATGGGCGGGACGCTGGTGCGTAGTGTCGGGCTGGTGCGGGCGAAGGCGCGGATCGGGTTGAAGAACCTCGCCTACAACATGCGCCGCCTGGTCCAACTGGAGCGTCTCGCGGCGGCCGTGTGACGATACTCGGAGGAGAAGACCGCCTGGGGACGGTCTTGAAGCGGAAATAACTCAATTGGAGCGTGGAAGACCCCGAAAATCTCGGCTCCGGCATGGCTGGAGCTGGTGACAGCCTAGTTAAACAATATCCTCCGGCAACTCACCAATTCTTAGAGGTGCCCATTAGTTAGAACTGGTTGCGATAGAACATCCTATTTGGGCCGTTGCCCGTGTTTGGATACTGTCCGCTTTGGGTCATAGGCGGACGTTCCAGGTGTCCACTGCCGATGACTGCTTTAGGCCGGTAAGCGGACCTATTCCAAACTCACAATGATGGTCTGCTTGTAGCCATAAGCGGACAATGCACATCACCAAAGCGCCGTTCCGTTTAGAATTGTAAAAATAGGGTATCCTATTCGCTCTCGTAGTGGCAAGATGTTGTGATGGCCGAGAATACTGCCCATCCCGTTGGCGGGATCGATTACCCTCGCACGCTTATGGAATTTGACGACTGGTTCGCTTCTGAGGCCGCCTGTGCGGATTTTCTTCGGCGTGTCCGTTGGCCTGCCGGGTTTCGGTGTCCGGCCTGCGGGGGAACCGAGGCGTGGGTGACGGCCAGGGGCCAACAGCGATGTGCGGGATGCCAACGTCAGACGTCGCCGACCGCGGGGACGATCTTCGAGGGTACGCGGAAACCGTTGCGGCTTTGGTTCCAGGCGATGTGGTATGTGACGAATCAGAAGCACGGCGTCAGTGCGCTTGGGGTTCAACGAATACTCGGCCTGGGCGGTTATCAAACGGCTTGGACATGGCTCCATAAGCTGCGCCGGGCCATGGTTCGACCGGGCAGAGAGCTTCTGAATGGCGAGGTCGAGGTCGACGAAACCTATGTGGGCGGCCGGGAGGTTGGCGTTACGGGGCGGAAAACAAACAAGAAATCGATTGTCGCGATTGCCGCCGAAATCCGGGGTCGGGGCACCGGTCGTATCCGCATGGCGCGTGTCGAGGACGCATCCGCCGAGAGCCTCATTCCTTTCGTCCAAACGGCTGTGTGCCCGGGAGCAACGATTCGAACCGATGGCTGGCGAGCCTACAACGGTCTCACGGGAGTCGGCTTCGAACACCAGCCGAAAAATATTTCCGCCAGCGGCGACCCAGCCCACATTGTCATGCCCCAAGTTCATCGGGTAGCCGGCCTCCTTGATCGGTGGTGGCTGGGTATTCACCATGGGGCTATTAGCGCCTCCCAGCTTGATTACTATCTGGACGAGTTCACGTTCCGCTTCAATCGCCGCCGATCCAAAGCTCGCGGCCTCCTGTTCTATCGACTCCTCCAGCAAGCAGTGCAACTGGAGCCCGTGCCATACAAGAAGCTCGTCGGGGGCAGACCCAGCCCTGCCCCCCAGATCTAGGCACTACGAGAGCGAATAGGATACCCTATATAGAAGTAAAAGCGCGCCGAGATTTCGCAACCGCTGCCGAAGCCATATCCGATCGCCAGAAAGCCAGACTCACGAGGGCGGCAGAATGGTTGATCGCCGGTCGTCCGGAACTTGCCGGGCTTACGATTCGATTCGACGCAATGCTCGTGCGGCCTTGGCGATTGCCTGAGCACATCGTAGATGCTTGGCGTTCCGACCCCTACTAGTTACAGTTCGACACGCCTAGTTACAGTTCGACACGCCAATCGCTTTTCATCGCCAAGCACGATCTTGATATGACTCATACCCCGCAGCGCCCGCCCATTCGGTTCCTCTATCTTGCTGCGATATGCACATTGTCAGCATCAATATTGGCCAGCGGCTGTACGCCAATCGGCGCGGTTGCGGGAGCCGGAGCCGCCGCCGGCACGATGTCCGCGCAGGAGCGTGGCTTCAAGACCGGCGTCAAGGACACCCTGATCCTGGCCAAGGTCAACCAGAACTGGATCGAGCACGATTTCAATATTTTTGCCAAGATATCGGCGAATGTCGTCGAGGGGCGCGTGCTCCTAACCGGAATGGTTCCGAAATCAGATGATAGAATTGAGGCGGTTCGCCTCGCTTGGCAGGTCGACGGCGTCAACGAGGTGCTAAATGAAATCGAGGTAGCCGACCAGAGCGACCTGCTTGATGTGACCCGCGATGCGTGGGTGTCGGCTCAACTTCGAATCAAGCTCACCGTCGACGGTGAGATCAAGGCGATCAACTATGCGATCGATACGGTCAACGGTACGGTTTATCTGATGGGAATTGCCCAAGATTCGACGGAACTTGGGCGCGTAAGGGCACATGCGCGAAATCTGAAATACGTTCGGCGGATCGTCAGCTACGTCAGGGTAAAAGACCAGGTCGGTACAAAGGCTGGCGCTACATGATGACCACAGATCGCCCGCACAGTACGCCAGATGCCCGGGACCTTCTTAAGGGTATTGGCGACGGACCCGACAGCGGGTTCGACATATTCGAGGGCGCCCTGGCGCTCGCCGCTCTCGAACGACCGCGTGTCGATTTGGCGCGATACCGCGACCACATGTCGGTGTTGAATAATGGTGTCGAGACGGCCATCGGCGGAAAAGCCCGAACCCTTGAGGAATGCATTGCTGCCCTGCGTCAGGTCATTGTCGTCGAAAATGACTACCAAGGCGACGTTGCAACATACGACGACCTGCAAAACGCCAACTTGATGCGGGTCATTGACCGCCGAAAAGGGCTACCGATTTCCCTCGGCATTCTCTATCTGCGGGCTGCGAGAGCTCAGGGTTGGTCGGCCGAAGGACTGAACTTTCCTGGACATTTTCTCGTGTTGCTCGAGCATGAGGGTCGTCGCGCAATCATCGACCCGTTCAACGAAGGCGCTACGCGCACCGCAGATGACTTGCGCCGCCTGCTTAAAGCGACCATTGGGGCCGATGCGGAACTGGCACCACATCATTATGCAACCGTCACCGACCGCGATATCCTGCTACGGCTGCAGAACAACGTTAAACTGCGTCTGACCCAACTCGGTGAAGGCGCTCGCGCCGTCAGCACCATAAAGGTGATGCTCGACTTTGCGCCCAGCGAATCTTCGCTTTTGCGCGAAATGGCGGCGCTGGAAGCAAAGCTCGGCAACCTACAGGCAGCAATTTCAGCACTCGACGAATACCTGCAACGCGAGGTTCGAGACGGACCGCGTCAGGAAGCCGCGCTTCTATTGCAACGCCTGCAAAGACGCGTGAACTAGGGGGGAGCGGTATGAGCCTTGCGGTTGCGATCCAGATGGATCCCATTGAGGCGATCGACATTGACGCCGACAGCACTTTTGTCCTGGCCCTGGAGGCGCAAAGCCGCGGGTATGCGCTGTTTCACTACCTGGCGAGCGACCTCACCCTCCGCCACGGGCGCGTCTATGCCAAAGCCCGCCCCCTCACCGTACAACGCGTTGCTGGCGATCACGCGGCAATGGGGGCTGCAGAGGTCCTCGATCTGGCGACGGTGGACGTCATCCTGATGCGTCAGGATCCGCCGTTCAACATGGCGTATATCACCGCTACGCACTTGCTTGAGCACATCCATCCCGCGACGCTCGTGGTAAACGATCCGGTAGCGGTTCGAAATGCACCAGAAAAGCTTCTGGTGACTCATTTCTCCGAACTCATGCCGCAAACGCTCATCACGACCGATCGTGACGAGATCGTGGCTTTCCGCAAGGATATGGGCGACATCATCATCAAGCCGCTCTATGGCAATGGTGGTGCGGGTGTGTTTCACCTGCGCCCGCAGGACGACAATCTGAACGTGCTCCTCGAAATGTTTACCGAGTTCTATCGTGAGCCGGTAATCGTCCAGCAATATCTCGCAGACGTGCGCGCTGGCGACCGCCGCATCATCCTGATCGACGGCAAGCCTGCTGGCGCCATCAACCGAATTCCGGCGGAGGGTGAAGCTCGCTCCAACATGCATGCGGGCGGACAGCCAACAAAATGGCAGATGACGGCGCGCGAGATCGAGATCTGCAGCGCCCTCGGCCCGGTGCTTGCCGAGCGCGGGCTGATTTTCGCTGGGATCGACGTGATCGGCGACTATTTGACCGAGATAAACGTCACATCCCCAACCGGTCTTCAGGAAGTAAACCGGTTCGACGATGTTTCGCTGGAAGCGCAGATCTGGGATGCCATCGAGCGGCGATTAAACCGAGATCGCGGCCCCTCGAAACCGAGCTAAGTCTAGTTGGACTAGACCAGCAGCTCCAACAGAGATTCGCTGTCGTCGCCCTGTTGGAGTTCGCCATCTGAAGAATAGGTCGAAAGATTGACCGTCTCGAAGCCTGATTCAAGCTTGATCGTTACATCCAAATTCTGCGCGGCCACTGCCTGGGTAAATGCCAGCCGAGCGCTCGCAGTTGCGCGTTGGGCTGCGAAGGCGGCGGTCGCGGCGTCGAATCTGGTAATGGCGTCACGCACGTCGGTCGCGGCCTGGTCACGCAACGAGGCGTCCTGGAACCCTTCGTAAAAGTAGGAATTCAACAAGCGTATGCCGGCCCGCGTGACAGTACCCTCGAGGAACGTCGAGCCGGCGCCGTTACGCGTCAGCGAGATCACCCCGGTATCAAAATCGAAAACGATCGTGTCGTCTTCAAGCAATTCAATCTCGTTAACCGGCGAAGGCTCCGGCAATTCTTCGAGTTGGCGGCCAAAGACGCCCGGAAAGAATTGATCGCCGCTGGCATCCTCGATGAAGAAATCCGATCCGAGATAGCTGCCGCTTATACTCTCACTGTTAAAGGAACCAGGCCTTGCGACATACTCCACGTCGTTCGGCAGAAACACGCCGCGTTCGACGCCACCGATCAGATTGATGCCGCCGCCACTGGCTGCATTGATGATGATATTGAAGTCTCTGAGGCTCTGGTCGAAGGCCAGCGCGTAAGACCGCCGGTCCTCGGCACTGGCGGTGGATACCTGGGCAAGCTCAACTTGGTGCACGAGATCCCGCAGAAGCGCCCGAGCCGACGTCAGCGCCGTGACCGCAGCATCCAGCGCGTCTACAGCCGTTCTCTGATCTGGCAGCAACGCAGCAAAGCTGCGGGCCTGCGCCAAGGCCTGGCGAGAGTCCAAATCGCGCGCGGCAGACAGCTTGGCCACCGGCGCCGGGCGCTCGATCACCCCAAGCGTGCGGAAGCGTGCGTCCGGCAAGAAGCTGGACAGCCCCACCAAGATTGCATCGCTAGATACCGTCGCCATGGCGTCCCCACGCCAAAGTTTGTCCGTACCTCAATATGGAAAGCCGGCTTACTGCGATTCCAACTCAACGCTGCGAGGGAAACGCGAGCCGACTTACCGCCTTATATTCTGCCAGTTTTTGCGCCAAATTTGAAGGGCCATGTGGCCGGCCCCCTAAATGGCGACGATTCGACGTTACGTATCGAAGGAGATGTTGCCGCCCTGAACGATATCGAGCAGCCCGTTCGCGTTGTAGGTGAGCGACGATGTAATGGCGCTGCTGATCAGGAGTTGCCTGCGTTGCGCCAGCAGCGAAGCACGCGTTTCCTCGACCTGCAGGGCGGTCGAAATCTTTGAAGCGGCGTTGCGGCTGTCGGTTATGGCCTGCTTGGTGAAATCGTAGCGCACGTTCGCCTGTTTGGCATGCGAGGCGAAAACGTTGATCCTGTTGCGGATGGTCGACAACGCGTTGTTGACGTCGGTGAGAGCGGTATCCATGTCCCCTGTCGTCTGGAAGTCGCCATACAGCCAGGAATGCACGACACCGAGCCCTTTGCGCACCAGCGTGCCCGACAGATGCGGCGCGCCGGCGCCATCAGCGGTAATCGAAATCGCACCGCTGCTCGAATCGTAGGAGATCTGGTCGTCGCTTTTCAGAAGTGTTCCTGCGTCGAGCGGATCGGTGTTGGGGGCGATCACCAGCGTCGACCCATAGATCGTCGGATAATGCCGGTCACCGCTCGCATCCTCGACATAATAGTCGCTGCCAAGATACTCGCCGTTTACGCTCACCGTCACATTGCTATTGGGCCGCGCGCGGTATTCGAGATCGGCCGGCGTGAAGGAGTCCCGAAAGCTCGTGCCGATCAGGTTCGTGCCTGAATACCCAGCTGACTTGACCTTGAGATTGAGATTGCCCAGCAGTTGGTCGAATTGCTGCGCGTAAGCGGTGCGCTCAGTGGCCGTAACACCAGTTTTTGCCGCAAGCGTGATGCGCTTCTGCAAATCGAGGAGAATATCCTTCACCTGCCCAAGCCTCTCCACCACCTTGTCGAGCGTCTGTGTCACGGTATTCAGCTTGCTGCGCAAACCCTCGAAGGCAGCCGCCCGGGCGTTGGCCGCCCTGATATCGACGCTTGCCGCATAGGAATTGCGCGTGCCGGCTTCGCTTCTGCCCGCCGCCGCCGCGGCAAGCGCCGCCCTGCGCGCGCTCTGCGCGTTGGCATGGAGCGGCAAATTCAACAAGAAGTCGTAGGTTGAGAATTTGCCGGTGACGACGAAGTCCAAAAGCATGCGGCGAGTTGCCTAGTTTTACCTCGGGATAACCATGAATTTCACGCACAAAACATGCCGTGGCACGGTGTGCAACGTGGCATTCGCTGAATAAAATTTGGTGGCGGGCCCCGGCAAATGTAAGGGCTATGCCCTTGCCGTCGCTCTCGGATACCCCAACCCGCCACACACCTGTTAGACGGCAATCTGCGCTTAAGGCCGTATTCGCCCGTTACTCCGCCTTACCGAACGCTCGCCTGGAGCCCCGCAAGCGCCCAGCGATCCAGGCGCCTAGGCCATGATGCGGACTATTGTCCTGATTGCCGCCGAGCGCGAACTCACGACGCGGCAAAGCGGCGCCAGTGCCGGTTGCCCTGTAGACGGCAACCGCAAGGGCCGACACGCCTGGTTCGACGTCGAGGGTGAGATCGCTGACACGAAGTCCGTCCTCGTCGCCGATGACATGCCAGTGATCGAAACGCAATGCAGTTAATTTCGGTAGGGCGCGCACCGTAACGCCGACCGGCTCGGTGTGAAAGCGCCGCCCCGCATCCTCTGACCCGCCTGCCAAAGATTGGGAAATCTCTGATCCTTCCAGAACATGCCTGAGCGGACGGTCCGCACCCAAGTCCAGACCGAAGACGTCGAGGACGCCGGCATCCGATACACCATCCTTAAGGCGGCGATACCAACAGACGGCGGTAAGGTTTAGCGCGCCTGCGTCGGGCACGCTGACCGGCTGCTCGTGGTGAATTTCGTCCTGCAGGGTCCAGAACAGCCGCGCGTAACGGATGTTCGTGTCGGCAACCGGGATGGACGCCACCTCCGGCAGCTCAATGCGAGCGCTGCCGGCATCCGAAATCGCTTCGTCTGCAGTGATCGCATCGCCGGAATCGATATCGCGGCGCTGAACCGTCAGATTGGATAGAACCGGCTGTTCCATGACACCAACTGAATACGTGTTTTCCTTGTCCGCATTGATGCGCGCATGTTCTGGCTTTTGATTGACCGTGCAATGCGCCGCAATGCGCGCGAACGCGCGGACGCTATCGACAACCTCACCACAAGTGCTGTCAGCGTCCACCCGACAATCTGACCGGTTTACCGTCAATCTGACCGGAATCGGACTTTGAGTCGTCGAATATGCCGCCTGCCACCGCGTGGCGTCCGCTTGGCGCCCGAACATGGCGCCCGAACATGGCGCCGCAGCCACCGGTTTGCACTGACCGGTGGATTTTTCGGACGGTGCCCGCTTAACTGGTCCTCCCGGACCTGGAGGCCGGCCCGAATATGGTCGCACGCATCAAATCGATCGCATTTCAGGGCATCGAGACGCGGCCTGTCGACGTCCAGGTGCAGATGGCAAATGGGCTGCCCGCCTTCACCATCGTTGGCCTGCCCGACAAGGCGGTGGCCGAAAGCCGCGAGCGGGTGCGGGCCGCCCTGGGTGCGCTAGGCCTGGCCCTGCCGCCCAAGCGCATCACGGTCAATTTGTCGCCGGCCGACCTGCAGAAGGAAGGCAGCCATTTCGATCTGCCGATTGCAATCGGCCTGCTGACCGTCATGGACGTGCTCGGCGCAGAGGACATGGAAGGCTATGTGGCGCTCGGCGAACTCGCGCTCGACGGCACCCTGAGCCCGGTTGCCGGCGTGCTGCCGGCAGCGGTCGACGCTCAAGCACGGCAGTGCGGCGTGATCTGCCCGGAGGCGAACGGCGGCGAGGCCGCCTGGGCAGGCGAATGCGAAGTGTTGGCGCCGTCCAACCTGATCGCGCTCGTCAACCACTTCAAGGGAACCCAGGTTCTGACGCCGCCCGAACCCCGCATTGCCGAAGAACCGGGCAGCAATCCAGACCTGGCCGATATCAAGGGCCAGGAAACCGCTAAGCGCGCGCTGGAAGTGACCGCGGCAGGCGGCCACAACCTGCTGATGATCGGCCCGCCTGGCGCTGGCAAGTCGATGCTGGCACAACGGCTGCCCGGAATTCTGCCGCCACTCGACGCGAAGGAAGCGCTCGAACTCAGCATGATCCACTCGGTCGCCGGCCAGCTCGCCGAGGGGCGGCTCTTGCGGCGGCGGCCGTTTCGCGACCCGCACCACTCAGCCTCCTTGCCGGCTTTGGTCGGCTGCGGTCAGCGAGCGCGTCCAGGCGAAATTTCGCTGGCGCATAACGGCGTGCTGTTTCTCGACGAATTGCCGGAATTTCAGCGCCGGACCCTTGAGGCACTCAGGCAACCGATGGAGTCCGGTTACGTCTTGGTTGCCCGCGCGGCCCTTCACGTAACCTATCCGGCACGCATCCAGCTCGTGGCAGCGATGAACCCTTGCCGCTGCGGGCATCTCGATGACGCGGCGCTGGCCTGCGGCCGCGCACCGCGCTGCGCGCAGGAATACCAGGCTCGGATTTCGGGACCGCTGTTCGACCGCATCGATTTGCATGTCGACGTGCCGGCCGTCTCGCCGGCTGACCTGTCGCTGCCGCCGCCGGCGGAAGGCTCGGCCGAAGTCGCGGCCCGCGTCGCCCACTGCCGGGGGATCCAGCTCGCCCGCTACGAGCGGCTGCCGGAAGGCAACCGCATCCGCACCAACGCCGAGGCCGACGGCACGCTGCTGGAAGAGATCGCCGCGCCCGACAGCGAAGGTCAAAAGCTGCTGACCGAGGCCGTCGAGCGCCTCAAGCTCTCGGCCCGCGGCTATCACCGGGTGCTGCGCGTAGCGCGCACGCTGGCCGATCTCGAGGGCGAGGAGAGCTTGCGTCGCCTGCACGTCGCCGAGGCGCTCTCCTACCGCCGCATCGCGTTGACACACTGAAGCGGAGTTCGGATTTAAACTAAGCTGGTCGTATGCCAGGGCTCGGGCCGGCCACGCCCGAAACGGGCGCCGATATTCTTATTGCCACCGAAAGATTGCGTCCTGGTAGAAATGGCCAGAGCACCGCATCCCTTATTGTCGCCCGGCGTCGCCCGGGTCGCCCGGCGCGATTTGGGCGACGGGTCCGATCCCGCTCCGATTTGGATTTCGGTTTCACGCGCCGCGAATAAACTTCTAAAGCGATGAGTGGCCGCAAAGGTAGCGTTGCTCATCACTTCCCGTTATGGCTATCACAGTTATTGAAGTGTTGATTCGCAGATAACATTCGATTTGCAAAGATTCAGTCGCACTATCCCGGCGCAGAGGCCGACACATCGGAGCTCATAAATGAATGAGCCTACGGGAACCGCTTGTTTGGTCTGCTCCGACCAAGCCGTCCACAATTACCATCTAATCGATGGCTTCCAGTTCGTGAAATGTGATGGCTGCGGGTTTGTGTTTACCCATCCAATGCCGGCGCAGCACGAACTGAATGACCTGTACACTGGCGATTCCGGGATTACCAAGACGTCTTACCCAAAAAGTTCCTCGCGGAGAAGACGTGCCCTATTTCAGGCGTTTCATCTTCGCAAATATCTAACGGGTAAAAAAAGGGGACTTACATACTTAGCTGAACGCTAGTCGGTTTCCGGCTTCTCGTCCTTTGGCTTCTCATCCTTCTTCGGGCGCTGTAACATCGCCTTGACCACCATCTCGAAAGTCGCGCCCTCGTAGCGGGGGTTGACCACCTTAACCTCAACAGCAGGGGGCTTGGGCTTGTCTTTCGATACAGCTTTATTATCCATCATGTTTATTCTCTGTGTCCTATCAACCGAAGAATCTCGTCACGCAATTCAACCGCCAGAACATCCATAACATCGGCGCGGCTAATACCGTTTTCATAGGCGAATTCCTTGATATTCTTCTCAACTTCATCGCTTGGATCGTAATCATCGCGGACAAAATTGAAGCATAGTTCCTGAATATCGTATGGATGCTTGCCCTCAGCCTTTTCACTCAAACCAGCGGCAAGGCCCTTCACTATTGAAGGGACGCCTATGGTCTCAGAAACTTTTTTGCCCAATTCGTTTGGCTCGAGTGGGCTGCCAGGGCTTAGCGTTTTGGACGTGAGCTCAAGCTGCAAGCTGTTGATGTCCGCCTGAGTCTTGGTCACTGCTTCCTTGATTTCACGCACCGCATCCTTTATGTCCTCCTGGATTTTGGTTATTGTTCCCTTGAAGGATTCAAGACTTGTATTGATAACCCCCGTCCATCGGCCGGCCTTGAAGATTACCACGCCGATGGCGATAAGTGCCCGCGATGCTGGCGATAAGCGCAGCCGCAATGCCCCCGGTAATCGCCCAAAATTGAGTTGCGACGGACCATTCAGACATTTCTCAGCCCCAGATACTTACGTCGTTCTGCTGAATGTGAAGGTGGCCATTCAGGCCACCGACTTCCAAATCCTAATCGCTAGGTGCTCCAGATGGAAGCCCGCTGTCCACGATCAGATCGCGGTACATCAGCCTTTTCCCCACCATCCCGGCAACGACATTCTGCATCTGTCTGATTGTGTCGGCTTCGCGGGCGTTGTGCTTGCCCGCGAACTGCTGCACGTAGCGGTCCAGGTGCTTCGCGCTGATCTTGTGGTAGACGCCTTTGTGCGCCCGTTTCAAAGTGGCCCAGAAGGACTCCATGCCGTTGGTATGGGCCATCTCCTTGACATACTCGCCGGCGCTGTGGCGGACGCTCTCATGCTTGAAGGGCATCCCCTTGTAGGCTGCGGCTTCATCGGTGTAGACAATCGCGTCCGGCGCGGCATGATCGGCCACAAAACCCTGTAATGTCTTCGCGTCAGTCGCTTGGACAACCTCCGCCCGCACTTCGTTCGTGGCCCGGTCCTTCGCACCAGCAATTACGGACTTTCCGACACCACCGCGCCCTAACCGTTGTTCCTTATTGGCGTGCTTGTTGCCCTCGCGGCCGCCGAAATAGGTCTCGTCAACTTCGACTGGACCAGCGAACAGCCCTCCACGTTCCGTGTTCCATACTTCACGGATACGATGCAGCATGAACCATGCCGTCTTCTGAGTGACCTTGAGATCGCGGTGCAACTTCATCGACGACACGCCCTTGAGGCTGGTCATCTCCAAGTAGATCGCAAACAGCCACTTGCGAAGCGGAACCTTGGAGCGCTCAAGCGCCGTTCCGATCCGCACCGAGAAGGCCCGCTTACAGGACGGACAGTAGAAGGGCAGACCAGATGTCGCCGATGCCACGCTGGTCTCGCAACTCCCGCAGCGAGGGCAGTGCCGCCCATTCGGCCAGATCAGGTTCTCGAACCAAGCGGTCGCCGCTGCTTCGTCAGGGAACATCTCCGTCAACTCTATCAGGCTGATGCCTTCGCGATGCGCTTTCCCTGGCCCTTTTTGTCCCATAACCAACCCCCGTTTTAATGTTCCATATAGACATATGGGAACGATCATGTTTCAGTCAAGTATGTAAGCCCCTTTTTTTTGTGCGGAAGATGTAGGCCGAAAATAACACAAACCGATATTGAAACTTATTGCGAACCGCAATACGCCCGACCACCCCTCCGTCTCTGCAAATTCTAAGAGCTTCAGCGCTTGCCTATCGGTTTACACCCACACCCACTAGGGCTAGAATGGGCGCAAACCGGATATAGGGGAGCGCGCCATGGATGTTCTCGACCGCGCCGATCTCCCATTCCCGCATTCGCGACCCGAGTTCCAGCGACTTTTCCCCGATGATGCGGCCTGCGCCGCCTACCTGGAGAAAGCCCGCTGGGGAGACGGCTTTGCCTGCCCGCACTGCGGCACGGCGGGAGAGCCGTTCCACTTTGAAAACCGCCCTGGCGTCCTGCGCTGCCGCCAGTGCCGCCAGAACACCGGGCTGACGGTGGGAACAGTGATGGAGCGTAGCCACACTCCGCTGAACGTCTGGTTCTGGGCCGCTTATCTGGTCGCCAGTCAGACGCCCGGCATGTCCGCCGTGCAGTTTCAGCGGCAACTTGGTCTTTCGCGCTACGAGACGGCCTTTCAAATTCTCCACAAGCTCCGCTCGGGCATGGTGCGGCCCAACCAAGACAGGATCGGTGGACAGCCCAAGAACCATGTTGAGGTGGACGAAACCTGGGTTGGCGGGCGAACGCGTGGGGAAGGCCGTGGGGTTCACCACAAGGTTCTCGTCTCCTGTGCCATCGAGGTGCGTCATCGAAAGCCGGGCACCAAGCTCGACAACCGGAAAGACGGACGCTATGCCCGACGCGTTCGGCTCGCCGTCGTGCTCGACCGTAGCGCCGAGTCGCTCTGTGGGTTCGTCGAGAGCACCGTCGCGCCGGGATCGCTGATCGTTACTGACGATTGGAGCGGCTATGCTGGCCTCGGTAAGCGCGGCTATGAGCACTTCGCTGTTGCCGAGTGTGGTGATCCAGAGGTTGCCGAGCAATACCTGCCGATCATCCATCTGGTTTTCGCCAACCTGAAGACGTGGCTGATCGGTATCCACCACGGCGTTAGCCACCAGCACCTACAAGCCTACCTCAACGAGTTCACCTTCCGCTTCAACAGGCGGTTCTACCCGTTCAACGCCTTCCGCTCATTGCTCGGCATCACGGGCGACACCTCTGCTCCAACCTATGCCGAGCTTTACTCGGGAGAGTGGCGGCACCCTACATGTAGCGGTCATGGGCGTTAACCGAATAGGCAAGCTTCAGCGTGAGGCGGAAGCGTCTCTGGCTCAGGGCCGGACCATGGTCAGTGCCTTATGTTCCTCAACTGTTCTGAATACGATCTCTGGCAATTTACGCTCCAAATACACGCGTCGCGACCTCAGGCGGAGGAAAACTCGTTACTCTAATGGTAAGATATCGGAGGGTGTTCCGGTCCAAGATATCCGCAGGATCTTCTTTGCCCGGGTTGCGGCAACATGGAGCAGCACCTTCTCTCGCTCAATGATTTCTCGCCTATACGCGGCATCAACAGAGGACGCCAGGGCGGGTTTCGGCGGGAAAGCATCCTCCGATAGAAACGCGATGGCAACGGCATGGAACTCAAGCCCCTTGGCCCGATGCATGGTTGTGACACGCACCCCTGGAACTGCCCGATCATCAGCCTTTGCGTTTCCAAGCTTCAAGAACGGTCGACTGGCCGCGTGAAGTGCAGCGGCAATCTGATCGACCTGCCGGTTAGAGGCCGTTTCGAAAGGGGCTTATAAAGAAAGCTTGCCACTCACGCGCGCCGTGTGCACGATGAGGGGATGTGGAAATACATCCCGCCGGTCGTGGGTGTGCTACTCGGCCAGATCGTTCAGCACTCTGGCGTTCTGGAGTTTATTGATCCAAAGCGCTTGGTGGAGCCTGTGATGAATCCGGCGATCCTGACGTATGGGTTGTCGGTGGTGTGCCTGCTTTGGCTGGCGTTCCTGGTCTATAGGGACGAAGTACAAAAGCGCGTCCGCTATTTTGATATGCCGATACGGGACGCTGTAGACCATCTTGTTCGGACTGTCCCTCACTCCTTCAATAATTCCGGTGATGCTGACCGGCATTTCCTAGACTTGATGCACAGGCAAATGTGTAGCGGGAGACTGCTTGCCATAGGGACCGAAGGTGAAGCCAATACGCCAGCACGTATTGGAAGGCGACAATGCAAACGACTTAAGCCCACTGTGGTGGCGGTTCCGCGCAATCCATCTTCACCATTGGGAATACGACTCTCTCTTGTTGAGGAACACAAAGAGTTTAGTGATCTCCGCATCCGCAGCCGCGATTTCTTTCTAATATGGCCGAAGAAGGGGTAGATGATGACCAGAGGCGTGCCTGTACTGGACCCCAAGCGCGATCTTGTAGGAGCTACCCCGGAGAAGCTGGCGCGCGCCCTGTTCCGCCGTGTAGAGCCGCTACGACCGCGCCCCGCTGGCGAGGCCGTTGTCGGCGACGAGGTCGCGGTAGAGGAGGTTCCGGCCGACGAGGCGGGCGACAGTATCCCGCATTTGCACAAGCGTCCCTGAATCGCGGATGTTGTGCTTACCAGAAAACTCCTGGACGTAGCGGTCAAGATGCTTGGGGCTGATCTTGTGGAAGGTTCCTTTGTGGGCGCGCTTGAGCATGCTCCAGAAACTCTCGATCCCGTTGGTATGCGCCATGCCGTCAACGTACTCACCGACACTGTGACGGACGCTCTCGTGCTCAAAGGACATGCCCTTATAGGCCGCCGCATCGTCTGTATAGACCTTGGCATCGGGCGCGGCGTGTTCCGTGACAAACCCCCTGCAAAGTCGTGGCATCCGTATCGGTAACAACCAGGGCTGTTACCTTATTGCTGTCGCGGTCTTTCATTCCAACCACGGCTGTTTTACCGGCCGTTCCACGTCCAGTATCGGCTATCTCTTTGCGCTTGGCCTTGCTCATGTTCTTGCGCTTTCCGCCAAAGTAAGTCTCATCTACCTCGACAGGGCCGTCGAAAGGTCCGCCGTTCTCGCCCGCCCACGCTTCCCGGATACGGTGGAGCATGAACCAAGCTGTAGGCTGCGACACGCCGATATCCCGATGAAGTTTCATGCTCGAAACGCTTTTGAAGCTGGTGAGACACAGATAGATGGCAATGGCCCACTTTCGAAGCGGAACCTTGGAGTGGGCCATGACCGTTCCGGTCTTGACGCTGAAATATCCGCGACAATCGGCGCACCGGTAAGGCATGCCGTTGCCGCCATCGCCCTCGTAAGTGCGCGTACTGCCGCAGTGCCCGCAGTGCCTTTGACCACCCCAGAAAACGCTTTCAAACCATGCTGTCGCCGTAACTTCGTCGGGAAACATGTCCATCAATTCAACGAGGGTGATCCCTTCTCTGTGAGCTTTTCCGGGTGCTTTGTGTGCCATTACAACGTTCCTCACTGTGTAGGGTACATATGGGAATCAAATCTCCAATGGCAAGCTTTCTTTATAAGCCCTTCAAAAGCTGTATAGGTCTCGCGGATGAAAGCCCAGGTCCTGCGAGAACCTGGAGCGCCGTTCGTTTCGGAAACACTTCCGGATCCCACGCCTGGCCCCGGCGAAGCGGTGGCGCGCGTCCTGGCCTGCGGCGCCGGGTTGACGATTCATCACGTAAGGGCTGGACGCGTGCCCGTCGAATACCCGCGCGTTATCGGCCACGAGGTCGCGGGCGAGATCGTCGCGACGGGCGCAGGCGTGACCGGCCTTTCTGCTGGCGACCCCGTAACCGTTTATTTCTACCTGACCTGCGGATATTGCAAATGGTGCCGGACCGACCGGGAAAACCTTTGCGAAAACTGGGGCGGCTACGTCGGCCGCCATGTCGACGGCGGTTACGCCGAATATATCAAGCTTTCGGCGCGTAACTTCATCAAGCTCCCCGAGGGTCTGGACCATACGGCCAATCCGGCGGAGATCGGCGTCGTCACGGACGCGATCGCCACGCCGGTCAAGTTGCTGCGGCGGGCACGGATCACGCCCAACGATACCGTCGCAGTGGTTGGCGCCGGCGGTGGCCTCGGGCTCCACATGGTGATGGTGGCTTGCTGGGCGCATGCGCAGGTGATTGCCGTCGACACGGCGGCCGACAAGCTGCAGGCATGCCGTGATGCCGGCGCCGCCGACGTCGTTGACGCATCTCGCGGTGACGTTGCCGAAGCTCTGCTGGAGTTAACCGACGGCAAGGGAATCGATGTCGCCATCGATTTTGTATCGTCAACGGCAACGCTCGAAGCGGCCGCGTCTGCGCTCGGCCGCGGCGGCCGACTGGTCACTCTTGGCGGCACGGGACAGGACTTCCGCGCTTCGTCGATGGCGATGCTCTCCAAGGAGCTCGAGTTTTTGGGCAGCCGTTATGCGACAAAACAGGACGTCATCGAGTCCCTGGACCTCGTCGCCCGCGGCGAAATCAGGCCCATCGTGACCGAAACTCGGCCGCTTGAAGAGGCTGAGGCGCTTCACGAACGGCTCGAGAAGGGCCTCATTACGGGTCGCGCGGCCTTGCTGATCGGTTGAGCAACACCTTCGCGACTCTTACTGCACGGTTACCGTATTGCTGAACATGGTGCTGTTTGGGACGAGGATCGTCTTGCCGTCGGCCTCGAAGATCGAGTAGCGAAAGTTGATGCTGGAGACGGTGCCGGAATTGCCGGCGACAGTGATCTTATCACCCGGCTTGAATGGCCGGTAGAGGATGATGAGCGTGCCGGCCAACACGTTGGAGAGTGCATCGCGCAAGGCAAATCCGAGTGCGAAACCGGTCAACCCAAGACCGACGATCAGCGCCGAGACATCGATACCCATGGTGCCGAGACCGGTGATCAGGCCGACGATGATCAGGGCGTAGCGGACGGTCTGGTCGGCGAGCCGGACCAGTGGCTTGCGATCCGCCTCAACGCGTTCGGCCATATGGCGAAAAACCCGCCGCGTCACGCGCGTCAGCAGCAGAAACACGAAGATGACGACAAGCCCGGCGGCAATGCCCGGCAGCGCCTGGCCGACGACCTCGATGATCTGCGCCCAGATCTGACCGATCTGGTTTAATTCGACGTCATTCATGGGGACGCGCTCATGGAGTGGCAATCGCCTTCGCGATCGGCCTTATGACGGTGTCTTTGGTCAAGCCGCATTGCCGTATGACGCCTATTTTTCCATCTTCCCGGCTTCATCACCCCAGATCTCCAATCCTACACGCTCTTCCGGGTTGCGGCGGAAGATGATGTTCGAGCGCCGCTTGGAAATCCGCCAGCCTTCGTCGGTCCGCAGGAACTCGGCGTAGTTGTCGCCGAGCCGGTGTGGTCCCTCGAAGGGGATCGGACCGTCATGCTCCTCGTATTTGACGCCCTTTGTGTAGCAGATGCTGTTATAGGCCCGGGCGGTCGCGTGGTCTTCGTCGACAACGTTGATGACCATATTCGTCAGCACATGGCGAATCGTGCCGTCGCCGAGGGCGCCATACAGACCCTTGAGAAGTTCGTCGCGGCCCGAAAGAACGATGCCCATCGAGTTGGTCCAGTCAATATCTTCGGTGAACAGCGCCGCCGCCTGCTCGAATTCCCGATGGTCCACATGATAGTAGTATCGGCGCCATAGTTTCTGGCAGTCCCATTCGATGGCGCGTTCCTCTTCGCGTGTCATCGCCTAGCCTCCCGTGTTGGTTTCACTGTGGCGAGGCGTACAAACATCCTCATCTAGTCATCCTCGGTTCCACAATTCTCCGTTCAATGGTGCCCGCCCCGGGACTCGAACCCGGACTCCCAATAGGGAAAGGGATTTTAAGTCCATTTTTTGGGGACATCTCAGTCCCTTGAAATCCCTCAATAAATCCCTTGATCCCCTCCGAAACGTAGGGAGAGCGCGGCCTTAGAACGTTGACACAGGGTTATTGACATTTGCCCGTGTTTGCCCATGTTTAGTCGAAATGTTGACATAGCGCTTACACGAAAGGGGCGCGCCATGCCATCAAAGACAAGATCGAACCGACTCACCGAGGCGTTTATACGAGATGCCGCACCACAATCCAACACCCGCATTTATTGGGATCACGCCGTCAGAGGGTTGGGCGTGCGGATCACTCCGGCGGGATCAAAAAGCTACGTCCTTCAATACCGCGTCTCGGCCCGCTCGCGCCGATCCACCGTGGCGCAATGCAGCGCGATCACGTTGAAGCGCGCTCGCGAGATTGCAGGGGAACAGCTACTAGCAATCCGCAATGAAGGCGCCGATCCACTACAGCGCCGTCAAGATGCCATGGCGGCGCCAACTGTGGGCGACGGGCTTGATCGTTTCTTCCGCGAAGATGGTCCGCGCCGAGTTGCCGACAAGCTGATGGTGCCGGACACGCTGGCGACTTACCGTGCACAAGCCGAGCGGTACATTCGGCCAGCACTCGGCGCGCTCAAGATCGCGGACGTTCGGCGGCGTGACGTGGAACAGATGCTCGCGAGGGTTGGCGGTAGCGTCCAGCGCAACCGCGTCGGGGCGCTGGCGTCGAGATTGTTTAACTCTTTCGAGCGGTGGGAATGGCGGACGCCACAAACCAATCCTGCGCGAAGGATAGCAAAGACGCGCGAGGAAGCGCGCCGCCGTACCTTCGCGCCGTCCGAGCTTGCGGCGATGGGCGCCGCTATCGACGGACTTCCCTGCGCTTCGCACAAGGCCGCGTTATCCTTCCTCATTTTGACAGGATGGCGAGTGGGCGAAATTCTTGGCCTCGAATGGAGCATGATAAATTTCGAAACCGGCAAAGTTGACCTTCCAACTACCAAGGTTGGAAGTGCGCGCCGCATGGTGCCAGCCGTCGCACTCAAACTCATTGCCGACTTGCCCCGGTCTAACGCTCGCGTGTTCGACCGGGTTAGTTATCGCTCTATCCGGGACCAGTTCATCAAGGTATGCCGCATGGCGGGCGTTGCGGGCGCGCGATTGCACGACATCCGGCGGACGGTGGCAACCAGCGCAGCCGCTGCGGGACTGTCCGTTGTTTTGTTACGCGATTTGCTCGGACACAAAACATTGATGATGGCGTCACGATATGCCCAACAAAGTGACACGGCGTTAGAGGTAGCGCGGAACGCAGCGGCCAGCCGCATGAGCGCGATGCTCGCGGGCGACGACGCCGAGGTCAAAAACATTGCCGAATATCGGGAAGCGGGTTAGGCGGCGACGATGGATGCACCAGTGGCGGGCGATGATGTTCGACTAGTCGCGGCGCTGTTCGATGAGGTCCAAAAATTAAACCCTGGATTACTGCGCGTTGATCTGGTCAAAAAATTCACAGGGCGCCGTGACTTCGAGGCCCGCATGGTCAATGGCCGTGTCACGTTGCGCCGAATGGCGCTCACGACCGACAAAATTATGGACTGGTTAGGTCGAATTCCTGGTTGACGTTTGCCGAAGTTTGACTATGCTGGAACGCACTCTCGTAGGAGTAGCGGCCACGTGCCGCTGTGGACCGTAGGATCGAGACCTGCCGGGCGTTGAATTCCCGGTCTGGCGAGAGAAGGTGCGGACTCCCCCACTCTAAGAGGGGTTCGCAATGCCAAAATTCCCGGCTCCGGTTCACGTACAGGTCTTTACCGACGATAGTCTATATCGAGCCGCAGACCCGCTGCTGGCGCAAATGGCGCCCGAGTCGACGCTGCGGTTTTGGCGATGTCGTGGAGGCGGGCCAGCCTTTATCAAGGTGACGCCGGGACCGCGCGGTCGCGTCTTTTATCTCGGCTTTGATCTGAATAAATTCATCGCCGACAGGCGCGTCGAAGTGGGGAATGTCCCGCCTACTGTTGAAATTCGTTCAGCAGGCATTGCTGGTTGAGCAGGCTACGCAGCCTTGGCCTTCTGTTCAAGGTCGGGGTTGATGGAGTGACTTGCCTGGTGGGCCGCGAGGGCCGCCCGCAGGATCGGTAGTTGCTTGTGGGCTTTGAGCCTTCGGAAGCCCTTGGCGGCCTCCAGCATGGCGGCGCCGGTCCAGCGGAGCGCCATCTTGGCGTCCCGCCAGCGTTTGACGTTGCGGCAGACCTGCCGGATGGTCCCGTTCATGTTCTCGATGATGTTGGTGCAGGCGAGCGAACGGCGCAGTTCGACCGGCAGGCCCAGGCGGGTAACGGTGAGGATCTCGTCGAGGCCCTCCAGGATGCTGGCGGCGACGCCGGGCGCGTCATGTTCCAGGCGCCGCGCCAAGTTCTTGATCAGCCGCTCGGCCTTGTCGGCGTCGTCCAGTTCCCACGCTTGGCGCAGCGCTTTGCGGACGCTGGCATGCAAGGGCTTGGCAAGGCGCTCGGTGATGTTGCGGGCCTTGTGGACCTGGCAACGCTGGATCGGCGTATGGCGGCCGAAGGTGTTGCGGATCGCCTTGGACAGCGCCTTGGCCCCGTCGATGATGAACAGGCGGCAGACCGCCGCCTCCAGACCACGCCCGACCAGGTTGTCGAGCAGCGCCTGCACCACGGCGGTATTCTCGGTCGCCCCCTCGATCACGCCGAGGGGATGCTTCTCGCCGTTGCCGTCGATGCCGACGGCGGCCAGCAGCATCAAGTCCTCATCGATGTGGATGCCGTCAATCTGGATGATCAGCAGATCCAGATTGGACAGGTCGGCCGCCATCCATTGCTTCATGCGCTCCGCCGACAACGCCACGAACCGGCGCGATACCGCCGACTTGGACACCCCCGCTCCGTTCGGCGCGGGCACGTCGCCCTCCGGCAGGCGGACGGCGCGGCCGAACTTGCGCGTCGAGACGTTGATCAGCATCAGGTTGAGCGCCCACTTGCCCAGCAGGTCCTCCGACAACGCCGCCTCCCAACTCGGTAGGGTGACCTCGCCGCCGTCGCGGCGACGTACGCGGGGCCGCTCGAACTCGACCTTACCCCCATGGAAGCCGACCTTCCCCGTGGTCTTGCCCCAGCGGTGCCCATCCCTTCCGTCGGCGCGGTCGTAGCGGGCACCGCACACCTGGGTCGCATCCTCCTCCAGCATGCTGGCCAAGGTCGCGAGGCCGGTCGTCAGGCAGAAGCGCTCGAAGCTCGCGCCAACCTCTTGCCAGGCATCTTCGATGATTGCCGCCGGGACAACAGCGGCCGATGTGGTAGATTTCTTCATGGCGTTGCTTTCCTTTCGTTGGATTCAACACCCCGAGCCTACCGGCTCAAGGCGAGCAACGCCTACCTCACATTTTCAACAGCGGTCGGGACATCCCCTCGAAGTGTCCGCTAATTAGAAAAAGTCGCCCAGCGTTTAGCTGGGCGACAAGTCTATGGCAGTACCAAACGTAGCAGAAATCGACCACTCAACCGGCGCTCTTAAACCGATGGAAGGTGAATTTCAAAATGGACCCTACCCCTCCTAGTCAGATACCGCAAGAACCGCGTAGCGTCATGGGCGCGGCGATCCTTCCTTATTTTATCGACGCGCCTCTTTCGGCCCGAGAGATCACCATCGAACGGCTGGTCTTTGAAACCGAAGTACAGGCGACTCGGCCGCCACATATCCTCGCGCTCGTTGGAGCGTTGACCGCTCTATGCGGTGCGTCGTGACCAGCGGGACCGAGCCACCAACCTACGAGTTCATGGAATTCACGCAGGAGCTGTCTGTTTTTGACGAGGTTCTTCCCGAGGCGTCAAGGAGTGCCGCTGACAAGCAGGCTTGGTATTGCATCCTATGCGGCGACTTCGAAGCAACAACGCCTGTGTGCCCACAATGCGGCGATACCAACACCGTCACACAGTTAGGCAAGAACAGGACCACCAACACCGACATCATCGTTGAGGAGGGAGCCGACATCGACATCAAAGAGCGGCCCATTGTCGAGGAGGCCAAAGAACCATCTCGCAAGGCTGACCGACCGCCGAAGGATGAACAGGACGAGATCAAACTGGCCAGGCTATTCGTTCACCGATGGAACCACGACACCGAACCCAGGTTCAGGTCGAAGACACCGGATGTTCGCGATGTTTGGTTCTGGCATGACCAACCAGCGAACGGACACGATGCCGGCTGGACAGGAGGTCATCATGCCCAGGCGCTGGCCATGCGAACCATGGCCGACGTTTTCGAGGAGGCCAAAGCGCCCGCGCGCTTGCGATCTGCCAACAGACTGACTGGTGCTCTCAAGATAGCCATCGCACAGCCGAACATCCTAACTGTTTATGATCGGTGGGATGCGGACGCTTACACGATAGGACTGCCGAAGGCGTACAAGATCGACATCCGCACAGGTAAGCTCCAGCACCAACATCGCGACAACCTTATCAGCCAGCGAACAGCGGTAGCGCCCAACGCCGATTGCCCGACGCCGTATCTTGATCGCGTGCTAGATCATCTCTGCGGAGGCGATTCTGAGTTGCGCGCGTTCTACATGACAATCCTCGGCTTGAGTTTGATCGGCGACAACGGACACGGCAGAGCGTTCTTTTGGGTCGGTGGTGGTGGTTCCGGCAAGTCTACTCTGTTATCCGCAGCGAAAAACTCCATCGGCGATTATGGAACCGCGCTAAACCGGCAGACGCTTGAAGGGTCCTACAACCAACACATGACATTCGTCGCCGCTCTGATCGGTGCCAGGATGGCCGTTGTTGCAGAGCTCGAAGGAGAAGATTTGAATGTTGGAAGATTTAAGGGAACCTCTAAAAATTCTCCTTTTTCGGGCATCGTCGATTTAGAATCGGGTTGACGATTTGTTGATAGCGGGAGGCGTGGTTGATGGGTCAGATGGGGTTTTTCGATCTTGGGAACCGGTATTCCGGTCTTGACGCCAAGAACGAGCCGCTTTTGAAGATCGACGGGGTGGTTCCGTGGGAGGACTTGCGCGCCCGTCTTGAGGCGGTGTGGCGGCGTGCGGACAAGGTGCGCAAATCGCGGGCGGGACGCAAGCCGTGGGATGCGATTGTGATGTTCAAGACGATCATTCTGTGCGCGCTCTACAATCTCTCGGACGACCAAGTTGAGCATCAGATCCGTGACCGCCTGTCGTTCATGCGATTTCTGGGGTTGGGTCTAGAGGGCCGGGTTCCCGACGCCAAGACGGTGTGGCTGTACCGCGAACAGTTAACGCAAGCTGGCGTGATCGAGGCTTTATTCGAGACGTTCGATGGCTACCTGAAGGATCAGGGCTATCTGGCGATGGGCGGCCAGATCATCGACGCCTCGATTGTGGCGGTACCCAAACAGCGCAACAGCCGCGAGGAGAACGCGCGGATAAAGGCGGGCGAGACGCCGGCAGGCTGGGAGGACAAGCCGGCAAAGCGGCGCCAAAAGGATGTCGAGGCGCGGTGGACCAAGAAGCACGGCAAGAGCCATTACGGTTACAAGAACCATGTCAACGTGGACCGTCGGCACAAGCTGGTGCGGCGCTATCATGTAAGCGACGCGGCGGAGCACGACAGCCAAGTCCTCGACGATATCCTGGATGGGGACAACACGGCTTTGGGTGTGTGGGCGGACAGCGCTTACCGCTCGGCGGAGATCGAGGCGTCGCTGAAGGAGAAGGGGTTGCGGAGCCGGATCCATCGCAAGGGCCGCCGCAACAAGCCGTTGAGCGAGCGCGAGAAGCAAGGCAACAAGACCCGTTCGTCGGTTCGGGTCCGCGTCGAGCATGTCTTCGGGGCCCAGAGCAACGACATGGGCGGGACGCTGGTGCGTAGTGTCGGGCTGGTGCGGGCGAAGGCGCGGATCGGGTTGAAGAACCTCGCCTACAACATGCGCCGCCTGGTCCAACTGGAGCGTCTCGCGGCGGCCGTGTGACGATACTCGGAGGAGAAGACCGCCTGGGGACGGTCTTGAAGCGGAAATAACTCAATTGGAGCGTGGAAGACCCCGAAAATCTCGGCTCCGGCATGGCTGGAGCTGGTGACAGCCTAGTTAAACAATATCCTCCGGCAACTCACCAATTCTTAGAGGTGCCCTTAAGGCACTCTTGTGCATCGCATTCTGCTAAATCACTATTACTATTGTATTTCTTTGTCTCCAGTATTGTTGCGTCATCATATAGTCACCGGATTCGATCTAAATCCTGACGGGACATGTCGCGCCAAGCGTCGACATCTCCCGCTATTCTCAAATCGCATGTAAGCGTTCTGTCATGCCGTGGAATCGTCCAACCGGCCGTGGAGTTAGGTGCGCGCAGACGACCGATCCCCTGTGATAGCGACCGATTATTACCTCCGCCCGTCCGGGCCATCACGGCTTGGCGGAGCGGTTGCCACCCAATTCCAAATCACCAGGCCCGACTGGTCGGCCCCGTGGCTCCGCCACCGCCCACCTCAGCAGAATTGTACGGAATTTCTGGATCTTTGCAGCATCTTGATCTTAGCGATCAAACAATTGAGAAGAGATTCTCGCCACATTACGGTCGCGCTATATCAGGGCGACGACAGTGCCGTTGTTGGGGAGTTTGAGTTGTCCGTCTTTGGCGAAATACCGATCGAATGTGACCTCTTCGACGGTCCTTCCCTGCCTGTAAATCGTATAGATCCGCGAGAGTAAGAATTGAAACCCACCCTCCGGGCGCGTGACGCAATAGATGGCATTCGCCTCGTGTGTCGAAATTGCGATTTCCGGGTTGTGGCGATTTGGCGGAATTTTCAAAGGAGACAGGACCTGATCGTCATTTAGCGTCACGATCAGGTTCGGACTCAGAATACGTCCGTTTTGCTCCAACAAGTCCGCGTACTTCGCGCAGAGCGTCTCGGGGATGAGTTCAAGGGAGCCAGCGAGCGAGAAACCGAATATTTGGTCAAGGGGTTTGGAATCCTGGTCGAACTCTTGAGCTTTAGTGCCGAGTATACTGTTCGGGGAACCATAGGCTCGATAGGGAATGGACGCTTGCAACCCGAGTTGTTCGGAGGTCCCGTCACTCGATCGCAGGGCGCATCTCCGAAGCTTTGTCACCGACGCGATCTTAGCGAACGTGTCATCGAGGTCCGTTGATGCCATGCGGCTCTTAATTTCTCCGACAGCGATGACCCCTTCGCACGGGTAGTAAGTCGTAGCAGGATCGTCGTTGATCGAGTACACGGGACAGAGATGCTTCTCGTATAGCACGACGTCCATTTGCCTACTTGTGCCACTGTAGCTGTCGATGACGCAGCCCGATCCGACCGCTATGCCGTTTGGAAGGAGGTGCTGGAGTTTCCTTCGTGTGGGGACTTCCCTGGCCGAACCAACGAGTCCGGGGGAGGTGGCATGCCCAGCACCTGCGAAATTGGCGATCAGTTCGCGGCCGACATCAATGGCGTAACGTACAGCGTCGAAGTTCTTGTTCATTCACAACTACCTGGGTCAGGAAGGGTTAGGCTTGCGCGTAGTGTGGGGCCGGCAGGCTCGTCGATGTTCCCCACGCAGTCAATGCCGGGACCGCTGCAAACTGGTCGGCAGCGGTCATGATTGTCAGAGCCGAGTGCGAGCGCCGGTTCTTAGGGGCCAAGCCTACAGAGCGCGGCACTGTCCAGTTGAGCGCTTGGAGAGCGTGATCGACGTTGCAATTGAACGAATGGTTAGTTCATGGCGGGTCCACCTGCCCTAACCGTTCCACCAAGCCGAGATGGCCCGGATAGGCGGAGGTAGTGAACGGTTACTGTCACAGCAGATCGGTCATCTACGCGCACCGAACTCCGTGGCCGATTGGACGATTCCAGGGCTTGTCGGAACGTGTGTGGACGCATCCCAAAGTTCGATACTCCCGTGAAGCTGGCCCATAGGCGAGTGAGACCGGCCCACCGCGGCCACCCTGCAGCTGCAAACTCCAGACAGTCCCGCAACCGGTCGGTTTCGAGGGCGGCGTACATTCGGCCTGCCGGCGACCTGAATTCGGCCGACCCTCACAACCTGTTGATTCCGGCGACTCAGCGGGCGTCGTCTGCCTGTCGAGCCGCGTTCCGCTTTTTGATGAGTTCGCCGATGCGCTCGCGGCGGAATTCCAAGAAATCGGCTACGCGCTCCATGCCACCCACGGGCGCGCTCCACTGGAACTTGTCGACGGCCCAGTTCGGGTCTTCGCAGAGCTTTACCGCCAGGGGCGGCGGCACCAGGCAGCAAACGTCGCCGTAGAGTTGCTGCGCCCGCCTTTGGATCAGGCTCCGCAGACTGGGCGAAAGATCCGTGGGCCTCAGGAAAGCGCCCGGCGCATACACCGAGTTCGCCACGCTCGTGAACAGCCCGTACGGCAATACCGGCTCCTCAACGCCCGGCGGCGCGTCGAGCTCGTCACGCCACCGGTTTCCGTACTCCTTGTGGTCGAAGAGATGCGCAAGTTGGTAGCCGGCCGGGCCGCGCTTGCGAAACGGCCTCCCGGTGAAGACGAATGACCACAGATGCTTTGGATAGTCGTTGTCGTCGAGCGACAGGCATTGCGGCGGAGCTTCACTGGGCTTGGCCCGTTTCCGGAACACGGCGATCTCCGTGCTTCCGGCATACCGCCGAACCCCCGGAAACGCACAGGGCGAGCCCTCCCAGAGATAGATGCCGGGATCGATGCCGAGCGCTTCCAGAGAGGCGCACCACTGGCCCCCGAAGCGCCGGTTGTCTTCGACCACAGCGCCGACGATTCCCGGATCGAGAAACCGCACGAACGGCGCCATCGCCCGGGCGAGTTCGAGGAGGTCCTCGTCCGTCGGTTGCAGCCAGGCGGGCCACTGTGCTCGCGATCGCGGACTCCGCCCCTGTCGCGGCTGTCGCTTTTCCAGATCGTCCCCCGAAGAAACCGTTCGGCCGCCACCTTTCCGGAAATCGAAATAGAGGCTGACCGCGTTCTTCAGCGTCGCCGTGCCGTTGTACACGTCGCCTGCAATCGGGATCCCGTGCTCGGGCTCTCCCGGTTTCAGGCGCTGCAAAAGGCCGTCCAGTTCGTCGAAATCGTAGTGGACGTCGAGATCGCCTTCATGGCGCTCTACTCTCCGGCAGTTGCTGATTCGACTGCCCACGGTGCCGGCGCTCAGCCCCCTCTCCACCTTCAACCAGACCCTGAATGGCACCTCCTTCATGCCAATCCTTCCTCCACACCCGATTCAATCAGCACCGGTCGGCAGCGCAATGTCCGCCTTGTGCAATTCCCGTCCGCTTGCCGATTTCTCCGCGGCCACTACTGCGCCGCGCTCTTGTCTCGGACATCCTGCGCCTCCCCCCGCTTCCCGCGACAGGGACAGCATTGCTTTGCATATCACGCCTGTCGAGTCGTGATGGGCGAGCTCCGCCACAGGTATGCTTCGAGAGCGCTGACCTAGGGAGAGAGCCCCACGATCACTGGCAAGCTGCTAGGCCATACCCAGGTTCATACTACTGCCCGATACGCGCATCTGGCACGGGACTCAATCCAGACCGCCGCGGCACGAACACGGAACGCGAATCGGCAGAAACCTGTCTTCCTTTCGCGGCACCGAAGAGACCACTGGGCAATGAGCCTAGCTCTTTCACACGAGCTGACAATCATTGCTTCCTCTCCGCCAAGTAGGTTTCCAGCAGACCGACCGCCGCTTGCATAAGCCGGGATTCCCCAATTGGCTCTCCCAGGTTGGCGATGATGGTAACAGGATGCGCTTCCCACGGCGACTCCGGCAGTAAACCGGCGCGCCAAAACGGGCCCCGCTCCATATCTACCTGATTTGGAGACGGGAATCGCTGTCCAGGCGCCATTTCATGCACTAAGGGCGGGGCTTGGCCTTCGTCGGACACAGCTGTGCTGTCGGCCGATCTGGATTCTGGTGGGTGGGCCGTCGTCATGGCGGCAACGGCGCCGGCCGCAGGCCGTCAATGAGGCGCAGGATCTCAGCGAACAGGGCTCTTGGGACGGCGACCTCCGCTAGTTGGAAGGTGACGTACCGCCCGTGACTGACCACCTTCGCGCCGATCTTCACCAGCTTCTCCCGCAGCGTGGTCAACGACCAGTGCTCGACCTCCTTCGGCAAAGCCAATGTTCGCATGAAGTTGGCCAGGTTGTAGGCCAAGGCGTGCAGCTGAAGTCGCACCTCGTTGTTGCGGAAGCTGTGACATGACAGCCGCGTCCAGTTGATCGCGTTCTTGCCTTCCTTGATGTACTGCTCCGCTGTGCCCCTGCCGTTGTAGAACTTCGTCACCCGCTCGGCGGGCCGCGACAGGTTGGTTACGATGAACCCCACACGCGGAAATAGCTGGCCCGGATGCCACTCGATCTTGGCGACCACCCGGCGCTTGCTGCTCCACGAACCTGCCTGATAGCTGAAGCTGGCATGGAAGCGGCGAACATGGTTGGGCGGGCGACCGACGGGGCGGGTCAGCAGATGGACGATGCTTTCCTGAAGAACCGCGTTGGCCTTGAGACGGATGGCGTACTTGTAGCCCTCGGCTTCCAGGAACTCATAGAGATCCGGTGAGGCAAAGGCTGCATCGCCTCGGAAGTAGCGCCGCAGCCTGCGATCCCGATACCGGGCGACCACGTGTTCCAGAACGTCGCGCCAGCCATGAGCGCTATGGACGTTGCCGGCGCGCAAGGCGCATCGCTCAAGATCGCCGAACTGGTTGAACACGAAAAGAGGGTGATAGCAGGAACACCCGAAATGGCCGTTGTAGGCGGAGCCCTCCTGACCACCGTGGGTCGGGCTGACGGAGCTGTCCATGTCGAGGATGATGATCTTCGGTATCTTGCGATCATGAACCCGGTCGATCCATGCGCCGGGCAGATAATTTAGCACGGCAAAGTTCTCTTCCGTTGCCAACCACTCCGTTTCGAAGCGCCCCATCTGACTGGTCGAGGCGGCACAACGATCAAGGCCCTTGCAGTCGACGATGGCTCGCATCGCCGGGTCGAGCGACAGTCGCTCGGCATCGTTGACATCCTCGTATCCGGCCAAGCGGCCATAGACCGATTGCCGCAACAGGCCCGTCAGCAGGTGGCGCGTATTCTTGCCGCGCCGCAGGTCCGACAACGCCGCGCCACCGAGGTCGGTCAGGCCGAGAACATCGTCCAGCTCGCGGTAGGCCAGTAGGCCAGCGTCCGAGGTGATCTTGCTGCCGGGGAATTCCAGCTTCAGGCGACAGTCGAAATCGACCCGAAGAGGCCCCGGTTTCGCTTCAGGGCACCTCTAAGAATTGGTGAGTTGCCGGAGGATATTGTTTAACTAGGCTGTCACCAGCTCCAGCCATGCCGGAGCCGAGATTTTCGGGGTCTTCCACGCTCCAATTGAGTTATTTCCGCTTCAAGACCGTCCCCAGGCGGTCTTCTCCTCCGAGTATCGTCACACGGCCGCCGCGAGACGCTCCAGTTGGACCAGGCGGCGCATGTTGTAGGCGAGGTTCTTCAACCCGATCCGCGCCTTCGCCCGCACCAGCCCGACACTACGCACCAGCGTCCCGCCCATGTCGTTGCTCTGGGCCCCGAAGACATGCTCGACGCGGACCCGAACCGACGAACGGGTCTTGTTGCCTTGCTTCTCGCGCTCGCTCAACGGCTTGTTGCGGCGGCCCTTGCGATGGATCCGGCTCCGCAACCCCTTCTCCTTCAGCGACGCCTCGATCTCCGCCGAGCGGTAAGCGCTGTCCGCCCACACACCCAAAGCCGTGTTGTCCCCATCCAGGATATCGTCGAGGACTTGGCTGTCGTGCTCCGCCGCGTCGCTTACATGATAGCGCCGCACCAGCTTGTGCCGACGGTCCACGTTGACATGGTTCTTGTAACCGTAATGGCTCTTGCCGTGCTTCTTGGTCCACCGCGCCTCGACATCCTTTTGGCGCCGCTTTGCCGGCTTGTCCTCCCAGCCTGCCGGCGTCTCGCCCGCCTTTATCCGCGCGTTCTCCTCGCGGCTGTTGCGCTGTTTGGGTACCGCCACAATCGAGGCGTCGATGATCTGGCCGCCCATCGCCAGATAGCCCTGATCCTTCAGGTAGCCATCGAACGTCTCGAATAAAGCCTCGATCACGCCAGCTTGCGTTAACTGTTCGCGGTACAGCCACACCGTCTTGGCGTCGGGAACCCGGCCCTCTAGACCCAACCCCAGAAATCGCATGAACGACAGGCGGTCACGGATCTGATGCTCAACTTGGTCGTCCGAGAGATTGTAGAGCGCGCACAGAATGATCGTCTTGAACATCACAATCGCATCCCACGGCTTGCGTCCCGCCCGCGATTTGCGCACCTTGTCCGCACGCCGCCACACCGCCTCAAGACGGGCGCGCAAGTCCTCCCACGGAACCACCCCGTCGATCTTCAAAAGCGGCTCGTTCTTGGCGTCAAGACCGGAATACCGGTTCCCAAGATCGAAAAACCCCATCTGACCCATCAACCACGCCTCCCGCTATCAACAAATCGTCAACCCGATTCTAAATCGACGACGCCCGAAAAAGGAGAATTTTTAGAGGTTCCCTATATCCGATTCTCGCTTTATTTCGCGTTTCCGCTCACAGTAGCAACATTTTCCGTGGTGAAGTTTCCAAAGCAGTTCTCTCACATCAGGATTGAGCCAGTAGGAAGGAAAATCTTCTGATCGAAGTTTTAGTCCGGCGAGTAGTTTCTGCTCTAATTCTTGCTTCTTTCGGAGTACAGTGTCACCGTTGAGCGATGGTGGGACGTTAGGCCTCGGGCCGAGTTTGATCATCCGTCCTTCTTTCTATCCTTCTATTTCTGCTTTTCCTTGAGAAGCCATCGCCGCAGTTCCTGTTCAAGGACGCGGTCCTCTTCGCGTTCCGCCAAGTCAGGCACCTTTTGTGTTACAAGTTTACGGAGAACCCGTAATTTTTTTTCTCATCATCTTTTAGCGTTTCTTTCAAGATTAATTCCCGGAATTCCTCGAGCATTGCTTCAACCTCGGTATTGCGAGTTTCCGGTAGATCGAACGCTGGTGAGGTGAGCACCTGATCCGCCCGAAGTCCGCGGAGCGAGGAGAGAGGCTCACTCTTGATGGAACTTGGATCGTCCGAGGGTTCAAACTTTATGAGTTCATAATTTTTGTCATTCAGGTCCGCCGTTCCCGACGCGCACAGGGGCGAATGTGTGGTCGCAATAAATTGAGTGGTCGTAAACTGCTCTTGCAAAAGCCGTATGATTTTTCTTTGCCATCGAGGATGCAAGTGCTGCTCCAACTCATCTATTAGTACGATGCCGGCGATATCATCGCGGGTTACAATCGAGTCATGGTGAAACATCGCCCATCCAATAAAATCCACCACCCAGGCAAGCGTTGCCTTATAACCATCGCCTATGGCCTCGATGGGCATGAACTCGCCCCATGGGCCACTGATACAAATTCCGGAACTCTGCAACGTTGTTGACCCGAGAGGGAGCATTAGAATTTTATCTATTGACTGTAAGTATGTCATCAATAACCAAATCTGCATTAGGGTCCGGACCCATTAAGGGGATTCCCAAAGCGGGGCTGGCATGATTCATTGTTTCCAGCGAGGAGGCGATGGGAATGTCGGATTTCTTTTGGTTTTCGGATGCGCAATGGGCTCGGATTGGGCCGCTTTTGCCGACGGATACGCGCGGCATGGCGCGCGTTGACGATCGCCGGGTGCTGAGCGGGATCGTCCATGCCCTGAGGAATGGCGGGCGCTGGGCCGACTGTCCGCGTGAGGTCTACGGACCGAAGAAGACGCTCTACAACCGCTTTGTACGCTGGGCGGAGCGCGGCATCTGGGAACGGATATTCAGCGCGCTGGCGGGCGGCGAAGACGCCCCCGACCGGCTGTTCATCGATTCAACCTGCATCAAGGTTCATCGCTGCGCCGGCGGCGGAAAAGGGGGGCCTTGGCCCATGGCATCGGCCGCACCAAGGGGGGCCGCAACACCAAGCTCCACGCTGTCTGCGATGCGAAAGGCAGGCCCCTCGTCCTGCTCCTGACACCAGGAAACGTCCATGATTGCAAGGTCGCCCAGCGCTGTATCGAAGCCATGCCGCCCGCCGCCGAACTCGTCGCCGACAAGGGCTATGACAGCAAAGCCCTGCGCGACTGGCTGGCAGAACGTGGAACCACGGCCGTCATCCCACCGCGCAAGAACCGCAAGGTCCAATACCATTATGACAAGACCGTCTACAGGCAGCGCAACATCATCGAGCGCATGTTTTGCCGCCTCAAGGACTGGCGCCGTATAGCCACCCGCTTCGACCGCAACATCAAAAACTTCATCGCCGCAATCGCCCTTGCCGCCGCCGTCATCTGGTGGCTGTAATGAGTCCGGACCCTAGAGTCAAGTCGTCGTAAAGTTAGTTCTGTGTTCTGCAAAGGCATTTCATAGTCAAATAAACTATAGACAGAATCTATTGTTCTGTATTTCGGATAAGATCTCGTGCCAATTATTGTTCTTCCCGCACCGTAGCCGCATGCGAAAACGTCATCCAACGGGAAGTTCTCTGGTTTACTTTTGTATTGTTCAATGGATTCGCGACCATTCTTGTTTGTGATAAGTAATTGTGTATACATATTTTGGCCGTTTATAGCTTTATTACTAAAATCAACCCGTATGATGCCCTTTTTGTTGGTGGATTCACGGCGAACCCATTCACCTGGGAGATCACGAAGGAGTGCTGCGGCGCTTTCCCTATCACCTAACGCCAACGCGATGCTGCGCAGCAGCGTAGTCTTGCCGACGCCATTATCACCGAGAATCACGGCCCACTTCCGAATGCCTCCGTCAGAACTCAAGTCGATTCTGATGTCGTCAAAACAACGGATATTGGTCAACTCGACTCGCTTGATATTCATCGTGGGGCTCTGCCTCATGGCCACTACGAGAGCTTTGGATAGTAGCCTATTTGATTTGGGTAGACGAGGCTGCTTCGCATTGGATCAATGGCCTCCTGGCTACCGGGCCGAGCTATACCCGAAAGTTGACGGGGCGGTAATAAGTCGATTCCTCATGAGAGTCGGCTGGATTATAATTGTGCATGTTTACTTTACGCGACCGACGGACTGGGGAATTGTTTGATCGCTGGTCCGATTTCGGGGACAAACGTCGGCGCCTGATGGAGCAATCCTGGGCCGGGGTTTTTCGGAACCATCTGCTTGTCGAACTTCCGGTTGACGATCTTTGCCGTCACCTTGATAAACGCATGGGCCGACCATCGAAGGATCTACACGTTGTCATCGGAGTCTTGCTTTTGCAGCAGCTGCACGATCTGAGCGATGCAGAGACCGTCGAGGCCCTGGCCTTCAATATGGCGTGGCACTATGCCTTGGACGTGCGCAGCGAAGCGGACAGCTATTTCTGTGAGAAAACCCTGCGCAACTATCGCCGTCTGTTTATCGAACAAGGTCTCGATGAATTGCTGTTCCGGTGTTTGACGGATCGGCTGGTGCAGGGGTTCTCTGTCGATACCAGCCACCAACGCATGGATTCGACGACCCTTCGTTCGGCAATGCGGGCGCTGACACGACTTGGTATCGTTGTTGAGAGCATCTCGAAGTTTGCCCGTGAGCTTGAGCGATATCATCCCGGTCTGCACGAGCAGATCAGCAAGGAGGTGATCCGCCGCTATGTCGATCGCGAGGGTAATGGCGCGTTCGCGAATACGGCGCCGAGTGTTTCAAAACGGCGCCTCGGCGAAGCGGGTCAGTATCTCCTAGCCCTGGTGCTGCAATTCCGTGACACGGCGGCGGCAAAGCTTTTCAGTTTTGCGATCCTGGAGAGGGTTCTGCGCGATCAGTTCGAGATCGTTGATGATGAGTATGGCGATCGTGACGCAACGCGCGCCGCGATTCGAGATCCAAAGGATGTGCCGTGCGATACCGTCGGCAATCCGGCCGACCCGGACGCGAGCTACAACGCGCACAAGGGTCAAGGATACATGGCGCAGATCGTCGAAACCTATTGTGAAGATGTCAGGAACGAGGCGGTTGCCGCGACACCGGACCTCATCACCCACGTGGAGGTCCACAAGATGACGGTGCATGACGGCCATCGCTTAGCCGATGCGCTGGATGATCTGAGCGAGCGCGCGCTGACGCTGGCGGTGATGCTGGGTGATTCACATTACGGTTCCAGTGACAACATGGCTCTGACGCGCGAACAGAACATCAATCTCGTGGCGCCCGCACGACCGCCGAAAGGCGCCGTCTCGGGACGGTTGACGTTGGAGGATTTCACTCTCAACGAAGAAGGCTTGGTCTTGCGCTGTCCCAATAACGTCGAACCGGTTTCAGCCTCGCTCGCCAAAGCCAAGCTGCAGGCCCGTTTCGACCTCTCCATCTGCCAAAAATGTCCCGATATACTGCGATGTCCCGTGCAGGCGGCCAAGCGTGACGGCCAATTTTCCCGCTTTCAATATACCCCGGCCAGGGCTGCCAACCAAAAGCGCCGGCTTTATGAACAAAGCGATGCCTTCCGCAACGTCTACAGATGGCGGGCCGGCATAGAAGCGACCATGTCGCGATTAAAGTACCAGATGAACCTGGCTCACCTACGCATTCGCGGCATGCCGGCCATGCGCTACGTGGTCAATCTGCGTGCCCTCGGCCTCAATATCCGACGCTGCGCGGCAATCGCACCATAAAAAACGAAGCCAAGGAGAAGCCAAGGGTAGGTAATATCAGGTTTTATCCACCAGCAACGCGGAGACAGGCAAATATTCTTCACCGAACCGCAAAGACCTGTACAAGCACGCCATCGGCCAACAACTTTTTACCGCCCCGTCGAAAGTTGGTGATGGGATGAGATGAGGGCGGCGTATCCTGGCGATGTTGGAGCCGCCATTTTCCACGAAGGAGGGATACGCCATGAGAGAGGATCCAGTCTTCCAGCTTCGGCAACCAGGATCATTTAGGACGATCCGCTGACGGAGGTTTTGCGTCTTGGTGCGCGGCGTTTACTTGGGGACCTATCCATGTAGCTTGACGGCCTGACTACAGAGCCGGTGTCCCCCTCACATAGCCTGGAATAGCGGAGATGCCTGGACGATCAACATTGAGGTCCTGGCCGTGCCTCAATTGTGGGCACCGTTTGTATGCTTCTTCTTTCTCAAAGACGATGTATCCGTGGGCATCAAAGAGCGCTCCCGGAAACCGCCTTAAATGGTGATACCAACAACCGTTTTCCCGATAGAGCGAATGCCTTACGGCGCCGTTGTTTTTCTCCTCCTTCTGATCGCTGTCCCCGTCCGGGCCGCCGCTCCGCCGCCCGATCTGGAGGCGCTTTACGAGTTCGGGCCGGCGCCCGGCGTGGCGATCCCGTTCGCCGAGGAAAAACGCCATTCGGCGCTGCGCCTGACGGCACTCGGGTTCGGTGCGCGGGCCGGTCTCGCGCGCCGGAGCTGGGAGATCGGCGTCCTGCTGGAGCGGTTGTCGGCGCCGCTTTCCGCGATCTACCGGTTCGGCGATCTGATGCTGACCGAGCAGGGCTTCACGGTGTTGCCGCCGGTGCTGGCCGAGACCCGTCAGGCCTTCCGGCTGGGACTGGGACAGGACCGCGCCGCGAGCGCGCGGCGTGTGCTCCGCATCGTCGAGCCCGAGCGGATCGTGAGCGCCCCGCCGCACTGGCGCGACTATCTGGTCCGCGCCTGGCGAACGCCCGCCCCGCCGGCCGCGGTGCTGTTTCCGCGTACAGGTCCCGAGACCGCGTTGTGGCGGCAATGGCTGGCCGAGGGCTGGGCGCATGGAACAGCGCTCGGCGACGATATCTTCGCCGCCGATCTCGACCGGCTTAACCGGACTTTCGAGGGCGTCGTGCGCTGGCACCGCCTGCATCTCGCGGACATGGTCTCGGCCCCCGGACTGAGCACCACCTATACCGCCGCCACGGGCCACGAGCGCCTGCTGCGGATCGGCGAGACAAGTGTGCGGCTCGACAGGCGGGCGGCCTTCAATCTCGACACAAGGGCATGGCGTGTCACCGATGGCGGGGACTTCCGATGACCGTGTCCACCAACGCATATTGGCCCGAGGCGAGGCATGTGTTTCCGGTCGAACGGTTCGACGCCTTCCTGCTATGGGCCGCGAAGCTCGGCGCCTCCGACATCTCCTTCCAGACCGGCGCGCCCGCCTTCATCGAGGTCGACGGCAGGCTGGCGCGGGCGACCGGCGCGGCGCTCGATGGCGTCGCGCTCGGCACCTTGTGCGCACGCATCTTCGATGCCACGGGCGAAGGCATCCTGCGCGGCGGCCGGGCCATCGATTGTTCCCATGCCGTCGCCGAGGCGCGCGGCGTCTTCCGGCGCTTCCGTTGCAATCTCGCCCCGGTGCAGGCCGCGGGCGGTTTCGCGGTCAACATCACGCTCCGGGTTCTGCCCGGCGCGCCGCCGAGCTTCGAGGAACTCGGCATCGAGGACGAGATCGTCGAGGCCTGGGACCTGCGGCGCGGCCTGACTCTGGTGACCGGCGTGCCGGGCTCGGGCAAGTCCACCTTGCTCGCCGCCGGCACGCGGTGGCTGCTGGAGCACGGCGCCGGGCGCATCCAGTCCTACGAGGCGCCGATCGAGTTCGTGTTCGATCATATCGAAGGGGACGGCGCGCTGATCTCGTCCTCGGAGATTCCCCGTCACTTCCAAAGTTTTGCCGACGGCCTGCGTTCTTCCCTGCGCCGCCGGCCCGCTGCGGTGATCGTCGGCGAGGCGCGCGACCGCGAGACCGTCGAGGCCGTGGTCCGGGCCGCCGATTACGGCATCGCAGTCTATTCCACCGCCCACACCATCGGCGTCGCCGCCACCATCCGCCGCCTGCTGGCGGAGTTCCCGGCCGGCGAGCGGGCCGAGCGCGGCGCCGCGCTGATCGATGCCATGAACCTCGCGGTTACCCAGGTGCTGGCGCCCAACCCGGCCGGATCGGACCGAAGCACCTCGGAACGGGGCGGGCGCACGGCGCTACGCGAATGGCTGGTCTTCGACGACCGCCTCAAGGCCGAACTGCTGGAGCTGCCGCAAACCGGCTGGCCGGCGCGGATCGAAACCGCGCTCGCGGCGACCGGCAACAATCTTGCCGTTGCGGCCGGGCGCGCCTTCGCCGAGGGCCGGATCGGATCGGACGTGCACCGGCGCTACCGCGCGCCTGCCGCTGGCGCCGCTGGCGGCGGCGGCAACGCCGACCGGGCTGGGGGCTGCGAGCTCGAAGCCCGACTGGGGGATCCCCGCACATGTTGAAGAGACGATTCCATGGACCCTTCCGAAGTGCCCTGGCGCGACACCATGCGGCCGGTGCGGTTCTACATGATCGACGCGCGCCTGCTGGTCCTGCTGACGATTTGGCTGTTCCTGCCGGCCTGGTGGACGACAGCGGCCGTCTTGCTGGCGATCGCGGCGTTCCGCATCGCCGAGGCGCGCGGCTACCGTTTCCGGGCCGGGCTCCGGGCGCTACGTGCCGCAAGCGCTGGCCGGCGCCGCGCCCTTCACGCGGCGCGGTTGCGGCGCTTTGTGGATTTTGGCTGATGGCGGGATCGGCCCTCATGCCGTCCGCCGCTTCGGCCGAGTTCCGTTATGTGGCGCCGTCCGCCGTACGCGCCGGCCTCACCGTGCTGGATGAGGCCGGTGACCGCGGCGAGCGCAATGGCGCAACGCTTGCGCAAACCCTGAAACGCCTGGCGCCGCCCTCGCTCCGCCTGCGCTACGACCGCCGGGTCGATGCCGCCAAGGCGGTCGTGGACGACTATCCCGACTGGCAAAGCCTGCTGTTCGGCGAAGGGCTCGCGGCGGTTCGCCGCGGCGGCGAACTCCATATCCGCCCGGCCGGCTTGCCGCCCCGCGCGGTCGAGCTCGCAACCGCCGATCGCGGCCATGGCGTGTGGCGCATCGAAGCGGGTGACACCCTGCGGGCCGTGCTGGAGCGCTGGGGTGGGCGGGCCGGAGTCGAAGTGCTGTTTCTCACCGACCGGCGCTACCGCCTGCACCGCGGCCAGGCGTTCGAAGGCGCCTTCATCGACGCCGTGCGGGCGCTTTTCTTCGCGCTTTCCCATCTGCCGCACCCGCCCGTCACGGAATTCACGGCCGGCGGCAAGTCGCTTGTCGTGACCCATCGCGCGCCGCGACTGACCTCAAACGGAGGCAAACCATGAACTCGGGACCGATCATCAAATTGCGACAAAATATTACGACGATAATGGCGGCCGTATCGGTTGCCGTGGTTGCAATCCCGGCAGCCCAGGCCGCCGAGCCCGACCTTGTGAGCACGCTCCGGGACAAGGGCGCGCAGATCGTGCCGTTGGATCCGCGCGGCGGGCTTGCGGGCTATCTCGTGACCCCGGTGGGCGGCGCCGGTTACAGCCTCTATGTGACCGGCAATGGCCATGGCGTCGCCGGTCTGCTCTACGGCCCGGACGGCGTGCTGATCACCGGCGCTCAACTCGCCGCCGTGCGTGGCGAAAACCGTCCGGCGGGAACCGCGCCGAACCCGCTCCCGATACTGGCGCCGAGCGGCGCTGCATCCGTTGCGCCGGTGAGCCGGGAGACCGGGCCGCCAGGGTGCAGCGTTATCGGGATCGCGCCGCCGGAAGGCGCTTCCACGATGAATGCACATGGCGTCGGGGCTCGGAATCCCGCCGTCCCGGTCGAAGTCGCAACACGCGTTACGGCCAACGGTATCTCCCGGGCGGCCCTGTTCGAGCGTGCCGCGTCCGCTTTCGGTTTCACCCTTGGCGAGCGCGGACCGTTGGTCGTCCTGTTCGGCGATCCCCTGTGCCCGTGGTCGCGCTCGGGCGTCGCGCGGATCGGCCGCGAGGCGATGGCAGGCAAGCTGCGGCTGCATGTCGTGCCGGTGGCGCTGTTGGGCGCGGCGTCAGCCCACCGGGCGGCGGGAATCGCCGCCAGTTCCGATCCGGCGCAAGCCTGGTTCGCCCGCAACGATGGTCCGGCGGGTAGGCACGCCCGGGACCGCATCGCGCGCAATAACGCCCTATTCGATACCTGGGGCGAGCGCTCCGTTCCACTGATCGCATACCGCACCGCGCGTGGTGGAACCGCAGGGGGCGGCATCGCGCACCGCGTCGGCGACATCGCCGATCTCGATGCCTGGCTGCGGGAACTCGGCCATGAGTAGCCGGGTTCAGGCCATCACGGAGGCGGTACGGCAATTCGCCTTCCAGCGCGATCAGCATCATGCCTGGCGCCGCGCCGCGTCCTGGCTGTTGGTGACGAACTTGCTCACGGCGGCGGCCTTCGCGGGTTACGTGTTTTTTCATTCCACGGTCTACATCACCGTCGCCGCGACCCCCGATGGACGGCTGGTGCCGCTGACGCGGCTCGACGAGCCGATCATGTCGGATGCGGCGCTGCGCAACTGGACCGTTGCGGCGGTCACCGAAGCCTTCACGCTCGGTCATCACGACTGGCGCCTGCGCCTTGCGGGCATCCGCGGCAAGTTCACCGATAGCGGCTACGAATCGTTTCTGGCCGGGCTCGACGACAGCCTGTTTTTGACCGGCTGCGCGACAATCTCCAGGTCGCCTCGGCGGTGGCCCGGGGCGCGCCGGTGATTACCGATACGCGGCATTTCGCGGGGCGGATCGGCTGGGCCATCGAGTTTCCCCTCCTGGTCACCTTTGAAGCCGGATCGCGCCGCGTCAGCCAGGACCTGCTGGCCCAGGTGCTGGTCATGCGCGTGCCGCTGGAAGAACGCCCCGCCGGCATCGGCATCGAGCAATTGATCGCCAGCAAGGGAGGCGGCTCATGACCATAAGGACTCTTGCGCTTCTGTCGCTGATTCTCGCGCTGCCGCCGTCGTTGGCGGCCGCGGCCGAACCCGCCAACCAAACAGCCGAGACTGACGTCTGGCCCGAACACGCCCTGCCGGATGGCGACGCCGCCCGGCAGGGCCGGTCCGCCTTGCCGTTCACGCAAGGGCAGATCGAGACCCTGGGCCGGCTGTTGCGCCAGACCCAGCGGGCGAGTGCGCGGGGCGCGGGCGCACCGCCGCAAGGCCGTATCCGCCGCATCCGCCTCGACGCGCCGGGCGACGGACAAATCCCGGTGATCGCGCTGAGGCGCGGCTACACCACGGTGCTCTCCTTCACCGGCATGACCGGCGCGCCCTGGCCGATCGCCGAGACCGTGCTCGACAGCCGTTTCCTGCCGCCGGGCCAGGAGGCCGCGCCGGAAGCGGCCAGCGCCGGCCACCTGCTCTATCTGGCGCCCCAACAGGCCTATCTCGACGGCAACGCGGTGGTGGCGCTGGCCGGTCTCGCCGAGCCGTTGGTGCTCGCCCTGCGCGGCACCGGTGGCGCGGCCGACTTCCGGGTCGATATCCGCCTTGCCATGCCCGGGCCGAACGCGGATCCGGCCTTGCTGGCGCAGCCCGAAGGGTTCCACGCCGGCGATCCGGTGCTGCTCGGCCTGCTCGGCGGGGCCGTGCCGCCGGACGCCGAACGGCTTGCCATCGAGGGCGGCGGCCACGAAGGCCGCGCCTGGAGGCAGGGCGGCAATCTGCTGCTGGTCACCCGCGCATATCTGCTGTCGCCCGGCCCCTGGGCAGCCGAACGCGGCCCCGGCGGCCGCTGGGCCTACCGCTTGCCGGACACCCCGCAGGCGCTCGTAAGCGCCCGGGGCCGCGAGATCCGGCTTTCGTTCCGCTCGATGGAAACCACAACGCAATTACAGGACATCGATGATGAACGATAGATCGATCGCTGAAACGCCACGAAACCGGCCTATGGCGATACACCGTCTCCATGCGCCCGCGGTATGCCGTCTTCTTATATGCGCTCTGCTCGCCGCGTCTTCAGGTTGGCCCGGTTCGGCCTGGGCTCAGATGCCGGACAACCGGGGTGTCAAACTCAACCCCGAAGACAGCGTCCCGCCGGCTTATCTCGATACGCTGGACGAGCGCGACCGGGTTCGGCTCGACGCGGCACGGCAACAAGGCGACTCCTTCGTGCCGATCTTTTCTGGCCGTGGCCAGGCGCCCGGTTACACACAGCCGGCCGGTGGCGTGGGATCCACACGGTCCGTAACCGAATCACCGCCTGCGTTGCAGCACCAGTACGGAGGCCGCGTGACACCGCGGCCCACCTACGAAGCCTACAGCCCGGCGCGGCAAGAGGGCCGCCCGCCCGGCCGGCCCGAAGACCGCATATCGGATCTGATCGGCGTGCTGCTGCAGACCTGGAGCAAACCGCCGCGGATCGTCCGCATCCGCTATCCGCCCGCCAAGCCCGAAACGGCTGCGCCCGCCACTTCCGGCACACCTCCCGAACGGTCCATCCCCCTGCCGCCGACGGGCGGCGGGATCTATGCGCGCACGATTTATGCGGTCAACTCGGACTATCCGGGACCGGTGCTGATCGAACTGCTGGGACCGCCGCTTGCCGGCGCCGTGGCGGCGGGCGCCTTCATCCTGGTGGGCGAGCGCATGGTGCTGCGGCTCACCGGCCTGGAATACCGCGGCCGGCATATGGCAACCGACGGCTGGGCGGTTGGTCTCGATTGCGCCTGTTACGGCATCGCCGGCGAGGTCGACAGCCATTTCTTCCAGCGCGTCCTGCTGCCCGCCGCAGTGCGTTTCGCGGAGGGCTTCCTGACGGCGATGGGCCGGCCCGCGGAGAGCGTCACGCTGGGGAGCGGCGATGTGCGCTATGAGCGGCGCCAGGGCTCGACGCGAGAGGCCGTCCATAGCGGCCTTGGGACGGCGGCGCGCTCGGCCGGCGACATCCTGCTGGAAAACGCGCCGAAACGCCCGACGGTGCGCATTCCCCGCGACACCGAACTCATCGTCATGTTCGCGCGCCCGCCCGGAGTAGTGCCGGGGCCGGTTTTGTCCGGCCCGCAACCGGTTCGCGTCGGGCCGGGCGTACCGGCCATTCGTAATCAGGGGGCCGGCGATGGCTGAACGCAACGATCTTGGCCAGGCAATGATCTCGCTGGTCCGGGATCTCGAACCTGGCCTGCTGCGGCTGGTCTCGGCGCTTTGCTACGTGCTGGCGCTGTTCGCCTTCGCGCAGGGCCTGCTGCGGCTGCTGAAAACCTCGGAGGACAAGTTTCATGCGCCCTCCGGCGGCGGCACGGCGCTGAGCTTCCTGATCTGCATCGTCATGGCGTCGTTGCCGTCGTGGCTCTCGGCAGCGGGCGAAAGCCTGTTCGGCTCCGGAACACGCCCGGCGGCGGCGAGCCTGGGTTATGGCGCACGGGGCGCCGATTACGACGCGCTGCTCACAGCCGTCTTCACCCTGGTCAGCCTGACCGGGCTCTTCGCCTTCATCCGGGGCGCCTTCACGCTGCGCGCCGCCGCCGACGGCAAGCCCGGCGCGAGCGGACCCAAGGCCTTCGCGCACATGGCCGGCGGCATTGCCGCTTGGCACATCGTCGCGGTGATCGAGGCGGTGCAAACCAGTCTCGGCATCGCTGTCTTGAACATCCGATGAAAGGAAAACCGATGACTGTTGCAAACCCCTTGAAACGGCATTCCCTCGAATGGACGGCGCGCCTGGTTGGCGCCGTTATCTCCGCCGTGTCGTGGGCATGGATATCCAGACCTGCGCTGGCGGTCTCGCTCGGCGACATGGCGAAGGAGGCGGCGGACGACCTGGAGTCGGTACCGGCCCTGCTGGCGGTCGCCTTCTACATCATCGGCGCCGCCATCGTCGGCTTCGGGCTGCTCAAACTGAAACGCCATGTCGATCACCCGCAGCAGACCACCATCGGCAGCGGCCTGATCGCCATCCTGATCGGGGTCTCGCTGATCGCGGCCCCGGCGGTGATCAACGCGCTGGGCGACACCTTGGGGCTGAGCGGCGGCAGCCACACCGTGATCAAGCCCCGGCTTTAGGAAGGCGCAGGCAATGCCCGTTTCGATGCCTTTCCCGCTGCCATTTTCAATGTATGGCGCGATCGAGGATGCGCTGCGGCTGAGCTGGGCGGTCCGCAAAAAGCCGCTGGAGAGTTTCCTGCTGCCGGCCGCGGCGTTTGCCCTGCCCGGCGGGGCCGGCGTACTGGTGTGCCGCGACGGCTCGCTGGTCTCGCTTTTCCGTCTTGACGGCGCGCGTTCGATGATGGGCTCCCGGGAACTCGACGGCTTCGTCGAACTCGGCGCGCGCCGCCTCAACAGCGTCTTCACCGGTCCCGGCCACGCGCTGCACGCGGTCTTTGAGCGCGCGCCGGACGAGGCGGCCCGGCTGGTCGCGGCAGCGGGCGGGCAGACGCTGCGGCAATGCGAGCGGCTCGGGCTCGCGCTGGGCGACGTGATCGCCGAGCGTGGCCGCCGCCTGGCGCCGCTGATGGCCGCCGAGAGTTTCGTTATCGCCGCCTGGACCCGCCCGTCCGTACTGGCGCCGGACCAGGTGAAACGCGACCGCAAGCGGCTTGGGCGGCGGCTGCGCCAATGGCTGCCGGACGCCGACTCCTCACAATGCCCGTATCTGGCCCCCGATGGCCTCCCGCCCCGGCACGAGGCCTTCCTCGATACCCTCGCGGCGCTGTTCGCCGAGGCCGGGATCATGGCCGAGGTGCTTGGCAGCGACGCCGCGTGCGCCACCTTGCGGCGGCTGCTGAACGGCTCGGACTCGAGCGCCCCGGATTGGCGTCCGGTGACGGTCGCCAACGACGCGCCCGCGCGCCTGACCGCACCGCCCGAGGATGGCGCGTTTCCGCCGCCGCTCGCTCCACAATTGCTGATCCGCGATCCCCAACGGACTGGCGGCGGAATCCGCATCGGCGAGCGGCTCTACGGGGCGCTCGACATGGCGCTCGGACCGCGCCGGGCACGTCCGTTCTCCGAACTGATGGAGCGCCTTGCCGACGCAGGATTGCCCTGCCGCTTCTCGATACTGATCGAGGGCGGGGGCCTTGCCGGCTTGGACGCCTCCATGACAAACGTCGCGGCGGCTTTCCTGGCGTTCTCGTCGGACGACAGCCTGCTGGTGCGCAACGCCATGCGCGACCTCAGCGCGCTCGGCGCGGACGCCCATGCCATCGTCCGGCTGCGGCTTGGTCTGTTGACCTGGGTCGCGCCGGAAGAGGGTGAAGATGCGCTGCGCAGGCGGCTCAGCCGCCTGCAGCAGCTTGCCGAGGGCTGGGGCGAGACGGTGTTCACACCGTTGGTCGGCGACCCCCTGGAAAGCCTCGCCGCGTCGGTGCCGGGGTTCTGTTGCGGCGCCACCGCCGAGCCCGCGCTCGCACCGCTCACGGAAGCGCTGCGCCTGCTGCCGGCCGGGAGGCCCGCGCCCTTGTCGAACAGCGGCGCGGGGCATCTGTTCCGCTCAATCGACGGCAAGCCCCTGCCGTTCGCCTGGGAAGACGGCGAGGATTACGGTTTCGAGCTGATCTACGGTGTTCCCGGGCGCGGCAAATCGGTGCTGATGAACAGCCTCGGCCTCGCCTTCTGCCTGCAAGGCGGCCAGGCCCGGTTGCCACTCAGTGCGACCATCGATATCGGCCCATCATCGGCCGGACTGATCTCGCTGATTCGCGAGGCCCTGCCGCCGGAGCGCCGCCACGAGGCCGGCTGGTTCGCGCTGCGGATGACCCGCGAACACGCGATCAACCCGTGCTACACCCAGCTCGGCTGCCGCGCGCCGCTGCCCGCCGAGCGCGCCTTCCTGGTCAACCTGCTGGGTCTGATGATGACCCCGGCTGGCGCCGAGGGCGTCCCCGACGGCATGCGCGAGCTGATCGGCCCAGCGATCACGGCGGTCTATGCGCTGCGTTCGGACAAGATCGCCGGCGCCGAGCCACATGCTTATACGTCCGGGCGCGACGGGGCGGTCGACGCGGCGCTGGCCGCCGCCGGGATCGATCCGCCGGAGGCTCCACTGTGGTGGGAGATCGTCGATCTGCTGTTCGAGGCCGGCGCCCATGCGGCGGCCGCGCGGGCGCAGCTCTACGCCGTGCCGGTGCTGGGCGATCTGCTGGCGGCGGTGCGCGAGCCCGCCGTCCAGGGGCTGGTCGGCGATACCGCCTACGGCGCCGGCGGCGAGACGGTGACCCAGGCCTTTATCCGCATCCTGACCGCGCTTTCGGGCGACTGGCCGATCATGTTCGCGCCCACCGCCTTCGATATCGGGCATGTGCGTATCGCCGCCATCGATCTCGCCGACGTGGCGCCCCAGGGCTCGCCCGAGGCGGGGCGCCAGACCGCTGCCTTCTACCTGCTGGCCCGTCACGCGTTGACCCGGCACTGGTGGATCGGCGAGGATTCGCTCGGCGATATCCCCGCGCCCTACCGGGCTTGGCACGGGCACCGCCTGCGCGATATCCGCGAGGCGCCCAAACGGCTTGCGTACGACGAGTTCCACCGCACCGCCGGCGCCCCCGCCGTGCGCGCCCAGGTCGAGCGCGACGTGCGCGAGGCCCGCAAGCTCAGGGTGCGTCTTTCCCTGGCCTCGCAGCGGCTGGAGGATTTCGGCGGCGCGCTGACCGAGCTTGCCAACCGCTACTGGATCCTCGGCGCAGGCGGCAAGGCCCGCGAGATCGAGGCGCTGTCCGGGATATTCGCACTGAGCGAGACCCTCCAGGACGCCATCCGCTACCGCCTGCCGGGACCCGGCAAGGACGGCGCGCCGGCACTGCTGATCGCCAGCGACGCGCGCGGGCGCTTCGAGCAACTGGTCGTCAACACGCCGGGACCGGCCGAACTCTGGGCGCTGACCACCAGCCCCGCCGATGTGGCGCTGCGGTCGCGTCTTCAGGCGCGGCTGGCGCCGGCCAAAGCGCGGGCCGTCCTGGCCCGGGCCTTCCCCACGGGGACCGCGCGTGCCCGCATCGACGCCGAGCTTGGCCGCCTTGCGGCGGCGGGCATCCGTGCCGGCGCCACCGAGGAAGACGTGCTCGACCGCCTTGCGGCGGAGCTCGCGCCGGCAGCTGAAACCACCCAATCCGCCTTCGGGCCGACCGGCGATGATCCGGCCGCGGCGGTTTCCACCGGCCGGTCCGTACCGGCCAACCACCCAACCGAAACGGAGGAATAAACGATGTTGAACATGAACCGGGTGACGTTGCTGGGCCATGCGGGGCGTGACCCCGAGATCCGCACAATAAGGAGCGGCGACAAAACCGTCACATTCAGTCTGGCCACCACGGATAAATGGCGGCGCAAGGACGGCGAGACGGGTGAGGCCACCGAGTGGCACCGGATCGTTGTGTTCGGCGCTGCCGTCGATGCGGCCGCAAAGCTGGTCCGCAAGGGAGCCGCGCTTCTGATCGAAGGGCGCATTACCAGCCACGAATATCAGGACAAGAAGGGCGAAAGCCGCCGGGTTACGGAAATCGTCGTCGCGGGACCGCAAGGCCGCGTCAACGTGTTGTCGCCGCGCCAGGACGACGGCCGCGTGGAAGACGTGGAAGACGTGGGCGAGGTAGTGGGAAACGGGGATCCAAGCGGCACCCCCGGCACGCCCGCGCCAGCCGGGGAGCCCGATGGCGCGGCGCCGGACGGCCCCTCCGTGGTTGGGAGGCAGTGATGAACGGGCGCGCGGGTCTCGCGCTCGCGGCACTGGCGCTTCTGGCGCCGGCGCTCGCCCCCGTTCCCGGAGTCTCGCCGGCCCTGGCCCAGGCGCCGCCGCCCGCCGCACTTGAAGCGGGCTGCGATCCCGGGATCCGCGAGGCGCTGGCGGCGAGCGCCGCGCGGGGCGTCGAGCAGGATCTGGCCGTCATCCGCAATCCCGATCAGGGTATCCGCGATCCGGACTCGATCCTCGACTTCTCCTGCCTGGAGGACCTCTTCAACTACCGGGCCTTCGACGTGCTGTTCGATCCCGGCGGCGCGCTCGAGGAAATCCTCGGTCTGGCACAGCGCCGGGTCTGCGAGATCGCGCGGAACACCTACCGCGGCTATGTCGGCCGCACGCTGGACGCCTCGGTCTATACCTCCCGGCTGCCCCGGCTACCGGGACTGCACCGCCTGCCGGGGCTCGATACCGACGCCCGGAACGGCAACATTCTGCAGGACAGCGGGGCCAACGCCGAACGCTTCCGCGGCATCCTGGGAGGTGGGCAATGAGTACCCCCGTTCGTTGCCGCACGGTCTTCCATGCCGTGATCCTTGCCACGGCGCTGACCGCAACGTTGGCGGTTCCGCCCGCGCATGCCCATTCGCCGTGCGATCCGACCGATAACGACCGGGCCGAAGCGAGCCGCGTGCTCGTGGGTCTCACCCGCGAAATCGACGTCATGGAAGCCACAATCGTCGAGGCTCTTCGCCTGCAAACGGGCCAGCTCTCGGGTTATGCGGCGCAAAGCGCCAAGGCGGTGACCGGCGCGCTCGACGCCCAGACCAAGCTTCAGGCGCAGATCGCCCGCGAGGTCGAGGAAACCAGGGCCATGCGCGCCCGCCGGCCGACGGACAGCGGCTGCGCCGCCATCACCGGCCTGGCCGGGCTTGCCGCGACACGGCAAGCGGCCGAAAGCGCCTATGGGCGAGCCGCGGACGCTGAGACGGGGCGTATCGCGGGCGACCGCGCCGCCGTGCCCGATGCCGGCGCCGCCGCCGGCAACGCGGCCCGCTTCGAGAGCCTGACGAGTACCTATTGCAACGGCGCGCGGGCCGGCGAGGATGCCGCGCTCTGCCGGGGCGGCGATGCGCTCCACGCCGCCGATCTGAAGGCCGGTAATCTGCTCGACCGGCGCACCTTCGCGAACGAAGCGGAACTGCGTACGGCGGTCGAGTTGTCGCGCAATCTGACGGCGCCCGTGGTGCACGATCCGCCGGCGCTGGCCTCCGCCGAGACCGATCAGGAGCGCCGCCGCGTCCTGCTCGCGCGATCGGCTGACGCCCGCGCCGCTTTGGCAGGGGATTACTTCGCCCATGCCCGCGCATTGCGCGCACCGGGCGCCGCGCTTGGGGCCTGGGCCGCCCAGGCCGCGCCGGGACGCGATGCGGCAACCCCGGTCAGCCGCTATGAGCTTCTGGAACTGCTCGCCAGCCGCCGGTTCGAGAACCCCGGCTGGTTCGTCGGTCTACAGGCCATGAGCCAGGAGAACCTGCTGCGCGAGCTGGTCCTGCAAGCCGTCTCGCTGATGCTCGACTGGCGCCGCTACCGGCTCGATGAACGGCGCGGCGCTATCGACGCCACCGGGTTGGCGCTTGCCGCCGAACGCATGCGCCTTCTGCCCGGACTCGCCAACCCGGCCGCCGGGGCGAACTGACCGCCATGGGCGCGCTCCGTTTCCTGTTTGCCCCGGAGTTGACCCGCCCGCTCACGGACGCGGTGCGGTCTTCGGCCGAGCTGGTCCGGAGGATGTGGCCGTTTCGGCTCCCGGTGCCGGCCAATGCTCCACCGAACGTGGCGCATGAGACAAGGAAAGGGGACCCGGTAGCTAACACGCAAAAGGCAAACAGGCCGCGGTTGACGAAAAAGCGTGCCCTTTCCTGTATCGGCCTTCTTGTCCTGCTCGCCGGCGCGGTATTTATCGGGTTGGGTATTGCGGGGCTGCTGTCCGAACCGGCGGCGGCGCAGACCATCGACCGTGGCTTGTTCGCTGATGCCGACCGGGCGACGCGGGACGTGCTGGCCTTTCTCGGCGATATCGGCGCGGGCCGCAGCTCCGTGCTCGGCGGCATGCTGTTCGTCTTCAACGGCGGGGTGCTGGCGCTGGCCGGGTTCCTGCTGGTCTGGCACACGGTGGCCGGCACCCTCGATACCGCCCGCGAGGGCCGTTTCGGCTTCGGCGCCTGGGAGATCGTGCGCATCGTTGCCGCCGTTGCCCTGATGGCGCCGCTGCCGGGCGGCATGAACGGCGCCCAGCACGCTGTCGTGGGCCTCGCCCATCTCGGAGGGGATTTCGCCAACGCCGTCTGGGAGCCGTTCTCGGAAGAGGCGCTCGGCGAAGGCGAACCCATCACGCCCCGGCCCCGCGAGGCTGTCTGGCGCGCCGCCATTGCCCGAACCCTGATCCTGGAAGCCTGCCGGTATGCGGCCAACGGCAGCGCCGCCCGCGCAGGGGATGCACCCTATATAGAACTCCGAGAGTCCGACGAGGCCTACAAAAGCCCTGGCACCACCCGGGTCCGGCGCATCGATGCGAGGATCCTGCATTACGACGGCGCCGGGCGCGGCATGCCGGGCGACCTGTGCGGCGCGATCCGCTTCGCCGGTCTCGCGGCCGAGGGCGCACGCGGCATCGCCGCCGAGGGGCACCGTAACGCGCTGGCCGGGCTGCTACCGGAGATCCGCGCCGTCGCGGCCGATCTCGCCGGCCATTATGTGACCGGATCGCCCGTCTACGGCCGGCCCTTGCCCCATCTCGATGCCCTGCTTGAGGGCCGGGGCCTGGCCGAGCGTTATGCGGGCGTGCTCGATACGGCGCTTGCCCGCGCCGCTTCCGAGGAACGCGCGGAGCTTGCCCGTGTGGTGGCCGAGGATGCCAAGGCGGCAAGCTGGATGTCGGCCGCCAGCTTCTTCAACACCATCGCCCACCGCACCGGCCTGTTTCAGGCCGCCGCCCACAATATTCCGGGCGTCAGCCTGCCGCCGCCGAGCCTGGGGCAATGGGCGCCCGCCGCCGATGCCGCCGTCAAGGGACTGACGACTGCCCTGGTCCAGTCGCGCGGCTACCAGCCCATGCTGTTTTCCGCCGCTGCCAGTGGAGCCGCCGCGTTGCCCGCGCCGGGCGGTGGCGGCGCCATGGCGGCGGGTCTCATGGAGTTCATCGACCTCGACAGCGTGATTGTCGCCGATAGCGGCAATCCCATTGCCGATCTCGCTTCCCTCGGACACGGCCTGATGAACGCGGCGCTGGCCGCCATGACGGCATTGATGGGCGCGGCCGCCGGATCGGGGCTGCTCGAATCCGTGCCCTTCGTCGGCAAGGGCCTCGATATGTTCGAATCCGTCTGGCAGGTCGCCGACGGCTTCGTCTCCACCGTGCTCGGGCTCCTGCTGATGGCCGGCGCCGTGCTCGCCTACCTGCTGCCGGCACTGCCCTTCATCCGCTTCCTGTTCGCCATTCTCGGCTGGATCGTCACCGTCGTCGTCGCGGTGCTGGCCGTCACCGTGTTCGCCGCTGCCCATGTGACGCGGGGCGACGGCAACCGGCTCGCGACACAGGCCACCCGCCTGGGCTGGCTGTTCCTGCCCGGGCTGATCCTGCGCCCGCCGCTGATGCTGTTTGGCCTGATCACGGGATATTTCGTGTTTCTGGCCGGGATCGGGCTGTTCAACGAGGTCTGGCTGCCGCAGATGCGCGACGCGGGCGCATCCGGCGGGCTCGGCCCCATCGGCTTCCTCGCCATGCTCACCCTCTACGTGATGATCGCCTACGGGCTGATGAACGCCTCGTTCAAGCTCATCGACCTGCTGCCCTCGGCCGTCCTCGATTGGATCGGCGGGCGCGGCGGTGTGGGCGAGGACGGCGGCGAGCGGGTCGGCGGCGCGGCTGCCGGCGCCATCTCGCGGGTGGGCGGCTTGCGGATCGGCGCGGGGCCGCGGCGTGGCGGCGGAATTGCCGGGAGCCGGGGATGATTCACACCGGAAAACCCAGCAATACGCATGGCAGGCGATGCCGGGGCGGAGGCTCCGACGAACGCTGTCCGGATCGATCTGGAATTACGCCTGCAACCAATGAAGGAGTTTGAAACCTATGCGTTTCCTGCCGATCTGCATCTCTGTCCTGCTGCTCGCCGCTGGCGTCGGCTGTTCAGCCTACCTGCTGGAGCGTCTCCGCCCCTCCCATATCAGCCTCGCCATTCTCGGCGTGGTTCTCACCGTCGCGCTGCTGGCCTACTTTGCCATCGGCCGCCGGGAGAAGGGCGGCTGGGTCCGCTTCGGGCTCTACGGCGCGGCAATGATGATTTGCGCCGCGTCGGTCTGGATGGAGATCGTCCGTCCCGTGCTCGCGGTAACTTCCTTCAGGGGTTTCGCCGGATGGGTCACACATCTTGGCGGTTATGAGCTGGCATCGGTCGCCGTGTCGCCGGTGGGTTTCGCGATTACCTTCATGCTGTGGTTCGATGTCCTGATCGACAGCTTCAAATACCTGGAGAGCGGCAAGCGGCGGCAGCGGGCCGAGTCCGATCTTTATGGCAAGTCGAAGCTGCTCGGCCGAAGGTTTCTGCGCCGCCTGGCCAAACGCCGGGGCATCCTGCTCGGCCAGTGGGGCGCGGGCCGCAACGCCAAGCTGATCGGCTGGTCCCTGGAAGGCTCCGCCATCACCGTGGCCCCGCCCCGCGTCGGCAAGGGCGCTCTCATCGCCCTTAACCTGCTGTCGCCCGGCGACCGGGGGTTCCAGGGATCGACCGTCACCATCGACCCGCGCGGCGAACTCTGGTGCATCGCCGCCCGGCGCAGGCGCGAGCTGGGCCGCCGGGCTCTGCTGATCGATCCCTTCGGGGTGGTGGCCGAGCACAAGAAGTTCAAGGAAACCCATCTGCCTGACGTTGAAAGCGCGTCCTACAACCCGCTCGACTTTATTCGAGACGATGAAAGCCTCGCCGTGCGCGACATCAACGTGCTGCTCGATGCCCTGCTCACGCCGCCGCGCCCGGACGCACATAACAGCGGCCGGCATTTCTACGAATCCGCCCGCGCGATCATCGCCGGTTACATGGCATGGGTTCGTTTCCAGGAACCGGCCGAGAGGCAAAACCTGTCCACTCTTTACGAGTTGCTCTCGATGCCACCGAAGGAAAGGGATGATTTTGCCGAGGGGGTGGCCTCAATGGACCGCTTTGCCGGCGGGCTCACCCATATCGCGGTTGAGCGCCAGGCCCAGGTCGGCGATGAGGAAGGCGGCAGCAATTTCATGACCGTCGCCAATCAGCTCGCCTTCCTGAACTACCCTGAATTGCTCGCCCATACGCAAACCTCCAGCTTCGATCCCTTGGATCTGGCGGAGGGCGATACCGACTTGTTCGTCGTTGCTCCCGAGGAGACCATCGAGCACGTCAAGGGCTGGCTGCGCCTGTGGGTTGCCATCCCCAACGCCGTCGCCGGTATCAAACCGCTTGAGCGCGATCTGCTGATCGTTATCGACGAGATGCCGCGCCTCGGCTACCTCAAGCCGGTCATGGACGGCTACACCATGGCCGCCGGCAAGGGCGTCCACTTCTGGTGCTTCGCCCAGTCCATCTCAGCGCTCGATTCGACCTGGGGCAAGGAGCACCGCAAAACGCTCCTGCATCTGGCCGAACTGGTCCAGATCCTGGGCTTCCCGCGCACCGACGCCGAGGGCGCCGAGGAACTCTCCAGGGCCATCGGCACCGCCACCTACGAGGCCCGGACCGAAAACCGTTCGGGCACCATCGCCGAGAACCGTATCGTCACCGCCAACACGCAATGGCAGGCCGGCGATTCCCGCGCCCTGGTGCGCGAGCGCCTGATAACCCCCGACGAACTCATGACCCTTGGCCCCGACCGCCAATACGTCATCGCCTCGCCCAAGGACATGCCGCGCGATGCGCTGCATCTCCAGCACGCGCGCTACTGGCGCCGCTGGGATTCCCGCAACCTTGCCGATCCCAACCCGTTCGTCATCCGCAAAGAACGCGCGGAAAAGGCCAATACAAAGCGGGTGTGGCCGCAATTCAAACTGCCCTTTGGAGGAAAAGCGTTATGACGGAGAAACTTGAACAATTGGCAGGCAATCGCGATCCTGGGGCCAATGAAGCACTAAAGCTGGCCGGATGGACACGCGCTTCGGCAATTGGCGCTCCGAGAAGCGCGGCGCCCGCCGGGGAAGTCCCGGGTGAGGATCGCGGGGAGACAGCATCGGAGAGCCTCGTGGCGAACACGGGCGATCCATCTCAGCCAGCCGGAAGTGATGGCGCGAAGGATCTGCCGGGCGGCGGTACTGGGGGCGACCCCGATCCGGAACGCGTCCCGGCCGATGAAATCGCAACACTTGCAAACGTCCTTGATCTGACGCGCCGCATTTGCGCCCGCCTCGGCAAGGAACCGGGCGTTAATTTGGTCGAGCTATGTGGGAAAGTCGACGAGCTTACCCTTGCCATGGAGAAGTTCGCGTCCGGGGCGGAGAAAACCGGAGCCGCGCTCGATACGAAGGTGCTGGCTGCGCGGGAAGCCGCAACAGGCGAAACCGCGAAATGTGTCGAGGACAATAATCGGAAAGTCACGGCCGACTTCCACCGCTGGGCAGACACGCAGCGCCGGTATCGCTTTCGATTGTCGGCGCTCGCGCTGGCGGTCGCGGTGCCAGCTTTCTTTGTGCTCGGCGTGCTGCTCGAGCAGCAGTTCCAGATCGTGCCGCTCCACGATCCGACCAGCGGCTGGAGCACCCACATCTGGCAAAAGTACGGCCGCACGATCGTCGATTGCGCGGAGGATGCGAGGCGGACGAACAAGGCGATCGAGTGCAGGTTTCGCGTTCGCGCGCCTTGACGCCCCGGCAAAGCCGGCCTTTAGCCGGTCCCCTGAACGGCCGCGTTTTGCCCGTTCACGTTACAAACGCGTTGCCCTGGCAGAGCAGCGCGAGTAGTCCCCGATTCACCGGACGACCGCGGTCTGGGCAACGGTCTCGGGTCCCTCGCCACCGAACCGTGTGGCGGCGAAGCCGATGATGAGCCCGACAATGGCGCCCTCGGCGACAAACCAGAACGGGGAAGACAAGATGCCCTCCGGACCGAACACGGACGCCATGGCGGCGGCCAGCGTGTCATAGGCAAAGAACGTTAGTACGAAGTTCATCCACGCCCCCAAAAGGGGTGCGAGAAACCACCACGGCATCGGTAATTTCAGCACGGGGTGCCACGTGTAGACGCCGAACACGCCGATGATCGCGCCCAGCGTCGTGTACCAGAGCAATATTCCCCAGCGCAGCAGGCTGTCATCGCCGACCGGATAGACCGTGAGGTAGATAAATCCCGCAAGGCCGAACAGGGCGCCGAGCGTTTTGCCGACGGCGATGCGGGTGTTCAACGAGGGATTGCCGAACATTTGAACCTCCAGGGTTATTGGAGTTGCCGGTTAGGCCGGAAGTATCCGCAATCGGCCGCAATCGGCCGCAATCGATTGTCCGAAATCGAATTGATGTTGCGTTCTGTGCAAGAGCCGATGGTTGGCGGTGTGGGCTACGGGAGGCAATAGCCCGCACCTGGAGGGGCGGCGCATGCCGCCTAATCGGCATTGTTACGCTTTTGCGGCCCCCGGCGGTGGCGCCATCGGTCACTCATCGACAGCCCGCCGTCGTCGTTGCGGTCCAGCCGCTCGACGATGTTGGCCAACGGCCTGTCGTACTCCGCGCGCGAGATGACAGCGTTGCCGTCCGTATCCAGCATCTGGAAGGCGCGCACGGTGAGCGGGCGCGTGGTTTCATGCCAGACGCCGGCGAATTCATCGAGGCTGAGGTTGCCGTCGCTGTCGCCGTCGTGGGCCGCATGACGGTCATTGCGCACCTTGTCGATCTCCGGTTGGCTGAGCTTGCCGTCACCGTCGGTGTCGATGGACTCGATTATTTCCATCGCCATGAGTCCGAACTGTCCTTTGGCGAAAAAACCCATGCGGCCATGACCGCGTTCCGCGTAGCTCGCGCCCGCGAGTGCGATACTGCCGATAGCCGCAGCGATGCCCACGCCAATCAGCGCCTTCGTTCTCGTTCTCATGGATATGCTCCTGCATCGAATGTCTATGAATGAAATATAGGCAGCGTTTGTCGCAATACCATGACGCATCAGCGCCCTTTGTGTCGCGTGAGTTGGACGATCGGAAGACCGGCAAACTTTGTTGCGCTCTTTGCCTGCGTTTGAGCGAGGCTCTCGTTAGAGCACTTTCCGATCATTCGCGGTCATATCCGGCGGCAGCGAAGTAGTTTTGGCATTCGGTCGGGGTGAAGGTACCGATGCCCTTGGCGATCGCGTCCCAGAGGTCATCCACGGTTCTCGCGGCGGCCTTCTTGAGGAAGGCCTTGAGCTTGGAGAAGGCCATCTCGATGGGATTGAAGTCGGGGCTGTAGGGCGGCAGAAATCGCAGTTCGGCGCCGGCGCCCTCGATGGCATAACGCACGGCGACGGGTTTGTGGGCGGGCAGGTTATCCATGACGACGATGTCGCCGGGGGCAAGTGTTGGCACCAGTGCTTGCTCCACATAGGCCACGAAGGCCGCGCCGTGCATGGCGCCGTCGAGGACCATGGGCGCGGTCATGCCGTCGAGCCGAAGCGCGCCGACGAAGGTGGTGGTCTTCCAATGGCCATGGGGCACCGGAGCACGGCAGCGCTCGCCGCGCCGTGCCCGGCCAAAGCGCCGCGCCATCTTGGTCGAGGCGCCGGTTTCGTCGATGAAGACCAGTCGCTCCGGCTCCAGGTCCGGCTGGGCCTCGAACCAGGCGTGGCGCCGTCGCAGAACGTCAGGGCGCTGCTGTTCGCTGGCGTGGGCGCTTTTTTTTGAACGTCATCCCGCGACGGGCGAGCAGGCGCCAGATCGTGCTCTGCGCGACCACCAGACCATGGGCACGCTCAAGATGATCGGCCAGCTCCGCCAAGGTGATGTCCGGCGTCTCCTCGATCAGGGCCAGGATCTCCTCGCCATGGGCCTCGATCCGCTGCGAGCGATGATCCCCGCCCCGTGGCCTCGGTCCTACCTCGCCGGTCCGCCGCCACCGATCGACCCATTTGATCGCCGTCGAAGCCGCTACCCCAAAGCGCCGCGCCGCAGAGCGCCGTGTCATCCCACCGTCAACTGCCGAGACAAGCCGTTTCCGAATGTCGTTGGAAAGAGGTTTCGTCATGCAGGCTGGCCTCCTTCTCCAGCCCACATCTTGAATCACATATCGACCCTCCGGAGAATCCCCAACGATTCCGCAAGGTCAGAAAATGCTCTAGCCGTTGGCTATTGAAGCGTCACCGTACGTTCTCGTGGCCGATGGCCGATGATCACCGGGATATCGGCGAGCCCCTGGCGTTCTACCTGAATAAGCATGATGAGCTGCGCGTCACCATGGCGGACAGCAGCGCGTTCGCGCGGCGGATAGATGCAGCGCAACGATGGGTTTCTGCCCGCCGCAGTTTCAATCCCGGAACGGTTCCCCTCATAGTGTCGGAATGCCGGATTTAGCGGCTTCGGCGTGCGGCGTGATCGGTCCAGTATTCGCCGCCGCCAGGTCCCGCCAGCGGGTGGTGTAGCGCGGGGACAGGCGCTCCTGGCGCATCCGCCACTCCGCAGTTCTGGCCGCGAGACCGAGGCCGATCGAGCCCCGCCCGAACCGCCCGTTGATCCGATCCACCGCCTGCATCAAGCGGCCGTTCTCCAACGGACCGTCCTCAAACAGCGATCCAACCAGCTCGCCGGCCGGCGACAGGTCAAGCAGCATCACGCCGGCCTTGCGGTAGGCAAAGCCCTCGCGCCAGAGGCGCTCGAATATTCGCAACGCTGCCACGACGATAACGCGGCTGTCGGCGGTTGGCGTCAGGAACGCTGCCGATGCGGCGGTCGTATATTGCGGGGCGGCGGTATCGAAACTGTTGGTCGCGATGGACACCTGGAGATTGCCGCAGACCTGATCGGCCTGACGGATCTTCTCCGCCGTCCTTTCCGCGAAGGATACGATCGCGTCGCGAACCTGTCCCTGATCGGCAATCGCCCGGCTGAAGCTTCGCGAACAGCAGGTGGTCTGTTTCGCGGCGGGCTGTGTCTCCAATTCATGACAGGCGATGCCGCGCAGCTCGTGCACCGTTCTGAGCCCGGTCACGCCCATGCGCTGGCGCACCCAGCCATCGGGCGCATCGCGCAGGTCCAGCGCGGTCCCGATACCGCGCCCGGCCAGCATCCTCGACCAGCGGCCGCCAATACCCCAGACATCGCCCGCGGCGGTCCTGGAGAGCGCCGGGCCGACCCAGGCGGGATTGCCCGACAGGTCGAGAACCCCTTCCGTCCGTGGCGCGCTTTTGGCGATCCTGTTGGCGATCTTGGCCAGGGTCTTGGTCGGGCCGATCCCGATCGATACCGGGATGCCGGTCCAGCGGTGGACCCGGGTGCGAAGATCTCGGCACCACCGGGTCAGGTCCGGAACCGCCAGGCGGTCGAGATCGAGGAAGCTCTCGTCGATACTGTAGACCTCGATGCGCGGCGCCTCGGCGGCCAGAATGCTCATCACCCGTTCCGACAGGTCGCCATAGAGCGCGTAGTTCGAGGACAGCACGGTGACATCGTGGCGTTCGACGAGGCGCTTTGCCTGGAACAGCGGGACGCCCATGGCGATGCCGAGCGCCTTGGCCTCCTGGGAGCGGGCGACGATGCAGCCATCGTTGTTGGACAGCACGACGATGGGGCGGCCGGCGAGCGAAGGTTGGAACACCCGCTCGCACGAGGCATAGAAGTTGTTGTAATCGACCAGGCCGATCGCGGCCATGGACCTAACGCGTGCAGTGCCGGCGGATGCTGTGGGTAACGACGCCCCAGGCCTCGCAACCGGCATCGTCGAGGGCGATATCGGGAATATCCGGATTCTCGGCGTAGAGGATCAGGGCGCCATTACTCTTTCTCAGGCGTTTGACCGTCAGATCGCCATGCAGGACGGCGATGACGATATCGCCGGCCTGGGGCGCGATGGCCCGGTCGACAACGAGAAGGTCGCCGTCGAAAATCCCGGCATCGCGCATGGATTCGCCCTGCGCGCGGATGAAAAAGGTCGCGGCCGGGCGGCGGATCAGATGCAGATTGAGATCGAGCTTGCCCTCGATATGGTCGTCGGCGGGGCTTGGAAAACCGGCGGGTACCCTGGAGCCGTAGAGCGGCAGGGCGAGTTCGGTGGGCTGATCGGTGAAACGCTGCAAGGAGGCGGCCCTCAGTGTTGTCTCGAACATAACATGAACAAACAACACTGGTTGTCAAGATCGTGCGGCGTATTGAGCCCGCATTTCCCAAGTGACCGCTTCGCCTGATGCCGGATTGGCACGATTCTGCTATAAGAATCACTGGCTTGAGGGTGTCGGAGGGTGGCTCGGATGCGGAACCCGGAGGGTGAATCGGATCATGGGCCACTCCGGCCCCTTTTCGACCGCCGCCTGAAACTGGAGTTCCACGGATCGCGGGTGACCTCCGATGCGGGGTTGCTCGCTTATCGCGAACTGGACGACGCGCTCGGGCTGACCGCACTGGCGGGCGGCGTGCTCGCGGATAGCCGCACGGGCAGGAACAGCTGGCACGGCATCGTCAGTCTCCTTCGCCAGTCCGTCTATGGGCGTCTCGCCGGCTACGAGGATGTCAACGACGCCGACCGGCTCGGGCGTGATCCCGTGATGCGCTGGATCGTCGGCGGCAAGGCGGTCGAGCGCGGCGGGGCATCGACCAGCCAGATGGGGCGGCTCGAGACCGAGCTGCTGGCGAACAACGAGAACCTCGCGGCCCTTGCGGACCTGTCGGGGATGTGGATCGACCGGGTTCACGACCACGATCCGCCGAGGCGCGTCGTGCTCGACATGGACAGCTCCGACAGTCCGACATTCGGTGAGCAGGAGGGCACGGCCTATAACGGCCACTTCGGCTGCACCTGCTATCACCCGCTGTTCGTGTTCAACCAGTTCGGCTACCTGGAGCGTTGCGCGCTGCGCCCCGGCAACGTGCACAGCGCCCACGGATGGCGTGATGTCCTGGTACCGGTGGTCGAACGTTACAAGGAACGAGCCATCCGCCTCTACTTCCGCGGCGATGCGGCCTTCGCCTCACCGGAGATCTACGCCCGCATTTCCCAGGTGAACTTCGGCGTTGGACCCTTTGAACGCTGATTCTATGTTCGGTGTCGTAGGGTTAGATGACGTAGAGGGCGGTTCGGATGTGGAACCCGGAGGGTGAATCGGATCGCAGCCCACTTCGGCCCTGTTTCGACCGCCGACTGAAGCTCGAGTTCCACGGCTCGCGGGTCACCTCCGACGCCGGACTGCTCGCCTATCGTGAACTCGACGATGCCTTGGGGCTGACCGCATTGGCGGGCGATGTCCTGGCCGACAGCCGGACGGGCAAGAGCGGCTGGCATGGCGTCGTCGGTCTGCTTCGCCAGTCTGTCTATGGACGCCTCGCCGGATACGAGGATGTGAACGACGCCGACCGTCTCGGGCGCGATCCCGCGATGCGGTGGATCGTCGGCGGCAAGGCGGTCGAACGCGGCGGCGCATCGACCAGCCAGATGGGGCGCTTCGAGACCGAGCTGTTAGCGACCGACGAGAACCTCGCCGCCCTCGCGGACTTGTCGGGTGTTTGGATCGATCGGGTTCATGCGCGGAAGCTGCCGAGAATGATCGTGCTCGACATGGACAGCTCCGTCAGCCCGACCCATGGTGATCAGGAAGGTACGGCCTATAACGGCCATTTCGGCTGCACCTGCTATCACCCGCTTTTCGTGTTCAATCAGTTCGGCGATCTGGAGCGGTGCGGCCTTCGTCCCGGCAACGTGCACAGCGCCCACGAGTGGCGCGATGTGTTGGAACCGGTGGTCGCTCGTTACCGCAACAGGACACTCCGGCGTTACTTCCGTGGCGACGCCGCCTTCGCCTCACCCGAAGTCTACGAGTTTCTCGAAGCCGAGGACTTCAGCTACGCCATCCGGCTCCCCGCAAACAAGGTGCTGCAAGGCAGCATCGCCCATCTGCTGAAACGCCCCGTCGGCAGGCCGCCCAATGATGTTCGCCGGTATCATGCCGGCTTCAGCTATCAGGCCGCGACCTGGGACAAACCCCGCCGCGTCGTCGCCAAGGTCGAGTGGCATCCTGGTGAGTTGTACCCGCGCGTCGGGTTCATTGTAACCAACCTGAGCCGACCCACCGAGCGGGTCGTCGCATTCTACAACCTGCTTATCCCTGAAAGTCATCCGGCGATGAGGAGGCGATAGGGCATGGGCTGGGTTCGTGCGGCGCTATGGACGAAACGCGGGATCATTGTCTGGAGTTGATAGCGCCGGTTGTAGCGCCAGGCGAAGCTGGCGAGATAGCGTCCGGCATGGTCGGGGCCGAGCTTGCGATAAGTCCCGGCGATCGCGCTCTTGATGTTGCCGAGCGCTGTGTTCACCCATTTGAACGATGCCATGCGGGCTGCCTGTCGGCCCGACCCGGTACGGATCGCCCGATGGCTGCAGGCGGCCTCGTCGAGTGCGCTCCAGCAGCCCAGGCCGTCCGTCACAACCGCCGCTCCGGGGGCCAGCCAGTGCTTGGCGCCGCACGCGATCTCGCGCTTGCGGAAGCCCTTGACCGGCGCCAGCTTCAGCTTGCGCGGGCGCCCCTCGGGACTGGTCGAGACCGCCGCCACGAAGGGCGTTTTGCCCGCCGCGCCGCAGCCCCGCTTGCCGCCGGAGCGCACCCCGCCGAGATAGGCGTCGTCCATCTCGACCCGCCCCGTAAGTGCCGTCTCCCCCTCGCGCCGCGCCATCACCGCCATGATCTTGTGCTTCACGGCCCAGGCCGTCGGCTGCTTGACCCCGAGACGGCGGCCGAGTTCCACCGACGAGATGCCGTTCTTCGCCGTCACGATCAGGTGAATGGCTGCGAACCAGAGTGTCAGCGGCAGCTTGGTCGCGTGGAAGATCGTGCCCGCCGTGGGCGATGTCTGCTTCTTGCAGCGGTTGCAGGCCGTCGGCTGCTTGACCCCGAGACGGCGGCCGAGTTCCACCGACGAGATGCCGTTCTTCGCCGTCACGATCAGGTGAATGGCTGCGAACCAGAGTGTCAGCGGCAGCTTGGTCGCGTGGAAGATCGTGCCCGCCGTGGGCGATGTCTGCTTCTTGCAGCGGTTCCAGCATTGATAGAGGCCCCGACCCGCCAGCACGCAATGCTCCCGATGGCCGCAGCAGGGGCAGACGAAGCCGTCCGGCCAGCGCAGCCGGACCAGCGCCGTGCGGCACTGCTCCTCGGTGCCGAAGGCCTCCCGAAACGCCTCGTCGCTCAGACCACGCACGCGCGATGCAACCTTGAACCCCATAGCCGTGACCCCCTCATTCGGAACATATTGAGAACATGCATCCCCACAGGCGGAGCGTCACGGATAAGCAGGTTCTACAATCAGCGCGGCACGGCCGAGCAATGGATCAAGGAAGGCAAAACGCCATCAAGTGGACACGCCTGTCGTGCCGCAAGTTCCGTCACAACGCCGTCCGGCTCCAACTCCACGTGCTCGCCTACAATCTCGGCAACTTCATGCGGACACTCGTGTTGCCCGATGCAGTGGAGCAGTGGTCACTGACCACGCTGCGCGAAAAGCTCGTCAAGATCGGCGCGAAGATCGTCCGCCACGGTCGCTACATCGTCTTCCAGATGGCCGAGGTCGCTATCCCTCGTGACCTGTTCGCCGACATCCTCCGCCGAATCGATCGGCTCAGAACGACGCCCCTCCCAACATGACGACAGGATCGTCCCTCATGCGTGAAGACGACAGGACCGGTGTGTCCGAGACACGGCCCGACCGGCAATATCGAATGCCACCATGTCCCATTCATTCTCAATTTCGTGTTGTCGGGCATGATCTTGGTGGCAGAACCCATCGGACTTGCCCTTTGAGCGATTTCGAGCCACGCTCAACTTGGCTGAAGGGTGCCACATGGGAAATCCCGGGTAAGTGGACGCGGTCCATTACAACGCGGAGCCGGCGTCGATGCTTACCGAATGCATTGTCGAGCGTTCGGTGTTGGCGGACGCGTTGCACGAGGTTCCGGAGAGTCCAGATTAGGGCCGCCGGGCGCGGTGGCCAGGGCGGCGCCGGCGCGCATTTCTCACCAACATGATGGACCGTCGGAAGGACGGCTGTTATACCAACGGCGCAAAATTCTGACTCGCAAGGGATTCCCTTTTTGGGCTGGATGTGATTCAAGGCTGGCGAAGGAGATTCGCCATGTCAGTATGCATTGCTCTTCGGGACGACTACGACAGCATTGAGCTCCGGTGTTTGGCCAAGCACAGTCGCGATCCCCGCCAAGTTCGCCGGCTTTTGGCCTTGGCGGCGGTTTACGACGGCATGAGCCGAGCGGAAGCCGCTAAGGTCGGCGGCATGGATCGCCAGACGCTGAGAGACTGGGCGCACCGCTTCAACGATGAAGGGGCAGACGGCTTGAAGAACCGTCCCGGTGCGGGCCGCCCCCGGCTCTTGACCGACGAGCAGATGGGCGAACTGTCGGTGATCGTCGAAACGGGCCCCGATCCAGAGATTGACGGTGTGGTTCGCTGGCGGCGGGTTGACCTGAAACGGGTGATCGAAGAACGCTTTGGCGTGATCTATAGCGAGCGGGCGATCTCCGACCTTCTCGTCGCGCTGTCCTTCTCCCACATCAGCGCCCGGCCGCAGCACCCCAAGCAGGACCAGCGGGTGATCGAGGCGTTCAAAAAAACTTCCCCCGCACGCTCGCTGCCCACCTAGCCGGTCTGCCCAAGACCAAGCGGGTCGAGATCTGGTTCCAAGACGAGGCCAGGCTGGGACAGAAGAACGGGCGTGTGCGCATTTGGGCGAAGAAGGGAACAAGGCCACGCCTGCCCGCCGATCAGCGCTACACGAACGCCTACCTCTTTGGCGCAATCTGTCCCGTGGGAGCCAAGGGTGCCGCTCTCATGCTCCCCTTCGCCAACACAGCCGCCATGCAGATGCATCTCGACGAGATCAGCTGCAACGTCGCCGCCAAGGCCCATGGCGTCGTCCTGATGGACCGCGCCGGGTGGCACAGCACCGACCAGCTCAAGGTCCCCAAGAACCTCACCATCATCCTGCTGCCATCGCGCTCGCCCGAGCTGAACCCGGTCGAGAACATCTGGCAATACCTCCGCCAGAATTGGCTCTCTAACCGCGTCTTCGAAGATTACGACGCCATCATCGAGGCCGGTTGCCAAGCCTGGAACAAACTAATCGACCAGCCCGAGACGATCATGTCCATCGGAATGAGAGATTGGGCGATTTCAGGTCAATAATTAGTGCCGTTGGTATTAGTATCCCGTAGCTCGGCACCGGGCGAAACCCGGTTCAGATAAAGCCAGGGCAGGAGTTCCTCGATCGACTTGGCGCGCCTGAGATAGGGAGGCAAGATCCGTGAGGTGAAGCGAACCCGCGGCCCCGTCTCGCCGGCGCCTCGGTCGCGCACCCTGGGACAGCGCACCGCAACCGGACCAATGCCGGTCTGGATCTCGCGCTCCGGCAAATGCCCGTGGCGTACGATCCGACGGCGGCCGGCCGAGTCCGTCAGATGCGCATACGCCTCGACAAAACCGGCAACTTCCGCCTCCACCGCTTGCCCAAGTAAACGCCGCGCACCAAGACGCAAAACCTCCGTCAGCGGATCGTCCTAAATGATCCTGGTTGCCGAAGCTGGAAGACTGGATCCTCTCTCATGGCGTATCCCTCCTTCGTGGAAAATGGCGGCTCCAACATCGCCAGGATACGCCGCCCTCATCTCATCCCATCACCAACTTTCGACGGGGCGGTAAAAAGTTGTTGGCCGATGGCGTGCTTGTACAGGTCTTTGCGGTTCGGTGAAGAATATTTGCCTGTCTCCGCGTTGCTGGTGGATAAAACCTGATATTACCTACCCTTGGCTTCTCCTTGGCTTCGTTTTTTATGGTGCGATTGCCGCGCAGCGTCGGATATTGAGGCCGAGGGCACGCAGATTGACCACGTAGCGCATGGCCGGCATGCCGCGAATGCGTAGGTGAGCCAGGTTCATCTGGTACTTTAATCGCGACATGGTCGCTTCTATGCCGGCCCGCCATCTGTAGACGTTGCGGAAGGCATCGCTTTGTTCATAAAGCCGGCGCTTTTGGTTGGCAGCCCTGGCCGGGGTATATTGAAAGCGGGAAAATTGGCCGTCACGCTTGGCCGCCTGCACGGGACATCGCAGTATATCGGGACATTTTTGGCAGATGGAGAGGTCGAAACGGGCCTGCAGCTTGGCTTTGGCGAGCGAGGCTGAAACCGGTTCGACGTTATTGGGACAGCGCAAGACCAAGCCTTCTTCGTTGAGAGTGAAATCCTCCAACGTCAACCGTCCCGAGACGGCGCCTTTCGGCGGTCGTGCGGGCGCCACGAGATTGATGTTCTGTTCGCGCGTCAGAGCCATGTTGTCACTGGAACCGTAATGTGAATCACCCAGCATCACCGCCAGCGTCAGCGCGCGCTCGCTCAGATCATCCAGCGCATCGGCTAAGCGATGGCCGTCATGCACCGTCATCTTGTGGACCTCCACGTGGGTGATGAGGTCCGGTGTCGCGGCAACCGCCTCGTTCCTGACATCTTCACAATAGGTTTCGACGATCTGCGCCATGTATCCTTGACCCTTGTGCGCGTTGTAGCTCGCGTCCGGGTCGGCCGGATTGCCGACGGTATCGCACGGCACATCCTTTGGATCTCGAATCGCGGCGCGCGTTGCGTCACGATCGCCATACTCATCATCAACGATCTCGAACTGATCGCGCAGAACCCTCTCCAGGATCGCAAAACTGAAAAGCTTTGCCGCCGCCGTGTCACGGAATTGCAGCACCAGGGCTAGGAGATACTGACCCGCTTCGCCGAGGCGCCGTTTTGAAACACTCGGCGCCGTATTCGCGAACGCGCCATTACCCTCGCGATCGACATAGCGGCGGATCACCTCCTTGCTGATCTGCTCGTGCAGACCGGGATGATATCGCTCAAGCTCACGGGCAAACTTCGAGATGCTCTCAACAACGATACCAAGTCGTGTCAGCGCCCGCATTGCCGAACGAAGGGTCGTCGAATCCATGCGTTGGTGGCTGGTATCGACAGAGAACCCCTGCACCAGCCGATCCGTCAAACACCGGAACAGCAATTCATCGAGACCTTGTTCGATAAACAGACGGCGATAGTTGCGCAGGGTTTTCTCACAGAAATAGCTGTCCGCTTCGCTGCGCACGTCCAAGGCATAGTGCCACGCCATATTGAAGGCCAGGGCCTCGACGGTCTCTGCATCGCTCAGATCGTGCAGCTGCTGCAAAAGCAAGACTCCGATGACAACGTGTAGATCCTTCGATGGTCGGCCCATGCGTTTATCAAGGTGACGGCAAAGATCGTCAACCGGAAGTTCGACAAGCAGATGGTTCCGAAAAACCCCGGCCCAGGATTGCTCCATCAGGCGCCGACGTTTGTCCCCGAAATCGGACCAGCGATCAAACAATTCCCCAGTCCGTCGGTCGCGTAAAGTAAACATGCACAATTATAATCCAGCCGACTCTCATGAGGAATCGACTTATTACCGCCCCGTCAACTTTCGGGTATAGCTCATGAGGGAGTCGGACGCGGGTTAAGTTGAGAGGCCAACCGTAGCCCCTCCGCAGCGTAGGTCGGCCCGTCAACGTTGGGCAAGACCGTTTCTGGTGCCGGCGGTCTGTATCCGAGCGAGTTGTGTGGCCGCACGGTGTTGTAGTGCTGGCGCCATCGCTCGATCAGCATTTTAGCGTCCTTCAGTGTGTAGAAGATCTCCATGTTGAGGAGTTCATCGCGGAGCTTCGAGTTGAAGCTCTCGTTGTCGCCGTTCTCCCAGGGTGATCCGGGCTCGATGTAGAGGGTCTTCACCCCTATCCGGTCGAGCCAGCTTCTGAGCGCGTTTGCGGCGAACTCTGTCCCGTTGTCGGACCGGATGTGGTCGGGTGGGGCCATGCAGGGTCAAGAGATCGGTGAGGCACTGCAGCACGTTGTCCGAGTTCAGCCTGCGGTCTACGACAATCGCCAGACATCGCCGGGTGAACTCATCGATCACCGTGAGCATGCGGATCTTCCGTCCGTCATGGGTGCGATCCTCGACGAAGTCGTAGGACCAGACGTGGTTGGACCAGCAGGGCCGGAGACGGATGCAGGATCCGTCATTGAGCCAGAGCCGGCCCCGCTTGGGTTGTTGGTACCGACCGTAAATTTCCCATTTGTAACGACCCAAAATTTCTCACTTTGGGCTTGTCGCTGAAGGCGTATCAGGCCGTTCTGTTGGCTTTGCCAACAGAACGGGATCGGTGCGCGGACGTACAAATGGGAGATCAGGATGTTGTTGAAGCACTATCTGGACCGGGGCGTCTCGAAGGCGGAGCTGTCGAGGCGGTTAGGGGTGAATCGTCGGACGATCCACAATTGGGTCGATACCGGCCAACTGGATCGGGATCTGGCAGCCGGTGCGCGAGGGTATTCGCCCCGTCCGCCGGTGGCCCACAAGCTGGACCCCTACAAGGCAATCATCGACGCCCGTTTTGAGGCGTTCCCGAAGCTGTCGGCGAAGCGGCTTTTCGATGAGGTCCGCGCTGCGGGCTACCCGGGCTGCTACTCTCGCGTGAACGACTACGTGCGGGCGACGCGACCGCGCAAACCGGTTGAAGCGCTGGTCCGGTTCGAGACGCCGGCGGGGCATCAGGGCCAGGTGGACTTCGGTACGTTCACGCTGCCCAGGGGCCGGCGCCATGCCCTGGTGATCGTCCTCGGCTACTCCCGGCTGCGGTGGCTGCAGTTCTATACTCGGCAGACCATGCCGGTCCTGATGGAAGGTCTGGAGAGCGGCTTCGACCGGTTCGGTGGGGTTCCGGAGGAGCTGCTGTTCGACCAGATGCGCGCCGTGGTGCTGTCCGACGACCGCAGGGCCGGCGGCGGCCTGGTGCTGAACGAGGAGTTCCTGCGGTTCGCCGCGCACTGGGGGTTCATGCCGCGCTCGTGCCGACCCTATCGGGCCCAGACCAAGGGCAAAGTGGAGCGCCCGATCCGCTACATCCGCAAGAGCTTCTTCTACGGCCGCTCGTTTGCGAATGACAACGATCTCAACGAGCAGGCCGTGCGCTGGCTGGAGGGCACAGCCAACGTCCGCCGGCATGCCACGACCGCGGGGAGCGTCCTGTCGACCGCTTCGAGCGCGACGAGCGGGCGGTGCTTCTCCCCTTGGCGAACCATCCCTATCGACGTCTCGGCGTCCGGCATGCGCCGGCGCCCGCGCCGCGGCGACTGCCGGCAACCGTGAAGGTCGAGCGGCGACCGCTTAGTGTCTATACGGAGGCGCTGCAATGAACGCTCCGGCGCCGGCCCGGCGCGACCGGCTGCGGGCAATGCTGGCGGACCTCAAGATGCCGGGCGCGCTGGAGGCCGTCGACGGTATCCTCTCGGACGCCGACGGCGGCACGATCTCGGCGGCCGAGGCCATCGAGCAGTTGCTGAACGCCCAGATCGTGCTGCGCAACAACCGTCATCTCCAGACCGCCATGCGCTCCTCGCGGCTGCCGGCTGTGAAGACGCTCGATCAGTTCGACTTCGCCTTCCAGCCCAGCATCAAGCGCGAGCAGGTCGAGAGCTTGCACGAGCTCGGCTTCCTGGACCGCGGCGAGAACGTGATCCTGCTCGGCCCGCCAGGCGTCGGGAAAACGCACTTGGCGATCAGCCTCGCGATCGCGGCGGCCGAGGCCGGCCGGCGCGTCTACTACGGCACGCTCGCGGGGCTGATCGAGTCCCTCACCGAAGCCAAGGCCGCCGGCAATCTGACCCGGCGGCTGCGCGTGCTCACCCATCCGGCTCTGCTGGTGGTCGACGAGATCGGCTACCTGCCGGTCAACCAGGACGGCGCCGTGCTCTTCTTCCAGCTCATCAACGCCCGGCACGAGAAGGCGTCGACTGTGCTGACGTCGAACAAGGGTTTCGAGGACTGGGGCGGCGTGCTGGGCGACGAGGTGCTGGCGGCGGCTCTCATCGACCGCCTTGTGCACCACTGCCATATCGTCAACATCCGAGGCAACAGCTATCGGATGAAGGATCATCAGAACCTGCTGCAGTCCGGCTCGGATCGACGCAGGAAAAGAGCCGCCGAGTGATCGCCGACTCAAACGGAGACAGGAGCGGTGACACCCGCCCGCTGTGGATAACCGGGTTGTCGCCGCCAGACTCTTGGCGGTCGCTGCGCCAACCCGGTTACCTACAGCTCGACCAAGTCCGTACCCCCAAACACTGCGTCTGGGGGTACGACCCCACGCTCAAAGTGAGAAATTTTCGATCGACAAAAGTGGGAAATTTTCAGTCGCAATTGACAGGGTTGCTTTTGGGGGACCTTCAGCCCCTCCCGCCGCCGTCGACATATATGTCGACCGTTGAACCCGCCTGGCGTTCACATTCCAGCCTTCGGCCCTCAGCAACGCTGTGATGCGTCGATAGCCGTATCGGCCATACTGCAATCGCCAGGCGGATGATCGCAGCCGTCAGTGCCGCTTCGTCATCTCGGCCACGAGGACGCCGACGTTGGGTCGAGCGATGCTGGCCAATGACCAAGCAAGCCCGTCGTTCCGAGATAACCAGATCCGCTTGGAGATGATCGATGCGGTGCCGGCGGCGGGCGGGGCTTAGGAGTTTCCCTCAAGCACTTCTTTGAGGATCAGCTTGTCCAGCGTCAAGTCGGAGACCGCCTTGCGGAAACGGCTGTTCTCCTTCTCAAGCTCCTTCAGGCGTTTGGCCTGATCAACGCGAAGACCGCCGTACTCCTGGCGCCAGCGATAGTAGCTCTGTTCCGAAATACCCAGCCCACGACAGACCTCGCCCGTCCGCCGGCCTTGGGAGATCCGAACTTCGGCTTCCCGCAGGATGTTGATGATTTGCTCGGGTGAATAACGTTTGCAGCTCATTTTGTCCTCCTTTCGAGGCAACAAAATGCGCCAACTCTCCTAATAAACTTGGACCACTTCTAGGGGGGCACTCCATACGCCGACGACCGTTCTGATAGTCTTCATCTTGGACCCTCCGGTTTGCCTGTGAAGAGCTCGCTCTTCCAACTTGGCACTTTGATGACGTCGGCCCGTGAGGGTCCACCTTCACCCTCCGCCGCCCCGTAAGAAGAGGGAGGCGATGGGGGCGTCCACATACGTCCATTCCATTCTTCTACACATTGACGGAGGCCAAAGTGCAGATCAAACGATGGCGCCAACACGACAACGCGATCCGACCACACAGTTCGCTCGGATACAGGCCGCCGGCGCCGGAACCGGTCTTGCCCAACGTTAAAGGGCCGACCTATGCTGTTGGTGGGCTACGGTCGGCCCTTCAACTCAACCCGCGCCCAACCCTCTCATAGGAAGTGGACCACTTAACAGCCCGTTGACGAAGTCTTCCCTGGACGAAGTCGGCATGGTCTGATTCTCTGGTGTCCTGGCCTGAAGGGGGGTTCGCTGATGGCGATGGGACAGCAGAAGGATCGTCAGGGGGACTTGATGGTGAGCTGGTCGGAGATGCCGCGCTCGCCTGGTCATGTATTTTACGACCGCCTGCAGTTGGTACTGATCGAGGGCGGCTTCGACGGCTTCGCCGAGGCGGTCTGCCAGCCCTATTACGCGGCCAGGATGGGGGCGCCTTCGGTGCCACCCGGGCGCTACTTCCGTATGCACCTGGTGGGCTACTTCGAGGGTATCGACTCTGAGCGTGGGCTGGAGTGGCGCTGCTCGGATTCCCTGTCGCTACGGGAGTTCCTGCTGTTGGAGATGCGGGAACGGGTGCCGGACCATTCCTGGCTGTCACGGACCCGCGCGCGCCTGCCCCATGAAGTCCACACGGCGGTGTTTGACTGGGTCCTGGCGCTGATCGCCGAGGCGGGTCTGGTGAAGGGCGAGCGCATCGGGGTGGATGCCTCGACCATGGAGGCCAACGCGGCGCTGCGCAACATCGTGCGGAGGGACACGGGCGAGGGTTACCGGGGGATGCTGGAGCGCTTGGCCCAGGAGAGCGGTATCGAGACACCCACGGCTGAGGACCTGGCGCGTCTGGACCGCAAGCGCAAGGGCAAGAAGCTCTCGAACCAGGACTGGGTTTCCAGGAGCGACCCCGAGGCCAAGATCGCCAAGATGAAGGACGGCACCACGCACCTGGCCTACAAGCCCGAGCACGCGGTGGATCTGGACACCGGCGCGGTGGTGGCGGCGGAGCTGCACCCGGCCGACGAGGGCGATACGACAACGCTTCCCAAGACCCTGGCGGCGGCCGAGGCAAACCTCGAGGCGGTGGATGTGGCGCCGACGGCCGAAGATCCGGCCGAATGTGTGACCGATAAGGGCTACCACTCACGGTTGGTCTTGAAGGCGCTCGACGACGGCCCCTGGAAGAGCCGGATCTCCGAGCCCAAGCAGAAGGGTTTTGCGCGCTGGCACGGAGATGATGCGGCTCGCCGGGCGGTCACCAACAACCGGACCCGGCTGTTATCGGGGGTGGCCAGGGAAGCCTTCAAGCTGCGCGCCGAGATCGTCGAGCGCTCCTTTGCCCACAACCTCGATCGCGGCGGTATGCGCCGGACCTGGCTTCGGGGCCGCGAGAACGTGCACAAGCGATACCTGCTTCACGTCGCCGGCCACAACCTATCGTTGCTGATGCGCCAACTCATCGGCGCCGGCACCCCGAAGGAGGCCGTGGCGGGCGGAATTGGCGCCTTGTTCGTGCTTGTTACGCCCGCTGGAGCCGTCCTGGTCGTTCAGATCGTCCTCATCGTCTCGGAGGATGGCGAAACCGCCTTCGCCGCGATATGCTTCGCCGTGGCGTGAAACCCGGTCAATGACGCCTTTTTCAACGGGCTGTTAAGGGGGCAGGCCAATATAATTCCCCTAATTATAAACCTTCCAAGGCGCGCTTGAGGAAGACATGAGCGTCCCGGTAGACCCGGAAACGCTTGGATTGCACTTGGAGCCCCCCGACGATGCGATGCGAATCTGGTTGGATAGCTTCAAACTGGCGCGAGACCCGCGACGTACTCTTGAAAAGGAGCTTTAACCCAACAAGGAGAAGGAGCAGCGATCAGCTGCCCCTTCGAAGAACCACTTTCACTGGAGGTTATAGCATTAAACCATGAAAGGGGCTCTTTAGTCCATTATCCCAATTAAAATGCGACTTGCGTACCGATCATGAAGTAATTGGCATCGTTGTCTTTATTCTCGCCTTCACGATCAATTTGATAGTTTGTGATCTCAGCCCATGCCCGAAGACCGGGCGCCGACGAAAAGTTATGGCTTACGCCCAGCGTCCAAACGTCGATCTCGGTATCCGATACGTCCCCTCCCGGATTACCCTCGCTGGTAAGAAAGCCAGTGGCGACCGTGGTCGTGCCAAACTTGTATTGGACGGCAATGTCCCACCATTCGCCTGCGTCGCACAGCGGTTTGGATTTCGCGCATCCCGAATCGCCGCTGTCACCATGGCCCACGCCAGCCGAAAAACCGGCGTAGCTGATGTTGCCGCCAATGGACCAAGCAGAGATGTCTTCCTTGTCCCCCCCGGATGCGGCAGCTTTTGCTCCGTGTCCGATGCGCCCGTAACCGCGGCTGTATCTTCGAACTCGCCAGTACCATAAGTGGCGCCGAACTTGATGCCGACATCTCCGTGCGTCTGGTTGTAGTTTATACCAAGGCCCAGATTGTTCTCACGGCTCCCGTCGTTGTCATTACTTCCACCCAGGCCTTCATCGAACGTATGGCCCGAGTCCGGCGTCCAACTGGCACCCAACTGCAAGCCATTCCAACGCGGCGTGAAGTAGCTCACCTTGGTCGCGTCGCCCGTGTCGCCCACAAGACTTGCGAATACTTGCGCGCCGCTACCCCCAGAACTGAAGTTGACTGACGAACCATATCCACCGTCATAGCCGAAGCCTGCGGTCAGGAGCGAGTAGCCACCGACCATCATAATGTCGTCGGCGCCGTCATCGTCGCCCATCACCACCGTGCCCCACTCCCCGCCGAAGGTTAGGTAGGCTTCGTCGGTACCAATCGTATCCTTGCCGCGAATCGTACCCCCCGCTTGGCCTCTACCCGCACCGTTGAACTCCATCTTAGCCGTGGCTGAGTAGGTCAAACCGTTATCGGCCGTACCTTTAGCCGTCCAGTTCAGATAGTTTTCGTCGGTCTCAAAATGGTAGCCACGTTTGCGGCCGACATCGAGATCCTGGTCGACGAAACTGACTTCGGCCCGGGTATAGCCTGAAAATGAAATGGTCGGTTTCTCCGCCGCAGCGACGGGCATCGCGAACAGCAGAGTGGACGCAACTATAATCGTACTGCCCAACAGTTCCTTTTTCATAAGTTTTCTAAGCCTCCAAGAGTAAGCGTTTGCGCCATATACCTATGAGCGTCATTGGTATTTGAATTTACGCGCGCCGGCAACGCAATGCCTAAACACAAAACCAATTACGAATTTCCCTCGATGTGACAGTTTTGCAACAGCCAGCGACGGACCATGACCAGATGGGGGCGTGCGCCCTAAATCTGCTGGATCACCTTATCATAGCCGACAGGTCCCGCAGCAAGTTTTCACGGCCTGCGGCGGGCGTCTCGGGAAACGCCGTGCAGAACTCCTCGCTCGAGAAATGCTTGTGCTCGATTACCCAGCGGACATGAGACTCGAAGCCCGTGGGAATCGGCACTGCGCCTTTCTTGCTTGTCAGGAACTAATCGCTAACGCGTTGCTCTATGCAGAGGCCTTTGGCGCCGACTCGATAGTGGTATGCTGCCTCGTCGACCGGAAGCGCGAATCCGCCGCGGTAGTGGCGAAATTCACGCCTATGCTCCCCAAAACTCTCGTGAGTCGCGGGTTGCCGCGCAACCTCTGCCACGCAGTCGCCCAATTTGGCGAGATACTCCGTTTTCGCCGCTTCACCCTCTGTCGGCTGTGGCACATTCGTCCGAAAGAGGGGGTCCGCGATGGCTTGGTCGTACAGCATGGCTTGGTCGTACAGCATTGTGAGAAAGTCCAGCCCGACAACTGCGGAGAGGCCGAAGGAAACATTGTGAGGAGCTTGCCCCGAGTCCAGATATTGGCCCGATGTAAGCTGATCGGCACGCAGACCTCGGCCGACAGCCCCCTGAACGTGGATTGTGCCCTCGGAGCTTGCGAGCGCGTCGTGATATTGGCCGCGCGGTATGTAGAGCAGATCTCCCGGCCGCATCGTGACCTCGGTCGCGACCTGCCCCCTGTGTTTGTCGTGATACTCCTGGCCGAAATTCTTGAAGCTCGGATGGGAGATCGGGTTTTCAAGACGCCCCTCGTAGATCCGCCAGTCCTTCTCGCCGGCGGCGTAAACGGCGTAGACGTCGTGGGTGTCAAAATGAGTGCGGAACGCACGCCGCTCGCCCCGCGAACAATAGAGGTTCGCTTGAACCTTGCCAGCCAGCGCGGCCTCGAGTGTGTCCGAGAACGCCGCCTTCGGGTTCAGGGGTCAACGTGTCGATGTAGTTCGCGACCAACGAGGCCCCTCGGCGGAGCAGTGCGGTCACGAGCTCGGCGTCTGGTCGTTGCTGAGGCCTTCCTTCGGCGTCCAATGCTGGACCGCAGTAGCGGCCGGCTGGCACCATATCGCCGTCGATCACGAGCGGAATCAGAGACGCTGATGTCCATACGGCCGACATGTTTAGCAGGCTGTTGAGCCTTTCCCAACTCATCAAACGAGCGATGTGGGATGGGCTTTCTCACTACTGCAAACTGCGAAAGTTGCAGGATGCGAAGAAGCGTACTGGTGATGCAGACAATAAACTTATCGAAGAAGCTAAGAAGGCGTGCGCAGACCACAATGAACTCGATTCTCTAATGCATGACGCACATATCAAGGAGTTGTATTTTGATGATCAAATTCTCACATTGCAGTTTTGGCATCTAACAATTAAGGCTGAACGATATCTTCTTCCAATTCCGCCATTTGATATGAAAAGCGGCGATTGGGAAGAATCTGGCGTAACGGGACGCTGGCGCCTGGCATTGCCTGCCCATGCGGCATTGAGGACCGCAATCTACGATTATGAAAAGGGGCGACGCGAACGCATTCAAAGTTGGCTAGTGGTTTTGAGCGGTATCATCGCCGCATCTACCTGCCTAATAGGCGCACTAATCGGGCTGATCGCTATTTCAAAATGACTCAAGTTTCAAACTGACGCACTACCTCATTGCTGATCAGGTTGACGTGTGGACGTTGGGTGTGAGCCATAATTTCGCATCTGCACCTGGAGTGCGGGCGTGGGCTGAGGTCGTGCAGTACGAAGTTGATCGTATGGGCACGGCCAGCGACAACGATGCGACATACTTCATGATCGGCACGCAAGTCGCATTCTAATTGGGATAATGGACCAAAGAGCCCCTTTCATGGTTAATGCACATAACCTCCAGTGAAAGGGGTTCTTCGAAGGAGCAGCCAATCGCGGCCCCTTTTTCTTGTTGGGTTAAAGCTCCTTTTCAAGAGTACGTCGGGTCTCGCGCCAGTCTGATCCTAACGAGCGTGTTAAGTCAGACGGACCGCTGTAAACGACCCGTTTGCATCCTTGCTCTCTCCCCCAATTCTCAATATCAGGCAGCAAGCAATTCCAAGATGGCTCTTCACCACCGATTAAGACAATATGTAGTATGCTTAACTTTATTTGCGTGACGCAAACCGCCGAAAGTGCACCGCTCTTGGAAACAGTCCAAAATTGCATAGATCCCGTATGCAATGCGGATCGAATGTCGTTCAGTTCATAACCCGAATCCGGTGCCGCTTCTGCGATGTATTTGAAGCTATCCAACCAGATTCGCATCGCACCGTCGGGAGGCTCCAAGTGTAATTCAACCGGTGAAGGTGGAGTTATTGGCGTCATATTCTGCTCTCGCAGGCCACAAAAGCTGCCATAGTCCGTTTCCTGTGAAAACGGGGAGTTTGCCAACATTACATCGAATTCGCCGTGCATTGGGCTCTCAAGGCAGTCCCGTTAATGAATGTCGGTATGCCCATCCCTAGCAAGGATCATGTTCATGTTGGCGATTCTGGCGGCGCTAGTCAATTCGCGCCCAAATATGATTTCATTTTCCAGAACACACGATATCTTGACAAGGGCGCGTGCCGGTCGGTCGATTTTCTTGCTTGACCAATGCGGTTACAAAGACGTTCCGCTAAGCGTATGCAGATATATTCTGGAAACGCTACCTCGATCGGAAATCATCCTCACTTTCGCGATCGACTGGCTGATCGACTACCTCTCGGCCAACGTATCTTCTCTCAAGGCCGTTGCGCCCGTCGAAATAAGCGAAGATCAAGTGAGTCGATTTCTTGAAACCAAGGAGCTACGAGGCCACAGATATCTGGTACAACGGCTCATAATTAGGCAACTCCAAAGTGGAACTGGTGCACCCTACTTCACGCCATTCTTTATCCGGTCGAGGGACGCTGGTCGTGACCTGTGGCTAATTCATTTGTCAAAACACCCAACGGCACGGAACGTCATGACATCAAGTCATTGGGCCTTGCAGAACGCGTCCATCCATCAAGGCAAGGCTGGTCTGAATATGCTTGGCTTCGACCCTCACTGGGAGGATGCCCTGCCCTTGGACTTCGAGTTCGATGGCAACGCCGAAGCACAAACTGCGGATGCATTGCAGAACGATATTCCATATCGGGTAGAGTCCATGGACAGCCATGGGCCAATAACCTTCGATGCATTTCAGCGTGCCATCAAGAATGACACAGCCGCTCGAATTGATCAAATCGAAAAGGCGTTGATGAAACTTCATGATCGACAAGACATCGAAATCTTAACAGCCCGTTGAAAAAGGCGTCATTGACCGGGTTTCACGCCACGGCGAAGCATATCGCGGCGAAGGCGGTTTCGCCATCCTCCGAGACGATGAGGACGATCTGAACGACCAGGACGGCTCCAGCGGGCGTAACAAGCACGAACAAGGCGCCAATTCCGCCCGCCACGGCCTCCTTCGGGGTGCCGGCGCCGATGAGTTGGCGCATCAGCAACGATAGGTTGTGGCCGGCGACGTGAAGCAGGTATCGCTTGTGCACGTTCTCGCGGCCCCGAAGCCAGGTCCGGCGCATACCGCCGCGATCGAGGTTGTGGGCAAAGGAGCGCTCGACGATCTCGGCGCGCAGCTTGAAGGCTTCCCTGGCCACCCCCGATAACAGCCGGGTCCGGTTGTTGGTGACCGCCCGGCGAGCCGCATCATCTCCGTGCCAGCGCGCAAAACCCTTCTGCTTGGGCTCGGAGATCCGGCTCTTCCAGGGGCCGTCGTCGAGCGCCTTCAAGACCAACCGTGAGTGGTAGCCCTTATCGGTCACACATTCGGCCGGATCTTCGGCCGTCGGCGCCACATCCACCGCCTCGAGGTTTGCCTCGGCCGCCGCCAGGGTCTTGGGAAGCGTTGTCGTATCGCCCTCGTCGGCCGGGTGCAGCTCCGCCGCCACCACCGCGCCGGTGTCCAGATCCACCGCGTGCTCGGGCTTGTAGGCCAGGTGCGTGGTGCCGTCCTTCATCTTGGCGATCTTGGCCTCGGGGTCGCTCCTGGAAACCCAGTCCTGGTTCGAGAGCTTCTTGCCCTTGCGCTTGCGGTCCAGACGCGCCAGGTCCTCAGCCGTGGGTGTCTCGATACCGCTCTCCTGGGCCAAGCGCTCCAGCATCCCCCGGTAACCCTCGCCCGTGTCCCTCCGCACGATGTTGCGCAGCGCCGCGTTGGCCTCCATGGTCGAGGCATCCACCCCGATGCGCTCGCCCTTCACCAGACCCGCCTCGGCGATCAGCGCCAGGACCCAGTCAAACACCGCCGTGCGGACTTCATGGGGCAGGCGCGCGCGGGTCCGTGACAGCCAGGAATGGTCCGGCACCCGTTCCCGCATCTCCAACAGCAGGAACTCCCGTAGCGACAGGGAATCCGAGCAGCGCCACTCCAGCCCACGCTCAGAGTCGATACCCTCGAAGTAGCCCACCAGGTGCATACGGAAGTAGCGCCCGGGTGGCACCGAAGGCGCCCCCATCCTGGCCGCGTAATAGGGCTGGCAGACCGCCTCGGCGAAGCCGTCGAAGCCGCCCTCGATCAGTACCAACTGCAGGCGGTCGTAAAATACATGACCAGGCGAGCGCGGCATCTCCGACCAGCTCACCATCAAGTCCCCCTGACGATCCTTCTGCTGTCCCATCGCCATCAGCGAACCCCCCTTCAGGCCAGGACACCAGAGAATCAGACCATGCCGACTTCGTCCAGGGAAGACTTCGTCAACGGGCTGTTACGCCAACTCTCCATTTACGATTGAGATATTTCCCGGTGATTCTGGGCACGCACTAGCCTCCCTCAATCGTCCAGCGGGCCGCCAAAACGACGGCAATCTTGGCTGCTATGGCCGCGCGGTCGCTGATCGGCAACAAACGGAGTTTCAGCCAGAACGCGAATGCTTCGTCTTCCTCGCGCTCTTTATTTTAGCAGATATCCGGCACTACCGTCAGGAGAGCGCTCTGCGCAGTCAGGCCGTCAAGCTACATGGATAAGTCCCAAAAAAAGGGCCATCGACATCGGCTGCGGCGGCGGATTTATTGTCGACGCACTGAGATTAATGGGTGCGGACGCTAGTGGTTTCGACATCAACGAGCACGCCATTACCTATGCTCGAGAAAAATTTTCAAAATGCCAGTTCCTGGTAAGTTCATATGACCAGCTGCAAGCCATCGACGAACCGTTTGATTTCGTATTCTCCTCCGAAGTCATCGAACACGTTGGTGATCTAAATGCATACTTGAGCCTGCTATCGAACCTCACGCGCGAGTGCGGATTTGTCTATATCACGACACCAGACATGGGCTCGCCTAACCGGCCCGCAAACGTGCTGGAATGGGGTCCGTTCGGCCCGCCTCAGCACATCCAATACTTTAACGAGTCAAACCTCCGTCTGCTGTTCGAAAGGTACGATCTTCGTTTTGTCCGCAAGTTGCCGGATAGGAAAACCGGGCTGAAAGTCGTCTTTAGAAAACTGTGCGCCCCTCCTGCGACAGGCGATACAGTGGGTGAACGAGATTACGCTTGTTCGCGATGACGGGTGGGAGCTCTTAAGCATATCTGCATGAGTGGCCGGAACCGTTGGCCTATTTCGGAGGACACGGACGATGAGCATCGAAGGATATCGCGAGGTCGCCCACGTCGAATGCGAGGGTGGTGGTCAGATGTATCTCGACGGCACGACTGCCTATATCGGCCATATGGACCACCCGCTCGGCACCGGCATCTACGACGTGGCCGACCCCAAGAATGTACGGCTCCTGGCACAGATCGACATCCCCGAAGGCATGCATTCGCACAAGGTGCGGGTGGTCGACGGCTTGATGCTGGTCAACCATGAACGCGCGCGCGGCGTGCCTGAAACCGACACCCTGGCGCCAGGGATCGGCATCTACGACGCCTCCAACCCGGCCAAGCCCAAGCACATCGCCAATTGGGAGACGGTCGGCAGCGGCGTCCACCGCTTCGATTTTGACGGGCGCTATGCCTATCTCTCGGCCTCGATGGAGGGCTACAGCGACCGCATCGTCGTTATCCTGGATCTCAAGGATCCGACCCGGCCGGAGGAAGTCGGACGCTGGTGGGCGCCCGGTCAATGGGTCGCCGGCGGCGAGACCTACGAGGTCCGCGCGGGCTTTCCGCTGCCGCGCTGTCACCACCCGATGCGCATGGGCAACCGGCTCTACACGAGCTATTGGCAGGCCGGCTTCTACATCATCGACATCGAGGATATGAGCAAACCGAAAACGGTCGCCAGCGTCGACTACCACCCACCCTTCCCCTGCCCGACGCACACTTGCCTGCCGATCCCCTTCGATATCGAAGGTCGCCGCTACCTGCTGGTCGCCGACGAGGACGTCGCACGGACCGACCCGGATGGGCCGGCAGCCTTTGTCTGGATCTTCGACATCACCGACGAGACGCGACCCTGGCCGGTTTCGACCTATCAGGTCGAAGAGGTGATTGGAAAGAAAACCCCTGAACGCAGCGGTTGCCATCAGCCAACCGAGGTTGTGACCGGCACCGAAATACCGGTCGCCTGGTTTAACCAGGGGCTTCGGCTGATCGATATCGCCAATCCGCACGCACCCAAGGAAGTGGCCCATTTCAATCCGCCGCCGGCCAACGGCCAGAAGCAGATCGCCAGCAACGATGTCGACGTCGACGACCGCGGACTGGTGTATCTGCTCGACCGCTTCGGCGGCATGCACATCGTCGAGCGGACGTGACGGCGGCGTGACGGCGGCGTGACTGCGGACCTGAGCAGTTTCAAAGTTCTCAGCTTCGACTGCTATGGAACCTTGATCGACTGGGAGACCGGCATCCGCACCGCGCTGCAGCCCCTGCTCGAAGAGGCCGGTGTATCACCCTCGCGCGATGCGCTATTGGAGATGTTTGCCAAGCACGAGTCTGCGCAGCAGGCGGCAGCCCCAGACCAGCCGTATTCAGACTTGTTGACGGAAATACACCGCCAGCTTGCCGATCTTTTGTCAGTCGACATGGGCGACGACGCGCACCGGCGATTTGGCGCGTCGGTGCCTGACTGGCCTGTTTTTCCGGACACGGTTCCCTCGCTCGAGTACCTGCAAAACCACTACAAACTGGTGATTCTCTCGAACATCGATAATGCGAGTTTTGTGGGCAGCAATCGCCGCCTCGAAGTTACCTTCGATGCGATATATACCGCGCAGGATATCGGCTCCTACAAGCCGTCCCAACGCAACTTCGACTATCTACTGGCGCGGCTCGCGGCGCAGGGCATTGAGAAGAGCGACATCCTGCATGTGGCGCAGAGCCTGTTCCACGACCATGCGCCCGCCAAATCAGTTGGCATGGCCAGTGCCTGGATCGATCGGCGACACGACAAAAGCGGCTGGGGAGCCACGCCGGCACCCACCACCGAGATCGCGGTCGACTTCCGTTTCGACAGCTTGGCGGATTTCGTGGCGGCGCATCGGCAATCGCTTGCGGCGAGCAGCTAGCCGCAGCTGAAATGAGCTCAGCTCTTGGTGATCATCGGCCCGAGATCGCCGCCGCCGAAAATGTGAAGATGATAATGCGGCACCAATTGCCCCGCTGCCTCGCCATGGTTGGCGAGAATCCGATAACCCGGCTCGTCCAGCCCCAGTTCACGCGCAACGCGGCCGACGGCCCGGTCGAACGCTGCCAGCTCGTCATCCGGCGCCGAGGCCGAAAAATCCTCGAATGAGACGTATTTGCCCTTGGGAATCACCAGCACATGAATGGGTGCTTGTGGATTAATGTCGCGAAAAGCCAGTGTGTGCTCGTCCTCGTATACCTTGTCACATGGCAATTCGCCGCGCAGGATCTTTGCAAAGATATTGTCGTCGTCATAGTCCATCGAACGCTCCCGACGCCGCGTTAGGGCGGCCGCCTTGCGTTAATGCGCTTCGGGCCCGTTCAAATGCTTGTAGAAGTAAAGACCCGTGACCCATTTCTCTCCGTTGAACGCATAATAGGGGTGGGTCGCCCACTGGGTGTAGCCGAGCCGCTGATACAAGGCGATTGCGGCCTCCTGCGTCTCCCGGACATCGAGGTTGAGGAGCGTGAAGCCGGCCTCGCGGGCTACATTTTCGACGACCTCGGTTAGATTTGTCGCGAGCCCATGGCCGCGCGCCCAAGGCGCCATGAAAGAGGTCGTCAGGTTAGCGGATTTTGCTTGAGCCTCGTTGTTGCGCGACGGCCGCATGAGCTGCGCAGATCCGCCGATCACACCGTCGAGGCGGGCAACAAACAACGTGCGCTCGGGAACCAACAGCACACCTCGCCAATATGATTCCAACACCTGCCGCGCGGGTGGTTTAAGCCAGCCGAATCCGCCGCCGGCACCGATCGCCGCCTCCGTCGCATCGCAGAGATCGCTAAGGTCGTTATCGGAAAGCTCTTGCAGTTGCTCGACGTCCGTTCCTGTCATCGCTCAAACAGCCGTCGTTGCACTCGCCCGATGATCACTTGTGAATTCTCCAACAAGAGAAAGTTGCCGCTAGAGGTGCGCCGTCGACGCGACCTTCCGGCAGCGGCGGTCTTTTAGCAGGAAGCAACCGTCGTTTCCAGCAACACGCAATTCGCACGGTCTGTCGGTGATTTCGGCGGGCGGCTGTCAGCCCGACCTTGACCGCGATGACAAAAACCGCCACATGGTAAAAGCTGCCGGTACAGCTGCAGTTACCCATCCACAAGCCCCGACTTCGGAACACCAGCAAATGACCGAGACACCCGACTGGCACGGGACGACGATCCTAGCGGTCCGCAAGGACAACACCGTCGTTGTTGCAGGCGACGGTCAAGTCAGCATGGGTCAAACCGTGGTCAAGGCGAATGCGTGCAAAGTGCGGCGGCTCGCCGACGACAAGGTGATCGCCGGATTCGCGGGCGCCACGGCGGACGCATTCACGCTGTTCGAGCGGCTCGAAGCGAAGCTTGAGCAGTATCCCGACCAACTGACCCGCGCCTGCGTCGAACTTGCCAAGGATTGGCGAACCGATCGCTACCTGCGTCGGCTCGAGGCGATGATGGCCGTCGCCGACAAGTCCGTTTCGCTCATCCTTTCCGGGACCGGCGACGTGCTTGAACCCGAGGATGGTTTGATCGGCATCGGTTCTGGGGGCCCGTTCGCGCTCGCTGCCGCGCGGGCCCTGCGCGATCAGGATGGATTGGACGCCGAGGCAATCGCCAGGAAGGCCATGCAGATCGCCGCTGGCATCTGCATCTACACCAATGAGAACGTCATCGTAGAAACGTTATGACGTCGTTTAGCCCACGCGAGATCGTTTCCGAGCTCGACAGATTTATCATTGGCCAGGAAGACGCAAAGCGTGCGGTCGCCATTGCGCTGCGCAATCGTTGGCGGCGTCAGCAACTGGAGGAAGATTTGCGCGAAGAAGTCGTGCCGAAGAATATTCTGATGATCGGCCCGACCGGCGTCGGCAAAACCGAAATTGCGCGACGTCTAGCCAAGCTCGCCAACGCGCCTTTCATCAAAGTCGAAGCGACCAAATTCACCGAAGTGGGCTATGTCGGCCGCGACGTCGAGCAGATCATCCGGGACTTGCTGGAGAGCGCGATCCACATGACGCGCGAACAGAAACGCAAGGACGTGTTCGCCAAGGCGGAACTGGCGGCGGAGGAGCGCGTACTCGACGCTCTCGTCGGGCCCAATGCGAGCGAGGGCACGCGCCAGACGTTCCGCGTCAAACTTCGCCAGGGGGACCTCGATGACAAGGAAATCGAGGTCGAGGTATCGGACTCCGGCGGCGGCCTTCCGAGTTTCGAGATTCCCGGCATGCCGGGTGCGCAGATGGGCATGGTCAACCTCGGCGATATGTTTGGTAAGGCATTCGCAGGGCGCACCAAATCCAAGCGCGTTACTGTCGGCGAATCCCACAACCTGCTGATCGACGAAGAAAGCGACAAGTTGCTCGACGACGACATGATTATTCGGGATGCAATTGCGTCGGTCGAGCAAAATGGCATCGTCTTTCTCGACGAAATCGACAAGATCTGTGCGCGCGCCGAACGCGGCGGTGCCGACGTCAGTCGGGAAGGCGTGCAGCGTGACCTGCTGCCGCTCATCGAAGGCACTACCGTAAGCACAAAACACGGACCGGTGCGGACCGACTATGTGTTGTTCGTCGCTTCCGGCGCCTTCCATCTGGCAAAACCCGCAGATCTCTTGCCCGAACTTCAGGGGCGCCTCCCCATCCGCGTGAGTCTTAAGGCCCTGACGCGTGACGACTTTGCACGAATACTCCGTGAGCCGGAAAACAGCCTCATCCGACAATATGTTGCGTTGTTGGGGACCGAGGAAGTGACGCTCGAATTTACCGACGATTCGATCGAGTCGCTCGCGGACTTGGCCGCTGAAATCAATTCCTCAGTTGAAAACATCGGCGCAAGACGGCTGCATACGGTGCTGGAAAAGCTGTTGGAAGACATCAGCTTCGATGCGCCCGACAAGGGCGGAACTAGCATTACAATTGATGCTGACTACGTCCAATCCCATGTCGCTGAGCTGGCCAAGGACACCGACCTGAGCCGGTTTATTCTTTAGCTACCGTTTAGCGCCTACGCCGCAGCAAAATATATAGCGCGCCCGTACCTCCGTCCTTTGGTTGCGCGTGCGAAAATGCCAAGACGAGCGGTCGGAGCGTTGCCTCGTTGAGCCAGCGCGGCACGGCCTCGCGAAGCACGCCCTGTCCGCCTTCGCCCTTGCCAGTGATGACGAGGACGGTGCGGCGCTCGGTATCACGCGCATCTTCGAGGAATTCGTCAAGCACTCGATGTGCTTCCCGCTGCGTATATCCGTGAAGATCGAGTCTTGCGTCAATCGGCATCTGTCCGCGCCTAAGGCGCGCGACAGTGCGCTTCTCGATGCCCGTCGCGGTATTCGGGCTCAGCGGTGGGAATGACGGTTTCGGCGGCTTGAGCGCCGAGGACGGATCTATCGCTGTGTCCGGCAGCGGCGTTGGCGGGGTATCTTTAACTCCCTGCTTCCTCGCCGAGTCCGGCGGCAGCGATTTTGCCGATACATTGGCGCGCGCTTTGCGGCCGCGCAGCGGCGTCACCTCCGAGGTAACGGCATTCCACAATTCACGATCATCGCTCGACGATTTGCGGTCAGCCATCACCCGCCGCCTTAGCCTCCGACCGATCGCCCACCAGCACGATATGGAGCCGACGCGGCCCGTGCGCACCCAACACCAACTGCTGTTCGATATCGGCCGTACGCGATGGACCGGTTATGAAGTTGACTGTGCGGGGCAGGGGTCCCTCAGCGCGCAAGCGTGTAAGCGCCTCTTCGTAGGAACCGACGATTTGGTCGGTATTGAGAACGACGATGTGCGTTGCCGGCAAAAAGTTGAGCGTCGTCGGAAACTCCGGCCCTGAACGCAAAACCAGCGTCCCTGTCTCTGCGACGCCGGCGTGGGCGCCGGTCAGGCTGACTTCGTCGCTGCCGTCGCTTGCACCAGTAGAAACGGTGACCGTCGGAGTTCTGGACCATGGTATCGCAGCGAGCCGCCCGTCGGGCGCCATTCGCACGCTGGCCGGTAAATTCTCGGCCACAAGGTATCGCGCCACGGCTTCGGGTACGTCATCGTTCGACGCAACGCGCTGCACGCTCGCCGCCACGGATTCGGCTTCTTCGGTAAAGCGTTGAACCAGTTGCTCCGCGCAACCTTGCGCGCGTTCCGGTACGAGTAAATTCTCATGATCGCGGTCAGGTGGCTTCTCGCGCCTGTCACGGCCGAGTGACACACGAATCTGGCCCAGGATAGCGCTTCGTTGCGGATCGTCTTGCATATCCATCAACGCCGCTGCTTCGTTGCGCCACGGTTCGAGCGTCCCCACCGGGTCATGAACGTTCCGCCCTGCGGCGCCGGAAGGTCACGACCCTTTGTCCACGATGTGGCGAAGGGCAGCCACCGGAGGCTGCCTTTTCTGCCTGCCGCGAGGGTGAGGAGTCGAATCGACATGTCCGCTATTACACGATAAAGCCAGGGACGCCGGGCGAAAAAGGCCCAGAGCCCCAACGCGAGACGCGACCGCATCGAACCGAGCCGCTCGACAAACTCCTGCTGGCGATGGCGCCGCAGCAACTTGGGCAAGGGTATGCGCATTGGGCACACTTCTTCGCAACGCCCGCATAGGGTCGACGCATTCGGGAGCGCACTCGTCTCTGCGATGCCCGAGAGTGCAGGAGTGAGTACGGCGCCAAGCGGACCGGGATAAACGCCACCATAAGCGTGGCCGCCAACCGCGCCGTAAACGGGGCAGTGGTTCATACACGCGCCGCAGCGGATGCAATGGAGTATCTCTCGAAACGGACCACCCAGCATTGCACTACGGCCATTGTCCAAGAGCACAACGTGAAACGCCTGCGGCCCGTCGGCATCGTCTAAGCGTTTTGGTCCAGTGGCGAGTGTGGTGTAGGTCGAAAATTCCTGACCGGTGGCCGAGCGTGCAAGTATGCGTAGAAGCGTAAATGCGTCATGAAGTGTCGGCACGACCTTCTCGAGGCTTGCCAGCACGATATGAACGCGTGGCAGGGTCTGCGTAAGATCGCAGTTGCCTTCGTTGGTAACGATAACTGCGGAGCCAGTCTCGGCGACCAGAAAATTGGCTCCGGTTATGCCCACGTCTGCCGCTAGAAACTTTCCTCTGAGTACCGACCTTGCCTCGTCAACGAGCGCCCGCGCTTCGTTCAGCGGTCGCGCCGAATCGAGCGTCGGATGAGCCCGCCGGAAGGTCTCCGCGACCTGTTCTTTCAGCACATGTATTGCCGGAGCGATGATATGACTCGGCGGCTCGTTCCGCAGTTGAATGATATATTCGCCGAGGTCCGTCTCAACCGGTTCAATCCCATTTTCCTCAAGGAATGGGTTGAGCGATATCTCCTCCGCGATCATCGATTTGCCCTTTGTTACGCTCTTGGCGCCAACCGCGCGGCAGACCTCGAGAATTTTCTGCCGCGCCTGATCCGGCGATTGCGCCCAGTGGACTTGGCCACCGCTAGCGATGACTTCCTCCTCAAATCGCTCGAGATAATGGTCGAGATGTTCCAGCGTGTGGTCCTTGATGCGCCGTGCGCGATCACGCAGGTCATCGAATTCGGGCATACGAGCGACCGCCTGCGCGCGTCGCGCGCTGAATCCGCTCTGGAACCGACTAAGCGCTATTTGCAGCGTCTCGTCCGCCAGTGCAGCGGCGGCGTTTTCTTGAAAAGTGCGGCTCGAGTTGTGCATTTCCTAGTCTTGGCCCCGGCCGATCGGTGGCTCCTCGGTCATACCGGCGAGTATCTCCGCGACATGGCGGGCGCCGGTTTGGGATTCGTCCCGCGTTAGCCGGCCGGCGATGTTCATGAGGCAACCAAGATCTCCGGATGCGACAACATTTGCACCCGTTGCCGCAATTGCGGCGGCCTTGTCTGCAACCATGCGGTTGGATATCTCCGGATATTTGACGCAGAAAGTGCCGCCAAAGCCGCAGCACGTTTCGGCACCGTCAAGGTTTACCAATTCGAGGCCGCGAACGCTCTCAAGCAGTCTGCGCGGTTGGCTTTCTATCCCAAGCTCGCGCAGCCCGGAGCAGGCATCGTGATAGACGACACGAAAGGGAAAGTCGGTATCAACGCCGCGCACGCCTCTGACATCGGTGAGAAACGCCACCAATTCGTACGTCCGCTGACCGAGTTCCGTTGCGCGCTGCGCCAAATCGGACCCCGCGTCGAACAGAGTGGGATAGTGGTGCCGGATCATCGCCGCGCAGGATCCGGATGGCGCCACCAAATAGTCGGAGCCTCCGAACGCATCAAGAACCTGAGCAGCGATGGCGGCCGCGTTTCCGCGATCGCCCGAATTGTGCGCGGGTTGCCCGCAGCAGGTCTGGCGCTGCGGCACCACTACGCGGCAGCCCGCGCGTTCGAGTAGGCGCACGGCTGCAAATCCTACCGTTGGCCGAAAAAGATCCACCAAACAGGTAACGAACAAGCCAACTGTCGGCGCATCATTTGCCACATTGCCACCCTTCTATGATCCGCAGTCCCCGCGACTTATACCGCATTCAGCCGGTCCGCGACGGTGCGCGGCAGGAGCAGATAATAGCTGCCGCGACTGCGCATGCGACCTGCCGACTCCAACGCCGCATCGCCGAACCCCCAGAAGAAATCTCCCCGCACGGGCGATCGAATGGCGTTGCCCGTGTCTTGCGCCATCATCAGGCGCCGCAACGGTCGCGCGTCGCTGCCTGGCTCATATGTGTCGAGCCAAAGCGGAAGTCCGAGCGGCAGGAATCGGGTATCCACCGCCAGGCTCCGGCCCGCGGTCAACACTACGCCCGCCGCGCCGATCGGCCCGTCGCCCTTGATTTCACGGAAGAATATATAGCGCCGGTTGACTGCCAGGAGCGACGCCGCCCTATCGGGATTTGTGCGGATCCAGTTCCTGATGCCTTGCCACGACGTCTGATCCAAGGTGAGTTCACCGCGCTTGACGAGCTCTCGACCAATCGAGCGATAGTCGTGACCGTTGTGTCCGGCAAATCCGAGCCGCAGTACATTTCCATCCTGCAGTGTTACCCGGCCTGATCCCTGAACATGCAGCAAGAACGCATCGACAGCATCCTTAACCCACACCAACTCCAAGCCCCGGCCCGAAAGCGTCCCCGCGTCAATTTTGCCGCGCGCCGGATAGGGCCTGAGCCTTCCATCCTCGATCCGGCCAACAAGTTTACGGCCCGCCAGTGCCGCATCGAACTCGCCTAGCTCGATCGTGACGTGGTCGTCTGGCAACATGTACAGGGGAACATTGTAAGTATCATCAGGCTCCAACCGCCCTTCAAGACCGGCTTCAAAATAGCCTGTGAACAGCCCCTCATCTTCCTCGTTATTGGTCACAAGGAACGGTTTGAACCAGTTTTCAAAATAAGCGCGGGCCACGTCGTCGTCACCCTGCTGAAGTGCTGCGGCTGCCTGACATGGTTTGCGGAGGTCAGCAACGGACGCGGCATTTTCCTGCCCACCAAGGTTCATCCCTGGCGGCAGCGTTGCAAGGCGCGCACAGGTTCTGAGGAGGGCCGGAACGACCTCGGCAATACTGTCGTCCTCCCAGCCTTTCAGGTCCTCGAAAGCCGCCGGCGTTAATGCAAGACGATCTTCCTTGTCGGCTGGCGGCGCGCACGCTGCAGCAGCGGCCGACAAGGCGACAAGACCAGCAAAGCGCCGGGCGATCCGTACGACCCAGCACATGGTCTCTGCGGGGCTCGACGTACTTGGCATATGTAAAGGATCAATCTGGGCTGCGGGTAGCGACCAAGGTCCAGTTTGGGTCGGAAGAGTGTGTGTCGCGCGCAAATGTCCAAATGTCGGTCACTTCGGCGACGACCTCAGAATCACCCTCGACCATCTCGCCGGCCGAATCACGGGTTGCATTAAGCTGATCGCTGATGAAACGGATGGTTATGAAGACGCCGCGCTCTTCCATATTCGCCTCGGTGATATCTGCAGAGATAATGCTGACGAGCGTCGTCTCATGGCTATAGTTGGCAATTTCGCGGGCGCGAATTTCCTTCGCGAAATTTTCGTATACCTGATCGCTCAGCAAGGTTCTCAGCGTCTTTCCATCACCAGCAGCGAAGGCATTGACAACCAGTTCGAACGCCGTCTTTGCGCCTTCCACGAATTGATCTTCGTCGAACGATGGGTCCGCAACTTTGATCTGGGTAATACCCGCTGCCACGGACCTGGGACCGCTACTCTCTTCGCTGTTCTCAGCGCGCATGCGATCGGGCAGGGCAATGACGTTGTCGTTTTCGCCCTTGCTTCGCCCCCCAAACACGTCGCCAGGCGACCGTTCACGACCAGTTCGCTTGCCGAGTACGCTCCCCAGCCTGTAGACGAGGAATGCCGCGATACAAGCGAAAAGTATTATTTCAAAGAAGCCAAAGCCGCCGCCCATATGCCAGTCCTTCTTGCGGCCCGACCTGCCGGTCGCTGGACCGGCAACGCACGCTGGGTTAAACAGAGCCAAAGTGGACGACCTGTATTAGGTCGCCGATCAAAGGTGGACCGTCAGTGTGCAGTTTTACATAGGCCGTCCATGGGAAAAGGGCAAGTATGTGGATTCTCCTGCTCGCGTTTGTCGGCGTTCCGCTGATCGAAATCGCACTATTCATCACAGTTGGCGGTTTGATCGGGCTCTGGCCAACGTTGGTAATTGTTATCGCGACCGCCATCGTCGGTACGGCGCTGCTGCGCCATCAAGGCCTGCATGTCTTTGGACAGGTTCAGGCGAGCCTCAATCGAGGCGAGATGCCGGTCGAGCAAATATTTACCGGCGCCTGTTTGCTGGTCGCGGGCGCATTTCTCCTTACGCCTGGCTTCTTCACCGATACCATTGGATTTTTGCTATTCGTGCCATTGGTTCGCCAGTTGGCTGGCCGCTTGTTGCTTGGGGCACTCGCGAGACGCGGCGCGCAAGGCTCCTGGCACGGCACATTTAATGATGGGCGAACCGTCATCGATGCGGAGTTCAAGGAAGTTACCCCGGACGACGATGCGGGTGACGAAGAGGGTCCACAGAGACTTGGTCGGCGCAATACCGAGCGAGAGCCCAGATGATCCTTATCCGTCATGGCCAATCGGAGTTCAACGTCGTCTTCAGCGTGACGCGGCAGGATCCAGGGATACGAGATCCGAAGCTGACAGAAGTTGGGCGCCGCCAAGCCGCCGACGCAGCGCGCTACCTGATAAAGCGAAGCATTAGGCGCGTAATCACCAGCCCTTACATGCGCGCGATACAAACAGCCGACATCATTGCGCGAGCTCTTAGGCTGGAAATCGAAGTACAGCATCTTGTCGGCGAACATGCCAAATTCGCTTGCGACGTCGGAACGCCGTGTTCCGAACTGAAGTATCCCTGGCCGAAGCTCCAGTTCGACCACTTGGAAGAGACATGGTGGCCCGAACTTGGCGAAGGTCTGGGCGAGCTCGACGCTCGCTGCAAACACTTCCGAGAAACCATGCGCGTTGAGGGCAAATGGGCCGACGCCGCGGTAGTAACACACTGGGGGTTCATTGGTGCCTTGACCGGGCATAAGGTGAAGAATGGCATCATGGTCGCTTTCGATCCAACCGCCCCGCATCCAGGCGGTGGTTCTGTTGTACGCCTATCCGATCCGTGCTAGCCAAACGAAAGGCAGTTGACGCTGGGCAGACCCATGGCCGATGAATCAGACTCCAACATCGACGACGATGACGGGCAGGCGGAAGACACTGTCGAGTCGACAGGCGAAGGCACCGCGGAGGAGACGCCACCGCTAGTAATCGTAACTCAATATATCAAAGATTTGTCGTTCGAGAGCCCGGCGAGTCCGGACATCTACCTCAATCCGGTCGCGGTACCCAGCGTTGAGATCCGCGTCGACGTCACGGCACAGGGGCTGGGCGATCAGAAGTACGAATCGAGCCTGCAGATCGAGGTGAAGGCAGAGAGCGAAGATCGGCCAATCTTCATAGTCGAACTGACATATGCCTGCATAGCCAGCATCGGCGATGTACCGCCGGACCACGTTCAGCCGTTGGTCCTTATTGAAGCGCCGCGCCTGATTTTTCCGTTCGCCCGGGCGATACTATCAAGTGTGACGCGCGACGGCGGATTTCAGCCCTTGATGGTCAATCCAATTGATTTTGTTGAGCTCTATCGCCAGCGGCTGGCGGCGCACGGAGCTCCGAATTAGGGCCTAGCCCGCATTATTCACGCTTGGCGGCCGATTTGAGCGAGGCGAGCGGTATCGGCCGGGTTGACGGCGGCTTTCGGGGCGGGTTTTCGTTACGGGTTGGAGATTGACGTTCGAGGTTCATCCGGCGGCACGCGCCGCTAGGATCAGGGGCCTTGTGCGGCGATGGAGGCGGCCATCGCGATCAGGGCGTTGCGATATGGGTAGGCCGAGGGCAGGGCGATCTTGATGCGAGTGTTGAGCTCCTCGATGCGCACGGCGATCTTGAGGAATGCCCGTCGTAGCGTCTCGAACGTCGCGGTGCGCCACGGCGAGCGGCGGGGCGCGGTCCGGCGCAACTGATGCAGCAGCCAATAGGCGGCGGTGTGCAGGAACAGCCGGAACTGGTTGGCTTCCCATCGGTGACACGAGGTGCGGTCGGATTTGGTGTAGAGCTTGTGCTCCTTGATCATGTTTTCCATCCGGCCACGGGCGCAATAGACCCTCTCGTAGAGCAATTTGGCGCGGCCCGGCAGGTTGGTGACGACGAAGCGGACATCCGTCCCCCTTGCGGTGGCCTCGACGCGGGCAACGACCTTGCGCTCGCGTGACCAGCTTTTGGCCTGGTAGCCGGTCTGGAAGAAACGGCGCACCTTGTCCTTGCCTGATTGCACCCGGCGCAGCGCCGCGTCCTCGCACCACGGCTGGCCGATCTCGCTCAGCCGGGCGTTGCCGGGAAGCCCGAGAATGTAGCCGTGGCCCTGATCCTCCAGCAGGTCCATGACCTCGGGCGTGCCGTAATGGCCGTCGCCACGCACCGCGATCTCGACCCGGGGCCAATGGCGCCGGATGCGGCCGATGACGTGGCGCAAGACCCGCGCCGCCTCGTCACCAGATGGCCGCTTGCCCGGACGCAGCAGCGACAGCACCGGCTTGGCGGTCGCCGCGTCGAAGATGTGGATGGGCTGAAAGCAGTACTCGTCGTAATGGGCGTTGAACAGTGCCAGTTGCTGGCCGCCGTGGACGGCATCAGGGGTATCGTCAATGTCGAGCACGATGCGTTGGGGCACGCGCTCGAAGCTGTCGCAAAACAGATCGATCATCGTCAGCCCCATGCGCGCCAGTTCGCGCCATGATGGGGCGTTCTCGAGCCTGGACAAGGTCGGCTGCGACATCAGATCGCGACCGCTCTCGGGCAGGCGACCACAGGCCAGCTTGAACGCCGGATCGAAGCGCAGCACGTCGAGGTCGTCGCAATCCTCGTATCCGCAGGCGATGGCGAACATGCGCGCCCCGATCATGTCGGCGTATGAGTGGGTGGTGCTCGCTGGATCGCGCGCATCGGACAGGCAACCGGCTAGGCGCGCGGCAAGGCCGAGACGCTTCTCGATCTCGCGCAGCACCAGCACGCCGCCGTCCGACGACAGCCGGCCGCCGGCGAACCGGACGCACAGTTCCTTGTTCTCGACGGGTGACAGTCCGGGGAGATACGGCGGTTCTCATCCATGGGCGAGCCGGGTTTCCCTGTTGCCGAGACACCAGAATCATGACGGAATCTCAACGAACAATCCGGGCGCAGTCGCGGACTTGAGGGCGATTGAGTGATGGCTGTCGGGTGGCGCGATCGAAGTAAACCGCGAGCCGATGGGTTCGGATGGCATCGATGGCCGGGCGATTTTGTGGGCCGTGGTCGGCGAGGTTTCGCTCGATCTGTCGGCGCCAACAGGCCCTCATTGTGCAGGCGCGCACTCACCGGCCACCTTGTCGAGGCCGCGCAGATGCCGAAGGCACTGGCGGCTAGGCGCGCGGCAAGGCCGAGACGCTTCTCGATCTCGCGCAGCACCAGCACGCCGCCGTCCGACGACAGCCGGCCGCCGGCGAACCGGACGCACAGTTCCTTGTTCTCGACGGGTGACAGTCCGGGGAGATAGGCGGTAATCTCATCCATGGTGAGCCGGGTTTCCCTGTTGCCGTATGGTCTTGGCCAGACACCAGAATCATACGGAATCTCAACAGTTTAATCCACGCTCACCACCTCTTTCACGCCGTGCCGTGAATAATCCGGGCTAGATCCTCCAGATCGGCTTCTTCAAGCGCGCAACCAATGCGTCATTCGCAGCGCGTTCCGCGTCGCTTGCTGAATGGGGCCGTGGAGGCCGCGTATTAGTGATCTCAATTTCCGTTTTCTGCTCTTGTATCTCACCCGCCAATTCCAGATTTGGCTGCCTGCCGCCAATGAGTTGTAGATAAACCTCGGCTAGAAGCTCCGCGTCTAACAGCGCCCCGTGCTTGTCTCGCGATGAGTTATCGACCTCAAATCTGCGGCAGAGTGCATCCAGGCTTGCTTGCGCGCCGGGAAATTTGGCCCGCGCCAACTGGACCGTATCGACACTCCGCGACATTGGCAGCTGCTCACGAGCGATGCGGTCCAGCTCATTGTTGATGAATCCCATGTCGAACCCGGCATTGTGGATCACCAACGGATCATCACCGATAAACGCCATGAAGGCATCGGCAACTTCGGCAAAACCCGGATATTCAGATAGGAAGGCTTCGGACAGGCCGTGGACCCGAAATGCCTCTTCGGGCATCTCGCGTTCCGGATTCAGATATTGATGGTATGTCTTGCCGCTAGGGACATGGTTTACGAGTTCGACGCAGCCAATCTCAACAATACGGTGACCCGACGCGGGGTCGAGTCCGGTTGTCTCGGTATCAAGTACGACTTCGCGCATGGCTCTCCGTGGACTCGGCGGCAGGACCGCTTCCCTGCTGCGCCGCACGACGTTTTGCCAGTCTGACAATCGCGGTAAGCGAGCGCAAGGTCGTGCGATACCCAAGACCCGTCGGGACGACAAAGTCGGCATTTTGTCGTTTCTCCCAATCCGGCATTTGGCGCATGGCAATGGACTCAAGCCGCTCGGCGGTCATACCGGGACGACGCGCAATTCGCGCTCGCTGCACGCAACGCGGCGCTGTGACGACGACCGTAATATCGCAGTCCCTGTCGCCTCCGGTTTCAAACAGCAGAGGGACGTCGATGGCGACGACGGGCGTTCGCGCGCGCCGACTTGCCGCCAGAAATTGATGTCTGTCGCGCTGAACCAACGGATGGAGTATGGATTCAAGCCTATCAAGCCCCTTCGGATCACAGAACACCAGACGCCCCAGTTCACCGCGGTCAACTGAACCTTCGTGTGCTACTCCCTTGAACGCCGATGTGACGGCAGCGACTGCATCGCCGCCGCCTGACATCAGCTTGTGTACAACGGCGTCCGAATCGTGCACCGGCACGCCCAAGCGCCTCAGCATGGCGGCGGCCGTGCTCTTTCCCATACCAATCGATCCGGTTAGCCCAATTACGATCATGGACGCAGTCTTCCCTCGGCAGTCTTCACCATCGCGACGCCCGAGCTAGCGCTCCAGTACGAATCGGCGCAAACCCTCCGACAATTCGGGCGCCTCACCGAACCAATCATCGAAGGCCGGCCGAGCCTGATGCAGCAGCATACCCAGCCCGTCGACCACCGTACGGCGGTGCGCACGCGCTAACGCAAGAAGCGGCGTTTCAAGCGGCGCGTACACGATGTCGTTGACCACCGCGTGTGGGGGCAAGGCATCCAGCTCGATCTCAAGCGGCGGCTGCCCCGTCATGCCAAGGCTGGTTGCGTTAACGAGCAAAACAGCGCCTTGCAGCGCTGCGCTGCGCTCGTCCCAGTGTATTGGCGTGCAGCGACTGCCGAACGCGGCCGCGAGCGACAAGGCCCGGGAGTGAGTCCGGTTGCAGATACGGACCTCCGGCGTCGCCGCGTTGATTAGCGCGGCGACTACGGCGCGCGCCGCCCCTCCGGCTCCCAGCACCACGGCTGGGCCATTGGACGGCTGCCAATTGCTACCGTCTCTGAGATTTTCGAGAAAGCCAATCCCGTCCGTGTTGCGCCCCGCCAATTTTCCGTCCTTGGTCGCCGTCACCATGTTTACGGCGCCGATCCGCTGCGCCGGCTCGTCGAGCTCATCACACAACTGCAGCGCTTGTTCCTTGTGGGGAACGGTTATGTTCACACCCCTGTAGTCTAGGAGCGAAAGCGCTCGCAGTGCCGCCTCAAGGCTCTCCGGCGGCACGGCGAGCGGCATATAAAAACCATCGATCCGATACTCGCGAAGCCAATAGCCGTGAACGCGCGGCGACAACGAATGGGAGATCGGCCAGCCCATAACGCCCGCAAGACGTGGTGTAGTTGCGGCGATCATCGGTCAATCATTCCCTGGCCACGCAGAAACGCGACCAGCGGCAGAAGCGGTAGTCCAAGGATCGAGAAATAGTCGCCATCGATCTTTTCGAACAGTTGCATGCCGAGCCCTTCAACCTGGTAGGCGCCGACCGATTCGCAAGCCCGGCCGGCGATTTTTTCCAGATAGTTGTCAATAAACTCGACGCTGAATGCGCGCATTGTAAGCGATGATTGATCGTTGTGGTGCCATAGTCGATCGCCGTCCCTGACGGCCACCACACTTGTCACGAGCAAGTGCGTCTTGCCGCGGAGCGCCATCAAGTCAGTCCTCGCACGCTCGATATCACCCGGTTTGTCAAATATCGTGCCGTCGCAATCGAGGACTTGATCTGCGCCGACGACGAGTCGCCCGGGATGACGAATCGCCACGCGTTGGGCCTTGAGTTCGGCCAGCGTTTCCGCGATCTGTGTTGACGTCGCCTGCGTTTCGCCAAGCGACAACTTGACCTCTTGTTCGTCGATCGATGGCGGGTCGCTTGCGAACGCAACGCCGGCATTCTCAAGCAAGCGCCGCCGCAGTTCGCTCCCGGACGCGAGAATAATGGTGGTTTGGGTGTCACCCATTGGCGTCACCCATTGGCGTCACCGGCTTCGCGACGCTGCTCCAGCTGCTGAAATATCGCTGCCGCCGTCTCCTCGATAGACCGGCGAGTCACATCTATGACCGGCCATCCGCGTTCCCTGAATACACGCAGCGCAGCGCCGACTTCTTCCTGGACAGCTTCAAGGTCGGCATATGGCGACTTGCCGTCTTCGCCGATCATGCGCAGCCGATTGCGGCGGATTTGCACGAGTCGCTCGGGTTCGCTCGTGAGACCCACGACCATCGGTCCGGTGTCGGCATCGAGCTCGAGCAATTCACTAGGTAGTGGTATGCCCGGCACGAACGGTACATTGGCGGCCTTAACGCCTCGATTCGCTAGGTAGATGCAGGTCGGCGTCTTCGACGACCTCGAAACCGCAACCAGGATAACGTCGGCAGTTACGAGATTGGATACGCCTTGGCCGTCGTCCTGCTCTATCGCAAACGTCATGGCATCTATGCGGCCAAAATATTCCGCGTTGAGTTCATGCTGCCGGCCGGGCTGGCCGCGAAACTCAGCATGCAAAAGTTTTGTGAGCACAGCGATGACAGGATCGAGAACAGCAATGCACGGCATCTGAATTTCGCGGCAGCCATCTTCGATGCATTGGCGTAACGACTCATCGACGACCGTATACATAACAACGCCAGGATTTTTCTTGAGCTGCTTTAGGATCTGGCTCATCTGAGCAGCGGTTCGTACCATCGGCCAATTGTGCTCAACGGTATCAACATTTCGAAATTGTACGAGGCATGCCTTCGCGACGCCGCGAACAGTCTCACCGGTTGCGTCGGAGAGCAGATGTAAGTGAAAAGATACCATGGATAACCGCGATTCCGGCGCGTCTAAGATCCGCTATTCAAGGACATGTTGAAAAAAATGACAGAGTGGGGATTAACTCGGTCGATACAGTCCCAGCTTAAAATTCACTCCCGTCATACTAAATTCTCTGGACAGAGATATACGGCCGGGATAGGCAGCAGTGACGTCATTTAAATGCCGGGACAACCAATGTGAGAGTTACTTGTATCCCCACTTTCATCTATTTCTCAGGTCGTCGAAGTGCTGGTGGAATATCCATTTCCATTCAATTCTGCACAATTCTGCCAGCGTGGTTGGAAAAGTGAAATAAACTTTCGATTATCAATAATCCCCGCAATCCACCGCGATACTACTACTACTACCATAAATATAGTTATTTAGAGTTTTAGAGATCTCTAAAACCCGCTTGCGTGCCAAGCACCAAGTTTGAACAAGATTAAGACCGAGATGGAAAACTCTCTAATTAGCGTTCTTGCTGGAAAGGTGCAAAGTCCGCCGCCGATTTGGTTTATGCGCCAAGCGGGCCGATACCTCCCAGAATATAGAGAACTCCGCTCACAGACCGTTGGATTTCTCGACCTATGCTACGACCCAAGTCTTGCCAGTGAGATAACGCTGCAACCGGTGCGACGGTTTGCTCTCGATGCCGCAATCATATTTTCAGACATTCTCGTCGTCCCGCATGCGCTCGGGCAAGACGTCGGATTTGTCGACGGTGAGGGTCCGAAACTATCGCCGATCGTTGACGAAGCTGATATTGAAAGGCTGGAATTATCCCGCATGCCGGAAATATTGAGTCCGGTTTACGAAGCCATAACGAGAGTTCGGCAGGAACTATCATCGGATGTATCGCTGATTGGCTTTGCCGGTGCGCCCTGGACGGTTGCGACCTACATGATTGAGGGCGGATCGAGCCGGGACTTTGCATCAGTGCGGCGCTGGGCCTACGCGGCACCAGATAAATTTGCCGGTCTGATTGAGATTTTGATTGAAGCAACGGCAAATCACCTATGCAGCCAGATTGAGGCCGGCGCGGACGTTGTGCAGATCTTCGATAGCTGGGCTAGTGCGCTTACCGCCGAAGGATTCCAGCGTTGGGTGATCGAGCCGACGACGGCCATCGTTAAGCGTGTGCGCGAGCGATGTGGCGAAGTTCCAATAATTGGATTTCCACGCGGCGCGGGTCTTGGGTATTTGGACTATGCTAATAATTGCGATGTGAGTGCGCTTGGTCTCGACAGTGCCATATCGCCTGACTGGGCGGCGCGTGTACTGCAACCATTGATTCCCGTCCAGGGGAATCTCGATCCGATTATGCTGCTCGCCGGCGGCCAACCGAGGGATGATGCAGCCGATCGAATCCTCCGCGTGCTCGGCAACGGTCCGCTAATTTTCAATCTCGGTCATGGTGTGATCAAGGAGACAGCACCGGAACAGGTTGAAGAACTGGTGCAGTTCGTCCGTTCGTGGAAACGCGAAGAGATCGACTGAATATATTGGGAAGAATTGGCTCAAATGACCGAGCAACAACAAAAACTTGCGGTCATCCTTTTCAATCTGGGCGGTCCGGACAGCCTCGATGCGGTCAGGCCGTTTCTGACAAATCTATTCGAAGATCCGGCGATTATCGATGCGCCTTTCCCAATCCGCTGGTTGCTCGCCCGATATATTGCGTTTCATCGTGCGCCGGTTGCCAGACGCATGTATGAGATAATTGGCGGCGCATCGCCCTTGCTTGCGCATACTGAAGACCAGGCAAGTGCGCTTGAGGCGAAGCTGGCTGATCTGGGTGAAGTCCGATGCTTTGTTACGATGCGTTATTGGCATCCCCATAGCGATGCTACGGCGGCCAAGGTCAAACGATTTGCGCCGGATAGGCTGGTACTCTTACCCCTCTATCCACAATTCTCGCGCACGACCTCTGGATCGTCGCTCGCGGACTGGCGAGCGGCGGCGGATCAAATTGGGTTGGATATTCCAACTCATACAATCTGCTGTTATCCAACAAATCCCGACTATGTCGCGGCGCTTGCACAGGGTCTGCGCGCCACATTGTCCGATCTAAGTTCGCGCGCAAGTTTGCGCGTTCTGTTCTCCGCCCATGGCCTTCCAAAGAAGATCGTCGCCGCGGGCGATCCTTACCAATGGCAAATCGAACAGACGGCGGCGGCCGTCGTGGCGGAATTGGCAGTGTCGGATCTTGACTGGGTCATATGCTATCAAAGCCGCATTGGCAGACTTGAATGGCTTGCTCCGTATACGGAGCATGAGTTAGAGCGCGCAGCGGACGACAACGTTGGCGTTGTGGTCGTGCCGATCGCATTTGTTTCGGAACATTCTGAGACGCTGGTGGAGCTCGATATGGACTATCGCCAGCGCGCCGAGCGGCTGGGCGTTCCATTCTATCGGCGCGTGCCGACATTGGGTACCGAAGCTGGATTTGTGGCAGCCCTGGCAGCGATGGTGCGCCGGGCCGTAGAGCGGAGCTCAGGCGCTGTAAGCGGTGTCGGTCAGCGGATCTGCCCCGCTCCGATGCGTTGTCTGTTGTCGGCCAACACGGGAGAAGTAGGTGAGTGATATCTATCCCTGGATTAAGGCATTGCATCTCATCAGCGTGATCGCCTGGATGGCCGGCCTGCTCTATCTGCCGCGCATTTTTGTCTATCATTGTCGAACCGAGCCGGACTCGCCGCAATCTGAAACATTCAAGGTCATGGAGCGACGGCTCCTTAAGGCGATCATGAACCCGGCAATGATCGCTGCCTGGATATTTGGCATAACCATGCTGATTCTCGGCGAGATTTGGCGCGAGCCGTGGATGCATGCCAAATTCCTCTTCATAATTTTCCTAACTGCTGCCCATATGGCTATGGCGGGCTGGCGGCGTGCGTTTGAGGAAGACCGCAACGCTCATTCGGAGCGTTTCTTTCGTGTCGCCAACGAGGTGCCAACTGTGCTGATGGTCTTCATCGTCATTCTGGCAGTGGTCAAACCTTGGTGATTACCGTTCCATTTCGTCGATGCCCACTGCACCCCGAGCCCAAGCAACTGGCGGATAGCGCCGCTCAAAGTGCCATTTGAGGCGATTACGCCTTGGTCTTGAAACTCGCGGGGCAATGCATAATTAATTGACTTAGGCTGCGGCTTTCGAGTAAGGGGTTAGAGCGAAAGCCAGGCCCCGACTGGCAGCGTTGTTCTCGAACACGTCATTCCCTTCCAATAGACCGAGTGCCACCATTAGGTAGAGCGCCTTTCAAAATTAGGTGGTGCGGTCGCTCCACACGCAGTTGCTGGTAAACCAACATGCAACTCCAAGAGCTTAAGCAAAAAACACCAGCGGACCTTCTGGCCTTTGCAGAAGAGCTTCTGATCGAGAATGCGAGCAGCCTGCGCAAGCAGGACATGATGTTCGCTATCCTCAAGCAGCTCGCTAGCAACGATGTGACGATCTTCGGCGGCGGCGTGCTTGAGGTTCTCCAGGACGGCTTCGGTTTTCTCCGCTCGCCAGAGTCCAATTACCTGCCCGGACCAGACGATATATACGTCAGTCCAAGCCAGGTCCGGCGTTTCTCGCTGCGTACAGGTGATACGGTAGACGGCGAGATCCGCGCGCCTAAGGATGGCGAGCGGTATTTCGCCCTGCTTAAGGTCAACAAGATCAACTTTGATTCACCGGAAGCCGTCCGTCATCGCATCAACTTCGACAACTTGACGCCGCTTTATCCTGACGAGTGGCTTCAGCTTGAGGTCGAAGATGCGAATCCTACGAAAGACCTGACGACGCGGGTAATCGATCTCGTAGCTCCGCTAGGTAAGGGTCAGCGCGCTCTGATCGTTGCCCAGCCACGGACCGGCAAGACCATGATCATGCAGCAGATCGCGCAATCCATTACGACAAACTACCCAGACGCCTATCTCCTGGTGCTTTTGATCGACGAGCGTCCCGAGGAAGTCACCGACATGCAGCGCTCGGTCGACGGCGAAGTGATCAGTTCAACCTTCGACGAGCCGGCCTCACGCCACGTTCAAGTTGCTGAAATGGTAATCGAGAAGGCAAAGCGCCTGGTTGAACATAAGCGCGACGTTGTGATCCTGCTCGATTCGATTACGCGTCTCGGGCGCGCATACAACACCGTCGTTCCATCGAGCGGCAAAGTGTTGACCGGTGGTGTTGACGCCAATGCCCTACAGCGCCCAAAGCGGTTTTTCGGAGCCGCCAGGAATATCGAAGAAGGTGGATCGCTGACGATAATCGCGACCGCGTTGATCGATACGGGAAGCCGCATGGACGAGGTGATTTTTGAAGAGTTCAAGGGCACAGGAAATAGTGAGATCGTGCTCGACCGCAAGATCAGTGACAAAAGGACTTTCCCGGCGATCGATATCGCAAAGTCAGGAACCCGCAAGGAAGAATTGCTTATCGCGAAGGCGGACCTGCAGAAAATTTTCATCCTCCGGCGCATACTTCAGCCGATGGGTGTCATCGATGCCATGGAGTTTCTGCTCGAAAAACTCAAACACGCGAAAAACAACGCAGAATTCTTTGATTCGATGAATCAGTAGGACGGTTAAATCGCATTGACGACGGCGGTCTAAGGTCAATTTTCCAAGCCAAGACTCTAAGTCTTCGGCCAAATCTAAGATATCACCACAATATCTTGTTATTGGGTTATCGAATTCAGTCGAACTTCCGCCGGAATTGCGCTCGAAGCGCCGTAGTTCCACATTATATTTGCCAAATTAGGCATAACCCCTAATACGAATGGTGCCGAGACCGCCCTTTTTATGGGGGCGAGACGGTGTTTTGGGGCTACGACACCGGTGCAACTGCTTTTGCAGTCAGGGCCGCCGCGCGATGTTTCGAGTTCGCACGAGGCCAGTTCCGCGCCGCGATCTATTTGCACAAGGGTACGCAGTTCTGGAACCGGGGTGGCCGCACCTTCGGCTGCTAGATTTCGAGAATTGTCGAGCCGGTTGTCTTTCGCGCTTCCAGCGCCTGGTGCGCCGCCGCCGCCTCGCGGAGGGGGTATGTCTGATTGACTTCGATGCGGACACCCTGTGCTACGGCGTCAAACAACGCCCGCGCGCTTGTCAGCAGATCTTCCCGCGCCGCGTTGTATGTCATCAGCGTCGGACGCGTCAGATAGAGCGATCCTTTTTGCGCCAGGAGTCCGGTATTGAACGCGGATACCGGACCCGAAGCGGCGCCGAAAAGCACCAACATGCCGCGCGGCGAGAGGCAATCGAGCGAGCCGCCGAACGTGTCCTTGCCGACCGAATCATAGACCACGGGAACACCGGCTCCGTTCGTGATCTCGCGTACGCGGGCTACAAAATCTTCGCGCGTATAAATAATTGTATGGTCGCAGCCGTGCGTCCGCGCGAGCTCGGCCTTGGCGTCTGAGCCGACGGTGCCGATCACATTCGCGCCAAGCAATTTGAGCCATTGGCAGGCGATGAGTCCGACGCCTCCGGCGGCAGCATGGAACAGGACCGTTTGGCCTGCCTCGACTTTGAATGTGCGTCGCAGCAAGTATTCCGCCGTCATGCCCTGCAACATCATGGCAGCGGCCTGTGCGTCGGAAATCGTGTCCGGCAGCGGCACGAGCCGGTGCGCGGGAATGACACGTGCTTCGGCGTACGCGCCAACCGGCAGATCGGCGTAGGCAACTCTGTCGCCAGGTTTCACATCTGTGACATCGTTGCCGACGGCTTCAATCACGCCGGCACCCTCCATGCCGATCGTAAACGGCAACTCCATGGGATATTGCCCGGTACGATGATAGACATCGATGAAATTGAGGCCCGCGGCAGTTTGGCGGACGCGCGCCTCTCCGGGTTGGGGATCCGAAACGGCAACTTCTTGCCATTTGAGGACTTCAGGACCTCCGGTTTCGTGAATGCGAATAGCGTGCGTCATATCGGCACCTTTCCAATGGGCAAAACGGCCTCTAATGCGAGCAGGCGGCGCTTGGTTGGCAGTCCGTCGCCACCTGAGAATCCGCCTATTCGACCGGCAGCGGCGATAATGCGGTGGCAAGGAACGATGACGGGGATTGGATTGCGCCCGCATGCCTGGCCGACGGCGCGCGGCGCGGATCCGAGAGAGCTTGCTGCTTCCCCATAGCTACGGGTTTCGCCAGAAGGAATTGACAGCATGAAGTCGCGCATTCGTTGCTGAAACATAGGGAATGTCCCGCCTACTGTTGAAATTCGTTCAGCAGGCATTGCTGGTTGAGCAGGCTACGCAGCCTTGGCCTTCTGTTCAAGGTCGGGGTTGATGGAGTGACTTGCCTGGTGGGCCGCGAGGGCCGCCCGCAGGATCGGTAGTTGCTTGTGGGCTTTGAGCCTTCGGAAGCCCTTGGCGGCCTCCAGCATGGCGGCGCCGGTCCAGCGGAGCGCCATCTTGGCGTCCCGCCAGCGTTTGACGTTGCGGCAGACCTGCCGGATGGTCCCGTTCATGTTCTCGATGATGTTGGTGCAGGCGAGCGAACGGCGCAGTTCGACCGGCAGGCCCAGGCGGGTAACGGTGAGGATCTCGTCGAGGCCCTCCAGGATGCTGGCGGCGACGCCGGGCGCGTCATGTTCCAGGCGCCGCGCCAAGTTCTTGATCAGCCGCTCGGCCTTGTCGGCGTCGTCCAGTTCCCACGCTTGGCGCAGCGCTTTGCGGACGCTGGCATGCAAGGGCTTGGCAAGGCGCTCGGTGATGTTGCGGGCCTTGTGGACCTGGCAACGCTGGATCGGCGTATGGCGGCCGAAGGTGTTGCGGATCGCCTTGGACAGCGCCTTGGCCCCGTCGATGATGAACAGGCGGCAGACCGCCGCCTCCAGACCACGCCCGACCAGGTTGTCGAGCAGCGCCTGCACCACGGCGGTATTCTCGGTCGCCCCCTCGATCACGCCGAGGGGATGCTTCTCGCCGTTGCCGTCGATGCCGACGGCGGCCAGCAGCATCAAGTCCTCATCGATGTGGATGCCGTCAATCTGGATGATCAGCAGATCCAGATTGGACAGGTCGGCCGCCATCCATTGCTTCATGCGCTCCGCCGACAACGCCACGAACCGGCGCGATACCGCCGACTTGGACACCCCCGCTCCGTTCGGCGCGGGCACGTCGCCCTCCGGCAGGCGGACGGCGCGGCCGAACTTGCGCGTCGAGACGTTGATCAGCATCAGGTTGAGCGCCCACTTGCCCAGCAGGTCCTCCGACAACGCCGCCTCCCAACTCGGTAGGGTGACCTCGCCGCCGTCGCGGCGACGTACGCGGGGCCGCTCGAACTCGACCTTACCCCCATGGAAGCCGACCTTCCCCGTGGTCTTGCCCCAGCGGTGCCCATCCCTTCCGTCGGCGCGGTCGTAGCGGGCACCGCACACCTGGGTCGCATCCTCCTCCAGCATGCTGGCCAAGGTCGCGAGGCCGGTCGTCAGGCAGAAGCGCTCGAAGCTCGCGCCAACCTCTTGCCAGGCATCTTCGATGATTGCCGCCGGGACAACAGCGGCCGATGTGGTAGATTTCTTCATGGCGTTGCTTTCCTTTCGTTGGATTCAACACCCCGAGCCTACCGGCTCAAGGCGAGCAACGCCTACCTCACATTTTCAACAGCGGTCGGGACATCCCCGAGAAACATAGTCGCCGCGGGGGTAAGCGGCAGGTCGAATCGCCGCAATCGGCGTGCGAAATAGGCTTCGAGCTGCGCACTTGCTTCGAGCAGTAGCGGCGTTTCATTGGCGTCGCCTGCGCCGTTATCGCCGATACGCAAGCGCACGATTGCGTCGCTGGACGCGACGACGCTTAACTGTCCAAGCGGGCTTTCCATAGTTATCTGTTGGAACGCGCCCATATCATCGCCCCTTCAGGTCGGCGGCCAACGCCTCGGACGCCACAAAAGGTGGTGAGCAGACGGGGCCTAGGCAAACGTATGCCGTAGCGGTGCCTGATACCTGTCCTTTGCCCTGCGCCGGGTGATGGTCCGGCAGAACAGTCCCCGGCGCGATGACCTGCAGCACTTTGTTGGGCAGCGAGGCGGCGTAGACCGCTGCGAGCAAGGCTACGGTCGACGGCTCGTCGCGATCGCCGACGATGACGATTTGCAATGCCTCCGCTAGCAGCTCGGCGCTGTTCACGAGCGTCGACAATGGCAACAGGTTGGATTCGAGCTCGCCCGTAAAGGCCGCTATGAGCTTCTCGCTCTCCGCCCGATACGTGTCGTCTCCGGTCAAGTAGTACATGCGGGCCAGTACGCCTGCCAGAGTGCCGTTGCCGGCTGGCGCTGCGCTATCGGCAGCGGTCTTGGCGCGGGTGATAAGATGCGGTGTGTCCGCGGCCGCAAAGAAGTATCCGCCGCCTTGAGGGTCAGCGTAATGTTCCTGCACGGTTGCAAACCATGATTCGGCCTGCATCAGATACCGCGGTTCTCCTGTCACCTCGAAAAGGATAACGGCCGCGCGGCATAAATTCGCGTAGTCGTCGAGCGTCGCTGGATGTCTTGCATAGCCGGCGCACCAGCTATGCATAAGCCGGCCCTGGTCCATCATGTGCTGCTCGACAAATGCGAACGCGCGTCTCGCGGCGTCGAGCCAGTCTTCACGATCAAAGGCAGCGGCGGCGTTTGTGAATGCCGAAATCATCAGACCGTTCCAGTCCGCGAGCACTTTGTCGTCTTTGCCGGGCGGGACGCGCTTGGCGCGCGCATCGAGCAAAGTTTTTCGGCAGTCTGCGAGCGTCGCTTCCGTCGCCGCGTCGGCTAGCGATACGGCTCGCAGGCGGTTAAGGATCACCTTTCCTTCCCAGTTGCCGCTCGCGGTTACGTCGTAGTGGCTTTTGAATACGTCGGCATCGCCGCCCAACAGCGCATCAACAGAAGCCTCATCCCAGACGTAATAACGGCCCTCTTCGCCCTCGCTGTCAGCATCGAGCGAGCTCACGATCCCGCCCTCGTCAATGACCATGTCGCGGAGGATCCATTCCAATGTCTCACTGACGCGCATGGCATAGAGTGGCGAGCGGGTCTCCTGCCAGACGAGCGTCAGGAGCTCGACCAACAGCGCATTGTCGTAAAGCATCTTTTCGAAATGTGGCACCAGCCAGCGCTCGTCGACGGAATACCGGGAATATCCGCCGCCCACGTGATCATAGATTCCGCCTTGGCTCATTTGGCCTAGGGTCAATTCGACGGCATTGAAGAACGGCGCCTGGTGCGTACGCTTCCAGGCGCGCCACAATTGTTCGAGCAACATGACCTGTGGAAATTTTGGGGCGCTGCCGATGCCACCGCGAAATGGGTCGACTTCACGCACCAGCCGTTCGGCGACCGTGTCCATGGCTGCCCGCGATATCTGGTTTCCAGACTGCGAGCCGGCGAGTCGTTTTAAGCCGTCACGCAATGTCTCCACACTGTTGGCAACTTTCTCAGGATCGGTCCGAAACACCGAAGATACGCCGCGCAGCACATCGGGAAATCCGGGGCGCCCAAAACGAGGTTCGGGTGGGAAATATGTCCCGCCCCAGAAAGGATCGCCGCCGGGTGTGAGAAACATCGTCAGCGGCCAGCCACCTTGCTCGCCCAACATTGCCAGCGCCGACTGATAAATCATGTCGAGGTCGGGACGTTCTTCGCGGTCGACCTTGATGGAAACGAAATGCTCGTTCATCAGGCTTGCCGTTTCTTGGTTCTCGAAGCTCTCATGCGCCATCACGTGGCACCAGTGGCAGGCGGCATAGCCGACGGACAGGAGTATAGGTTTCCCCTCACGCTTCGCATCTGCAAGCGCACCCTCACCCCAAGGCTGCCAATGGACCGCATTGTCCTTGTGCTGCAGCAAGTAGGGACTTGTTTCTAGGTGAAGTTGGTTTTGGGCCATTGGCTCCCATTCCGCGGGCGCCCACTCCTAGCACAGATTGCAGTGCGCGCCCTGTCCGGTTTTACCGAAAAACTCACCGCGATACGATGCTGCGAGTGGTCCACGCGTTGCCGCACCCGGCGATGCCCACTAAATTGTCGCCGTGGCGAAGCGGATCTCAACGATCCGACAATCCGGGATGCAGATAATCGATGTCGGGTGCTGCGGAAACGATCTATGCCCTCTCCAGTGCGCCTGGTCGGGCTGGCATTGCCGTCGTTCGGATATCCGGCCCGGAAGCGGGCGGGACGTATGCGGCGTTCACTGGCCAGCCGGCAGACACCGCCCGCGCTCTTCATAGGGTTGGTCTGCGTGACCCGGCCAGCGGCGAGCGGCTGGACGATGGCCTCGCAGTTTGGTTCCCCGCTCCGAACAGCTATACCGGGGAGGATGTCGTCGAGTTCCATATTCATGGCGGGGTCGCGGTTCCGGCTGCGGTACTCGAGGCTTTATCCCAAAGGTCCGGCTTGCGATTTGCCGAGCCCGGGGAGTTTACCCGGCGCGCCTTTCTCGGCGGCAAGATCGACCTAACCGAATCGGAAGGGATTATCGACTTGATCGATGCTGAGACGGACGCTCAGCGTCGGCAGGCCTTGCGGCAGAGCGAGGGTGTGCTGCGCCGGCTTTACGAATCTTGGGCCGAAAGATTGACGCACATTTTGGCCCATCTGGAGGCGGATATCGACTTTCCGGATGAGGACTTGCCCGACGCGATCTCTGCCGAGGAAAAGCACCATATTTTGGTGATTACCGATGAATTAACACAACATCTTGATGATGCGCGGCGAGGGGAGCGGCTGCGGTCGGGTCTCGACATTGCCATAATTGGCCCGCCGAACGCTGGCAAGTCGAGCCTACTCAATCTGCTTGCTCAGCGCGAAGCCGCCATCGTCTCCTCGCAGGCCGGCACCACACGCGACGTGATTGAAGTTCACCTTGATTTGGCGGGGTATCCAGTGGTGTTGGCCGATACGGCGGGCATTTGTGAAGCAGACGACGACGTCGAACGAGAGGGCGTGCGAAGGGCGCTCGGAGCAGCAGCGCGGGCCGATCTCAAGATCGCGATCTTCGATGCCACTGAGGCGCCGTTGGAAGGGATGTCGTATGTCGACCAGGATACCATCGTCGTCATCAACAAAATTGATCTCTCGCCTGTGCCCGCCTGGGCGCCTGATGCGGGCCTTAAGAGCTTCGCGATTTCGGTCAGGTCCGGCGATGGCGTGGACGCATTGTTGACCGGCCTGCGGGAGCTTGTCGCCGAGCGTATTGGCCTTACGGCAGCGCCAATGATAACCAGGGCTCGTCATCGCGAGGCAGTCGTTGACTGTAAGTCGGCACTGCAGCGTGCCGCTTCCGCTGCGTTGCCGGAGCTGGTGGCAGAAGATCTGCGCCTGGCGGTCCGCGCATTGGGCCATATTACGGGGCGCGTCGATGTTGAGGATATCCTCGACGTTGTCTTCCGGGATTTTTGCATCGGCAAGTGATCGGCAAGTGATGTGTCACGTGAAACGTCGCGGGTCGGCGAGGGGACGGATAATGTTACAGGTCGTGCGGCGTTCTCTGGAGCAGACGTGAACTGCGCTGGCATGGCATCCTTTGACGCGGCGCATGGCTGCGTCTAGATTTCGCGCCATGCGACGCTATGACGTTATCGTTGTCGGCGGCGGTCACGCGGGATGCGAAGCGGCGTCAGCCGCAGCGAGATGTGGCGCACGGACGCTTTTAGTTACCCACAAGCGCGCGACGATCGGCGAGATGTCCTGCAACCCGGCGATCGGTGGCTTGGGCAAGGGACATCTGGTGCGAGAGATCGACGCGCTCGATGGCGTAATGGGCCGGACGATCGACCGCGCCGGGATTCAGTTCCGAATGCTCAACCGCAGCAAAGGACCCGCCGTCCGGGGACCGCGGGCGCAGGCTGATCGCAAACTCTACCGGCGGGTAATGCAGGAAATTCTGGAGGATCAGATAAATCTCGAAATCCGGGAAGCCGCAATCGAAGATTTGCTGATCGACGGAGCCGGCACTGTTGCCGGCGTCGTTTGTGCTGACGGATCGGAGGTCCGCGGTGCCGCGGTAGTGTTGACGACGGGAACTTTTTTGCGCGGCATGATTTACATTGGACGCGAGCGCATTCCGGCCGGCCGGGTCGGTGACGATGCGAGCTATGGTCTGTCCGCGACTTTAGCGCGCGCCGGATTTTCCTTCGGACGGCTCAAGACCGGAACGCCGCCGCGTTTGAACCGAAACTCCATTGACTGGTCCGGACTTCAGCTTCAACTCGGCGACGATCCGCCATCTCCGTTCTCGTTTTTAACCGAGCGAATCGAGACGCCGCAGATATGTTGTCATGTGACGGCAACAACGGCGGCAACTCATACGGTGATCCGGGACAATCTTTCAAGCTCTCCAGTTTATTCGGGGCAAATCGCTGGAACCGGACCGCGTTACTGCCCGTCGATCGAGGACAAAGTAGTCCGCTTCGCCGACAAAGAAAGGCACCAGATATTTCTCGAGCCAGAAGGATTGAACGACGAGACGATCTATCCCAATGGGATCTCGACGGCATTGCCGCGGGACATACAAGCGACCTTTGTGCAGACGATACCGGGTCTTGAACGCGCCGAAATTAGCCGGCCGGGATATGCCATCGAGTATGATTTTGTGGATCCGCGCGAACTTGCCGCAACACTCGAGACAAAGCGCATTGGCCACCTGTTCTTTGCCGGCCAAATCAACGGGACAACCGGTTACGAGGAGGCCGCGGCGCAAGGTCTGATTGCTGGCGTCAATGCGGCACGGCTGGTTTCCGGTAGCACCTCCTTCACGCTCGACCGGGCGGATGCCTATATCGGGGTGCTGATCGACGATCTCGTAACAAAGGGAACGTCCGAACCATATCGTATGTTCACCTCGCGGGCCGAGTATCGCCTGCAGCTCAGGGCCGACAACGCTGAACACCGTCTGACAGACGCAGGTATCGGCGCCGGATGCATCTCTTCACTTCGCGCCGAAGCATGGTCGCGAAGGCGGGTTCAGCTCGAGCAAGGCAAGGCGATGGCCCAGGCTTTGCGCGCGAGCCCAGATGTCCTGCGCAAGAATGGCTTTGCGATTAAGCAGGACGGCGTTCGCCGCAGTGCCGCCGATCTCCTTGCCCATCCTGGAATTGACGTCGTTCGCTTGTCGGCGTATTGGCCACAACTGGCTGAAATTCCGGAGTGGGTTGCCGAGCAACTTGAAATCGACGCGCGATACTCCGGGTATCTGCAGCGGCAGGACGCTGACATCCGGGCATTTCGACGCGACGAGTCGCTTCGGCTGCCGAGCGATCTCGATTACGCTGAAATAGGTGGATTGTCGAACGAGGCACGGGAGAAGTTGATGCTCGCGCAACCTGTAACGCTCGGAGCGGCCGAGCGAATTTCTGGTGTCACGCCGGCCGCAATCGTTGCTCTCTTGCGTCATGTGCAACTAAGGCCCAAGGCCATCTCCGGCACGGTACCTCCGGACAGCGCCGCCGAGCGACCGTGACGCCGCATGAATTTGCCGAGGCCACAAATGTTTCACGTGAAACGTTAGCGCGCCTCTCCGCTTACGCGGCCCTCCTCAAATCGTGGAAAGACGCAGTAAATCTTGTCGGTAGACGGACGCTTAGCGACCTCTGGCGGCGACATATGCTCGATTCGGCGCAGCTATTTACAATCCTCCCCGCTCCTCAATGCCGCCTCGTCGATTTGGGCAGCGGCGCCGGTTTTCCGGGTCTGGTACTGGCAATCATGGGGGTTTCGGATGTCGAGCTGATCGAAGCGAATGCGCGAAAATGCGCATTTCTTCGGGAAGTGGCGAGAATTACGGATACCTCGGTTGTGATCCACAATGACCGCATCGAGGCGACACGATTCTCAGGGCACGCTGACGTCATAACCGCCCGCGCACTCGCGCCACTACCCAACCTTCTGGACTATGCCGAGCGGTTTATCGGGCCAAACACGACCTGTTTGTTTCTCAAGGGGCGCCAAGCGGATCAGGAATTGACCGCGGCCGCAAAAACATGGAAAATGGGTGCTATAACTACTCCCAGCCAGTCAGATGCAGAGGGAGTGGTGCTCTGCTTGAGGACGATAGCCCGCAAGAATGACAGCAACGATACCGACTCGGTCTGACGTAAGACCAACAACAACTCCGCGACCACGCATTATCGCTGTGGCCAACCAAAAGGGCGGCGTCGGAAAATCCACGACGGCCGTAAATTTGGGAACGGCGCTCGCAGCCGTCGAAAAGAAAGTGTTGGTCGTCGATATTGATCCGCAAGGAAATGCGACGACTGGTTTGGGCGTTGAGCGCCGTCCTGGCGCGTCTTCGGTATACGAGGTTCTGATCAACGGCCTGCCAATCATGGATGCTGCGGTCGAAACGCCAATTCCGGGGCTGTCAGTTGCCCCCTCTTCTGTCGATCTGGTCGGTGCCGAGCTGGAGCTTATCGATATGGAGGAGCGCGCATTTCGCTTGAAGCATGCGCTTGATCGGGTAGACCAGAGCTTTGACTATATCTTGATGGACTGCCCGCCGGCGCTGGGTCTGCTGACCCTCAACGCTTTGTCGGCAGCCCACGCCGTACTCGTTCCGCTGCAGTGCGAATATTATGCGCTGGAGGGCTTGAGCCTGCTGGTAAGAACGATAGAACGAGTCAAACACACGTTTAATGCAGAATTAGAAATTCAAGGCGTCGTGTTGACTATGTTTGATAAGAGAAACAAGCTATGCAGTATGGTAGCTAAAGATGTCCGTCAGCACTTTGGTGATAAAGTCTACGATACCGTCATACCGCGCAACGTTCGCGTATCCGAGGCGCCATCGCACGGAAAGCCTGTGCTTGTGTATGATTGGGCCTGCGCCGGGAGCCGGGCCTATATGCATCTTGCAAGCGAGGTCTTGAAGCGCGAACGCGGATTGATGGCCTAGATGGCGGCCGCCGACGATGGGCAGCGCCGCAATTTAGGGCGCGGACTATCCGCATTGCTCGGCGACGAAAACGAAGACTACGCCTCGTTGGACCGGCTGCGCCTATCGAAGATGGTTCCCGTCGAGCTCCTGCGTCCGTGCAGTTTGCAACCGCGCAAGCATTTCGACGATCAGGCCTTTGCTTCGCTTGTGGCCTCAGTGCAGGAAAAGGGCGTACTGCAACCCATACTCGTCCGGCGACACCACGATTCGGCCAACGAGTACGAAATTATCGCCGGTGAGCGTCGCTGGCGTGCAGCGCAGCAGTCCCAGCTGCACGAAGTACCGGTAATCATTAAGGATCTCGATGATTCGCAGGCGTTGGAAATTGCCCTTGTTGAGAATTTACAGCGTGAAGACCTAACGCCGCTCGACGAGGCGCAGGCTTATCAACAGCTGATAAAGGAGTTTGGTCGTACCCAAGAGGACGCCGCGCGGGCGGTCGGAAAGAGCCGTAGCCATGTCGCCAACATGTTGCGTCTCCTTTCGCTTCCGGATCCTGTCAAAGTGAAGATCAACGCGGGCCAGTTGAGTGCAGGTCATGCGCGCGCGCTTGTTACCGCTGAAAATCCCACGGCACTTGCCGACAAAATCGTTCGGCGGGGGCTCAATGTTCGCCAAGCGGAAGCCCTTGCAAAGCAGGAGAAACAGGGTGGTACGCGAATAGGACGTAGCTCTCGCCAAGCAAAGGATCCTAACGTTTCCGCGCTAGAGCACGACCTCAGCGAACTCCTGGGGCTGCGTGTAAAGATTGCTGTGCGCGGCGACAGCGGCGCGCTGACAGTTCACTACGATACACTCGAGCAGCTCGACGACTTGTTGCACCGATTGAGTCAGGGGACGCAGCCCCGATAGCGCCGCGGACAGTTAGGCTGGCTTCAGCCGTCCGCTAATTGGATGTCCTGGACATTATAAGTCCTGCAACGCGAGTCAGAGCATGGCCACAGACGGCTTCGACTGGCGCTCCCGTTTGTTTGACCGCATGCTCCGCATCCAGCAGCACCGTTAGCGCCTGAGCCACGTTATCCGCGCGCCAGCAACGCAGCTGACGTTGAAAACGATCCTTGAATTTGAAGAAGACAGGTGGCCGCAACGCCTGCATGGCCCGCAGGGCATCTCCCGATTTGGCGGTTTCCGCCAAGATGAGCTGAAGCCGCGTCAGGTGGCGCTGAACGACACGAATGACGGCGACCGCCGCGGTCCCCTCGTCCTGGCACCGGGCATACGCTCGATCAACCGCCGCCTGGTCACCGTCCCCGACGGCAAAGGCAAGTCCGTCAAGGGTAAATGCAGAGCTGTCACCTATGCAGGCGATCGCGTCATCCAACGTTATCTCCGCGTTGTCTCCGGCGTAAATCGCGAGTTTCTCGAGCTCGGTACGGCTCACGGCGCGATCGGCGCCGAGGCTCGTAATGAGGAAGGCAACCGCCTCGGGCGCAACCGAAATGTCCCGTGCCGAAAACGTGTCGTGAATCATGCGATCGAGCGCCCGCATGTCGTCGGCGTAACACGCCACCGCCGCCGCGTTGCTGGATTTTTCAAAAAGCTGCCGTAGTTTCGATCTCGGACCGAGGTCGCTGGCCCGCAATACAATCAACGCGTCGCCGATTCCACGTGCCAGGAAGTCCTCAATGTGGGTGGCTAGCGCATCCGTCGCATCGCGAACACGGATAACGCGCCGACCCCCCGTCAACGTCAAGGCTGCAGCCTCATCCGCGAGTCGGGCTTGATCCGCACGCAGATCGCCCTCGGCCAGCTCGCTCACAAGGAACGGATCTTTCAGGTCAACAACGACCGATTTTGCCGCCGCGTCTGCGCGCTCGTTCACCAGGCCGGCGTCTGGCCCATAAACCAGGATGGCGCGAACTTCGGGTCCGGGATCGCCGAGGAATTCTCGAACGCGGTTAGCGCTGATTTTCATGCCTGCTAGAACCCTGCTTGAGTCGCAAAAAACAAGGCAAGGCGAACGCGTATACTGTCGCTGACCATCTGCGCCGCGCGATCAATTGCGTCGTTCTCCGCGCTCAGATTGGCAAAATCCGACTGCACGATTGTGAAGCTGTTGGCAGTCTGAGTGGCGCCTTCGAACAATTGTTTGCCGCTTTGTTTTTGCGCCAGCCGATAGCTCGCGGATAGGATGAATTTGGCTCGCGTCGTTGTCGCGTCACGCTGAATGCCAAGTTCCTGTTTTGACAAGCTAAGATCGATGTCCAAGACGTAGTGCGGTGAGTCCGGGCTCCCTAGCGGCGAGATCCGATCAAGCAAATAATTGCGTACCTGTTGACCCAAACGTCCTTCAATCACAACGATTTCGATTTGTGAAAGCTCATCGCGCGCATCTGACTGGTCCCCCCGTTTACCGTAGAGAGGCTGAAATCCGCACGCGGCCGTCAGGAGAAGAATCCCAATGACAAAAAGATGTCTATACGACAACATTCACAACCTTGTTGGGAACGACGATCACTTTCCGCGCGGCCCTGCCATCCATTGCACGCACAACCCCTGGCAGGGCGAGCACCTGATTCTCAAGACTTGTACCGCCCGCGTCTCGTGACAGTTCCAGAGTCGCGCGCAGTTTGCCGTTTACTTGCACTGCAACAGTCACTGAGTCCTCAACCAAGAATTCGGCCTCTGTCTCGGGCCAAGACGCTTCAACAAGCAGTGTTTCATGCCCAAGCTGATGCCAAATTTCCTCTGCCAGATGTGGCATCATGGGGCCTATCAATTTGGCGGCTGTTTCAGCGCCGAAGCGGCGCACCCAAGCGAAATCATCGCCGATGCCGTCCAATTCGCCCAACAAGTTGGTCAGTTCACGGACACGCGCGACGGCGCGGTTGAACCTAAATTTCTCAAGATCGTCTGTAACCACAGCAATTGAGCGATGGATGGATCGGCATGCCTGAAGTGCCGCATCGCCCATTTCCGCAGGGCGGGTTGAGCCAATGGTTGCCATCGGTCCCACCGGATCGGTGATCAATCGCCAAAGCCGGTTCGTATAGCGCCACGCACCTTCGATTCCCGCGGTGGTCCACTCAAGGTCACGCTCAGGTGGGCTATCGGAAAGCATGAACAGCCGGGCCGTATCGGCTCCGTAAGCCTCAATGATGGCCACCGGATCGACGATATTCCGCTTTGATTTGCTCATGGATTCTGAGCGTCCGACGAGTGCTCGCGCGCCAGTTTCGGTGTGGGTGAAGCTGCCATCAGTTTGCGCGGTGACCTGTTCTGGATAAAGCCATCCCCCGTCCTCATCCTTGAACGTTTCGTGACATACCATGCCCTGCGTGAAGAGGCCGGCGAACGGTTCTTTAACCGAGAGATATCCGCAGGATTTCAGTGCGCGTGTGAAGAAACGTGCATAGAGGAGATGTAAGATGGCGTGTTCAATTCCGCCAATATACTGATCGACTGGTAGCCAGTAATCGACCGCCTCACGCGAAAAGGCCGTGCCGGCGTGCGGCGAACAGAAACGGGCGAAATACCATGACGACTCGAAAAACGTGTCGAGCGTATCGGTTTCGCGTTGCGCGGGCTGACCGCATTGCGGGCAATCCGCGTGTTTCCAAGTCGGATGGTGGTCGAGAGGATTTCCGGGCTGTTCCAGGCTAACGTCATCTGGGAGCAAGATCGGCAATTCGGATTCCGGGACGGGCACTATTCCACACGTGGCACATTTGATTACGGGAATCGGACAACCCCAATATCGTTGCCGCGAAACACCCCAATCGCGCAGGCGGAACGTAATAGCACTGCGGCCGGCTTTCAGCTTCACGAGGCGTTCAATCGCCGCTGCCTTGGCTTCCACGATATCGAGACCGTCTAGAAACGCAGAATTGATGTGCGTTCCATCGCCATGATAGGCATCTTCTCCAATCTCGAACGTCAGGGGATCTGCATCAACGGGGGCGACAACCGGAACCACGCGAAGATCGTACTTGTGTGCAAACTCCAAATCGCGTTGGTCATGGCCTGGGCAGCCAAATATGGCCCCCGTGCCATATTCCATCAGCACGAAGTTGGCGACATAAACGGGCAACTCGACACCTTCGACAAACGGATGAATAGCCCTAAGGCCCGTATCGAAACCCTGCTTTTCAGCTGTTTCGATGGCTTCCTCGCTGGTCCCCAGGCGGCTGCACTCGGTGTTGAACGCTGCCAGGCGGCTGTCGTCACGGGCGAGTTCCTGTGCCAGCGGATGGTTTGCTGCCACAGCGCAAAACGAGGCTCCGAATAATGTATCCGGGCGCGTGGTGAATACCTCCAACCCGTCGTCGCGGCCCTTTAGGCCGAAGTGAACGTAGGCGCCTTCCGACCGGTTGATCCAATTTTCCTGCATCAGGCGCACGCGTTCTGGCCAGCGCTCCAAAGCCTCCAAACCGTAAAGCAATTCATCTGCAAACGCAGTGATTCGCAGGAACCATTGTGACAGCAAGCGCTTTTCGATGACCGCCCCAGAGCGCCAACCGAGCCCGTCGATCACTTGTTCATTGGCGAGAACGGTGTTTTCGACGGGATCCCAATTGACCCAGGCCTCCTTGCGGTAAGCGAGATCCGCAGCAAGAAAATCCAAAAACATCTTTTGCTCGTGCCGATAGTAGTCAGGGTCACAGGTGGCGATCTCACGATCCCAATCGTAAGACAGGCCCAACGAGCGCAGTTGCGCGCCCATCACTGCTATATTTTCCTTAGTCCAATCGGCCGGATGGACGCCGCGCTCAATCGCTGCGTTTTCCGCCGGTAGCCCGAACGCGTCCCAACCCATGGGGTGAAGCACATTGAATCCACGAGCGCTCTTATAGCGCGCGACGACATCGCCCAAAGTGTAGTTGCGGACATGGCCCATGTGGATTCGACCCGAGGGATAAGGGAACATCTCCAGCACGTAATATTTGGGTTTGCTGGTGTCCTCGGCGACCTCGAAGCAGCCATCCTCAGCCCATTTGGCTTGCCACTTTGCTTCCGCTTCTTTGAAGTTGTATCGGCTCATCGGCAATTCTGTGCGCTGTCGGGTCACTTTGGGCGGCGTCCGGTCCAAATTCCGTCTGATCCCGGTCAACCCTGGCGGAGCGAGTTTACCTCAACGAAGGTTAGCTGCCGATCCGAATTGCGTCGAAGCGCGTATGGACTGTTCCAAATGCATCACTGCCCGTCACCCGACGAGATACGCAGCTGGCGCGCGCGCGTGAGAATGGCGTTTTCCAAGTCCACAACGGTCTGTTTGTTGATGGTCGCTTGAACCCAGGCACCGGAACTGTTCAAGGTTTGACGGAAGACGGCGACGCGCAACCCATCAGACCGCAACTGACGATCGAGGATGTAAACCTGTACCTTGAGGCGCTCGCGCGTGCTGTTGGGCGGCGTGAACCAATCGGTGATAATGACGCCGCCAAACGGGTCGGCCGAACTAAGTGGCATGAATGAAATTGTGTCGAGCGAGGCGCGCCAAAGGAAACTGTTGACGGCTATGCCGACACCGCCACCCTCGCCTTTCTTTGCTCCCGGTCCAAATACGAAGGCGTCGTCACCAAAGATCTTGCCTGAGCCTTCACGCCGCAATTCGTCGCGGCTTTTTATGTCATCTTCGGTCGGTGGCGTAGAGCCGGCGCAGCTGGAAACCAGCGCGCAAAGCGTCAGTACCTTGAACAGATGCGGGATTCGTAAGCGCATGAATGAGTTATGCCCCAAGACTCAAAGCAACATCCAGCGATTTGTCGCCTCGTTGTTTAGTCAAAGAAAAAAGGGGCAGCGAATGCTGCCCCTTTAAAGGAATAATATTTCCGACTGGCTTTAGAACGCGACTTGCGTACCAATCATGAAGTATGTCGCATCGTTATCGCTGGTCGTGCCCGTACGATCAATTTCGTACTGCACAACCTCAGCCCACGCCCGCATACCCGGCGCTGACGCGAAATTGTGGCTCACACCCAGGGTCCATACGTCGACCTGGTCGCCAATTGCGGCGCCGGCACCGTTGCTCTCGTTGCTCAAATAACCGCCAGCAACGGTCGTATTACCGAACTTATACTGACCGGCAACGTCCCACCAATCGCCTCGGTCGCACAGCGTGTTGGCTTTCGTACAGTTCGAATCGCCGCTGTCGCCATGTCCTACGCCGACCGAGAAGCCGGAGAAGCTGAGCGTGCCGCCGACCGACCATGCCGCGATGTCTTCACGCGACAACGAACTGCCGGCGGAAGCGGACGTTGAGTTTGGCTCCGAGGCGGCACGAGTATACGTGGTGCCAAAACGGACGCCGATGTCGCCGATCTTGTTGTTGTAGTTAAGGGCACCTCTAAGAATTGGTGAGTTGCCGGAGGATATTGTTTAACTAGGCTGTCACCAGCTCCAGCCATGCCGGAGCCGAGATTTTCGGGGTCTTCCACGCTCCAATTGAGTTATTTCCGCTTCAAGACCGTCCCCAGGCGGTCTTCTCCTCCGAGTATCGTCACACGGCCGCCGCGAGACGCTCCAGTTGGACCAGGCGGCGCATGTTGTAGGCGAGGTTCTTCAACCCGATCCGCGCCTTCGCCCGCACCAGCCCGACACTACGCACCAGCGTCCCGCCCATGTCGTTGCTCTGGGCCCCGAAGACATGCTCGACGCGGACCCGAACCGACGAACGGGTCTTGTTGCCTTGCTTCTCGCGCTCGCTCAACGGCTTGTTGCGGCGGCCCTTGCGATGGATCCGGCTCCGCAACCCCTTCTCCTTCAGCGACGCCTCGATCTCCGCCGAGCGGTAAGCGCTGTCCGCCCACACACCCAAAGCCGTGTTGTCCCCATCCAGGATATCGTCGAGGACTTGGCTGTCGTGCTCCGCCGCGTCGCTTACATGATAGCGCCGCACCAGCTTGTGCCGACGGTCCACGTTGACATGGTTCTTGTAACCGTAATGGCTCTTGCCGTGCTTCTTGGTCCACCGCGCCTCGACATCCTTTTGGCGCCGCTTTGCCGGCTTGTCCTCCCAGCCTGCCGGCGTCTCGCCCGCCTTTATCCGCGCGTTCTCCTCGCGGCTGTTGCGCTGTTTGGGTACCGCCACAATCGAGGCGTCGATGATCTGGCCGCCCATCGCCAGATAGCCCTGATCCTTCAGGTAGCCATCGAACGTCTCGAATAAAGCCTCGATCACGCCAGCTTGCGTTAACTGTTCGCGGTACAGCCACACCGTCTTGGCGTCGGGAACCCGGCCCTCTAGACCCAACCCCAGAAATCGCATGAACGACAGGCGGTCACGGATCTGATGCTCAACTTGGTCGTCCGAGAGATTGTAGAGCGCGCACAGAATGATCGTCTTGAACATCACAATCGCATCCCACGGCTTGCGTCCCGCCCGCGATTTGCGCACCTTGTCCGCACGCCGCCACACCGCCTCAAGACGGGCGCGCAAGTCCTCCCACGGAACCACCCCGTCGATCTTCAAAAGCGGCTCGTTCTTGGCGTCAAGACCGGAATACCGGTTCCCAAGATCGAAAAACCCCATCTGACCCATCAACCACGCCTCCCGCTATCAACAAATCGTCAACCCGATTCTAAATCGACGACGCCCGAAAAAGGAGAATTTTTAGAGGTTCCCTTAAGACCGAGACCCAGATTAGGTCCGCTGTCACCATCGTTATCCTGACCTGAAATGCCTTCATCGAAGGAAGCGCCGGAGTCCGGTGTAAAGCTGGCGCCCAACTGCAGGCCACTCCAACGCGGCGTGAAGTAGCTGATCTTCGTCGAATCGCCGGTGTCACCGGTCAAACTTGCGAATACACCAGTAAACCCAATGCCACCGGTGTTGACCAGGGCCGTATAACCGCCGTCATAACCGAAACCGGCAGTCAAGAGTGAGTAGCCGCCGACCATCATAATGTCGTCAGCGCCGTCGTCGTCGCCCATCACCACCGTGCCCCATTGGCTGGTGAGCGATACTTTCGCTTCGTCAACGGTAAGCGTGCTACCGGCTCGGGATTCGATCGAAGTCGAAGCGGTGTAGGTCATACCGTTGTCGGCAGTACCCTTCGCGGACCAGAACAGGTAGTTGTCATCCACCTCGAAGTTGTAGCCGCGGCCTCGGCCAGTCGTGAGATCCTGGTCGACGAAACTGACTTCGACTCGGGTATAGCCCGAAAACGATAAAGTCGGCGCTTCTGCCGCCGCCACGGGAGCGGCACCGAGCAGAGAGGCTCCAACTAAAGCCGTGCTGCCTAAGAGAATTTTTTTCATGTGCACATAACCTCCAAATGTCGGCCAAACACGCGGCCCCCAAATACACAGGAATGGTCACCCAATCCCGGATATAGGGTATCCTATTCGCTCTCGTAGTGCCTAGATCTGGGGGGCAGGGCTGGGTCTGCCCCCGACGAGCTTCTTGTATGGCACGGGCTCCAGTTGCACTGCTTGCTGGAGGAGTCGATAGAACAGGAGGCCGCGAGCTTTGGATCGGCGGCGATTGAAGCGGAACGTGAACTCGTCCAGATAGTAATCAAGCTGGGAGGCGCTAATAGCCCCATGGTGAATACCCAGCCACCACCGATCAAGGAGGCCGGCTACCCGATGAACTTGGGGCATGACAATGTGGGCTGGGTCGCCGCTGGCGGAAATATTTTTCGGCTGGTGTTCGAAGCCGACTCCCGTGAGACCGTTGTAGGCTCGCCAGCCATCGGTTCGAATCGTTGCTCCCGGGCACACAGCCGTTTGGACGAAAGGAATGAGGCTCTCGGCGGATGCGTCCTCGACACGCGCCATGCGGATACGACCGGTGCCCCGACCCCGGATTTCGGCGGCAATCGCGACAATCGATTTCTTGTTTGTTTTCCGCCCCGTAACGCCAACCTCCCGGCCGCCCACATAGGTTTCGTCGACCTCGACCTCGCCATTCAGAAGCTCTCTGCCCGGTCGAACCATGGCCCGGCGCAGCTTATGGAGCCATGTCCAAGCCGTTTGATAACCGCCCAGGCCGAGTATTCGTTGAACCCCAAGCGCACTGACGCCGTGCTTCTGATTCGTCACATACCACATCGCCTGGAACCAAAGCCGCAACGGTTTCCGCGTACCCTCGAAGATCGTCCCCGCGGTCGGCGACGTCTGACGTTGGCATCCCGCACATCGCTGTTGGCCCCTGGCCGTCACCCACGCCTCGGTTCCCCCGCAGGCCGGACACCGAAACCCGGCAGGCCAACGGACACGCCGAAGAAAATCCGCACAGGCGGCCTCAGAAGCGAACCAGTCGTCAAATTCCATAAGCGTGCGAGGGTAATCGATCCCGCCAACGGGATGGGCAGTATTCTCGGCCATCACAACATCTTGCCACTACGAGAGCGAATAGGATACCCTAATCCCAGGTTTCCCCATGGGCCATCCATTTGATACCCACGGAACTTATCGCATATGACCGTGGCGTCCGAAGCAACGCAACGCCGAAGTGACCAAACAGCAACGAATTCCTGTCTATGTGACAGAATTGCAACAGTCGGAACTTCGCTATTTCCGGCGGCGTGAAGGCAGGCACTAGATCCGCTGGATCACCTTCATGGCTGACAGGTTCCTCAATAGGGTCTCACGTTCTTCGGCCGTCGTTTCGGGAAATGCCATGCCAAACTCAATGCTCGAGAAGCTCTCGCGCTCCAATACCCAGCGAACATGCGGTTCAAATCCGGCTGGAATGGGAACTTTACCCTTCTTGCTTGTGAGGACCCAGTCCGTTCCTTGCTGTTTCATGCCCATGCCGCTGGCGCCGATCCGATAAAACGATGCCGCAGTCTCGACCGGCAGCGAAAAGCCGCCCCGTTGGTAGTGGAAATTGCGCTGGTACGCGGCAAATGCTTTGTGGAGCTCGGGTTGACCGGCTAACCCGGCCAGACGCTCAGCCAGGCGAGTCAAATGTTCCTGCACTGCTCCAGCGTCCGCCGGCAGCGGAATATTTGAGCGAAACAACGGATCCGCGATCGCTTGGTCATATAACAGGGTGAGGAAGTCCAGTCCGATAACCGCGGTAACGCCGAACGAGACGTGAATTGTGCTGTCCGAACTTGCAAGCGCGTCGTGATATTGGCCGCGCGGAAGGTAGAGCAGATCCCCTGGCCGCATGGTGATTTCCGTCAACACCTGCCCTTTGTGTTTCTCGTGATAATCGTGGCCAAAATTCTTATAACCCGGATGCGCAATCGGGTTGTCGAGGCGTCCTTCATAGACCTGCCAAACCTTTTCGCCAACGGTATGTATGGCGTAGACGTCATGCGTGTCGAAATGGCTCCGGAAGGCCGGGTGCTCGCGCCATGAGCAATAGAGATTGGTTTGCGCTTTGCCGCCCAATGCTGCTTCAAGTGCGTTGCCGGTTGCCGCGAGTTCCGGGGTCAGAGTGTCGATATCGTTTGCGACCAACGAGGCCCCTTGCTGAAGCAAGGCCGTGACGAGCTCAGCGTCCGGTTGAAGCAGTTGTCTTCCCTCGGTATCCGCTGCTGAACGACAGTATTGGCTCGGCGGTACCAATTCACCGTCGAGCGCGAGCTGCAGCGAGGCTGGCGACCACACAGATGTCATATTCAAAAGGCCGTTGAGCGTCTCCCAGCTCATCAGCGATTTGAACTTGTCGCCGCCGCCCGGAATATGCAGCGGCTTGCGGTCGTGGTACTTGGCGAAGAACTCTTCGGTGCTGATCGGCGCGAGGATATCTTCGAATGTAAGGTCGACAGCGTTGGGCACGACAATTCGCTACGCTCGTTGCAACTGCCGACATTATCGGAACAAAGTGCCGTGTAGTCGAGCCCCTGACATGAGCCGACGGATCATCACACCACGCAGTTACCGGTGCGTCTGACCGAAATCGCCCTCCGGCTTTCCAATATAAGAAAAAGGCCGGTTGCGACCAGACCGTGCCAACTCTAGGGTGGCGACAAATGCGACGTGATGGAGAGTTTTGTGGCTGCCACATGCGTTATTCAGATTCCCGATTGGTATTTGCGAACGTGACATTAAAAAGCTGTCGTATGGCAGGGGTGACCTTTGGCTAAGAAGGCATCGGCCGCGACTGGAAGCTTGAAAAATCCCGTTGGTGACCCGCTGCGTGAGGCCGGCACCGTTGAACCAGCGTTGCGCGAGGTTATGCGCCATTTGGAAGGCGGCAGGCCGGAGCAAGCACGAACGCTTTGCAAAGAAATTATTGCGCGCGTGCCTCGTCAGCCTTTCGCGCTTCACATGCTGGGAATGCTCGAATTTCACAGCGGCAATATACGCGAAGCGGAGAGACTCGTCGCACAGGCAGCCGCACTCAAGCCGGATTCCGCAATGTTTTTTGCGGATCTTGCAGCAATTCTTCGCACCCAGGGTCGTATCAGCGAGGCGATCGTGGCCTGCCGAAAGGTATTGAGTTTGAATCCGCAGGACGGCGATGCGTGGTATCGGCTTGGTTGCTTCCTCAGGGACTCCAATGAGTTGGATGGGTGTATCGAAGCGTTCCACGAGGCGATTAGGCTGCGGCCTAACTTTGTCCCGGCGCATCTCAACCTTGGCATTGCGCTTGGGGAAAGCGGAGACCTTGATGCAGCGGAAATAGTCTATCAGCGGGCGCTTGAGCTAGAGCCCGAAGCGGCAAACGCGCACTACAATCTCGGAATCCTGCTGCATAAAAAAGACGAGTATCCAGCGGCGGAAAATGCATTCAAGAAGGCGCTGAGGCTCGGCCGGAAAATTTCGAGGCACGCTACAACTTGGGAATCGCAGTCTTCGATCAGGGTCGCGCCGGTGAGGCAGTAGAAATATACGAGGCGACGCTTGAACAAGCACCCGTCCACGCGAACCTTCGCAATAACTTGGGCTTGGCGTTTCAGGATTTAGGCGATTTAAAGCGGGCAATCGGCAGTTTTGACCAGGCAATTGCGATTGATCCCACACATGGAGAAGCACTCTTCAACCGCGCAATTATACGGCTGATGCAAGGCCAGCTTGGCGAAGGTTGGGACGAGTATGACCATCGCTGGGAGACGGCGAATCAATCACCGCCAAACTATCAGGTTCCCTGGTGGCATGGTGAAGACCTGGCCGGCAAGCATATCACGGTGTTTGGCGAGCAGGGGCCGGGGGACGTTGTCATGTTTGCGCACTGCCTTCCGGACCTCGTGGCCTGTGCTGGCAAAGTAAGCTTAAGAGTCGAGCCGCGGCTGGTGGAGTTATTCAAGCGCAGTTTTCGAGACTGCACGGTAGCTGCCGCGAACGCTACCGATGGTTCGCTAAATCCCGTGGACGCGAACTTTGTTATTCCATTTGGCAGCCTGCCCCAGTTCTTTCGTCGTTCGGATCAGGCGTTTCGCGTAGTGAACAGGCCCTATTTGAAGGTCGACCCTAACGCGCCTGCCCGTTGGCGAAAGCGATACGCCGATCTCGGAGCTGGTCCCACCATAGGCATCTCGTGGCGGGGCGGAGCAACCGCCAAGGAGAAGAAACGGCGGGTGATGGAACTGTCGGATTGGGCTCCGATTCTCTCGCATCGGGGAGCAAATTTCGTCAATCTACAATACGGCGATCGGGCAGCCGAAATTGCTGAATTGGGCGCAGAACATGGAGCAGCCCTCCACGATTGGGAGGGCGCAGTCGTCGATCTTGATGACTTTGCGGCCCAAATCGAAGCGCTGGACTTGGTGATCTCGGTTGCTAATTCGACCGTGCATTTTGCGGGCGCACTCCACAAACCCGTATGGACGCTGGCGCCGGCACAACCGAGCTGGCGCTGGCAACTGGACCGTGGTGATTCGCCCTGGTATCCGACAATGCGCATTCTGCGCCAAGGCTGGGACGAATCATGGTCGGCGGTCCTTGAACGTGTTGGCGCGGATATTGATGACTGGCTCGCCAAATCGGCCTGCTAGCTGCAGATCCCTGGCGCGGTAAAGCAGCTTGGTCGCCTGCGTATGCAAAGCGTCATTCACCGAATGATCAGGCCACCACACCATCGCGCGCGGCCTTCAGGATGCCGTGTCAGAAGCACGCGAAGGCGTCTCATGGTCCTTCAAGGGCGGCAGTGAGTGGTCCAAGATGATCTTCGTAATGACGCCAGCGTTCCATCGAATCGTCGTAGATTGGTCGCCGCACCTGCAGGTAACTTGCAGTTTGGACTGTTCGGTCGGTCATATGGAATTCGAGGCAGCGGTCGTCCCAATCCAGGCCGCACTTGGCGATCAGCGCGCGGCTTGTTGGTTCTTGCTCGCGCACCAACAGTTCGTAGTCGAGGTGGAAGATCTTGCCAGGGAAAACCGCGTCCCAGTGACTCATCAAACGCACGTATTGTCGGTAATAGTGCCCGAGGTCAGTGAGGTCATGATTATGCGGCACCGCTTCGCCAAAGTTTCGAAAATAGTTGCTGATGCAGCTATCCAGCGGATTGCGCCGCATGTGAACGATTGTGGCATTGGGTAGCAGCGCGCGGATGAGGCCAACGAATAAAAAGTTTGTCGGCAGCTTGTCGACGATTCGTTTGGCGCCGGGTGCTAATTTTCGCAATGCGTTCAGGTAGTTGTTGCCAAGTTGCGAGGCAAGGACGCGATCGAGCCTACTTAGACCCTCCGGCCAGCTGCCACCATCGTCTGCGAGGCGTAGGCTAGCCTGAGGGATTTCCATGAGTTCGCCGGCACCGTGGACTAGCGGGTGGCTCGCCAAAATCTGTTCCGCAAGCGTCGTTCCAGACCGTGGCATCCCCAAGACGAAGATGGGCATGTCGTCTGAAACGCCGAGGCACGTCCGCTCTTTCTCCGACCCGATTGGAAATGCGTCGATTATTTGATAAATAAAACTTTCGTGGTCTGTCCGCACATAGGAGCGGCCAGAACGTTGCAGGGCAACCAGTTGCAGTTCGTTGGCGGCTTTGAATTCAGCGAATGCCTGATCGTATTTCTTCAACCTGTCGAAGCATCGTCCGAGCATATAATGAAGTCGTCCTTCACGCGCTTCGGACAATCGATCCGGCCGAATCTTGCTGGCGCGTCGATAACATTCTTCCGCCTCGCTCGCTTCTCCGAGCGTCTCGAGCACCTCTCCAAGGCCGCAAATCGCCTCGATATGATCGGCGTCGGCTTCAATCACCGTGCGGTAGGAGTCGACCGCATCGTCGATCTTTCCTACCTCAGCCTGCATAATTGCTTTGTTGAACAACGCTTCGAGATAATTTGGGTTTGCCTCGACGGCACGTGTGTAGGAGTCGAGCGCAGCGTCAGCATGCCCGGTTCGGTGATGGATATTCCCGAGGTTGTTATGAGCCTCCGCCATGTTTGGCGCGGCCTTCAGCGCCTGCTCGTAACAGCCGGCCGCGTCGTCTAACCGTCCCTCATCCTGTCGGAGTTTGCCAAGGTTGAGCCAGGCGTCGGCATAATGTGGCGCCATCCTAAGCGCCTCTTCATAATGCTGCGCTGCTTCCGCAAATTCTCCCAGCTCGGCGAGCGCCAAACCAAAATTATTGTGGATGTGCGGTTGTTCGGCCGAGATTGAAAGCGCGTGTTCGAATAACGCTGCCGCATCTTTGAACCTGTTTTGCGTGAGTCTTACGATACCAAGGCCACCATGACCCATGTGATTCTTGGGCGCAGATTTAATCGCCCGGCGCAGGTATTTTTCGGCGCTCTTCAATTTGCCGCGTTGGTGCGCGATGATTCCCCGCAGGTAGAGTGATTCCGCCTGGTTCGGGAACTGCGAAAGAATTCGGCGAGATATATCATCCGCCGTCTCCAGATCGCCGCGTCCGTGAGACTCCATGGCGCGCGCCAAGGCGTCAGCCGGCGCGAGAGTACCGACGCCGGGGATCTCTATTGCCTGCGAAGTGGACATCTGGATGCGGGAATCATTTGTTGGGGCATTATTATGCCGAAACGGGTCGAACGTCGCCACCGCCGCATCTCGGATGCTCTGGCAGCCATGCGCATATCGCCGTATGCGGCCGAAAATTAGATGGCGCCTCGATCATGCTGCGCCGAAGCATTATTGGTTCACCAGCGCAATTGAACGGAGTGCAAGTTTGCACCGTTCCATGCTAGAGACTCCGCTCAATCGGGCAATGTTTGCGTCTTACGCAATACACCCGAATTTATTCGAGCTCGAGGTGTCGCGGTCTCGTGCAAGTTCGTGCCGATGTGCACGCGAAAGTCTGCTAAGAGGGCGATTGTGAGTGATAGTACTTCCGTCGATGACCCGCTGGACGAGACGATCGCGAATAACCTCCGATCCGTTACGGCAAGAATTGCTACTGCTGCCAAAGCTGCGGGCCGCGAAATAGACGATGTCACTCTGGTTGCCGTTAGCAAGGGACACGGGGCCGAGCGGCCACACGCTGCCATCGCGGCAGGCCATCGAGTGTTTGGCGAAAATCGTGTTCAAGAGGCTGCCGCGAAGTTTGGTGAACTGCGCGAGGAGTGCGCCGATCTCGAGTTACATCTGGTTGGCCCGCTGCAGACCAACAAGGTTCGTCAAGCCGTCGCTGTGTTCGATGTAATCCAATCTCTCGATCGGCCCAAGCTCGCGGCAGCGCTGGCTCGCGAAAGGGATAGGCAGGGCCAGTTGCCGCGCTGTTTTATCGAAGTGAATACTGGCGACGAACCTCAAAAATCTGGTATTTTGCTCGATCACGCCGATCATTTTATTGACAGTTGTGTCCGCGAATATGCACTGCCGATTTCTGGGCTGATGTGCATACCGCCAGCGGCAGAAGAGCCAGCGCTCCATTTTGCGTTGTTAAGCCAGATTGCGGCGCGGCACGGCTTGGCTGGGTTGTCGATGGGAATGAGTGCCGATTTTGAGATTGCCGTAGCCTTTGGCGCGAGCCACGTGCGCGTCGGCACCGGAGTCTTCGGCCAGCGTCCTGCCGTTCGACCTAGCCCGGATTATTCACGGCACGGCGTGAAAGAGGTGGTGAGCGTGGATTAAACTGTTGAGATTCCGTATGATTCTGGTGTCTGGCCAAGACCATACGGCAACAGGGAAACCCGGCTCACCATGGATGAGATTACCGCCTATCTCCCCGGACTGTCACCCGTCGAGAACAAGGAACTGTGCGTCCGGTTCGCCGGCGGCCGGCTGTCGTCGGACGGCGGCGTGCTGGTGCTGCGCGAGATCGAGAAGCGTCTCGGCCTTGCCGCGCGCCTAGCCGGTTGCCTGTCCGATGCGCGCGATCCAGCGAGCACCACCCACTCATACGCCGACATGATCGGGGCGCGCATGTTCGCCATCGCCTGCGGATACGAGGATTGCGACGACCTCGACGTGCTGCGCTTCGATCCGGCGTTCAAGCTGGCCTGTGGTCGCCTGCCCGAGAGCGGTCGCGATCTGATGTCGCAGCCGACCTTGTCCAGGCTCGAGAACGCCCCATCATGGCGCGAACTGGCGCGCATGGGGCTGACGATGATCGATCTGTTTTGCGACAGCTTCGAGCGCGTGCCCCAACGCATCGTGCTCGACATTGACGATACCCCTGATGCCGTCCACGGCGGCCAGCAACTGGCACTGTTCAACGCCCATTACGACGAGTACTGCTTTCAGCCCATCCACATCTTCGACGCGGCGACCGCCAAGCCGGTGCTGTCGCTGCTGCGTCCGGGCAAGCGGCCATCTGGTGACGAGGCGGCGCGGGTCTTGCGCCACGTCATCGGCCGCATCCGGCGCCATTGGCCCCGGGTCGAGATCGCGGTGCGTGGCGACGGCCATTACGGCACGCCCGAGGTCATGGACCTGCTGGAGGATCAGGGCCACGGCTACATTCTCGGGCTTCCCGGCAACGCCCGGCTGAGCGAGATCGGCCAGCCGTGGTGCGAGGACGCGGCGCTGCGCCGGGTGCAATCAGGCAAGGACAAGGTGCGCCGTTTCTTCCAGACCGGCTACCAGGCCAAAAGCTGGTCACGCGAGCGCAAGGTCGTTGCCCGCGTCGAGGCCACCGCAAGGGGGACGGATGTCCGCTTCGTCGTCACCAACCTGCCGGGCCGCGCCAAATTGCTCTACGAGAGGGTCTATTGCGCCCGTGGCCGGATGGAAAACATGATCAAGGAGCACAAGCTCTACACCAAATCCGACCGCACCTCGTGTCACCGATGGGAAGCCAACCAGTTCCGGCTGTTCCTGCACACCGCCGCCTATTGGCTGCTGCATCAGTTGCGCCGGACCGCGCCCCGCCGCTCGCCGTGGCGCACCGCGACGTTCGAGACGCTACGACGGGCATTCCTCAAGATCGCCGTGCGCATCGAGGAGCTCAACACTCGCATCAAGATCGCCCTGCCCTCGGCCTACCCATATCGCAACGCCCTGATCGCGATGGCCGCCTCCATCGCCGCACAAGGCCCCTGATCCTAGCGGCGCGTGCCGCCGGATGAACCTCGAACGTCAATCTCCAACCCGTAACGAAAACCCGCCCCGAAAGCCGCCGTCAACCCGGCCGATACCGCTCGCCTCGCTCAAATCGGCCGCCAAGCGTGAATAATGCGGGCTAGGACGCCAACGACGGTATAACGCAAAGCTGATCGCCGGGCGTGCAGTCGGCGAGGAGCCCAATCAGCGTATCGCGCGCCAGCGCAACGCAGCCCGCAGTCGGCGAAAATAATGAATCCGCGACATGCAAGAATACGGCGCTGCCGGCGCCGGGTGTCGGTGGCTCATCGTTAAAGCCCAATACGACAACGAGGTCGTAGAGCGCATCTTCTCGCCAAAGTCGTTCATGGCTTCCGGCATACGGCAGCGTAACGAGCCGATTGTAGTTGGAGGCGTCTGAATCGTCGCACCAGCCGTCGGTCTCCTCGATGGTGCCAACGCTCAAAGCCGTCTGTGGTGGTGCAATGCGATCCGGACGGTAGAGCACGCGGCGCAAACTAAAACAGCCTACGGGAGTTGTGCCGTCGCCCTCGCGCTTGTTCTGGCTGATGCCGGCATGCCCTATCGCGCATCGATGCGTCTGGTTACGCCATGCCAGCAGTCTTTCCGACGTAACACGGATGTCCACGGCTACGTTATCGCAAAGGACAGTCGTTTAATCGAACGCACTAGAAACTGGACGTGGAGGACTGTGGCGCCCGTTTGAGCGCTTCGTACTTATCGAGCGCAGCCATCATGGCGCGCGGCACCAAGAAGCTGGAAAGCGGCTGGCCGAGGGGAACCAGCGGCGTCGAGGTAGGTGACGCAGTCGAGTCGAGCGGGTTCGTTATTGATTCCTCCGATGAGGGTGTAGGACTGGGGGCCGCTACAGTTGGTAGCGATGCAGTTCTGGCTGGCGGTGCCGACATTTGCTGAGCGTTGGGATGAATATTTTGGGCTTGATACAGGTTAGATGGTAAGACCGCGACGGCGCCATTCGCCGGCGGTTCAACGCGTCGGCTCAAAATTGTGCCAAGTCCTGGGACGCGGCCAGGCGAAGGGACCGCCGCACGTGCCTGCAAGAGTGCGGAGATTGGGCCCTCGGGTCGCCCTGAAACGCCCGCGTTGGCCACTGCGAGCAGCGACGAAGGAGTGTTCGACTGTAGGCTGGCAAGCTGTGTGGTTAGCGAATTCTTGGCCACAGCTATGGTCCGTGGGAGTGGTCCCGATGCGCGGGTGCTCGCTAGCGTTGAACGAGCTAGTTGGGGAGCCAGATAGGGTGCCGCCTCAGCAACGCGAACTACATCGGTTGAAGTGCCCAATCGGCCCGGCAGCAGGCTGATTGGCAAGCCGACGTCGAGTGATTCGGTCGCGGCGAGTTGGGATTCGATATTCGCCGCTGGATCAGCAGCGATTCCGGCATCAGTTGCGCTGCTATTTTCTCCAAGAAGGGCGGCAAAGACGGTCTCACCGATATCTCGGCCGGAAAACGCCTGTACGGCGGTATTGGCGACTGCGCTGACGAGCCCGAATGGCCCACCGAACAACGTTCCGCCCGCTATCCGCGCTGTCGGCGATAATTCGTCGCCGGTTATAGCCCGGTATATTGATGACACGACGGGAATATGCTGCAGAGGATTGATCAGGTCGAGCACATCACCAAAGGTAAGGCCATCGGCGCCGAAGGGTTGGAATTCGACGCCGGTTCCGGATAGTTCGCTTGCCGTCGAGGGGTTGTTTGCGGCTCGATTGGCGCGAAAGCGCTTTGCCTCCGCATCGGCCACATTGTTGCTGCCTTCGTTATATCCTGGTTCGACGTCCATAAATTCCTCCGCGCCTCGCCCGACTCGCTGCAAGTGGGGTGCCAATCCATATTTCCCGTTATATCAATAGGTTACGATTGAATTTAATCCTGTCACTCGTTCGAGCGGCAGGATTTTCCGTCGGGGATTCTGTTTCCTGCCGCGCCGCGTGCGTTGGAGGTTCGCGCTGGGCGCTCTCTTTGCTGCGCAAATTCGCGGTGGAAACCGCAAATTCGTGCCCCATATGTCAATTGTAAGGTTGAATTTCAGCGCCAGTGACGTTCCGTGATATAATGAACAGTAAGTTCAAGCGCGCGGCCATCCCGACCTGCTATGTCGCGCGGCCATTGGTCGGCCATCTTGTATTCCGTATCCCACTTAAGATCGCAGCTTGGGGATGACATGACTGGCAAGAAAATTCTCTTGGTCGATGACGACGAAGCGTTGCGACAGTCTCTCTGCGAGCAGCTGCAACTGCACGAGGAGTTTGCGACGGTGCCCGTAGGCACAGCGGCGGAAGCATTGGAAGCCGTCAAATCCGACTATTTCGATGCCATTCTTCTTGATGTTGGTCTGCCGGACATGGATGGTCGAGAAGCCTGTCGCTTGCTGCGACGAGCTGGCGTCAAGGCTCCTATCGTCATGCTGACTGCCGCTGACTCCGATGCAGACGCCATCCTCGGTCTGGATGCCGGAGCCAATGACTATGTCGTAAAGCCATTCCGACTTGGCGTTTTGTTAGCTCGGCTGCGATCGCATTTGCGTCAGCATGAGCAAAGCGAGGATGCGGTCTTTACGATTGGTCCATTCACCTTCCAACCGAGCGCCAAACTGCTCTTGAATGAAGCTGATAACAACAAAGTTCGATTGACCGAGAAGGAGACGGCAATACTGAAGTATCTTTATCGCGCAGGTGACAAGGTGGTTGGCCGTGACACGCTGCTCGGTGAAGTATGGGGTTACAACGCTGGAGTGACCACGCATACGCTGGAAACGCATGTCTACCGGCTGCGGCAGAAGATCGAACAAGACCCGTCGAGCGCGCAACTTCTCGTAACCGAGCCGGGTGGCTATCGACTCGTCCCGTGAGATTTGTTCGCGAATTCTAATGGGCCCGGCGAGCGCTCAACTTCCAGAATAACATGGCAGCACCGAGCGCTGCGCCCATCGTCAGCACACCAAACACTACTGCGGTACTGTTCCAGGCGGTCCAGATGTTTGCATATTGCAACGCTGCGCCCAATAGCAGCGGGCCCGTAAGGACCCCTAAATTTCGCCCAGTCATCAGTATTCCAAAGGCCCGTGGACCGGCGTGTTCAACCCCCAGAATTGTGCCCGGCAATGCGAACAGGCATGTCGGGGTGAGGCCGGCGAAGACGCCGAAAACGGCAAGGATGGCGAGGCCCGAAATCCCGCCGGCAAAGGGCACCAGAAACCAGATGACAGCTTGTCCGAGGAGGGCGACCGCCAGCAGTAGCGCCACTGGTACGCCGGCTCGAAGAATTGGCGCCGCGACGAGGTTGAATATACCGATTGTGACAATCGGCAATGCGTAGCCCATAACTGCATCTTCGAGCGCAAACTCGTGCACCGCCACTAGGTACTGCGGCAGCCAGGTCAAAAATCCGAACAATTGACATGACCACAGGGCAAACAGTGCTGCGCTTAGGAACTGGGTGCCGCGCTGTCCGCGGAGTACTGAAACATCTTCTTCCGTCGGCGGTCGATCCGACTCCGAGTTTGCTGCAACCTGGCGATTGGTTTGAATGACCGAGCGGTGCCTCGATAGCCGATGCGTCCACGCTGACATCGCCAACGTTAGCAATATGCCAATCCACCACAACAACTGCCAATTGCCAGTGCTGCTGATTACTGTGGCAAGCGAGCCGGACAGGAGTGCGCCGGCGGGGATCCAGGTTGCGACCAGCGCCGCTGCAATCGGCAATCCGGTGCGCCCAGCATGGGCCGTGCACAAGGCTGGTCCGGCGACAGCGAGCACCGCAAAACCAATTCCTTCGACGGCCCGCGCTGCCAATATGGTCCAGCCGTTTTCCGGCCAAACAATCGTCGCCAAACTGCCGACGACGAAGAGAGCAAAGGCGCCCTGCAGAAATTTGTACAAGTGTGGTCCCTGCAATGCAGCGCCAACGGCGAACGAAAGGAACAACCCGGCAACCGCATAAACCGACATGAAAGCGCCCGCTATCGTTGGGCTGTAACCGTAAGCATTGAGAAATATCGGTAGTACCGGTGGCAATTTGAATTGGTGATAGGCAGCAAGTACGGCGAGGCACAGCCCGAACAGAACTCCGATCCAATTGGCTTCGGTATTTGTCATTTGGCTGAAGAATCCCTCGCATGGAGCGCAGACCGGCGTCCACCTGCTTTGAGGATGTCGTTGAGCGGTTGAATTGAGAATTTTCCTCGACTTAGAAGTTGCCGCACATTAACTAACTTGGAATTGTTCCAATGATTGTTTTGCGGGTGGCCGCGGAATGGATGATCGAGCCGAATTTTACGTACGGTTTTGGGGCGTCCGGGGAAGCATCGCGTGCCCAGGCCCGGACACTGTCCGCTACGGCGGAAATACCTCATGTCTCGAAGTTAAGTGCGGCGACAACATAATCATTTTCGATGCTGGCACGGGGCTGCGAGCGCTCGGCAACGAACTTCACAAGCAGATGCCGATCGACCTCGATCTGTTTCTCACCCACACTCACTTCGATCATGTCTGCGGATTACCTTTTTTTGTGCCATTTTTCGTGCCAAGCAACAAAGTCCGTGTGCATGCCGGCCATCTCGGCTCCGAAATCACTTTGAAAAAAGTGCTCGTCGAAATGATGATGGCGCCGCTCTTTCCAGTTCCTCCGTCGATCTTTCAGGCCGACGTCACCTATGCCGACTTTCAATTTGGCGAAACACTAAATCCGTACTCGGACGTGCGATTGCGAACGGCGCCACTAAACCACCCCAACAATGCGACCGGTTATCGGATCGAATTTGACGGCCGGTCGGTCTGCTACATAACCGATTACGAGCATTTTGACGATCGGCGCGACGACGTCTTAATTGAGCTCGTCAAGGATGCAGATTATATGATCTACGATTCCACATACTCTGATGAAGAATACGAGAAGTTTAAGGGGTTTGGCCACTCGACCTGGCAGGAGGGTGTGCGGGTTGCAGACGAAGCGGGTGTGGGAACATTAGTGATTTTTCACCACGATCCCAGTCACGACGACGAGTGGATGGATCGGGTAGCCGAGGAGGCGGAAAAGGCGCGGCCGGGAACGATTGTCGCACAGGAAGGTATGGCGCTTAAACCGTGACCTCCGTAAGGGGCTGGTATCGCCGCCTCGCTCTGGGCCTTCCAACGGTTCTCGGCTTGAGTCGTCGTGGAATCTTTATCCCCTATCGGCGCGCGGCTGAATTCTCACGGCCGGAAAAACGCGCATCGTATCAATCCATCGAAAGGCTTTTTCTTTGTCGCCACGAAGCGTTTTCCGGCTGGCTTTCGGCGCTTGCCGAATTTGACGACGATCTTGTCCGTATCGGTGATGCGCCCCCTCCTGCGCCGCGCTGGACACAGGATTGGTTCCCCCGATTGGATGCGGCGATGGCCTACACAATGGTGCGCTGCCTTCGTCCGAAGCGCATCGTTGAGGTCGGATCAGGCCATTCCACACGCTTCTTTGCGCGCGCCGCCGCCGATTCGAACTTAGACATTAGCGTCACAGCTATCGATCCTGCGCCGCGAGCAGATCTCGAGGGGCTACCGGCGGTACGACTTGTTCGGAAGACACTTCAGGAAGTTGGCCCTGCGCCCTTCGCAGATCTTAGGGCCGGTGACATTCTGGCCATCGACTCGAGCCATGTGCTGATGCCGGGAAGTGACGTCGATATGCTGCAAAATAGAATATTTCCGGAACTACCTGCAGGCGTTGTCGTCCAGATACATGACGTATTCCTGCCTGACGATTACCCGGCTGAATGGGAGTGGCGTGCCTACAACGAGCAGCTCGGGGTTGCCGCATTGCTTCAAGGTGGGTCCGGTTGGATCGTAGAATTTGCCAGCCACTATGTCGCGACGCGCATGGCGGACCATGTCGAGGCGGGAACCGTCGGCTTGCTTCCGCTTCCTGAAGGGGCGCGGGAATCCGGACTTTGGATCAGGAAGAGTTGAGTAGGCAAAGCGCCCGCCGCTAGCGGTCGTCTCGAGCAAATCCAAACTGCAGAGGACCTTATGCCTATTTGTAGGGGTCTGCCGCGTCGCGCAGACCGTCGCCTAGAAACTGGAAGGCAAGCACGACCAAAATGACGGGGACCACTGGAAGCATCAGCCAGGGGTAAAGATCGACAACGTTGATATTCTGAGCTTCATTCAGCAACACGCCCCAACTGGTTATCGGTGGCCGCAATCCAAGACCAAGAAAGCTCAGCGCGGTCTCGGCCAAAATCATTGACGGAATTGACAATGTCGCCGAAGCGATAAGATGGCTCATGAAGCTTGGCAGAAGGTGTCGGGCGATGATGCGCCGTGGTCTCGCCCCCATCAGCAATGCGGCGGTGCAAAAATCTTCCTCTCGCAGCGCGAGCAATTTTGAGCGCACGGCCCGCGCGAGACCGGGCCAGTCGAGCATGCCCAAGATAAAAGTGATGCCGAGATAGACCAGGATCGGACTCCAGGTCACAGGTAGGATTGCCGATAGCGACATCCACAGCGGAAGTTCGGGGAACGAGCGGATGATTTCAATTATCCGCTGAACGATGACGTCTGTTAATCCGCCGTAATAGCCGGCGAGCCCCCCTATCACCAGACCGAGAATGAAACTGATTGTGATTCCCAGGATACCGACGCTAAGCGAAATGCGCGCGCCATAGATGATGCGGGAGAGCATGTCACGGCCGAGCCTGTCCGTTCCGAGCAAGAATAGGGTGCCCTCTTGCGCCGGACAGAATACGTGAAAGCTACCCTCAAAAAGATTCCAGAATTCGTAGGTAGCTCCGGGATATTCGGCACCGAAACAGAAAAAACGGATTGGATTAACCTTCTCCAAATCCTCTTTGTAGACCCACTGCAACGCTATGAGATCCAGCTTCGCATCGAGGCCGTAAACGAAGGGTCCGACAAATTTGCCATCGTGAAAGAGGTGGACAGGCTGTGGCGGTGCGTAAAGGAACTTCGTGAAGCGAGCTTGCAGGTCGTATGGCGCCAATGTCTCGCTGACGGCGATCGACAGATACATGACCAACAGGAATATTCCGCAGAATACAGCGGGCTTATGGCGGCGAAACTTCCACCACATGAGCTGCCATTGCGAAGCTAGATAGTATCGTTCCTGTTCCTCAGTAAGCTCAACAGCCGTATTGGGATCAAACGGGGCGCTGCTCGCATAATGCTCAAGTTTGTCGGCGTCGCGCGTAATTTCGGTCATCTTTGCGTGCCTCCGGTGAGGCGGATACGCGGGTCGAGCGCGGCCAGTGCCAAGTCTGACATGAGCGTTCCGACGACTGTCAGCAACGCGAGGAACATCAGGAACGAGCCGGCAAGGAACATGTCCTGGCTTTGCAATGCGGTGAGGAGCATCGGACCGGTGGTTGGCAGCGACAAGACGATGGAAACGATCGCGGCCCCTGAAATCACCTGCGGTAGAAGGTTGCCGATATCCGCGACAAATGGATTCAGGGCGACCCTGAGGGGGTATTTCACGAGAACTCTAAACGGATGAAGGCCCTTCGATCGCGCCGTAACAACATATTGCTTATGCAGTTCGTCCAAGAGATTCGCTCGAAGCCGGCGAATCATGCCTGCGGTACCTGATGTACCGATAACGACAACCGGAATCCAGAGATGCTCGAGAACAGAGCCAGCCTTGGCGAGACTCCATGACTCGTCGAGAAAATGGGGGTCCATTAAGCCGCCGATCGATGTTCCGAAGAATGAGTGGGCAAACCATTGAAGCACCAAGGCGAGAAGAAAATTCGGCGTCGCAAGACCGATAAACCCAAGGAACGTCAAGCTATAGTCACCCCAACTATATTGGTGGACGGCCGAGTAGACGCCGATTGGAAATGCGACGATCCAGGTGAAGATTATCGTCGTGAAGGAAACGATGAAGCTGAGCAGCAGGCGGTCGCCCACAACGTCCGATACCGGCAGGCTGTACTCGAACGAATATCCGAAGTCGCCCTGCAACATGCCGAACAGCCAAACGAAATACTGTTCGACCGGCGAGCGGTCAAAACCGTATTGCTGTCGCAGGAACTCCAGACGCTCCCTTGATACCGTCTCGCCCTGGCTTTGCAGCTCATTGATATAGGTTGTGAAATAGTCCCCTGGCGGCAGTTGGATGATCAAAAACACAATTGCACTGATCGCCAACAGCGTTGGAACCATAACCATGAGACGGTGTGCGATATACCTCAGCATGTGGACCCTGGCGGTCTAATTTCGGGATGCTTTACGTATTCGCACACGTTCACTCGGAGGTAGCGAACCAGAACGTGTCCGGCTCGTAGATGCCGAAATGCGCGCCTGGATCCCAGTTATACACACCTTCCTCCGGGACATTGCGGAGGTTTAGGTTGACGACGACTGGCTGACGAACGCCCGCAACGAGGCCGATTGTGAAGAGGTTTTCTGCGTGTGTGCGGAGCATTTCGTGCCAGATTGCCTCGCGACGAGAGCCGTCAAGCGTCGCGTACCACTCGTCAAGCAACTCCAATAGGCGCACTGCTTCCGGCATGTCGGGAAACTCGCCGGATTGTCGGTTGGTTTCGACATACTGGCCCCATTTCGGCCATTGCAATTGAATCTGCGAGGTTGGAGCAAGTTCGGTCGGCGGCATTTCCGCGGTCGGGACGCCGTTCTCGAGGCCGCTCCAAACGGTCATAATCGTCGCGCCTGAAAATACTCTGTTGCGTAAAACGTCGCGCTGCGACGGTCTGGTATGCAGTCTGATTCCCGCCTTGAGCCAGCTGTCCCGTATCAACTCCAAGACGTCCGACTCCTCGCTACTCTCGCCGGCAGTTTCAACGATAATCTCGAGCGGCTCGCCGCCTGGCCGCAGCCGGATGCCATGTTTGTTTCGTTTGGTGAGGCCAATTTCATCCAACAGCTTGTTCGCCTTGCCGATATCGAATGCCGTTGCCGCTGACTGGTACTCCTCACTCCATAGGGGGCTTTCTTTGAGCACCGTGTTCTGGCTTGGCTGGGCCAATCCGAAGTAGATGACTTGGTTTATCTCATCCCGGTTGATCGCATATGACAGTGCGCGGCGAAAACGCACATCTCTTAACAAGGTCCGCCAATTCGCATCAGCAGCGTTGAGATTCGGGAAAAGCGCAATGTGCGAACCCTTGGCTTCCCGCCACAACAGTGTACGGAATCCACTCTGTTCTTGGTTGCGCCGCAAAAATGTGTAGTTGTCGAACCGCAGGTAGCGCGCCTGCAGGTCCGATTCGCCAGTTCCAGCCTTGGCTGGAATCAGTTTTCCGCTAGTGATGTTCAAGATGACCCTGTCGATATAGGGCAATTGCCGACCCTGTGCATCGACACGATGGAAGTACGGGTTGCGTTCGAAGACAAAACGCTCAGACGGCGCCGACGTCGTATTCACCCAGGGTTGCAAGTTGGGCAGCTTAATGTTGTCGTTATTGTACATGTTGTCTTGCTTGTTATGCATGGCTGCCCAGTTGTGCTGTCCGATCTCTTGGGCCGCCCAGTTGAGCTTGACCTCGTCCGTATAGCGCGCATGGAACTTCTTCAGGTAGTGGGCGGGCCGATAGATGTAGAGCGGTGATGCACCAGCCAGCCTGGGGAGGAAATCCGGGTTTGGTTTGAGCCAGGAGTACCGCACCGTAACGTCGTCGATGACCTCAAACTTGGGAAGTTCGCCTTTGACCCGTAGGACGATCGGCGGACCCACTGGAGAGAGCGCCTTATTGTTGGCGATGTCTTCCCAGTAAAAGCGAAAATCTTCGGACGTGAACGGCTGGCCGTCTGACCATTTGTGGCCCCGCCGTAAGCTGAATGTGAAAATACGCCCTTCCTTGATGTCGATTTTTTCCAAGATGTCCGGCACGATCTCCAGACTGCGGTTGAACTTGACGAGCCGCGCATAGCCGTAAACGACCATCATCCGCACGTCCTTTGCCCGGGCCATCAGCGTATTGAGTGTGCCACCGTATTTTCCGATTTGCCGCCCGTCGCCGTTCATCGTTACCACTTTTGGCGAATTCGGTACGCGCAAGTGCACGGCGGGTATCTGCCCTGAACTAACGTGTGCCGCGAAAAACGGGGGCTCGATATACTCGGCCGCAGTCGCGGCTGCTGAAGTCAGCAGTGCCACCGCTGCAACCGCAATTAAAGTCTTCGTCATGAGGCCAATTCCAGCGGGTTGATGTTGTCAAGCGCGCGAACGAAGTGACCGCCACCGAGATCGTGCATGATCGGCCGGATCGTACCGTCATCAGTGAAAGGTTGCGGCCAGGCTGCCGGGTCTGATGACTTTTCTTCCATCAAATGATCGAAGTCGAGCGGTTTGTCCGGATTTGGCTCGGGAACAGCGGTCAAAAGGCCCCGGGTATATGGATGGATCGGCTGTCGGAACAGGAGTTCGCGGGGCGCGATCTCGACCAGCATTCCGTGGCACATGACGGCGATGCGGTCGGCGATGTAGTCGACAACGGCCAAGTTGTGCGAGATGAAGAGATAGGTCAGGCCGAGCTTGGACTGTAGATCCTTCAGTAAGTTGAGGATCTGTGCCTGAATCGATACATCGAGCGCGGAGACCGGCTCGTCGCAAATCAATATATCCGGTCGCAGCGCCAATGCGCGCGCGATCCCGATGCGTTGGCGTTGGCCGCCTGAAAAGCTGTGCGGATATCGTTTCAAGTAACGAATATCGAGTCCGACGACACGCATCAGCTCCTTTACCAATTCCGTACGCTCCACCTGGGTGCCGATGCGGTGAATAACCAAGGGTTCGGAGATGATTTCGAACACCGTCATGCGCGGATTGAGCGCGCTGAACGGGTCTTGAAAGATGAACTGTATATTGCGGCGAAACGTTATTAGATCGCGCGATGAAAGTTTGAATATGTCGATCGGTGCGGCGCCGTTATTGAAGATCGCCTGGCCTGTGTCGGCGCTTAACGCACGCATCAAAATCTTACTCAACGTCGTCTTGCCGCATCCGCTCTCGCCCACCAGGCCCAGGCACTCGCCGCGCTTTAAGTCGAAGCTGACATTGTCAACTGCACGAACCGCATTGTCGGAGGAGCGGCTAATTAGTTTGGTCTTCCGAATACGGAAATCCTTGGATATGCCCCTGACGGACAGGATCGGACCGGTCGGGTCGGCCAGCGCCGGCTGCTCTTCCTTCTGCGCCATCAAGCGGCCCGTATCGCTGGCTATTTCGCGGATTGGCACCAGGCGTTCGCCCCGATCCATGTTGAATCTTGGCACCGCTCGCAAGAGGGCGCGAAGGTAGGGGTGTTGAGGATCGTGAAAGAGTTGTTCTGACGTGCCGTACTCCATGACCTCGCCGTGATAAAGAACGACAACTTCCTCGGCCAAATTGGCTACCACGCCCAAATCATGGGTGATGATCAGGACCGCCATGTTGAGTTCTTTCTGCAGGTCCTTGAGCTGCCGCAAAATCTGAGCTTGGATCGTTACATCGAGCGCCGTCGTTGGTTCGTCGGCAATCAGCAGGGCGGGGCGACAGACGAGCGCCATCGCGATCATCGCGCGTTGCCGTAAGCCGCCGGATAGCTCGAATGGATACGTCCGAAGCGCCTGGACCGGGTCTGGAAAACCGACCATCTGCAGCATTTCGCGCGCGATTTCTTTGCCCTCGGCAATCGAGCAGGTCCGGTGCAGGTGCAGCGCTTCGGTGATTTGGTTGCCGATCGTGTGGAGCGCCGACAACGACGTCATCGGCTCTTGAAAGATGATCGAGATGCGACCGCCCCGGATGCTTCGCATGGTTTTGCCGTCAGCCGGCAGCGCTGCAATGTCTGTAATTTTTCCGTGCTCGAGTGGATCGGCGAACAATATCCGGCCGCCCGAGATCTGCGCTGCGCCCGGAAGAATACCCATAATGCTCTGCGAGATGACCGTTTTGCCGGAGCCAGATTCGCCGACCAAAGCGACCGTCGACCCATGCCGCACGCGGAACGAGACGCCCCTGACCGCCTCGATGCGACCTTCCGGCAACTTGAACTCGACTTTGAGTCCCTCGACCTTCAGCAAGTCCTGACTCACCCGCCAACATCTCCCAATTTGGCGGTACTGCCCCCTGAACCGCCGACGGTAATTCCCATTGCCCCGAAATTGCCGATCGTAACGTCATTCATCAACGCGTCGTTGCGCGCGGCGCATTCTGCCACGGTAGCTGCGACCTCGTCGAATCCGTTTAAGTTCGAATCGATGCGCAACGTCCCTTCACTACCTATTAGCTTGAGCTGCATCCAGCCCTTACTTTTGTCACGCCACGTCGAGTAGTAACTAAGTTGTACAGCCTTGATGCCCTCCCAGCCGAGCCTCCGTGCCGTGGGCCCAATCGAGGCAATGCCAGCTGGCGTCGTTTCGATAACGGTCGCGTGGCGCAGCACAGTACGGGCGGCGAAGACCGAAAACAACAGCAGCAGTGCACCCAAGAGGGCCGTCACAAAGGGTCCTGCATTCACAGCGAGCAGCGGCCATGCGGAAAGGGCGATCCCGGCAAACGCACGTACATAATCGCCGGCCAGGCTCTGCAGCGGATAGCGGTACCGGCCGGTCATCGTCCCGCGAGCACTTCGGTCGCACTCATCCAGCGCGCCGCGGGATGAGCCTCGGTTAGGGCCATAAGATCGGCCACGAAGTTCCAGCAGTCTTCGTCGTGATCTAGGTGATGCGTCAAAAGGCCGGTTGCCTCTGTCGGATTGATCTCACCCGATCGCCGCAGCGATAGGTTATCGATAATACGGTCGATAGCGGAACTGCCGACAAAGCCGCGATGGCCGCGCCAATCAATGATGTCGACATGCACGTTGACCTGAGGGAGCAGGCAATCTGAATGATGTGACCCGATGCTCGACAGCGCGGTGATCCCGGCGTCCGGCAGTAAGGCGAAGAATTCGTCGGCAATACGATTCCAGGGCGGAACGAGAGTTGTGGTGGCCTTGTTTTGGAAGATTTCGTGAAGCCGCTCTGCGCCTCGCGCTATTTCAATAACCATCTCGGAGACCGGTCGATGTTTGCCGAATTCCGCCTTTTTTTCACCCGACGGGGCGTGATTGGCATGAGCGTAGCCATGCTGCATGACCATAATAGTGGGTACGTCGGCAAGCCGTTTGGCGAGCGTCGGGCTTGCCGACATGGGAATCGCTGCCAATGCCAGCGGCGTGCTATCTGCTAGTTCGAGCAGTCGATCGAGCGCCTTGCTTGTTTGCGTAACGTCGTCATCGCGCCACCAAAATGTTGCCGGTTGCCCGGGCTCTGACCATCGATCGAGTTCCCCAGAAAGAGCCGCCCAGTTGTTTGATGAGCGTTTGGTGGCGCTGTTCGTCGATGCCATGACGCGAGTATAGGCGGAGTTCAGCCTTACCGCCTAGGTGATGCAAGCGTGCCAAGGAGGTCGGCTGTCCGGCGCGCTCCGTCGAGCGAGATAGGCGGAATCGGGGGCCGCGGCGAAGCAGCGGCATTGTCTACGGCAGCCGCAAGCGAGTGCGGCGAAAGTTCTGCTTCGGATATTACAGTTAGCATGCCGCGGTCTTCGAGCAAACGCGCACGCAAGGCTTGCTCGGTCTCGCTTTCGGTGCTGAAGGGAACGACAACGGCTCGCGCACGGGCGGCAAGCAGATCAACGGTGGTGTTGTATCCGGCTTGGCTGATTGATACGGCACAACGCGTTAGCATTGATGGGAAATCGCGGCGATATTGCTCGACAATTACGCCGTCGAGATTGTCGGCTTTCGCTTTAAGGGCTCGCAAATCCGCGTCCAGCAGACCGCGGCCGGCAAGAATTCGCCAGGTCCTCTCTTTCAGGCTGCCCAGTGCGCGTGCTTCCAGCGCCGTACGCAGCAATTCGCTGCCGACCGCACCGCCGCCCGCCGACACCAAGACTTCAGCCTCGGCATCGTCTGCTTCAGTGTCGTCCATGGCGAGTTCAGCGGACACGTAGCCTGTATATCTTAATTTGTCGGCAATTTGTGTGGCGGCAGGAAAGGTCTCGCCGAACTCGATCAGGGTCTCGTCGCCGTGCACCAGCACCATGTCGATATCACTGCGTATGAGCTCGACGATTGCGTCAATGCGCTGCGGATCACGCTTCGCGACGAGGATGTCTCGAACCGAGACGACGATTGCAGCCTGCCCTTTGGCGGCGGCGATTAGCGGAGTCAGCTCAAAACGGAATTGCCATCGTGAAAATGGATATCCCTCGATCACAATCACTTCGGGTTGTGCGGACCGGTAGGCGTCGAGAAGCGCCGCGCGTCGCCGCTCACGCCAGACATCGTCAATCTCGGCGCCATTCTCGTCAATGAGGCGTGAAAACTTTGCGTCGGCTGCCTTGACCGTCGGCAGACGCACGATCCTGGCGCCCACAAGCTCCCGGCCACTCGCGTCTGGACTTCCGGACACCAAGGTGACGTCGAACCCGCGCTCTAGCATTGCCTCGGCAACTATCGCTGCTCGCACGCCGTGGCCAACACCTAGCAAACTCTCGACATAGATGAGGGCGCGCGGCTGCGTCATTCGTCGGCGTCCAGCAGCGGCAGATTTAGCTGCTCGATCGTGATTTCGCCGTCAGTGATAAGAAAAATATGTGCACAGTTCGCCTGTAATCCGTGCGGGGCTTTGCCGGTCATGTCCCAATCCGCTGCCAACGCGTATAGAGCGCGGATGATTCCCTTGTGACAGACAGCGACGGTTGGTCGAGCCTGCCGGTGTAGATCTGTCAGGAAACCATGTAGCCGACGTTGGACGTCGCGCGGGCTCTCGCCACCAGGCGCGCGAAAGTCGAGTCCCTTTGCCTCAAGATCGGCCATTGGTTGACCAAGCTCCTGCCGCAGGTCCTCAAGCTTTCGGCCCTCCCATTCCGCCCAGTCCATTTCGACCAGACGGTCGTCGCATTTAACGTCGTGACCGGCGAGAAGGATCGCCGTTTCGAGCGCTCGTTTGAGTGGACTCGTTACCCATTCGAAGTCAGCCAACCGCGGTGGCACGCGCCAGCGTTCGACCAGTCTGCGGCCGACTGCGCTGAGCGGTACATTACGTCGCCCTTGCAGACGGCCAGCTTCGTTCCACGCTGTCTGACCGTGTCTAATAACGGCGAGCAGGCTCATCGACCGGCCTTGCGTATCGCACTATTGATGATACCGTCCAAATGTTCCGCGGCAGAAGTGAGGTCATGAAACTTAGCTGTTTTTTTAAGCGCGGCTCGGCGCATTGCGGCCCGGCGCTCGGGTGACAGAAGCAGCCCGCGCACAGCATCTGCGAGCGCCTTTGTATCACCAACAGAAGTAAGCAATCCTGTCCGGCCGGCATCGACGATCTGCGCGACGCCTAGTCCCGATCCGGCAACAACCGGCAGCCCCGAAGCCTGCGCCTCAAGCAGCGCCATACCGTACGCCTCGTTGACCGCCGGCCAGCAGAATAAATCGCCGGCGGCGTTCGCCTGATAGATTTGATACGGTTCCTGAACGCCTAAGTAGTGCACGCGATCTGGCCTGCCGAGCGCTGCCTCGACCTGCCCGCGGGCAGGTCCATCACCCACCACGAGCAGTGCCCACTTGATATCATCAAGATGATGGAGTGCGCGGCCGAGGAGCCGATAGGAGTCGAGTTTGTCGCCCTCGCGCATCATCGCCACGGTGACAAGCCAAGGTATTCCTGTATCAATTCCAAATTTGTCGCTCAACGCCTGTCGGTGTTGCTCTCGACTGTCGGCTGCTCGGTTTGGCTCGCGCGTGCTGATGAAGGGCGGCATTGAGGTCAAGCGATCCGGGCTGGATAAAAGCGGGCGCACACATTCGATGTCGCCTGGACTGAGGGAGATTACGTGGTCGGCTCGAGCCAGTGTGGTCGCCGTCGCTCGGTGCCCTTCCGCCCAAGGTCCGCCGCTTTGTTTTGGGGCAAAACTTGCTTCGGCGACGAAGTAGGGAATCTTAAACGCGTCAGCCACGACTGGGCCGATCCAGTCCGGCGCTTTGTGGTAGAGATGATACGTGAACCACAGGCTTGGGGGAGTCTGGCGGTGACGATCCACAAATCGTTGCGCGAGCGATAAAGCGCGTCGGCGAATGCGCTGCTGAACAGCAGTGTCTCCGGCACCTTCCCAGCTTCGCAGTCGCGATGCGATCACTGTTTCGTGCCCCTTCATTCGGAGCGCTTTGATGAGAAGACGGGCCATCCGCCGATCGCCGGAGGGCACCGGATGATCGGGTGCCTTTAAAGGCGCGTAGAACGCAATTTGCACGGTGTTCCAGTGGTCGCGCCACCGAACTTTGTCACGAGAGATTCCAAGCAAAACTCCGCATCAAACGCCGCTCGCACATGGGCTTCGCCCGCCGATCCAAGCCGCTTCCGAAGCGCCGGGTCGGCGATGAGACGCGCAATCGCTCGCATCAACTCTTGCGGGCTGTCTGGGGCCGCTAGAAGACCTGTTTCGCCGTCCTCAATTAGTTCCGGGATAGCTGAGACGCGCGTTGATACCACGGGCAAACCTTGGCTCAGTGCTTCCATCAAAACGTTCGGAAGTCCGTCGCGGTCACCGTCCGGCGCGATCTTGCACGCGAGTGCAAATACATCCGCCGAACGTAGATGCTTGAGAACATTCTCTTGCGCTTGCGCACCGAGCCAACGGATGCGGTCGTCTAACCCGAGTTCCCCCGCCAGCTTCTTCAAGTCGGGGAGACATTCGCCGTTGCCAATATGCTCGAACCGCCAGTTGCAGCCTGCCGGCAGCGCGGCGAGCGCCTGCAGTAGATCGTCGAATCCCTTCTTTGCGACCGCCCGTCCGACGGAGAGAATGACGACCGGCTTGTCATGCTCATCGTTGAGTTCCGAGTGCGGGGGAGGCGCCGGAAATCGAGCCAGATCCAGTCCATGATAGACAAGCCCAATCTTTTTCGGATCAGCTGCGAGCGAGCGTAAATATTGTGCCCCTTGATCGGTGCAGGTAACCAGCCACTCCACGTCGCCGAGTTTTTCGCGCAAATCCCATTCGGGGCTCGTCCAAATGTCTTTTGCGTGGGCAGAACAACTCCACGGTAGCTCCAGCATGGTCGCGGCGTAGCGCGCTACGGAGGCGGGCGTGTGAAGGAAGTGGGCGTGTAGGCGCGTCGTCTGCGGCGGCAATTCGGCGGCGAGTACACATGCCTGACCAAACCGGCGGACACGGTTAGCAGTGAAATCGCGCCCTAGATCCGCACGCCAGATCCGCCGGGCATTAGCGTAGCCGCTTAGCCTGCGGGCCTTCAGCCAGGCACGGCCGGCGCGCGCCGGCTCATTCTTCAGATATTCCGGCAAGTAGAGCGTGGGCGCCTTGATCTCGCGATGCACGGGGTGCGTTTCAACCTCGGTCGGGTGCCGCAGCGAGATAATGCGAATATCGAGTCCGCGCCGTTCCAGGCCAAGAATTTCTTGGGCAATAAACGATTCAGATAAACGGGGATATCCCTTGAGGACAAATGCGACAGCCACGACCTCTTTCCTGCATTCGTTTCTTGATCGCGGAAGAGCGTTTAGTCGCCGCTCCCGGCTAATCGTGGAGTTGCCTGACGCCTTTTTCTCAGCAACTGGTGGACGAGGCGGTCGACGTTATCGAGCCCGTCGAGAATACCTGGCACTATGCTGTCAGACGGTTTCGGTTGCTGTGGCAGGTCATGAAGGGCCGTTATCATATCCTCGGTCTCGCACGCACCCTCGTCACTTAACATCCGTACCAGTCCGAGTTCCTGCGCGCGACTCGCGCGGATTAGCTGCTCGCGGCGTGGTTTTGTACGTGGCACGATCAGGGCACGCTTGTCGAACGATAAAATCTCGCAAAATGTATTATATCCGCCCATCGCGACAACACCGACAGCGCGTTCCACCAGGCTCTCTAAATGTGCGTCAAACGTGATCGTATCAACATTAGCCAGCGACTCTGCCCGCGCCATGAACTCCGCCTGTTGGCCCGACTGCATAAATGGACCAAGAACAATCAACGCGCGGTATGGCATTGCTGAGTCGGCCTCATAGGCCCGCAACACCCAATCGACCATCGTCTCGCCGTCGCCGCCGCCGCCGGGTGTCACGAGAATAAACGGGTCGCTGACCTGCATCCCCGGCGAGTGTTGCGGCGGATCGCTAAGCGCCGTGCGTTCAAGGTATCCGGTATAGATCAGCTTATGCCGTACCGAGTCCGGGACATCGATGCCAGCCAACGGATTGCAGATCTGCGGCAGGCCGTAGACCCAAATGTGATCGTAGTATTCAATAAGCGCTGGAACGACATTCTTGCGTTGCCATTCCGGTTGCAGCAAGGACGGTTCATCCATGATGTCGCGAAGACCCAGGACCAGCGGTGTGCCGCGGCCCTTAAACATCTCCAGCGTGTCGACGACTTCGCCCCGCAAACCTAAGGGTTCCTTGTCGACGATGAACACGTCGGGATCGAATATTTCTGCTGTATGACGAATGATCGAGGCGCGCATCGCTAGCGTCTCCTCGATATCGATATGCAGGCTCAGCGACGTATATTCGCCGTTGCGCAATTTGATGACGCCCGGAATACGCACGAAATCGACACGAGAACGGAAATCAAATCGTCCAATGATCGGCGAGCCGCACAAGATCAGGATTGTCATGTCTTTGTTGCGTTCGACGAGCGCGTGGGCAATAGCGCGGCACCGGCGCAAATGGCCGAGGCCAAATGTGTCGTGACTATAGATTAAGATCCGCGCATGTTTACGGCGGTTGGACTTACCAACCCGCATTACTGCCCCCGGTGGCTGGGCTTTCAAGCTCAACTATCGCATGGCAAGATGGCTGATTGTAAAGGGTTCTTTTCGATTATGGTATGCGCAGGCGTTTACCGCCTGGTGGAGCTAGGCTAGTTTGCGAGGGCTGGGATTGCGGTCGGACGACACCCTCCCTATTGAAGCGGTCCCTGAGTGAGCCATGCAACCGACGATATTTAGTTACATACTTCACTACAGCAAGCCGCAGCAGCTGTTTCTGCTGGTGGTAATTTTGGCGTCATATCCATTTCTTTATCTCTCACTCGATTTGCCGAAGCTCATCATCAACAAGGCGATCGGCGGCGAAGCCGACGGCGACGTCTATGTGGTCGCCTTATTTGGCGTCGATATTCCCTTCCACATGGATCAAATCCCGTTTCTACTAGCGCTCAGTTTCATCTATCTCGGGCTCGTTCTCGTCAACGGCGGCTTCAAATTTTACATCAACGTCTACAAGGGTCAGTTGGGCGAACGGTTGCTGCGCCGGCTGCGCTACCAGTTATTCGGCCGTATTTTGCGTTTTCCGTTGACGCATTTCCGCAAGGTCAGCCAGGGTGAACTGATTCCAATGATTACGGCGGAAGTTGAACCGCTTGGCGGCTTCATCGGCACCGCCTTTGCCGACCCGATGTTCCAGGGCGGTCAACTGGTGATCATTCTCGGATTCATTCTGATCCAGGATCCGATCCTGGGGGCTGCGGCGATCGCGTTTTATCCGCTGCAAATGTATGTCATCCCGAAGCTGCAGCGCAAAGTCAACGCGCTCGGCAAGCGACGGGTCATGAACGTCCGCCGACTTTCCGACCAGATCGGCGAATCGGTGTCGGGGATTGTCGAGGTACACGCGCACGATACCAGTCGCCTGGAACTCGCCCGCTTCACAAACCGGCTTGGGATCATCTATCGGATCCGCTACGAGATTTACCGGCGCAAGTTCTTCATCAAATTCCTCAACAATTTCATCGACAAGCTGACGCCGTTCTTCTTCTTTTCGATCGGCGGCTATCTGGTAATTGTCGGCCAGGTCACGGTCGGCGCGCTTGTCGCAGTGCTTGCTGCGTACAAGGATCTTGCAGGTCCCTGGAAGGAGATGCTCACCTGGTATCAGCAAAAGGAAGATATCCGCATCAAATACGATCAGGTTATCGAGCAGTTCGAGCCTCAAGGCCTCTATGACGAAGAACTGATATCGGCCGATCCACCCGATGACGAGCCACTCGGCGGCGAGATCGCCATAAGCAATCTGACCCTTGCCGAGGACGATGGCACGCGGCATCTCGACGGCGTGGCAATCAACATGCCTATGCGACAGCACACGGCGATCGTCGGTGATAGTAACAGCGGCAAGTCCCAAGCTGCGATGTTGTTAGCCCGGCTGGAAACGGCGACGAGTGGAAAGATAAGCATCGATGGTCGTGACATAGCGACTTTGCCGGAGGCGGTAACCGGACGGCGCATTACCTATGTTGGAGCATCGGCACATGTCTCGGCCGCAAGTGTAGGCGACAACCTGCTCTATGGCCTCAAACACCGACCGATTCTCGAAAAGGATTATCAGGGCGACGAGCGGAAACAATTTGAGGCGGAACTTGGCGAAGCCGAGGTTGCTGGAAACTCATCGTATGACTTCGACGCCGACTGGGTCGACTATGACGCCGCGGGTGCGGACAGTCGCGATGCGCTGCAAGGCCGAATTATGGAAGTCCTCGAAGCCGTCGATTTTGAAAACGACGTCTATCAGATGGGGCTTCGCGGTACGATAGACCCACAGCAAAACCCTGAATTTGCCGAGAAAATTTTAAACGCTCGATTCGCGTTGCGTGACCGATTGTCGGACCCTGAGATTGCGCCGCTGGTCGAACTGTTCGACGCGGAGCGCTACAACACCAATGCTTCCGTCGCGGAAAACCTGCTGTTTGGAACCCCGCTCGATGAGACGTTCAGCCTCGAAAATATTGCCGAACATCCATACGTCATAGAGGTATTGGAAAAGGTCGGCTTGACCGACAAGTTTCTCGATATCGGAAAACAGGTGGCTCAGACGATGGTCGAGCTGTTTGCCGATCTGCCGCCAGGGCATGAGTTTTTCGAGCAATTCAGTTTCATTAGTTCGGAAGATCTGCCCGAATTTCAGGTGATACTGACAAAGGCGGCACGAGGTGATGAGACGATGGAGGAAGAAGACCGACAGCAGATCATGTCGCTGCCATTCAAATTGACGCCAGCACGACACCGGCTTGGACTTATCGATGATGTGATTCAACAACGTATTCTGGAGGCCCGTCGCGTATTTGCTGCCGACATGCCCGACGATTTGCGGGCGGCCGTAGCGTTCTTCGATTCGGACGAATACAACGCAGCGGCAACATTGCAGGACAATATACTGTTCGGAAAACTGGCATACGGCCAAGCGCAATCGGCAAACGCCGTCGGCACGCTGATCTCTGAAGTCGTAAACAGCTTAGATCTGCACACAACCGTTGTTACCGTCGGGTTGGACTTTCAGGCTGGCATTGGCGGGGCGCGCCTTTCAACGGCGCAGCGGCAGAAATTGGCAGTTGCGCGTGCGTTGCTTAAACGCCCCGATTTGCTGATCATCAACGAAGCAACGGCGACGCTAGACCCTGCGAGCCAGTCGAAAGTTCTAGAGAACGTGTTGCAGGCCAGCGAGGAACGCGGTGTGGTTTGGGTCTTAAACCGCGTCCAAGAAGCCGAAAAGTTTCATTATGTCGTCGTTCTGAAGGACGGACGCATTGTTGAGCAAGGCAAATACGAGGAACTGATGAAAAACGGAGGTGCATTCCGTGACCTCCTTGAGGCTGCGTAATGCTGGTCAGGAGACCGCGTCGATGAGTTTACAAGAAGAAGTAGATCTGCTGCGGCGGATACCGGTTTTCGCGAAAATCGAGCCATCGAAGCTAAAGCTGCTGGCGTTCACCAGCGAGCGTTTAACTTATGCGGCAGATGAGGTCGTGTTCAAGCAGGGCGATCCGGGGGATGCGGCATACATCATCATACGCGGATCAGCAGACGTGATCATCGAAACGCCCAAGGGTCCGCTAATCGTCACTACCCTAAAGGACAATGACTTCGTCGGAGAAATTGCGATCCTCTGCGATGTTCCGCGTACCGCAACAATTCAAGCGAAGACTGAATTGGAAGCGCTCTGTATCTCAAAGGATTTATTCTTCCGTCTCGTCCGAGAATTTCCGGAGATGGCGGTCGAAATCATGCGTGTACTCGCAAGTCGTCTCGAACTCACCACTTCGCGCCTACGTGAGGCGGTAAGCGCTACTCTCGAATAGATGATGTTCGCCGGACGTCGGGCAGCCCCCCTCGGCATATCTGTTCCAGGCGCGGGATTGTGCGCCGTCGCGATGCAAGCTCCGAACGCAGAAACGCCCGAGATTTTGCGAGAATCGCGCGGCGCCAATTCGTGAGCCGGCTTGATAGCGCCATACGGAGATTAAAGGCGCAGCGCAGTTGCATCGACGCTGCGGTGGCAATCGTCGGCGGGCACGCCGGCGTAGTTCTCGAACTGGGCCTCGGCAACGGCCGAACATACGATCATCTACGGGAGCGCATGCCGAACCAGGAAATCTTCGTGTTTGATCGGCAGGTCGCAGCCCACCCGCACTCCACCCCCGATGCCGCCCACATGATTCTTGGGGATCTCAAGCAAACGTTGCCTGCCGCACAGGCGCGGTTCCACAAGACCGTCGTCCTCGTTCACAGCGACGTCGGTACGGGGGACGATGCGGAAAATGCAATGTTGGCGGAGTTTGTCGGTCCGGCCTTGGAGCCGATGCTGGCACCCGGTGCAGTCGTTATCAGCGACCAGTCATTCGCAATTCCAGGAACCAATCCGATAGAACTACCGCCGGACGTCCCGCTCGGACGGTATTTCATGCTGCGGTTGGGCGGCTGACATAATGGAATTTGAGCGCGAAGCTGCCAAGCCAGATAGACTTGAACGCATGATCGAACGGCTCGTGACACAACGGGCCTGCCTCGATTATGCCGCACACATCATAGCGGAATTGCCTGGTGTGATTCTTGAAGTCGGATTGGGCAAGGGCCGAACATTCGATCATTTGCGCGGACTTTTCCCAGAGCGTGAGCTTTATGCATTCGATCGTGACGTTCACGCTCCAGCTGATGTCGTGCCTGATAGCCAACATCTGTTACTTGGGGAATTTCGGCAGACGCTTGCCGCCGCTGCTGCAGAACATGGTCCCTGCGCCGCACTGATCCACGCTGACATTGGCAGCGAAGACAGCGCGCGCGATCTGGCACTTGCGGGCGCGATTGCGCCGCTCATCGCGCAACTGATGCTGCCCGACGCGCTGGTCGTTGCGGATCGTTCGCTGTCAGCCGCTACATTGATCGCCCAACCCCTTCCGGCGACCGTCGGGGAATTTCCCTACTTTATCTATCAGGCGGCCGCATAGGCGTCTGGTCATTAGCAGCCAGCCGGTGCTCAGGGTCGAACCTAACGCTAAGCTTAATTGCTTCGGTAACGGTGGCTGCTGCTCAGTTGGCGAGTTCGAGTATCACCGGAGCATGATCCGAGGGCCGCATCCAGCCGCGGGCGGCGCGCAGAACTTCGCAGCCCACAAGGTTCGGCACCAGCGTCTGCGTCGTCCAAATATGGTCAAGCCGCCGCCCTTTGTCTGACACCGACCAATCGCGTGCCCGATAGCTCCACCAACTGTAAAGGGGTTCGGACTCAGGAACAAAATGACGGGTCGTGTCGAGCCAGTTCATGGCGTCTTGCACGCGGCCCAACGCATCGACTTCGACCGGCGTGTGACTGACGACCTTCAGTAGCTGCTTGTGCGACCACACGTCATTTTCGAGCGGCGCGATGTTGAGGTCCCCGACAAGAATCATCGGCTGCTCGGCGGAACGGTTTGCTGGAAACCATGCCGCCATCTCGTCGAGGAACTGAAGTTTGTGGGCGAATTTGTCGTTAGCTTTCGGGTCCGGGTCGTCGCCGCCAGCAGGTATATAAAAATTATGCAGCTCCAGACCGCCGCCGAGTCGGACATACACGTGGCGGCAATCGCTTCGCCCACACCAATCCTGTGTAACTGCGTCCTCAAAGGGAAGACGCGATAATATCGCTACACCGTTATAACCTTTCATGCCGTGTGAAATGATGTGGCGGTATCCGAGTGCCTCGATTTCGTCGCGTGGAAACAGTTCGTCAATAACCTTGGTTTCCTGCAGGCATATGACATCAGGGGCCGCATGATCGGCGAACTGTTGCACAAGATGAATCCGCGCGCGGATCGAATTGATATTCCAAGTGGCGATACGCATTGCTGCCCTATATGGCGTTGATGCTGGTTTTGTTCATGTTGGGTGTGTAGCGGTCGCCAGACGGCCATTTCACGCGGCAGGACGAACGTGCGTGCTGCACTTCCTGCTGCTCCCAACGCGTGCCTCACTTCGCTCCCGCGCCGCATCGCCGAACCGATCGAACATCGCCTTACTCAGCGGCCACCGCAACGAAGCCGGGTGCTCAGGGTGCCATTGTACGCCGAGTGCAAATGATTTCGCGTCTCGTACGCTGACCGCCTCGATGACGCCGTCATCGCTCAGCGCCTCGACCATGAGCGCATCTGCGGGCTGGTCGATAGCTTGGGCGTGCAATGAGTTGACCATGACCTCTGATGCACCTTCCGTCAGCTCCATGAGAAAGCCGCCCTGACTGACCGAGATGGGATGGCGCAGGTCATAACGCTGCTCGGGCGGCACATCGCGCCGCATGCGATGATCGTTTTTTCCAGGGAGCTCATGGACATTCTGATGCAACGTTCCGCCGAATGCCACGTTGAGCTCCTGAGTGCCGCGGCAGACAGCGAACAGTGGCAAGCCGTGATCGATCGCCTTTCTAATCAGCGGTAGCGAGCACGAGTCGCGCTTGGGATCGTGCGCCGTGCCTTCACGGCTTGGATCCCCGCCATAAATGTGCGGCTCAACGTTCGAAGGCGCACCGGTCAGGAAAAGTCCGTCGAGACGATCAAGAAATTCGTCGTCGTCATAGAGATCACTGAGCGCTGGAATCAGTACAGGCAGACATCGCGCGCAGTTGATGACCGAGGCAATGTATTTGTCACCGACGCGATGAAAGGCCCAAATAGAGTATCCTATTCGCTCTCGTAGTGGCAAGATGTTGTGATGGCCGAGAATACTGCCCATCCCGTTGGCGGGATCGATTACCCTCGCACGCTTATGGAATTTGACGACTGGTTCGCTTCTGAGGCCGCCTGTGCGGATTTTCTTCGGCGTGTCCGTTGGCCTGCCGGGTTTCGGTGTCCGGCCTGCGGGGGAACCGAGGCGTGGGTGACGGCCAGGGGCCAACAGCGATGTGCGGGATGCCAACGTCAGACGTCGCCGACCGCGGGGACGATCTTCGAGGGTACGCGGAAACCGTTGCGGCTTTGGTTCCAGGCGATGTGGTATGTGACGATCAGAAGCACGGCGTCAGTGCGCTTGGGGTTCAACGAATACTCGGCCTGGGCGGTTATCAAACGGCTTGGACATGGCTCCATAAGCTGCGCCGGGCCATGGTTCGACCGGGCAGAGAGCTTCTGAATGGCGAGGTCGAGGTCGACGAAACCTATGTGGGCGGCCGGGAGGTTGGCGTTACGGGGCGGAAAACAAACAAGAAATCGATTGTCGCGATTGCCGCCGAAATCCGGGGTCGGGGCACCGGTCGTATCCGCATGGCGCGTGTCGAGGACGCATCCGCCGAGAGCCTCATTCCTTTCGTCCAAACGGCTGTGTGCCCGGGAGCAACGATTCGAACCGATGGCTGGCGAGCCTACAACGGTCTCACGGGAGTCGGCTTCGAACACCAGCCGAAAAATATTTCCGCCAGCGGCGACCCAGCCCACATTGTCATGCCCCAAGTTCATCGGGTAGCCGGCCTCCTTGATCGGTGGTGGCTGGGTATTCACCATGGGGCTATTAGCGCCTCCCAGCTTGATTACTATCTGGACGAGTTCACGTTCCGCTTCAATCGCCGCCGATCCAAAGCTCGCGGCCTCCTGTTCTATCGACTCCTCCAGCAAGCAGTGCAACTGGAGCCCGTGCCATACAAGAAGCTCGTCGGGGGCAGACCCAGCCCTGCCCCCCAGATCTAGGCACTACGAGAGCGAATAGGATACCCTATAGGTCCAATTGTTGTTACCATCGTCCGTATTGGCGGGTATTCCGACGAGCGGTAGAGGTGAATTCTTCATGGCGCTACGGCTATCATGGGTTGAGGGGGCTGACAAGTTTCGATGAAAGAACTCCGAATTATCCCTGCCGTGCGCCTTCATTCCATTCGGGAGGTGCGACAAACCGGAACAATTCGCGATCGAGAGTAAGACCAAACTGCGGACTGTCGATCGTTACTTTCGTATTCTGTCGCTGTGAATCCGTGATCGACCAGCTTTTCAGTTCGAGCGGCCGATCGCTGAACGCAAATGTAACGGCACCGGCGTCAGGGTCGTCCGTTTCAACAAAGCTCACGCGCATCGTTCCCGGACCACGCTCGAATCGCGTGATCGAAACGCCATCCGACAAAGAGATAGGATCGCGCACCAAATACCAGGCGAGGGTTTGTCGAAGCGGGATGTGGGAGGCGTGCTGGAGCTCTCGATCCACATAAATGAACCAAACGCCATTTGCGACGATCAGGTAGCAGTCCGGCGGCGCGTAGTCGAAGCGCAGCAAGCCCGGCCGCTGTATATAGAGCGTGCCGTGTGCTGAGGTGCCGTCAGGATTTATCTGCGTGAACTTCGCCCGCATCGTCGTAATGCGGTTCAGATAGTCTTCGATTCGGCGAATATCGGCGGCCTCATCAGATGTGAGATTCCAGATAATTTGCGCTTGAAGACCGGAGGAGAAAATGGCTGAAACCGTTGCCAGTACTAGTGCGGCGATGATGTGCCGCCCAAAGCGATCCATCAGCATGTCACGCGCGCAAATCACCCAGGCCTGGCGCCAAGACTTCGCGTTTTCCCACGTGGTTTGCAGCACTGATTACTCCGTCCTTTTCCAACTGCTCGATGATGCGCGCCGCCCTGTTGTAGCCGATCTGCAAGTGGCGCTGAATGAAGCTCGTCGATGCCTTTCGCTCTTGCAGAATTAGCGCTACGGCGCGGTCGTACAACTCGTCACCCGTGTTCTCGGCATGTGGCGCCGCATCAGGCTCGTATTCTTCAGTTATCGCCTCGATATATATGGGGTCGCCTTGTGCCTTAAGGAACCCGACGACGGACTCGACCTCGGCATCATGGACAAACGGCCCGTGCACACGCGTGATTCGCCCGCCGCCCGCCATGTAGAGCATGTCACCCTGCCCCAGGAGTTGTTCGGCACCCTGCTCGCCTAGAATCGTCCGGCTGTCGATCCGGGAGGTGACTTGAAATCCGATGCGGGTCGGGAAGTTAGCCTTGATCGTGCCCGTTACGACATCAACCGAGGGTCGCTGAGTCGCCATGATGATGTGGATGCCGGCAGCCCGCGCCATTTGCGATAGGCGTTGAATTGCCGATTCAATATCCTTGCCGGCAACCAACATAAGATCTGCCATCTCGTCCACGACGACGACGATGTAGGGCAGGCTCTCGACCTCCAGCGGTTCGTTCTCAAAGACCGGCCGACCGGTTTCGGAGTCGAAGCCGGTCTGGACCTTTCGCATCAATATCTCGCCCTTGGCGCGCGCGCGCGCGACACGCTTGTTGTAGCCCTCGATGTTTCGTACGCCCAATTTCGACATTGCGCGATAGCGCTGTTCCATTTCGCGCACCGTCCATTTAAGGGCAACGATCGCCTTTCGTGGCTCGGTGACAACCGGAGTGATCAAATGCGGTATGTCGTCGTAGACGGCGAGTTCCAGCATTTTGGGATCGATCATAATGAACTTGCAGTCGTCTGGCGAAAGCCGGAAGAGGAGCGAGAGCACCATTGCATTCAACCCGACCGACTTGCCTGAACCGGTGGTGCCAGCGACTAGGAGATGCGGCATACGCTCGAGGTCGGCGATCACCGGCGCGCCACCGATGTCTTTGCCTAGGACAAGCGGTAGCTTCGCGCTCGTTTTTTCGTACGCCTGACTGCCCAGCAACTCGCGTAAATATACGGTTTCGCGATTGCGGTTCGGCAGCTCTATGCCGATCACGTTTCGCCCGGGTATGACGGCGATGCGGACCGAAACGGCGCTCATCGAGCGTGCGATATCGTCGGACAATCCGATGACGCGGCTGGTCTTCATGCCGGGCGCCGGGACGAGTTCATATAGTGTTACGACCGGGCCCGGACGTACCTTGACGATCTCGCCCTGGACGCCGAAATCATCAAGCACCTGTTCGAGCAGCCGCGCATTCTGCTGAAGCCCCTCCTCGTTTACTTCCTGCTCCTGCCGTTCGTCTACCGGGAGTTCGTCCAGGAGAGTGAGCGGAGGCAATTGGTAGTCCTCGCCCGCCGGGCCGAGATCGAGGCTGCGCTGGCGGGCGGCCATGGACTTCTTGCCGGGAGTAGCTTTGGCCCTCTTGGGTTGGACTAGACCGTTCCGCGCCGCCGCTTGCTTTGCCGTCACGCTGGGCTTGGAGTCGGGCAAGGGCACGGCATCCAATGTCAGTTCGACGCGTGTGCCAATATCGACAAAACGTCGCGCGGCTGTCGTCGCTGCCTGCCCCAGTGTCCGCCCCGTTTCGCGTGTATTCTTTGTGGTGCGCCAAGTAAACGCAACGAGGTCCACAGCCCGCCGGCCGCCAGCGCGCCACTCCGCCCAAGTGAAGGAGAGCAGGTAGAGGGTGAGCATTAACGTCACAAGCCCCGCGGCAACGGAAATCCAACGGGGATCGGGCCACAGGCCGATGCTGGAAATCAGCTCAGCAGTAGCGGAAAATGCCAGCCGCCCGACAAAGCCACCGAGGCCCGCTTCGATTGGCCAGGCAATCGCCGTCCAGACAGTACCTAAGGCCGCCAGCGCGAGCGCGCATGACGATAGGCCGAGTGGCAGTAGCGCTAGTCGCAGCCACACAGCAGATAGGCGATGGCTCGTTAGAAAGCGCCATCCCCATGCCGCCATCACAAGCACGGCAAGGGTTGTTGAGAGACCTAGCGACTGAAGCAACAAATCGCTGACGACCGCACCGGTTTCCGCGAGTAGGTTCAGCGGGGTATTTCCAGAGGCCGTATTAAGCGACGGATCGGTTGGATGATAGGTCGCCAGGGCGGCAAACAATGCGATGGCAAGCGCCAGCAACAGGATACCGCCCGTTTCGATCGCCCGCCGGCGCATGAATGGTCCAACGCCGGTTGGCAGGAATGTGTTCTTTTCGGTGGTTGTCATCGGCTTAATCTAGAACCTGCGCAATTCGGCCAAGCGCATCCTCGGTGGTCGCAGCGTCGTCGACCAGGGCCGCACGAATATACGATTGACCAGGATTCGCACCGCTCTCAATCTCTGGCTTCCCCATAAACGAGCCAGGAAGCGTCTTCACCGCGGCTTCTCGCCAAAGCCGTTGTGCGACCTCTTCTCCGTCGCCGACGTCAAGCCAAAGATAGAATCCGCCTGGGGGGCTATAGAAGTTGGTGCGATTCCCCAGAATTCGCTCGGCCATGTCGAAGAGCGTCGCATAGTGATCTCGGTTTGTCGTGACATGCGCTTCATCGCCCCACAGCGCGGCGGATGCAGCCAGGATGGGGCCCGGCACCTGTGGTCCACCTAAATTGCGCAAGAGAGCGAAGGAAGCGATCAGGTCGGAATCTCCGGCGACAAATCCCGCGCGCAGCCCCGGCGCGCTCGATCGTTTCGAGAGTGAATGAAAGACAAGAACGCGATCAGGTGGACCACCGAGCGCTGCGCACGCTTCGAGGGCGCCGGCCGGAGCCTGACCGCGATAAATCTCCGAGTAACACTCATCGACGGCCAATAAAAAGCCGTACCGGCGTGCAAGCGAGGTCAAATCCCTTAGGTAGTCGAGCGAGGCGACCGCGCCCTGCGGGTTGCCTGGCGTACAGACATAGGCAATTGCCACCCGCTCGAGCAGGTCGCTTGAGAGCGCGCAAAAATCCGGTAGAAATCCCGTACTCGATGTCGCGGCGACGGGCACAGGCTCTGCGCCGGCCATTATGGCAGCCGCATAATAGACGTGATACATGGGGTTAGGCATAAGGGCTATCGGGCGTCGGTTGCCCGGCCATTGGTCAGGGTCCGGCGTCGCCAGCTGGGCCGCCATATAAAGCGCTTCGCGTGAACCCGATACTGGGAGAAGGTGCCGGTCGGCATCGATGTAGCCCTTTGGCAGGCCGTAACGACGGTTTAGCCAAGCTGCCGCCGCTTCCCGAAACTCGTCGGTGCCCCTGATCGACGGGTATTTCGACCATAAGTCATCGCATTCCGCTATGACGCGGGCCACCATGGGCGGCGTCGGTAAGCGTGGTTCACCGATCTGCATCATTAGCGGCCGCAAACCAGATGCTGGCTCGATCCCTCCCAATAAGACGCCAAGGCGTGTGAAGGGGCTCTCGGAGAGCTGTGCAAGTCGGGCATTATCCATGAGCGAGCAGTTCGGCCTGGTGACGTGTTCTCTCTCCGATTTCTTTGGCGCAGCATAAATACGTCTTGGGTACAAAACGGAAACCTTTTGCGGCGGATAGTAGCCTTAGTGAAGGATGAACTCAAGAATTTCGGCGCAAATGACCACAAAATACGGTGTATTCGTATTGCGATTACACCAGTGATTGTAGGTAGCTGGCGCAGTGCGCGCTTGTCATTTGGTGCTTGGAGGGGGGGCAGCAATGCCGACTCCCACGAGGGGCTGACGCATGCTACATGTCGCCAACATGATTGTCGGGAGGAAATGTCATGACGAGTAAATTGGTCGAGGATACGGGATCCGATCTCGAAGCGCGGATTGCAAAGCTCGAGCGACTGGCGCCGCATCACCGAGCCCATATCAACGCGCTTGAAGCCTTGTTGCTGCAAGTATTGCCGACGGCGGGCGTCGATGATGAGGCGCTCGGGGCAGCATTGTCGGCGCTGCTGCCGGACCAGCCGGAGGCCGAGCGCAGTGCGTCAGATCGCGCCGCGGTGCTGTTGGGCATTCACGGGTCAAGCGACACATAAGCACCAAAGGGAGGCCAGAGTCGGTGCGGCAGAGGCAAAAAGTATGGCGACGAAGCAGGGTTCCCTGAAGCCGGACATTGATGCCGACGTAATTGTTGTCGGTGGTGGATTTGTCGGCCTCACAATTTCCGTAGCGCTTGCCGGAAAGAGACTTTCGGTCGCGGTGGTCGATCGCGCGGCGACCGAAATCCAGCTCTGCGATCAATATGACGGCCGCGCGTCCGCGATCGCGCTCGGGTCGTGGCGGGTATTGGAATCTATTGGCGTCGGTGAGCGGCTTCGGCGAGATGCGCAGCCGATCCGAGATATCCGTGTCGCCGATGGTCGTGTTTCGCAAGGAATCTCGCCGTTTTTCCTGCATTTCGATCACCGTGAGATTGGCCAGGAGCCATTCGGCTACATGATCGAGAACCGGGTGACCCGCCGCGTGCTTCTCGAGGTGGTGTCGTCGCTCGATACGACGCAGCTTTTGGCACCCAACACTGTCGCTGCGGTAACACGGAATGCGGCCGGCGTGGTTGCCACGCTCGACGACGGTCGACGGATCGGCGCGCGGCTTCTTGTCGCTGCCGACGGCAGGAAGTCCGCGACACGCGCGAACGCCGGCATTCGGGTCCGTGAAACGCGCTATTCGCAGACTGCCATCGTCGCCACTGTGCGGCACGAAAATGCGCACGGAGGTGTCGCGGTTGAACAGTTTCTGCCGTCCGGGCCGTTCGCGATGTTGCCGATGACGAAGAACAGATCGAACATCGTCTGGACGGAACAAGCTAAGTTGGCGGACTCATATTTAGCGCTTTCCGATGCGGAGTTCCGAGACGAGATTGTGCGGCGGTTTGGCGACTGGCTCGGGGCACTCGAACTCGAAGGCCCGCGATTTTCATATCCATTGGGTCTCATGCAGGCCGAACGCTACACCGCGCGGCGCCTTGTGTTGGCTGGCGATGCCGCGCACGTGATCCATCCAATCGCCGGACAGGGACTCAACCTCGGACTGCGTGATGCCGCAGTTCTTGCAGAAATTGTCGTCGACAGTCACCGGCTCGGCCTCGATATCGGCGAGTCGCCGTTACTGGAGCGTTATGAGCGATGGCGGCGGTTTGACAATACCGTGCTTGCATTTGCAACGGATGGGTTGAATCGCCTGTTCTCAAACGATGTCGGACTTGTGCGAATCGCACGTAGTGCTGGCCTTGCGGCCGTCGCCAGGATTCCGCCGCTGCGGCATCTGTTAATGCGGCAAGCCATGGGGGTAGTTGGCAAGTTGCCACGCCTGGTGCGTGGAGAACCGCTTTAGCGAACGCTCGCCGAACGTCAAGGTTCGCGGCTAAGCCCGCGCTCCTCTAATGCTTCAAGATAGGTTTGCCAGATCTTCTCATGGTTTTCGCCGAGTTGGTGAAGATAGGTCCAGGTGAAGATGCCCGTTTGGTGCATGTCGTCAAAATGGATACAGACCGCATAATGTCCGACCGGTTCAACTTTGATGATGCCGACATGACGCCGCCCGGAGACGATCTTTTTCTCGCTCGGTGAGTGACCCTGGACTTCCGCGGACGGGCTCTCGACGCGTAACAGTTCAGCCGGAAGCGCAAAACTCAATCCGTCGTCAAAGTCGATTTCTAGGATCTTCTCGTCCTTCTTGAGGCGGATTTCGCTGGGCCAACTTTCGCTGCCAAGCATATGGCCCGCCGCGTCCTTGGCCAAATCGCCACTCACGATCCGCTTCCTTCGTCGTCAAGCTTGCGCGCCTCGTCGACGAGCATAATCGGAATACCGTCACGGATCGGATAGGCGAGGTTGGCCTGCTCGCTGACGAGTTCCTGCTTTTCGGCATCGTAGCGCAACGGCCCTTTGGTCAGGGGGCAAACGAGAATCTCTAGCAGTTTCGGGTCAACACCAGATTTGCTTTTTGCCAATACCGGTCTCCATATCCTGCTTGGTCGCCAATAGGGATTGTTACTGCTGTGCGCTTTCGTCGCTCGCGGTGCTCAAAACCGCCATCTCGATCAAGGCAATGAGGGTGTCCGCGCGCGCGCTCAGATCCTCGGCCTCGAGAAGCGCTTGCTTTTCCGGCGGCTCGAACGGGCAAACCATGGCTACCATATTGATCAGCTGTTCATTCTCCGCTTCGCGAACGTTATCCCAGTCGACCTCTATACCATGAAGTTCAAAAAATCCGTGGAGCCCCGACAAAAGCCGATCGCGGTCAATTTCACAGGTTACTGGTTGCTCCAGGTCATAGCGGTATGGTGTCCAATCCGGCTCAACGGCCCGATAGCCGTGGCTCAAGGGTAGCTCGTCGTGAATATCAAAGCGGCTGCATCCGAGGAGGGTGATAAGAAAGCGTCCGTCGTCGGTTTCCTCGAAACTAACAATTCGGCCCGCACATCCTATTTTGTACACGCCCGGGTTCAGTTCGCGTGCGGATGGATCTTTTGGCTGAAGCATGCCGATCAAGCGTGTGCTGCCCATCGCGTCTGACACCATAGCGAGGTACCGAGGCTCGAAAATATTGAGCGGAAGGCGTCCGCGCGGCAAGAGTAATACGCCCGGCAGCGGGAAGATCGGTAGCGATTCGGGCAGGTCATCGAACGATGGATCGAATGGGTTCACGAGAATAACAGAGACGACAGTCGTCTACGCGCGTCAACGGTGGTCGGGTGTGATGTCCCCAGGGCTTCGAAAAGCTTCAGGAGCTGTTTGCGTGCAGCCTCCTCGTTCCACATGCGGTCACGCTCCACCAACGCCAGCAATTCGTCAATTGCTGCCTCGATTTGGTCGGCCGCGTAGAGGGCGAGGGCGAGGTCGAAGCGAGCCTGTCGGTCGGCCGGATTTTCTGCGACCTTTGCCTGAAGCTCGGGTAGCTGGCCGTTTGTCGCGTCAGCGTCCTTAGCCAGATCCAAGGCGGCGCGAACAGCGGCGACTTCCGCGTGTTGAGCAACCTCCGGCAACAGGGCGTCGATGTGCTCGCGGGCTTGATCGCTCTGTCCCGCCGCCATGTAGTAGCGGGCCAATCCGGCGTTGGCGCCGGGATTGTCGGGCTCAGCCTTCAAGACCTCCACATACAGTTGCCCCGCCGTGGTGGCGTCGCCCGAGTCGAGCGCAGCCTTAGCTTTTTCGAGCGCTTGATCGACCGGCGATGGACCGACGCTTCCGCCTGCAGCCCCGACCACTCGCTCGACAAAAGATTTGATCTGGCTTTCCGGCTGGGCACCAACGAAACCGTCTATCGGTCGACCGCCGAAAAATGCAAACACGGCCGGAATTGATTGAACTTTGAGCTGCTGTGCTATTTCCGGGCTTTGGTCTATGTCGATCTTGACCAGTGAGACGGCTCCGTTCGCGGCCTTGACTGCTTTTTCCAACACTGGGCCCAGTTGTTTGCATGGTCCGCACCACGGCGCCCAAAAGTCAACGATAACCGGTGTCTTGACGCTGGCTTCGAGCACATCAGCAGTAAATGTCTGAGTGGTGGCGTCCTTAACCAAAGAACCGTTGGCCTGCGCCATCTCGCCAATGATTTGATCCGCCATGACCCTGCCCTTAATTTCAATTCTACCGAAACATATTGTCGCGCAGCGCCTATGGCTTGATATCGTCGAATTTCGCCGGTGCGACAACCTGTTGGCGCAAATTTCCGTTCACCTGCATAGATGGACGATTCCTATAGCCAGTGCAAGAGGCAGGAACGGCATGCGGCGTCACTCCGATCGGACAGCTTTTGCGTCGATTATTCTGGATTGTCAAAGTCGAGGATGATTGGTGAATGCGCCTCGGCCTCGGCGAACGTAAGAAGGGCTTGAGCGGTTATTGCCGTCGTCATGTCGTTGCGCAAAGGATGCGCGTTAACTGGATCGCGAAGCAGGACCGTCCGGTCGAGGACAAAGGTAACCAGGCAATCGGGATCGTTAATGACGGCAAACGGCGTCACCGCGCCGGGCGCGACGCCGAGCGCCTGCATCAGCATATCGGAGCTGCCAAAGGACAGGTTGCCCTGCGCGCCAAGCCTGTGCTGCAACGCCTTAAGGTCCACCGCGCGCTCCTCATCCACAGTGACGAGCCACATCCGCCGTTTCTTGTCGCGCAGGAACAAGTTCTTTACGTGGCTGCCCTCAAGCTTGCCGCGTTCGGCCTTTGATTGCTCCACCGTGAAGAGCGGTGCATGGTGATAGGTCTTGTGGGCAATGCCGAGTTCGCTAAGGCGGTCTAGCAGTGTGTCGGACTTTGGGGAGATTTTCGGTTAGAATCTCGCCATGAGCAAATTTATCGACTGCGAGCGGAACCAGGCGTTTCTGCTTCCGCCCGATCTTCGGGACTGGATCCCGGAGGATGATCTGGCGCACTTCGTGATCGAGGCGGTCGAGCGGGTCGAGATGAGCGCCTTCAAGGTCAACCATCGTGGCACCGGCTCGGCGCAGTATCACCCTCGGATGATGCTGGCGCTGTTGATCTATTGCTATGCCAACGGGATCTTCTCGAGCCGGCGGATCGAGCGCGCGACGCACCGCGATATCGGGGTGCGCTTCGTGGCCGCCAATGTCCATCCCGACCATGACACGATCGCGACCTTTCGGCGCGACAACCTGGCGGCGTTTGGCGAGAGTTTCCTGCAGGTTCTGCTGCTGGCCAAGGAGTTGAAGCTTGTCAAGGTCGGGCTTGTCAGCGTCGACGGCAGCAAGTTCGAGGCCTCTGCGAGCAAGCACCGTTCGGTGACTTATGAGCGGGCGGGCGAGCTGATCGATCAGCTCAAGCTGGACATCGCGGATCTGATGGAGCGTGCCGCGGCGGCCGACGGCGAGGGTGAGGACGACCCCCAGGCGCTGCCCAAGGAGATCGCACGCAGGGAGGCCTTGTGCGATCGGCTGGATGCGGCGCGTCGGCGCCTCGAGGCTCGGGCCAAGGCGCGCGCCGAGGCCGAGCGGGCGGACTACGAGGCCAAGGTGGCGGCGCGCGAGACGCGCACCGGCCGGGCCAAGGGCAAGCACCCGAAGCCGCCCGACGAGACGCCGCGCGCCGACGAGCAGAGCAATCTGAGCGATCCGGACAGCCAGCTGATGCGCAAGAGCAAGCAGCACGAGTACCGCCAGGCCTATAACGCTCAAGCCGTGGTGGATGCCGGGGGCTCTCAGCTGATCGTGGGCGCCCGGGTCACCAACTGCGCCAGCGACCGCAATGAGCTGGTGGCGGACATCGCGGCGATCCCGGCCGTTCTCGGCCGGCCCGCGACGGTGCTGGCGGACAACGGCTATGCCAACGGCGACGAGGTCGCGGCGCTTGCCGAGAGCGACATTGAGGCTCTGGTGGCGACCGGGTCGTCGGGCCGTCGGCGGCGCTACGACTTCCGCCCGGCCAAGACCGAGGTGCCGGTGAAGAAACCCAAGGCCGAATGGCTCAAAGTCATGGCCGCCAAGCTCGACAGCGAGGAAGGCCGTGCGCTGTACCGGCTGCGCCAGCAGACCGTCGAGCCGGTCTTCGGCATCATCAAGGCGGCCCTCGGCTTCACCGGATTCTCGCTGCGCGGCCTCGACAAGGTGGCCGGTGAGTGGGACCTGGTGGCGCTGTCCTACAACTGCAAGCGCCTGCACAAGCTCAAGCTGGAGAGGGCCTCGTGAGGGCGCTGTTGGCCCGACAGATCGATGCGAAAGCTCGACCACGGCCCAGCAGCGCCGAAAATCGCCCGGCCATCGATCCATCCGAACCCATCCTCGCGGTTTCGCCGAACTTCGATCGCGCCACCGACAGACGACAGCCAAATCACTCAACACCGAATTCCGACCCTCAAGTCCGACAGACTGCTAGCCCGGATTATTCACGGCACGGCGTGAAAGAGGTGGTGAGCGTGGATTAAACTGTTGAGATTCCGTATGATTCTGGTGTCTGGCCAAGACCATACGGCAACAGGGAAACCCGGCTCACCATGGATGAGATTACCGCCTATCTCCCCGGACTGTCACCCGTCGAGAACAAGGAACTGTGCGTCCGGTTCGCCGGCGGCCGGCTGTCGTCGGACGGCGGCGTGCTGGTGCTGCGCGAGATCGAGAAGCGTCTCGGCCTTGCCGCGCGCCTAGCCGGTTGCCTGTCCGATGCGCGCGATCCAGCGAGCACCACCCACTCATACGCCGACATGATCGGGGCGCGCATGTTCGCCATCGCCTGCGGATACGAGGATTGCGACGACCTCGACGTGCTGCGCTTCGATCCGGCGTTCAAGCTGGCCTGTGGTCGCCTGCCCGAGAGCGGTCGCGATCTGATGTCGCAGCCGACCTTGTCCAGGCTCGAGAACGCCCCATCATGGCGCGAACTGGCGCGCATGGGGCTGACGATGATCGATCTGTTTTGCGACAGCTTCGAGCGCGTGCCCCAACGCATCGTGCTCGACATTGACGATACCCCTGATGCCGTCCACGGCGGCCAGCAACTGGCACTGTTCAACGCCCATTACGACGAGTACTGCTTTCAGCCCATCCACATCTTCGACGCGGCGACCGCCAAGCCGGTGCTGTCGCTGCTGCGTCCGGGCAAGCGGCCATCTGGTGACGAGGCGGCGCGGGTCTTGCGCCACGTCATCGGCCGCATCCGGCGCCATTGGCCCCGGGTCGAGATCGCGGTGCGTGGCGACGGCCATTACGGCACGCCCGAGGTCATGGACCTGCTGGAGGATCAGGGCCACGGCTACATTCTCGGGCTTCCCGGCAACGCCCGGCTGAGCGAGATCGGCCAGCCGTGGTGCGAGGACGCGGCGCTGCGCCGGGTGCAATCAGGCAAGGACAAGGTGCGCCGTTTCTTCCAGACCGGCTACCAGGCCAAAAGCTGGTCACGCGAGCGCAAGGTCGTTGCCCGCGTCGAGGCCACCGCAAGGGGGACGGATGTCCGCTTCGTCGTCACCAACCTGCCGGGCCGCGCCAAATTGCTCTACGAGAGGGTCTATTGCGCCCGTGGCCGGATGGAAAACATGATCAAGGAGCACAAGCTCTACACCAAATCCGACCGCACCTCGTGTCACCGATGGGAAGCCAACCAGTTCCGGCTGTTCCTGCACACCGCCGCCTATTGGCTGCTGCATCAGTTGCGCCGGACCGCGCCCCGCCGCTCGCCGTGGCGCACCGCGACGTTCGAGACGCTACGACGGGCATTCCTCAAGATCGCCGTGCGCATCGAGGAGCTCAACACTCGCATCAAGATCGCCCTGCCCTCGGCCTACCCATATCGCAACGCCCTGATCGCGATGGCCGCCTCCATCGCCGCACAAGGCCCCTGATCCTAGCGGCGCGTGCCGCCGGATGAACCTCGAACGTCAATCTCCAACCCGTAACGAAAACCCGCCCCGAAAGCCGCCGTCAACCCGGCCGATACCGCTCGCCTCGCTCAAATCGGCCGCCAAGCGTGAATAATGCGGGCTAGCAGAGCATCGCTCGATCTGGGCGGGCTTGCGGACATCATGTGCCGATTGATACCCTCCGGCGGTGCTCGGCGGCAACACACTCAGTTCGCGGGATATCCCGGCCAATTGCCGTTAGTCGTGGGAGCCTTGAGGCAGATGCGCCTGCGCTTTGCAACGATGCAGGCATTGATTACACTGCACGCGGTCATTATTTGACCGCGGCGTCGCGACGGTTTGCGCCGTGGCTCAAATGTGCGGGCGTAGCTCAGGGGTAGAGCGCAACCTTGCCAAGGTTGAAGTCGTGGGTTCGAATCCCATCGCCCGCTCCATTTTTCGCAAGCAGCCCGAGGACTTTAGGATTCGATCGCCTGCTGCTGCTGAGCAGCTAGCGGCAGAACAATGCACGAATTGGCAGGCCGACACGTGCAGAATCCGTGCACGACGTTCGAGGTTTGTTCGCTCACCTTTAGCTGAAACTATCGAGTTAGAGCCCATTCGTCGGCCGTGGATGGGTTCTAGACGTTCGGCACGCGGCGGCGTGGTGGCCACCGCTACGCTCGTCGAATGCCATACGGTCGGTGACTACTTTCTCGATAACCTCGATGAACTCGAGGTCGTGTTTGGTAACTACGCGCCCAATCGTTACGCCTGGGAGCTGCAGGACGTCCAGCGCCTTGCCGAGGCGATTCCGGCAAAGGGCATGCAGGGCCTTTGGGATTGGGAGCGCTAACCAATGTCGGGCGGGCGTATAAGGTCAGTCGGATTTTCTACGAATACCTTGAACCAGGGTCGGAGACCGTCACCCCGGCTTCCTGCTTTTTGCAGTAGGGCATCTATCTCTTTTCGCGTCGAGCCTGTGTACTCGTCGAAGTTAAGAATGTTGGCGAATCGAGGTGCATACACAGCAAATCTCGCGAGGATAATTGCACCAAAAAAGTACATCGTCATACCGAACGTCGCGACCACCGTAGTGCTGGCGGAAAACAGCATGATACTTCCAATCAAAAGGCATATGACGCCGGCCCCCGCCAAAACCAATTGGTTCGCGATATATGCCAGGAATCTGCTCGTATCGAGCCGCAGGCTGTTCAAGAAACTGAACTCCTCGGCGATTTTCCAAAGTCGTTTTACAGCAGTATCTCGTTTTCTCGCGGCCCAGCGATTAGCGGCGAACCGGTCCCAAAGATTCATTATCGCGACGATTCCGGCGAGCACAGCAACAATGAGCAGGGCGGTTTGGACAACTACTGAATCAATTATCTCGGACATCTCGCCAATGTCTTATCACAGGTGCTCTCGACGACGGCGCTCTCGGTGCGTGACGTGCCGCAACCATTGAGGGCGGCCTGGCCGGAGGTACGGCGCACGCTGTTCCATGACGAGGCCGACCCGAGCGATCGCTTGCGTCGGCCGCGCATGGTCGCACCGCCAAGCGACCAGGACCTCGCCGCGACGTTCGTCTTGCCATGGCTCAATATGATCGAGGACCCGCGTGTCCATAAGGTCGTGGCGGCGCGGGTGCGTGGTGCGTCTTGGGATAGGATCACGGCCTTTGACGGTCGCTCCAGGCAACACCTATTCAAGCACGTTTATGTCAAGGCGCTGACCGGCGTTGCTCGATCTCTCGAACGGCAAAAGAAGTCGATCAACTTTTTCCGGTTTACAGACATGACATAAATCGAGTCATATCCTGCTAACTTCTAAAGCGGTTATGCACAGAGCGCCGATCATGGCAGTAAAAGCCGGGTCGGCGTTTTCTATTGGCGGGGATGATATGACCGATCTCAAGGTGTTCGAGGACGACGGCAAGGCGCACGAGGAGGCTATGGCATTCTATGCCAAGGCCGAGGACGCCATGCGTGAGTTGCGCAAGACGTTTGGCAAGGACAAAGAGCCGGCGACCGTTATGGAGTTGGTTCGCAGATACGCGCCGATAATTCTCAAGGCGGCGACAGCGGTTAGAGCTGGCGGCGATATCACGGCATCGCGGCCGATCCTGGCGCATTCACGAGCATAATCCGGGCGGTGTTCGGCGGCGGCTAATGCCGCGCTCGATGCGCAAGCCGTGCGGGCACCCTGGTTGTCCAGAGCTGACGCATAGCCGGTACTGCGAGAAATACACAAAGGCGAACGCCGTTCGCTACGAGCGCGATCGCGGAAGCTCACACGCTCGCGGCTACGGTGCGGCGTGGCGGAAGCTCCGCGAGCACATCTTGCGCCGCGATCCAGTGTGCCAGGCCGAGGGATGCGAGAAGCCGGCAACCGACGTTGATCATATCGTCACGCGGCGACGCGGCTGCACCGACGACCCGAACAACTTGCAATCGCTTTGACACGAGTGCCACTCGCGCAAGACGGCCGAGGAGGATCGACGTTGGGGGTAGGGGGGTCACTTTTCTACGAGGCCGGGCGAAAAGACCGGTGGGCAGTCGCGTAAAAAATGGCCGCGAATTTGAGCAAGGGGGGGGGGGGGGGGTCAAATAAGGGCTGGTGAATCTGTTCCGATTGACGAGCTCTGAATTGAGGTCCGTTTGAATTCGTTCGCGGGTCCTTCTGAGTGCCAAACTTATTGCGTGGCCGTGCTGCGCTAATTCGCGCTAGTCGAAGGCTTGCGATTTGATGCAACAGTTACGCAACGACGAGTTCGGATCTGATTCCATGGAAGCGAACGCGTTCGCATATTGGCGACCCTATGCAGTGCGCATTCTCAACTGAACGTCCACTGACTGACCACAAGGGGACATACTCAACACATGTGTCTAACGTCTGTTTCTGGCCCAAAGCGGACACTCTTCCAAGGCGACTAGCGCACAGAATCTATTTGGAAAACGGCCTATATACGCGTTCTGAGTCCATTTTAGGGTCCGTTGTATGGACGGATTCCGCACGCCTGGAACCAAGCCAGGATCATTTGCGGAGATTGTTCATCTTGACAAATAATCGGTTGCGTCTCATCGTTATTAGACGAAGAAGATCCTATCCTGGCGGGGTCTCGCCAATCTTGCGAGACCCTGTTTTTTGCGAGCCGAATTAGTCGGGTAGCCTGTTCTCCTAATATTTCTCAAAGCGTCCCAAAGCTATCTACCGACCAGTGTACGATTTCGCGCAAAGCTTTCCGCGGACCGAGTTTGAGTTCTGTCGTAATATCCTTCAATGGTCGGATTAGCCGGCGGTGAAATGTCCCAAGGCCATATCAAACTTGCAGAGAAATGGCTTTCGAGTGCCAGGTGATCCGGTTGGTGAAGGCCGCCTACACTCAGAACGATAGCGCCCGAACCGCGCCGGCAAATTCATCTTGCCGACGTTCCGGCGGATGGTCAGCACTCTTAATGACGATCCGCCCAACCTTCGCGCCAACCTCGCGAATAAATTCATCATCATCGGTCTTTACAGCCAGCGGAATGACTGTGTCCTGCGTATAAGTGGAAACAGCGCTCGCTGATTGACGCGGCGGCGAAACGAATGGTTTGCCCTTTTTCACTGCGTTAATGCCACGCCGCACGAGCGTTCGCAGCTTCGCAACGCCGGCGTCGGTCGCCGCCAAATTCTCTCTCGCGTGAACAGTAATGGGTCCTTGCGAAACGATCGCCTCAAGGTCGCCCGGATGACGCTGACATTCCTCATACGGCCGGCCTTCGTCCATTTGCCCGAAGATATCGGTCTTGTTCTTGCCGATGCGGTCCAAATTTCGGGGGCCTGAATCTACGCGATCGTTGAAGACCCGCCAGCCAATGATCTCGGTGTTGGTGTCATCAGTCGGTCGAAACCAGCGGCATCCAGCAATGCGCTGAAGGTATTTTTCCTGCTCACCTTTCTCAGTGCTCGCGCCGATCTGATTTAAGTTCGGCAAAATGAGCTCGGTCGTGCGGATCCAGACCTTGTCCTTCCAACGCCGCACGTTGACATTCATCATGCCAAGCGGCGTGTCGACCCAGTTCACATTGGGCAACACGCCCCAACTTTCTTCGAATTGCGCGCCGCTGATTCGGGTGTGAAGGAACACACTGTGTACTGGGTCCTGGGTGTTTTCGAGCGCTTGCAGCCAGTTGCATGGGTAGGGATAGCAGTAGGGCACCAGCGTGCTTTCAGGATCCTCCCAAGTATCCATGATCGGAAAATCGGGCACGTCGTCGGCGGGGCCCATATATGCGAACAGGATACCCTTGTATTCGTGAACCGGATAAGCCGTGTGGCGCAAAGTTTCCTTGAACTGGCTATCCGGGTCGTTCGGCGTCTCGAGGATTGCGCCATCCAGGCCGTAATGCCAGCCGTGATAGCAGCAGCTGATGCCCTCCTCGGTGACGATGCCATACTCGAGCGACGCACCACGATGACAGCAGTTACGGCCAAGCAGACCAGCTCCGTTGGATTTAGTGCGGAACAGGACGAGATCTTCGCCCAAAATGCGTACTGCAATGGGTAGTTCGCGCAGCTCAGAGGAGAGCTCAACTGGCTGCCAGAAGCGGCGCATGTATTCACCACACGGCGTCCCCGGCCCAACATGAGTCAGTTCGGCATTCTCCGACACATTCGGGATGCTTTGGCGACCAGCGTAACTGGCAAATTGTGCTGTTTCGATCGTGTCCATGCGTTCACCCCACTGGATGATTAGAAAACGACTCTGCTATGGTACGAATCACCCTCAGATGTGTCCATGCGAAAAGGACACGCGCTTTGCTATGAAGGACAAACGGGGACTTGCGATGGTCTATGCCTTCGCAGGGAGAGGGATCATGAAATACTCGATTATCGGTTTCGTGCTGGTGCTCATGGTTGCCGCTGGGGCGTTTGTTTTGTTCGATGATCGAGGCGATGACGTACCTGTCGAAGCGGCAAATGGGAAAGGCCACGCGCTGATCGTCGAACTTGTCGCGCCTGTCAGCATGAAGACAGCTAAATCCAGGACGGGCGACCCGGTGGTTGCCACCACCAAAATGGTGTCGGTAAAAGTGACGCTGCAGTTCGCAAAGGAAGACGCGCGCGACAAGGCGAGCGGCAGGACCAGGCAGTTGCGCCGAATCTACGCGAACCCAATCGGCCTCTATCTGTCGAACAGGGAAGAAACCGCGACGGATGATATCGAAGCCAAGATCAGGGAGCATGTGGCAAAGGCAACACTCGAGATGTTCGGTGCTGGCGTGGTAACGGATTTTGAAATTGAAGGGCAGTTCGGCGAACCGGCGGCCGAACAATAGACCTGATCACGAAAGCCGCAGTTTCAATAAGCCAGCCGATGGATATGCGTCGTGATGACAAAACGCGACCTTGACGCACAAATTAGCACCGACATCCGATCGTGCAGATTAGACAATCAGATGGTCGATCAGCTCGTTGTGGAAATGGTGAATATTGCGCTCCCAAACGGGTGAGAAGAGCACCTGGCTCGTGTAAGCGACACCCGGCAACCCACCGGCCTTCTCAACCGGCCGGCGCACCGCCGCAATGGCCTTCTTCCCGAGTATCTCTTCTGCCGTCCGAGTCATGATCTGCCCGCAATTTGGTTGCTCATGTGAGTGGAATATCCTCGTCGGCTTTGCGATCTAGATTCGTTGTGAATTGAGCGCGCGGGTTTTCTGCACGACATCTTTCGCACGTTGCGCATAAGGTAACTTTGCGCTGTTGGTTACTATTTGCGCCACTCTTGCGCCGATGTCGCGGATGAATGCGCGGTCGTCCTCTTCGTCCGACGGAAGCTCGATCACGGTATCTTGTGTAAATGTTGGCACAACGTCTCCACCTTCGCGCGGCGGCGAAACGTACGGTTTACCCTTCTCAACGGCCTTGATCCCGCGGCGCACAAGGACGCGCAACATGGCGACGCCTTTGTCCGTGGCCTGCAGATTCTCCAGTTCGTGTATCGCGATCGGCCCCTGTGAAACGATCGCCTCGAAATCGCCGGGAGCCCGCTGCCGCTCCTCGTAGGGCCGGCCGTCATCAATTTGACCAAATATATCGGTCGTTCCCTTGCCGATAAGTTGCTTCCGGCTGCGGCCTTCGGGATCGAGCGCGTCATTGAGATGACGCCAGCCGATGACCTCTGTATGGGTGTCGTCGATCGGACGGAGCCAACGGGTTCCTGCCACGCGCTGGAAGTACTTCTCGTCTTCGCCCTTCTCCCACGCGGGACCGACTAACGTGATGTTGGGCATGATAGTTTCGCCCGTGCGAACCCAGACATTTTTTTTCCATCGCCGCACGTTGATATTCATTAGGCCAAGAGGTGTGCGGGCCCAATCTACGACTGATAGTTCGCCCCAGGACTCTGCGAATTGCACACCGCTTATTCGGGTGTGAAGAAAGACGCTGTGGACTGGATCCTGGCTGTTTTCCCAGCGTTGTAACCAATTGCAGGGATAGCGGTAGGAATAGGGGACGAGGTCAACATCCGACTCTTGCCAAACGTCGAGCATAGGAAAGGTCGGCACCGATTCCGGCGGCCCTAAATAGGCAAAGATCAGGCCGCCAAACTCCAGCACAGGATAGGCGGTATGGCGTAGTCGCTCCTTAATCTGGCTACCCGGATCGTTGGGCGTATCGAGAATTGTCCCATCTACGGCATAGTGCCAGCCATGGTAGCAACAACTGATCCCTTCGTCCGTCACGATGCCGTATTCGAGCGACGCGCCACGGTGGCAGCAATGGCGGCCGAGCAGCCCCAATTTACCGTCTCCTGAGCGGAACAGTACGAGGTCTTCACCCAGCATCCGGATGGCAAGGGGCAGGTCGCCCAATTCGGATACCAATTCGACCGGCTGCCAAAAACGGCGCAGATACTCCCCGCCCGGCGTGCCCGGCCCGACATGGGTGAGCTCAACATCCTCGGCAACGTCGCGGGTTCGCTGCCGACCCGCATGATTGCCATAGTTCAGAGCGCTCGGTTCTGTCATTTACTGACCCCTGTACTATTTAGTTACGGAAACCGATTCGTACTTTTCAGTTGGCCCTGCTAGACTTTCTTCCAATTACAAGAAATGTGCAATTCAAGCGTCACAAACAGGGAGTATTCAACATGAAGCATCTAGGTCTAATTCTCAGTTTGGTAGCTGTGCCATTGATCTTCTTGGGGCTCCACAGCAATACGTTTGCCCAGGATACGCGGTTGAAGCTTGTCCAGGAAAGCACTCTTGAGACCATCAAGAAACGTGGCCGTTTGATGGTTGGCGTCGCAACATTTGTTCCATCCGCTATGCGCGCGAAAGATGGAACGATGATCGGTTTCCAAGTTGACGTTGCAAATAGAGTAGCCGCGGACATGGGCGTGAAGATTGAACACGTACCGACGGCATTTCCAGGTATCATTCCGGCGCTACTTACCGGCAAATTCGACATCATCATTGCTGGAATGGAAATGAAGCCGAGTCGAAACCTTCAGGTCAACTTCTCAAATCCTTATGTTTGGGGCAGTCAAGGTATGGTGGCCAGCAAGGAGTTGGCGGGTAAGTTCAAGGTTTCCAGTCCCCGCATGTCAAAAAATGACGATTTCAATAACGCGGGCGTGACATTCGCCATGCGTCGTGGAACGTCGCCGATTCAAGTCGTCAAAAAACATTTTCCGGATGCTAAAATTCTCCAGTTCGAAGACGACCAGCAGGCAGTCCAGGACGTGTTAAATGGCAATTCTCACGCTTTCTTGTCCTCCGAGCCCAAGGTGAGCTTTCAGGTAATCGACAATCCGGACAAGTTGTTCAAACCATATGGCGATCAAGTGTTTCAACGCTGGCCCGGGTCGTTCGCTATGCGCAAGGGCGACGTGGACTTCCTGAATTTTATGAACAATTGGATTACCATCTATAAGGAGAATGGCTTTATCGATGAGCGATTTGCCTATTGGTTCTCCTACGATCGGCCGTGGTTGGACCTCGTCGAAGGTAAATAGACGCGGCCGAGCAAAGCTTACAGGGCCCGCGGGTATCTGACCCCGCGGGCCTTTTCATTTGTCTGATTCGTCCGCTTCACTTTCCCAGACGATAATTTCAATTCCACTGGGCGTCAGGCTATGCCGGTTAGATTGCGGGCAATTCGAGACGAGAGCCAACGCCTTGATCTCCGACCTGAGTTCGACAAAATCGCCGGGCTTCGACCCAGGGTCCGAGAACACAAATTTCTTGAGTCCGCCATCGGCGGCGACCGGAACGTTGGTGAACAGGTTGATGTTGGGAACGAGGTCGCGGCGCGTCATTCTGTGTTGTTCGAGCAACTTAATAAAATTCTCGCGACAGCCGGTAAAGCCCTTTACGCCGTAAATCCACTCGTTGGTCGCCGTGCTGCAACAGCCACCGATCGTGTCGTTATAACCATAGGTGTCCTCGATGACTGTGAACATCACCCGCGCCTCGTCGGACATCAGCACGTGCCCCTTCGTTAGCCGCAGCGTGTGCGCGGCCCAAAGCGTGTTTGCCGCGTGATAGCGTTCCTCCGGCCTGTCGGCGTTGTAGCAGAGGAAATCTGCGGCCTGTCGCCCCTCGAGGTCGACGATCCGGATGACTTGGCCGGGCTCCATGACACGGGACCACGCGCCGCCAGCGGGTAGAGTGGTCTGTTCGACGATGTTGGTCGAACGTGGAGAGTCAATTTTGCTCGAAGCTGACATAATTCAGTTCCTTAGATGTGCGTTCTGGAGCATTGCCGACACCCTCACAGACTTGGGAGCAAGCGGGGCGACCCGTCGCTATGCCATCATCGTCGGCTCCATGGTGAAGAAATCAGGTGCGTTCATGTCACCCTGGCGCATGTATAGATCGATGTTACCTAGGTGATAGGCACGATGCGAGTACATGCCCCAGAGCAGCCCCATGCCGGAGCACATCCAGCCCTCATAGCGTACGGATTTCTCCAGGATCTCGTCTGTGTAGCCCTTTACAATCTCCATGTTAGAATTGTGCGCGTCCTGCGACATAGGGCGAAAGTCGCCCTCGCTCATGCGTTTCGCGAGGTCGCGATCGCCGCCCGGGGGGATCTGTGTGTCGTCGTCGCAATCCCTCACCTTGCGAACCCAGTCGTACTCGCTGGAGATGATGTGAATATAGAGATTCCTGATCGAGGCGATTAGAACGCGGTCGCCGTATTGCACGCGCTCGCCGAGCTCTGGGACCCAGTCGAGTTTGTCGGGCGGAATGCGGTCGAGACAACGGTCTGTGAACCAAAATAGGTCGTTGAACATTATCTGAAAGCGCTCGAATTCACTCTTCATCGCATTCCCTCCTTCACGTCCGGCCTACTTGGACAACATAAGCCTAGCGAGAATTGGCCCTTGCGGTCCAGCCGCCAACGCCAGGCTTTATCCGCCACGATGTTTAGGCATTGTGGTGGCTCACGGCGCGCCAGCAAATTCACCCAGAACACTTTGAGTACCGCAGGGTCAGGTGTTCAACACCGAGTGATGAAATAGACTTTCGACCGGGATCGGTTCGTCGATAAGCTTCTGGTCGGCGACATACTCTATGAACTGTTCCAAATTTTTGCGATTAGCCTCCAGCCCCGACGGCCAGAGGTCCGACGCCAGCATGTCACGCTGCGCTTCAAACTCGTTGCGGGCGAACGCAAGTTCGGAGAATCCCGGGTCCTGGTAGTAGAGCGTCGCCTGCCGTTTCGCCTCTTCCCAGTAGGCAATCAACTTTAGCGGCAATTCCGGCTCCGCATCGATGAGCGATTGGTGAAACACCAACAAATGCATAATGGGAAAGAAACCGTTTCTCCTGAAGTATGAAGTTGCTTCGTGCCTTGGATCAGCAAACAGCCGGCGCACGCGGTCGGTCCGGGCCAGCACCGCCGGCGGCGGCAAGGGATGGAAGAACGCATCGATCTCGCCGTCGACCAGCATCTGCGGCACATCCTTGCCCGCGGGCACATCCTCTATCGACAGGTTCTTTGGGGGTGTCCAGGGCAATTCTTCGTTGTGTTGGCGAATCCAGTGTATGTCCTCCCATGGCACGCTGTACGAGAGCTTGAGGTCACCCTTGGCGAGCACGCATAACGTCGTCTGAAATGACCAGATACCGACTTTCTTGCCTATGAGATCCGCGGGCGCCTCGATCCCCGACTCGACGTTGACGAACATGTGGTTGTGGCTGAATAGCCGACGCGGAAAAATCGGCGTGGCAGTGAACGGCTCGCCGCGGGCGACCATCATGATGTAGGAGGCTAGCGAAAACTCGCCGATATCGAACGCCTGGTCATTGTACATTCTGCCGTGGCGGTCGATACCGTCGCGCCGGCCGGGCGTGTCACCAACCGCGACCTCCAGTGGTGTGATCTCGTAGCCATCCGGCGGCGGTACCGTTCCCATGTGAAACGGCATATGCCGGTCGTAGCGCTCCAGTGCCATCGTTAATCGTCTGGTCAAGGTTGTTCTCCGATCCTGATCGGCTTTTGCGGCTCAAATGTTGCGGATATTCACCGTCCGGCAAGCTGTCGCAGGCAGCTAGTATCCCAGCTTCGGATCGATACGGTTCAAGAGTGGTTTGCCGGCGATGAACCGTTCCATATTCCTAAATGTGAGATCTAGCGTTGCCGGCGTGTAGACCTCGGTATCGTCGGACGAGCAATGCGGTGTGATGATCAGGTTCGGCGTAGACCAGAGCGGTGAAGATTTCGGCAGGGGTTCCGGATCGAATCCGTCGAGGACGGCACTCAGATGACGTTTTACCAATTTCTTGCGGAGGGCATCGTAGTCCATGGTGTCGGCGCGGCTATAGCTGACGATGCCGGCACCCCGTTTCAGCAGGTTGAGCTCCTTTCGACCAATCAGGTGCCGGGTGTCCGGCGTGCTCGGTGCCGCGACAAAAACGAAATCGGCCAGCGGCAGCGCCAGGTGCAGGTCACTTGGGCGGTACATCCGATCAACGTACCGATGGGACTTGCCTGTGCGCCTGATGCCGATGACGTGAAGGTTAAACTTCTTGGCCGATCTGGCAATGCCGCCGCCAACGTTGCCGACGCCCACCACGAGCAGTGTTTTCCCCGCAATCCCACTGTTAAAGAGCTGATCCCATCGCGCACGGCGTTGGTTTGTCATCATTTCCGGCAGACGATTGTTCAGCATGAGGATCGCCATGATGCCGTATTCGTTGGCGCGCTCGCCATGGACACCGCTGTTGTTGGTGAGGACGGCGCCCTTCGGAAGCCAATCCAGCGGCAGCAGGTGATTGATACCCGCGCCCGGAGCCTGAACCCATCGCAGCTTGGGCGCGCGCTCCGCGAATTTCTTAAGGTTCATTTTCCAGGCGAACAGCGCGTCAGCCGTTTTCAGATGCCTGTCCATCCCCTTGCCGTCTTGGGATACGGTAATGTGCAGTTTTTTTGCGACCCTCGGGTACCGCTTCAACGCCGCGTTGAGCCGAGGCGGTGTAACTTGAAAGACAGGCCCGAGCGGCCGGTGGTTGTCTATATGGAAGTGTATCTTTCCCCGTCTTTCCACCAACTTCGCGGGTCGCTCTGATTTGGTAGGCACTGCTCCTCCTTGAGATTGCACCTAGTGTTCGAATGTTATCGCCGGCTCGGTCCACGGAGACGGGCAGCCGTGTTGCCGCCGCGAACATGCAAGACGCCGACGCTAGACGGCCGCATTCGTGTTTCCAAGCACGTGACTTGTCCACCATAGCCCGAGCTTGGGGATGAGATACTCTTCGCGCGACATACGGCCACGCCTGGCTAGCGGCGAACTCACGCCAACCTGTTGGACCGCTGTAATTACGTTGTCCTCGCCAATCGATTTGTCCCAACGCTTGTAATAATGCTGCACCCGTTCCTCGAAGTCCGGCAATTCAGTCGTCTCTTTGGGAAAGCATGATCCGACTTCGATATGCGTGTGGCCGGGACCTTGCGGATGGAGCTCAATGTACCAGACGCAGTCCAACGTCATGCCAAGCATAGTCGACGGGTTCAGGCACACGAAATTCGTGCCTTCCGCGGCGTGACCATCAAGTGTCTTGATGCGCGGAAACATGTGCTCGCGGTCCTCTTGGAGCAGGGCGCGCGTGTATTCGTCATGGCGCTCGCGCATGTTGAACCAGTTGCCCTTGGTTTCCACTGGGAAGTGGTCAACGTTCTTCTTTCCGATCGAGACGCCATGCACGTTGGGAACGTGATAGTCCTCCATGGCGTTTTCGATGTGAGTTTTCCAGTTGCAATCGACCTCATGGGTTTTGATGCGCGTGCAGACGAGGTCCCCGCAGTTGTAGGATTTCAGCACTTCGGGCGCGTCGCCCAGATAGTCGAGAAGGCCTTCGGCCTCATCGTCGAAGTTGACGAAGATGAATTCGTCCCATGTTTCGAGTCTGACCGGAATTAGGCCGTAGTCTTCGAGCTTGAACCCGACCGTGCCGTCCATCTCCCGCGCGCTGCGAAGCGTGCCGTCGAGCAGATAGGTCCAGCCGTGATATGGGCAAGTAAACGCACTACAGTTGCCTTCGCCATCGACGACCCGCGCTCCTCGGTGGCGGCAACTATTGGCGAAAGCCCTCACCTGATCGTCCTCGCCACGAACGATGATCAAAGGAATACCGGCGTACTCAGTCGTGAAATAGTCACCCTGGTTTGGAATGCGATCAGTTCGGCCAAGAAAATTCCAAACTTTCATGTGGAGACGCTCAACTTCGGCCTGATACCATTCCTGCGACGAGTAGCACCAAGGGGGAAGCGTTTCCGCCTCGGTCACGGGGAGTTTCAGGTTTTCGTAAATCTTGGGATCAAACATACGCTCTGCCGCGTTGATCATTACCCTGCTCCCGATCCTGTATAAGCCCGCTTCCAACCTCTTTACGTTACCTTAGCTCTTGCCACACGATACACCAAACGAGTGCGGCTCATTGGTGCCGTATCGTAGTTAGGTGTTTCCCAAGACAGATGACAATAAGTTGCGTGAACACCATCTGGACAAAGTCGCCGAGCAATCTTTCGCCAGCAAACTTGCCTTCTGTCAAGGAGGCGAAATCCGATGGCAGCGAACGTCCGCTTCTGGCTACAAGCGGACCACCGGCGTGAAGTGAGGAAACGTTTGCTTACCTACCGAAAGCAGTCATTCCTAACGAGTTGCTCGAAGGTCTGCTTGTGACCCAAAGCGGACGTCGAACATGGCGTACCGACAGTGCCATTTTTGGTTCAAATCCGAGACGACGTTGGTGAGAAATTTATTTCCCAAACGGTGATTCAGGAATACGATTTTTGTGAGCTTCACGATTTCGGCGTCGGTGCGGAAATTGTCGGCCGAAAGTCGAAACTACGTGACCTTGCTCGACGCGTGGGAGGCTGATCATGACGATCGAATTCAAACCTTTATGCGAAGCTCTCGGAGCTGAAGTCATCGGCGTCAACGTTGCCGACGACCATTCCGACGAGACGATTGCTGAAATCCGCGATGGCTGGCTGCGCAACAATATTCTCCTGTTTCGTGACCAGGACCTGACCCCGGAGCGGCAGAAGGCGTTCGCGCAGCGATTCGGCAAGTTCAAGATAAGCCCTCAACCCCTGCCGGGAATCCCGGAACACCCGGAAGTGATCGTGCTCTCCAACATCAAGGTCGACGGCAAGGATATCGGCTCGCGACCGGACGTCAGCTTCCGCGAAGCCTGGCACAGCGACTTCTCCTTCCTGACAGAACCCGCCGGTGGTTCATTCTTCTACGCCAAGGAAGTGCCGGAAAAGGGCGGCGATGATACATGGTTCGCCAACATGACCAAGGCCTATGATGCGCTGCCGGAGGCTACGAAGAGCAAACTCGAAAATCGCCATTGGAGGTATAGTCATGTCGTGACGAACGAGCGCCATGGCGTCGGTTACGAGCCCTTGACCGAGGACGAAAAACGCGAGCTGCCCGACGTCAGCCACCCATTCGTGCGTACGCACCCTGAAACCGGACAGAAGGCATTGTTCGTCGGTATTCTCGATACACGCGAGTCTTCGGTCGACGGCATGTCGAAGGAAGAGGGGATCGAATTTCTGGACGACCTCAAGTCGTTCGCAACGCAAGCTCAATTCACCTATACGCATCAATGGCGGCCCGGCGACTCCATCCTATGGGACAACCGCTGCACGATGCACCGCGCGTCTAAATTTCCGGACGGGAACGGTCGCAGGCTGTGCTATCGCGTGACGCTCGAAGGCGGCGTGCCCTATTGAGAGCAGCGGCCTGCAACCTTTATTGATCTCCGGCTGTCAGCAGGCATAATCAGCGCTGAAGTGTCTGGCTGCAACATGGCCGTTTCAGGCAAGAAATGAAAATATAGGGTATCCTATTCGCTCTCGTAGTGGCAAGATGTTGTGATGGCCGAGAATACTGCCCATCCCGTTGGCGGGATCGATTACCCTCGCACGCTTATGGAATTTGACGACTGGTTCGCTTCTGAGGCCGCCTGTGCGGATTTTCTTCGGCGTGTCCGTTGGCCTGCCGGGTTTCGGTGTCCGGCCTGCGGGGGAACCGAGGCGTGGGTGACGGCCAGGGGCCAACAGCGATGTGCGGGATGCCAACGTCAGACGTCGCCGACCGCGGGGACGATCTTCGAGGGTACGCGGAAACCGTTGCGGCTTTGGTTCCAGGCGATGTGGTATGTGACGAATCAGAAGCACGGCGTCAGTGCGCTTGGGGTTCAACGAATACTCGGCCTGGGCGGTTATCAAACGGCTTGGACATGGCTCCATAAGCTGCGCCGGGCCATGGTTCGACCGGGCAGAGAGCTTCTGAATGGCGAGGTCGAGGTCGACGAAACCTATGTGGGCGGCCGGGAGGTTGGCGTTACGGGGCGGAAAACAAACAAGAAATCGATTGTCGCGATTGCCGCCGAAATCCGGGGTCGGGGCACCGGTCGTATCCGCATGGCGCGTGTCGAGGACGCATCCGCCGAGAGCCTCATTCCTTTCGTCCAAACGGCTGTGTGCCCGGGAGCAACGATTCGAACCGATGGCTGGCGAGCCTACAACGGTCTCACGGGAGTCGGCTTCGAACACCAGCCGAAAAATATTTCCGCCAGCGGCGACCCAGCCCACATTGTCATGCCCCAAGTTCATCGGGTAGCCGGCCTCCTTGATCGGTGGTGGCTGGGTATTCACCATGGGGCTATTAGCGCCTCCCAGCTTGATTACTATCTGGACGAGTTCACGTTCCGCTTCAATCGCCGCCGATCCAAAGCTCGCGGCCTCCTGTTCTATCGACTCCTCCAGCAAGCAGTGCAACTGGAGCCCGTGCCATACAAGAAGCTCGTCGGGGGCAGACCCAGCCCTGCCCCCCAGATCTAGGCACTACGAGAGCGAATAGGATACCCTATTTCCGGAAATCTCCTCCATCAAGCATTCCCTTCTCGACGAGCTCGTAGGCTTCCTCAAGAACGCCATCCATGCGCGGAACGTCCCAATGGCCAATATCCGAACCAAAAATCGCTTTCGGCTTCGCATCGAACGGGAGCCGTACGCCGCCGAAAGCGGTTGCGTTCATGGGATCGTCTGCCTCGCACCCAAAGTAGAACGGCTTGATGAACAGCTCGACGATGTCTTCCGCTCGCTCGATCTTACAGGCGGCGAAGTCGTCCTTTAACTCCACGTCCGTGTCGGTCCATGTGCCATCGACGCGGGTAACCGCGTGGCCCATGTCTCTGGCTCCACCTTTCGGCCCCTGTTCGCGTTGTACCAGTTTGCCTTTGAATGGCTCGCCGCCATACCGATCGAAATACGTCGCCAGCGCATCGAGATCTATGTTTGCTGGATTGAGGTCATCGATCACATCTGCATTGCGCTTCTCCCAAGCGCCGACGAGTTTTGCGTAAACGCTGCACGCCCAGCCAACGCCGCCTTCAAGAAATCCGACGTTGAGCTCAGGAAACCGCCGCGTAACGCCGCCGAAGAAGAGCGCCCGTGCGAACGCATCTCCAGCCTCTGCAAAATGACCGATTTGGTTATGCATGAAGTTTGTGACCGATCGGCGCGCATTGCGACCCTGTCCGCGCGAGTGAGCAGTAGGGGCAACACCAAGCTCCACACATTTGGCCCAAAAAGGGTCGTAATCGTATTCGCTGTCGAGGCCTAAGCAATCGGTCCAGGTAGCGTGGGCCGCAAGTTCAGGTGCGACACGAGCCACCGCTCGTATCGGACGGTGAACCAAATTTGCGATCATGGCGGCTTTCAACCCCAGCGTATTCACGGCGTAATCAAGTTCTTCGATCGCTTCTGTCGGCGTATGGGTTGGAATACATGCGGGCGTGGTCAGGCGGTCTGCATGATCGCGAAACAGCTCTTCTTCCATCGTGTTGTGAGCACGGCAGGCCGCCCGCCGAATTTCTTCGTCCGGCTCGTCGATCAAATAGAAGCCAAGGGTGGGATAGATGATGGCGTAGTCGAAGCCGAACTCGTCGAGCCGCTCGCGAAGCAGCCGAGGAAGCATGGCGGTTGCGCGATCAATCGAGTTTCGCGCCGGGCTCTGCCAAAATGGCGGGCGGGCGACCCGTTGATCACGGCGCTCCTCCGGAGACAAAACATGCCAGTTGTTTTCTCGGGTCTCGTTCGACCTGGCGACGAAACGGTCGACTATATCCGCGCCCGCGACGTCTCTCAGATAGTCCAGAAAGACGGGGAGATGCTCCATCATGTGACCATCGGTATCCACGACGGGGTGATCCAGGCTTGCGCGAATCTCAGCCGAGTTTCTTGGCGAAGAAACTGTCACGTTCTGTCTCCCCTTCAGCGAAACGACATTATCGACGGTTCAGCAACGCGAACCACATAATTCGTAGCGCATGTGGCTTCGCCAATGTACTGGCAAGATTATGTCTGACGCTTTCTTAAGGTGCAGCAGTCTGTAATCTACCCGACCGATACCATACGCGCGCGTTGAGGGAAATTAGTCCGCTTTGGGTCATAAGCGGTCACCAACGACCGCCATGATGACGGTCCGCTGTGCAGGGAAGAGCGGACATCAAAAAATTCAGGGTAGGCGTGTCTTAATGCCGCCATCGCGTTAAAGGGGGGAGCTGTCGGCGACGATCGCAAGCGCATGCCTGAGGTCGGTCACAAGGTCGCCCAAGGTCGTATTAGACAGCGCCCGGATCGCCTATGACGAGCGGCCCGAGCGTTTCGCCGAGAGTGTGCGGCGGCCCTTCTAGCGCAGCTGGCGCGATCCGCGGGCGAGGGATAGCCGCAAGCGCGAGACGATACGCGCAGCGGAGTCGGCGGCCGAACTGTCGCTTACGAAGGATTGTTCAATGCACGCCTTGACCCCCCACGGCAAATGTGTAAATAGGGTATCCTATTCGCTCTCGTAGTGCCTAGATCTGGGGGGCAGGGCTGGGTCTGCCCCCGACGAGCTTCTTGTATGGCACGGGCTCCAGTTGCACTGCTTGCTGGAGGAGTCGATAGAACAGGAGGCCGCGAGCTTTGGATCGGCGGCGATTGAAGCGGAACGTGAACTCGTCCAGATAGTAATCAAGCTGGGAGGCGCTAATAGCCCCATGGTGAATACCCAGCCACCACCGATCAAGGAGGCCGGCTACCCGATGAACTTGGGGCATGACAATGTGGGCTGGGTCGCCGCTGGCGGAAATATTTTTCGGCTGGTGTTCGAAGCCGACTCCCGTGAGACCGTTGTAGGCTCGCCAGCCATCGGTTCGAATCGTTGCTCCCGGGCACACAGCCGTTTGGACGAAAGGAATGAGGCTCTCGGCGGATGCGTCCTCGACACGCGCCATGCGGATACGACCGGTGCCCCGACCCCGGATTTCGGCGGCAATCGCGACAATCGATTTCTTGTTTGTTTTCCGCCCCGTAACGCCAACCTCCCGGCCGCCCACATAGGTTTCGTCGACCTCGACCTCGCCATTCAGAAGCTCTCTGCCCGGTCGAACCATGGCCCGGCGCAGCTTATGGAGCCATGTCCAAGCCGTTTGATAACCGCCCAGGCCGAGTATTCGTTGAACCCCAAGCGCACTGACGCCGTGCTTCTGATTCGTCACATACCACATCGCCTGGAACCAAAGCCGCAACGGTTTCCGCGTACCCTCGAAGATCGTCCCCGCGGTCGGCGACGTCTGACGTTGGCATCCCGCACATCGCTGTTGGCCCCTGGCCGTCACCCACGCCTCGGTTCCCCCGCAGGCCGGACACCGAAACCCGGCAGGCCAACGGACACGCCGAAGAAAATCCGCACAGGCGGCCTCAGAAGCGAACCAGTCGTCAAATTCCATAAGCGTGCGAGGGTAATCGATCCCGCCAACGGGATGGGCAGTATTCTCGGCCATCACAACATCTTGCCACTACGAGAGCGAATAGGATACCCTATTTTTACAATTCTAGATGGAACGGTGCATTGATCATGCGTCATGTCCGCTTATGGCTAGAAGCAGACGTTTTCCACGCGCCTCCCTAGAGTCCGCTTTTGACCCAAAGCGGACGTTCGGGCGCAGGCCAAGAATAGCGTATCCGATACCGCTTCATCGTCATCTTCGCTAAACTCGGCCCGTCTTGATCGGGGGGGGGGGGGGTGGGGTGGGGTGGGGCGAATGGTCTTGGAAACAAAAAAGGCGAACAGCATCCTGGCGGCCGTGGATGAAGACCGTGTGCTGACCATGGAGCAGGAATGCGTGCGAATTCCCAGCTTCTCTTACGAAGAGCAAGCGTGCGCCGACTATCTGGGCGGTGTGATGGGCGAGATCGGCCTGGAGGTCGAGATGATGGAGGTGGAGGATCCCAAGGGCACCGACCGGAGCAGTCGGCAACCCGTGGGGCGGCTCCGTGGCACCGGGGGCGGGCCAAGCCTGATGTTGAATGGGCATATGGACCATCGGGAACTGGTGGGCGACTGGGATCACGATCCGTTCAGCGGTCACTTCGAGGACGGAAAGATCTACGGTCGCGGCGCTCAAGACGACAAAGGTGGTGTCGTCGCCATGATCGCCGCGGTGGCGGCCATCCGCAAGGCCGGCGTCAAGCTCAAGGGCGATGTCCTGGTCTGCCCGGTCATGGGACACAAGACTGGTGGCCACGGCACGAAGGCTCTGATCGAGCGTGGATACAGTGCCGATATGTGCATCAACACGGAGAATTCGGGCAACGGCATCGCGCACGTGTCCTGTGGCTTGACCGCGTTCCGGCTTCACGCGCGCGCGCCGCTGATTCATGTCAACAGTACGCCGGCCCAACGTGCCGGCTATCTCAATCCGGTTGAGCAATTGGCCCTGATTGTCCAGCGGATGGGCTCCTCGATCCGGTCGATACCGGAAGGGGATTGGCTCACGTTCGAGAAGCATCCCGATTTGCCCGATTTCCCGATGCTCCACTATGACGAGATCGTCGGAGACTACATGAGCCGGGTCACGTCGGATGAAATGACCATGACGGTGCAAGTGCGAACGGTGCCGGGACAATCCGCAGCGACCATCAAGGCAGATGTAGAGCGATTGTTAGCGAAACTGGCCAAGGAACACTCCGGCTTTGACGTCACGGTCCAGGCCCCTCCGCAAGATGGCTGGTTGGCAGGCTACGACGGTCCGCCATTTTCCACGCCGGCCGACTCCAAGCTGGTCACAGCCCTGGCGCGCAATCACGAATTGGTCACCGGAAGTCCGCCTGTGGTCGGGGCGGAGCCCAGGTTGGGTGCATATAACGACGGCAACATGCTGGCGGCGGCAGGTGTCGAGACCGTCATGTATGGCCCCGGTGACATTCGAATGTTCGACTCTTGGCCGACCGCCAACGAGTACGTAACTCTCGAGGAATTGGTGGTCTGCACCAAGACACTGGCCCTTTCGATTGCCGAAATCTGTGGCTGACTTGGTCGGATGATCAACCAGCATGGCGTAGAGGCACCCATTCACGCCGCCATGCGTGCTGACGAGATGCTGGATGTCGTTGACCTAGACGGGTAGGTCGTTATGTCCGCCAATAGCCGGAATTTGAAACAATGTCGTCCGCGTACGTTCCGTGAAACGGCAACAGTAGCGGGTTTCTAATGACCCTGGCCCGCGATGTTCCTATAATGGGCGCGGTTCCAACCCCAACCGTCTGAAAGGCGACAGCGATATGAAGGTCGTTGGCGGAAAGCCTTTTTATGGGGAGGCCATAGGCATCCTCTTGTTCGATAAGCAGCCTCCAATTATCCCGGGCGGTATACGCGACGCCTGCGCCCACGATTTTCCGGTGCGAATGAAGATGATCCCCGGAGTTGACAACAACCCCTTTCCCCCGATTAGGGGCAATAACGGAGAATTGGCCCCGGACGTCCAGGCGACCGTTCAAGCCGCCAAGGAAATGGAAGCCGACGGGGTGTGCGCCATCACCTTGGGTTGCGGCTTCTTTTCTCTGATTCAGGACGTCCTGGCCGACGCAGTCGACATTCCGGTGTTCTCATCGCCGCTGATGATGATTCCCTTGATCCTACAGATGTTGGGCAAGGACAAGAGCGTGTGCGTGTTGACCGCATCCAAAAAGCTTTTGTCGTCGGACTTCTTCGAGGCCGTTGGGGTCACCGAAGAAATGCCGATTGTCGTCGCCGGTCTCGACGACGCGGAGGATTTGCCATTCAATGCCGCGCCTTTGGGCAGCACGTCTATTGAGGTGGACGTCGACGAACTGCGAAGCGACGTGGTGGACGCGGTTCAGGAGGCGATCAAAGCCGATGCGTCTATTGGCGCGGTGCTCCTAGAGTGCGCGAGCCTCCCACTCTTTTCGGCGGATATTAATCAGGCGACGGGGCTGCCGGTGTTTGATTATAATGTTTACATCGACATGGTTTATCGCGCCGTGGTGCCGAAGCGGTATCAGGGCTACCTCTAAACACTCTTGTTGCCTTGGGATAGGGTCGGAGCAATCCCTTGAGCTAGTCCGCCTCGGGTCATAAGCGGACATCACCTTACCTCGCGATTACGGTCCGCTCGTAGCCAGAAGCGGACCTTGGAGTCGAGCCCGTGGGCTGTCCGCACTTAACCTTAGAGGACAATTGCGGGCTCAGCCATGGCGCATCGCTACGGGCCGACTTTCGCCGAATTATTTCCACACCTGCTTGGCGACTCGCATGATGTTCTCACCAAGGATACCGCGCACCTCCTTTTCGTTGTAGCCGTGCTTGAGTAACGCCTCGGTCAGCTCTGGCATATTTTCGGGATCAAAGAAGTAGCAGTCGGCCCACTCGGGCCCGATCGACTTGCCGCCGGAAGCCTTGAGATGCGCGGCCTGATGCAAGTCCATCGGATTGAAACGCCCCCCATGCTTCGGTGATCTGAATGAAGCGGATGGGTCCGCCGGTTTTGCTGGCTTTCGCTCAAACTGACCGCGACCATAATTATAAGCCTCGTAGTCCGTGCCGATTCCCACATGCTCGGGGCCGATCAATTTGGCGACGTAGTCGATGTGCTTCACCATCGGTTCGATCAATCCGCCCGTATCGCCGAGAAAAAAGTCGACGCCGTTGATGCACATGACGCCTCCGGTCTTGGCGCAGGCCTTGATTTGGTCGTCCTTCGCATTGCGCGGGATATCCCACAACGCCGCCGGGTTCGAGTGCGAGAAGATGACCGGGTCCTTGGAGACCTCGAACATGTCCATCGTCGTGCGGTAACCGGTGTGGGTCGCATCGACGATCATGCCGACGCGGTTCATCTCTTCGATCAATGCCACACCCAGGCGCGACAGCCCGTCGTCGGTCCGCTCCATGCATCCGTCGCCCATCACGTTCTTCATGTTGTAGGCGATCAGCATGTGGCGGATGCCGAGCTTGTAGTAGGTTTCAACCATGTTCAGATCACCGTCGAGGGGATTGGTGCCCTGAAAGTGGAAGAGGATGGCGATCTTCCCCTCGCGCTTGGCGGCTTCCACGTCCTCGACCCTCTCGACCAGCACGTATTTGTCTGGATGGCCGAGGAAGTATGCGCGATCCCGCGCGACCGCCTTGATCGCACCAGCGAGCCCTTCCCAGTCCGACGAAATCGTTAGCGAAGCAAGCGTGTAACCATGCTCGACTGCACGCCTGAGAGTGACGTCCAGGGTCTCCTCGCCTGTGCGCACCGTCAAAGGCACAGTCATGTCCCACAGATGCGCATCCTGAAGAAGCGCGGCGGCCTCCTCGGAGATATTCCACTCGTTCATCGGAAGCTCCCTGTTGTTCGTGGAAGTGATAACGCTCGCATCCACGGCCGAACAGATTCCACTGGAACCCTGCTAGCCGCGAGCCGGCCTCCGAGCATCTCAACAATGGCAATTGTACGCTCGATCACGCTTTCGATCACTAAACCGGGCCAGCGGTGAGACGTGGCACCCCACCCCGGGCGCAAGAGTTCCCTTATTGCGGGACCCGAATTTCGAACCGGCTACAGTCCCGAAGCGCCCTCGCCCGTTAATTCTTCCTGAGGAACGGGTTGTTCTCTATGTCGTCGAACCAGCCCCTCGTCGTGAACCAATAGTCATTACGTGCCTGCAAGTACCCGTCCTCCCAGCGCTGGAGAATCCAGTTGTTGAAGAAGCTCAGGGAATCCGGATCGCCCTTCCGGATCGCGAACCCGGCCGGCGTCCGGGGCACCGGGGTGAAGCCTTTGAACGGCGTGAATAGGATGTCGGGGTTCTCGAGAACGTGAAAAGTCGGCTTCGGTTCGGCCGTGATCGTCGCATGGGCGTTGCCGTTCAGGACCTCCTGGATGGCCGTCTGGTCGTCATCGAAGAAGCGAAGCTGCGCCTTGGGATAGGTCGCCTCGATGATATCCCTCGTGAAGCCGCCGCGCCTGAGCACGAGCACGACGTCGGGCCGGTTGAAGTCCTCCAGCTTCGTGAATCCCTCGGCTACTTTCTTGTTCGCAACGATGCCCTGCGAATACCACTCATAGGGATTCGTGAAGTTCACCGTCAGGTTCCTTGTAGTCGTGATCGCCATTCCGGTGATGATGATGTCGAACTTGCCGGAAAGAAGCGCCGGAATGATGCCATCGAACGGAGTGGTCAAAAACTCGGCCTCGACACCCATGTTCTTTGCCAGTCGTTTGGCGACGTCGATCTCGAACCCGATCAGACCCCCTTTCTTGTCCCGCATGGCCCAGGGGATGAAAGTCGAATGCCCGATCTTCATGAGACCGCGCTTTTTGATCTTCTCGAGAACGCTGCCGGCGGCCAGCTGGCTGTTGATCTCCTGAGCCGCCACGCCCGCGGTCACAAGGGCCGCGATCATGAGGACTGGAGCGAGCGAACAGGCAAAATATTTCAAAAACTTCATGAGCATTCCTCCCTTTCTCGGTGAGCGCCCCTGACACGCTTTGCGTCCTGGGCAAAACCGTTGAACACACTGCGTTGCGCGCAGCGAACCTGTTGCGGGCAGCACCAGTGAGGAGGCAATCCTCGGCAAATGATTTATGACAAGACCGGCTTCAAGGCATTGCTGAATTGAACGCTACGCCCTTGGAGTCGATGCCTCCCGCACCGAATTCCACTGCTGCCACTTCTCATCGCTGCTTTATCGCAGTTGTCCTTATTAACTACGTCAAGTGTAATCCCAGCTCTGGGTACTCAACAACATCTTTATCTTTCTCGGAGCAACATTTCGCCCGTATTGAGAGCTATTGTCAAAAGTTGTGTATGGGCTGATCATGCGGCGGCGCGATCCTGGCGTTCTCCATCTACGAATTTGACGCCGCGAATGATCTCGGCGAGATGGTTCGATCCATCGAGTTTTCTCCATTTCCTCTGAGCGCACTGGCATAGTTTGAAGACCATGGCCATCGCCGTCTTGCGCGACAGGCAGCCCTTGGTCCGGTAGGTGCGCAGACGAACCGTGGCGAACGTGCTCTCGATGGGGTTGGTCGTGCGTACATGCTTCCAGTGCTCGGCGGGGAAGTCGTAGAACGTCAGCAGGACGTCGCGGTCCTTGGCCAGGCAGGCCGCGGCCTTGTCGTACTTCGGCCCGTAGGCTTCCAGGAAGAAGTCGAAGGCGCTCTCGGCATCCTTCCTGGTTTCGGCCATCCAGATGTCTTGCAGGCGCCCCTTGGCTTTCTTTTGCAGACCCTTGGGCAGCTTGTTCAAGACGTTGCCCGTCTTGTGAACCCAGCAGCGTTGCTCGCGGGCGCCTGGGTAGACTTGGCGGAGCGCCTTCCAGAAGCCGAGCGCGCCGTCGCCGAGCGCCAGTTGCGGACCCATTTCAAGGCCGCGCCGCTTGAGATCGAGCAGAACTTCGAGCCAGGACTGCTCACTTTCGCGATAGCCGTCGGCGATGGCGATCAGTTCCTTCTGTCCCTTGTCCGTGGCCCCGACGATCACCAGGATGCACTGCTTCTCTTCCTCCATGCGGGCGCTGAAATAGATGCCGTCCACCCAGAAATAGACGTAGCGCTTGGCCGTGAGGTCGCGCCGTTGCCAGCGCTCCGCCTCAACCCCCCAGACCTCTTTCAGCCGGGTGATCGTGGAGGCCGAAAGCCCCGGCGCGGAGCTCCCCAGGAGCGCCGCCAAGGCTTCCCCGAAGTCGCCGGTGGAAATGCCCTTCAGATACAGCCATGGCAAAAGGTCTTCCAGGCTCTTGGCGCGGCGCAGATAGCGCGGCAGGATCGCCGACGTGAAGCGGATGGCGCCGTCCCCCCGGTCCCGCACACGGGGTTGGCGCACGCTCACCGGGCCGATCCCGGTCTGGATGAAGCGTTCCGGCAGATATCCATTGCGGACAACCCGGCGGCGGCCGGCGGCGTCAACAAGCGCCGCATGGCTACCCAAAAACACGGAGACCTCGGCCTCAACGGCTTGGGCCAACAACTCGCGAGCTCCAGCTTGTAGGACTTCCGTCAACGGATCTTTCTGAAAATCAGATGGGTTTTGAAAAGCAACAACGGTATTCTCTTTCATGGCGTATCCTTCCTTGGCTTAGCTCAAGTGGTGACATCAACAATCACCAGGATACGCCGCCTTCATTTCAACGCCGTACACAAGATTCGGTTATAGCTCCCGTATTGAGCCTAACAGCCCGTTGAAAAAGGCGTCATTGACCGGGTTTCACGCCACGGCGAAGCATATCGCGGCGAAGGCGGTTTCGCCATCCTCCGAGACGATGAGGACGATCTGAACGACCAGGACGGCTCCAGCGGGCGTAACAAGCACGAACAAGGCGCCAATTCCGCCCGCCACGGCCTCCTTCGGGGTGCCGGCGCCGATGAGTTGGCGCATCAGCAACGATAGGTTGTGGCCGGCGACGTGAAGCAGGTATCGCTTGTGCACGTTCTCGCGGCCCCGAAGCCAGGTCCGGCGCATACCGCCGCGATCGAGGTTGTGGGCAAAGGAGCGCTCGACGATCTCGGCGCGCAGCTTGAAGGCTTCCCTGGCCACCCCCGATAACAGCCGGGTCCGGTTGTTGGTGACCGCCCGGCGAGCCGCATCATCTCCGTGCCAGCGCGCAAAACCCTTCTGCTTGGGCTCGGAGATCCGGCTCTTCCAGGGGCCGTCGTCGAGCGCCTTCAAGACCAACCGTGAGTGGTAGCCCTTATCGGTCACACATTCGGCCGGATCTTCGGCCGTCGGCGCCACATCCACCGCCTCGAGGTTTGCCTCGGCCGCCGCCAGGGTCTTGGGAAGCGTTGTCGTATCGCCCTCGTCGGCCGGGTGCAGCTCCGCCGCCACCACCGCGCCGGTGTCCAGATCCACCGCGTGCTCGGGCTTGTAGGCCAGGTGCGTGGTGCCGTCCTTCATCTTGGCGATCTTGGCCTCGGGGTCGCTCCTGGAAACCCAGTCCTGGTTCGAGAGCTTCTTGCCCTTGCGCTTGCGGTCCAGACGCGCCAGGTCCTCAGCCGTGGGTGTCTCGATACCGCTCTCCTGGGCCAAGCGCTCCAGCATCCCCCGGTAACCCTCGCCCGTGTCCCTCCGCACGATGTTGCGCAGCGCCGCGTTGGCCTCCATGGTCGAGGCATCCACCCCGATGCGCTCGCCCTTCACCAGACCCGCCTCGGCGATCAGCGCCAGGACCCAGTCAAACACCGCCGTGTGGACTTCATGGGGCAGGCGCGCGCGGGTCCGTGACAGCCAGGAATGGTCCGGCACCCGTTCCCGCATCTCCAACAGCAGGAACTCCCGTAGCGACAGGGAATCCGAGCAGCGCCACTCCAGCCCACGCTCAGAGTCGATACCCTCGAAGTAGCCCACCAGGTGCATACGGAAGTAGCGCCCGGGTGGCACCGAAGGCGCCCCCATCCTGGCCGCGTAATAGGGCTGGCAGACCGCCTCGGCGAAGCCGTCGAAGCCGCCCTCGATCAGTACCAACTGCAGGCGGTCGTAAAATACATGACCAGGCGAGCGCGGCATCTCCGACCAGCTCACCATCAAGTCCCCCTGACGATCCTTCTGCTGTCCCATCGCCATCAGCGAACCCCCCTTCAGGCCAGGACACCAGAGAATCAGACCATGCCGACTTCGTCCAGGGAAGACTTCGTCAACGGGCTGCTAAGGGTGATGCGTCTTTCTCGCCAAATGCAAGGACATAGGTACTACCGCACGGAACATTCTGTCATGATGGAGGCGCATTGCACGTCTGATCCAGGGAAGCTGACATGTACGATCTGTTGCTAAAGGGTGGCAGGGTCGTGGACCCAGCACAGGGGATAGATGCCGTTCGCGATGTCGCCTTTTCCGATGGCAAGGTCGCAGCGATCGAAGAACGGCTCGACCCGACGTCCGCAACCAATATCCGTCTTGTCGACGGGCTTATCATCACACCTGGTCTCATCGACCTGCATACCCACGTCTATTGGGGTGCGACGTCCTTGGGGGTAAGGCCGGAGCCCGTAGCGCGACGCAGCGGGACGACGACGCTTGTCGACGCGGGCAGTGCCGGGCCCGGCAACTTCGCGGGCTTGAAGAGTTTTTTGATCGACCCTGCGACCGTGCGGATCCTCGCATATCTCAATATTTCCTTCGCCGGTATCTTCGGGGCGGTCGCCCCCCAGCGTGGCGAAGTGGTCGGCGAGTGCGCCGACCTTCGGCTGCTGGATGCCGTGGCGTGTATGGATGTTGCCCAAGCGAATCGTGACGTCGTGGTCGGTATCAAAGTCCGGCTTGGCCGAATGGCAGGTGGCACGAGTGGCATTGCCCCGCTTGATATTGGTCTGGAAGTGGCGAGGGAACTGGACCTGCCGATCATGACCCATATTGACCTTCCGCCGCCCAGTCGTGGAGAGATACTGGAGAGACTGCGGCCCGGCGACATTCTGACACACTGCTACCGTCCGTTTCCTAATGCACCCGTGACCGGAAAGGGGAAGATCCTTCCCGAGATGACCGAAGCGCGCAAGCGCGGTGTCATATTTGACGTGGGGCATGGCGTGGGCAGCTTCAGCTTTGCGATGGCGCGCGCGTCGCTTGAGGAAGGCTTTGCCCCCGACGTGATCAGCAGCGACGTCCATGTATTCAGCTTTGACGGCCCCGCTTTCGATGTAGCGGTAACAATGTCTAAATATCTTTGTCTTGGAATGTCCTTTGACGATGTTGTGCGCGCCGCAACCGCGAAGCCGGCGGAAGTTATGGGCCGTCCTGAGTTGGGTTCACTTACTTTGGGCACGGTTGGCGATGCGGTCGCATTCAGGTTGGAGCAAGGCCAGTTCGACTACTATGACGCCGTGGGCGAGGTCCTCGTCGGCGACCGGCGTCTGGTGCCGGAGGTGATGGTTATCGGTGGACGCATCTGGGAAGACGGCGCTGCGACGAGCTGAGCGGCTCGCCTCCGCGACAGCAAACTAATGTCCGCTTCTGACCCAAAGCGGATATCGGGTGACGCGCAGCCAATTCCGTGCAGCGCTCAGCGCTTAGGGAACTAGCAAGTTGATATTAAATGAAAAATTGAGCGTCGATGACTACCTTGCCAAGGTTGAAGTCGTGGGTTCGAATCCCATCGCCCGCTCCATTTCTCGCGAGATCCGACGTCACGCTCATTAGCGTCGAGCGTCCGGTGCGCACAAAGCTAGAACTCGAAGACGCTGCTGTAGACGAGGACGCCCAGCGCAGCAGCGGTGTAAAAGGCGGTTGCCGCAATCCCGATAAAGAGAATGTTGCCGATGCGACGGAGTGGGTGGGCGCGGCGCAACTCACCGATCCGAACATCGTCGCGCCGCTCGTGGCCAGCGACGATTGTCAGGAAGTAGCGGGCCAGCGGAAACGAAATTCGGATGTCGACGGCATGATCCGGTACCCACGACTTTGTCGCCACTTCGTCGGCCGCGCGCACAATTGCATTCTTTTGCGCGCTGTTCAGTGTCTCGGCGGTAGCCGCCGGTAGCCGCGCCAGAAGCTGGTCGCCGTGGCTTTCAGAAGACTTTTCGTCGCTTGTCATCGCGATCTCCAGACTAGTAATCGCTCTGCAGGCAAGAAATTTAACACGTTCTTTGCAAGTTATGCGCGAGTAATTGTGTGTATTAGTTATATGTCACCTTTGTAATGTGGCATTTGTCAGCGTAGCCAATTAGAGTAACTTTAGAAAACTGCGTCGACCATAATTTGTGCGAGGAAAACATGCTGGTCCAGGCGGATGATCGCAAGGGCGAGGCAATCAGTAATGCCGTAAGAATGTTAGGGGCAAAATCAAAGCGCAAACGTGCTGACAGCTCGGAAGCCTTCATCCGTCATTTCTATGACGATGTGCCGCCCGGTGATATTGCCAACGAACAGGCAGATGATCTACTTGGCGCGGCCGCATCAATCCGCCAGTTTGCAGCCAAACGTACGCCCGGCGAGGTCAAGGTGCGGGCCTTTAATCCTCGCGTCGAAGATCATGGCTGGCACGCGCGTCATACGGTCGTCGAAATCATCAATGATGATATGCCGTTCCTGGTCGATTCGGTGACAATGGAGCTCAACCGGCTGGGCGTCAGCGTTCACCTCGTTATTCATCCAATATTCGACATCGTCCGAGATCGATCCGGTACGGCGCGATCCATTGATCCCGCACGTCATGGTCCGAAGAACGCCACGCGTGAATCAATCATGCATGTGGATGTCGATGAACAGACCGCTCCCGAGATCCTTAATGAGATAGAGACCGGGTTGTTGCAGGTTCTCGACGACGTGCGTGCAGCGGTTAGCGATTGGTCATTGATGAAGGAGCGGGTGGGGGAGATCGTCGAGGAGTTAACCAGCTCGCCGACAAAGCAGTCGGAAGCGGACGTGCAGGAGGCGATTGCATTTCTGAATTGGATCAATGACGACCACTTCACGATACTGGGTATTCGTGACACGGAATTTGTTGGCCGTGGTCGAAATGCAAAGATGAAAATACTACCTGATGGGGCACACGGGATATTGCGTAAGCCCGGTGTTCAAGTATTCGACGGCCTACGCAATTTGGGACGCTTACCCAACGACGTTCAGGAATTTTTGCGTCAGCCGCGTTTGCTGCGGATTGCCAAGTCAAATCGCCGCTCCACCGTTCATCGGCGTGTCCACATGGATACCATTGCCGTCAAAAAATTCGATGGCCGCGGTAAAGTGACGGGCGAACATTTAATTGTCGGACTGTTTACCTCGGCAGCCTACAGCCAGAGCCCACGAGAGATTCCGCTGCTTCGCCGCAAAGTAGCCGAAGTCATTCGCTTGTCGGGATTCGATTCGCGCAGCCATGTTGGCAAGGCGCTTCAGCACATCGTCGAAACCTTCCCACGCGACGAACTGCTGCAGATTGATGCGGAAGATCTTCTCGAGATTGGTCGCGGCGTTATTCACTTGCAGGATCGACAACGCATCGCCCTGTTTGCGCGCCGCGATGCTTTCGAGCGATTCGTCTCCGCCTTCGTATATATCCCGAGGGATCGCTATACGACGGCGCTGCGCCTCATATTTGAGGACATCCTTTGCAAGGCATTCAACGGCACGATCTCCGCACATTTTGCGCATTTGACCGATGAGGTATTGGGGCGTCTCCACCTCATCGTCGCGACGACGCCCGGGACCATCCCAGATTACGATTTGAACGACGTTGAGAATCAGCTCATCGAGGCGGCGCGGAGTTGGAGCGATCGGCTCAGCGATGCGCTGGTCGAGGAGCTCGGCGAAGAGCGAGGAAACGCACTGCTCTACCGTTATGGGGATGCCTTCTCGACGGCCTATTGCGAGCAGTTTCACGCTGAGACCGCCGTGGTCGACATTCTACGCATCGAGGAGGCGCGGACGGGTGGCAGATTAAACCTCGATCTCTATCGGCCTGCCGATGCGGAGGGGCATCAGGTCAAATTCAAGATTTACAGTGTCGGCGCCCCTATCCCATTGTCCGATGTGTTGCCGATGCTGGAGAACATGGGGCTGCAGGTCATAAGCGAAGTGCCTTACGAGGTCGCGCCCGAAGGCTCCGATTCAAATATATTCATCCATGATTTCTTGCTCCAGGCAGGAGTGGACGAAGACATCCATATTTCCGAGGTGCGCCAGTCGTTCCACGATACGTTTGGTCGCGTCTGGCGGGGCGACACCGAGGACGATGGGTTCAATCGATTGGTGTTGCGTGCCGGGCTGGGCTGGCGCGATGTCGTCGTGTTGCGTTCGTATTGCAAATTTCTGCGTCAGGCGACGATTCCATTTTCGCAGGAATACATGGAAGAAACCCTAGCGACCAATCCGCAACTCACAGGGCTGTTGATAAGGCTATTTCGTGTCCGCTTCGATCCGGATCTCGAAAAAAATCGTGATCGCGAGGTCAAATCTGTCACCGCACAAATCGCCCGGCGCCTCGACGAAGTGCAAAATCTCGATGAAGATCGCATGCTACGTCGCTACCTAAATCTCATTGAGGCGACGTTGAGAACCAACTTCTTCCAACGCGACGAGTCTGGCGAGCCGAGGCCATATTTCACGGTTAAGTTCGATAGCCAGCGGTTGGATGACCTGCCGCGGCCGCGGCCGCTCCGCGAGGTGTTCGTCCATGACCCACGGTTTGAGGCAGTGCACCTGCGGTTCGGTCTGGTGGCGCGTGGCGGGCTTCGATGGTCGGATCGGCGCGAGGACTTTCGCACCGAAGTATTAGGCCTTGTTAAGGCACAGCAGGTTAAGAACGCAGTCATCGTGCCCGTTGGTGCCAAAGGCGGCTTCATCTTGAAGAAGGCACCGCCGCCATCGGATCGCGAGGCTTTTCTTGCCGAGGGCGTCGCCTGTTACAAGGCGTTTATTTCGGCAATGCTCGAAATTACTGACAATTTAGTGGGTGACGAGACGGTCCATCCGGATCGCACGGTCCGCTGGGACGGCAACGACACCTACTTGGTGGTTGCTGCCGACAAGGGGACCGCCACGTTTTCAGACTACGCCAATGAAGTGGCGGTCTCCCACGGGTTCTGGCTTGGCGACGCCTTCGCGTCGGGTGGCTCGGCCGGCTATGATCACAAGAAAATGGGTATTACAGCCCGTGGCGGCTGGGAATCCGTCAAGCGGCACTTCCGCGAGCTCGGGCACAACACCCAAACCGACGATTTTTCTGTCGTTGGCGTTGGTGACATGTCCGGCGATGTCTTCGGCAACGGTATGTTGCTGTCTCAGCATATCAAACTTGTCGGCGCATTTAATCACCTGCACATCTTCGTTGACCCCGATCCGGACCCCAAGAAAAGTTTTGCTGAGCGGAAACGTCTTTTTGCGCTGCCGCGCAGCAGTTGGTCTGACTACAATCGCAAGTTAATTTCCAAGGGTGGTGGGGTGTTTGAGCGTTCGGCGAAGTCGATTCCGCTGACACCGCAGATGAATACGCTTTTAGGTATCGACAGCGACCAGCTAACACCTAATCGGCTGTTGCACAATATGTTGATGGCCCCGATCGATCTGCTGTGGTTCGGGGGCATCGGCACATACGTCAAGGCCAAGTCGGAAAGCCATTCGGACGCCGGCGATCGTGCCAATGACGCGATCCGCGTAAACGGTGGCGATCTCCGTTGTCGGGTGGTTGGCGAAGGCGCAAATTTGGGCTTCACGCAGAGTGGGCGCATAGAATGCGCGCGCGCTGGAGGACGAATTAATACTGACGCAATAGACAATTCCGCGGGGGTCGATTGCTCCGACCATGAGGTCAATATCAAAATCCTGTTGGGGGATGTGGTTGGCCGCGGCGATATGACTGTCAAACAACGTAATGCTCTGCTCGTACGGATGACGGACGAATTAGCGGACCTCGTGCTCGTCAACAATTATCGGCAGACACAGGCCATCTCGATGGCGAATTCCTCGGCGCACGCCCTGTTGGACGCGCAGCGGCGCCAAATGCGGGTGCTGGAGCGTGCCGGAAGACTCGAACGCGACATCGAATTTCTTCCTAACGACGAGGAAATTGACGAACGGTTTACGGCAAAGCAAGGCCTGACCTCCCCGGAGACCTCGGTCCTACAGGCTTACGCAAAAATCGCAGTCTATGACGCGCTATTGGACTCCGATCTACCGGACGATCCGATGCTTGGGGATGTGCTCACACGCTATTTTCCCACTCCATTGCATAAAACCTACGCGGACTCGATCGGTCGCCACCGGCTGCGGCGTGAGATCATTGCGGAAGTGGTGACAAACTCGATCGTTGATCGCACCGGATCTACGTTCGTAACGGAGATGCAGGACCACACCGGTAAGGATGTCCCCGAGATCGCACGCGCTTACATCATCGCTCGCGAGGCATTCGAGCTGCGGCCGCTTTGGGCTGAGATTGAAGCCCTCGACAATAAGGCGCCCGCGGGCCTGCAAATCGCCATGTTGCAGCAGACGGTAAAGACGGTCGAGCGAACAACCCAATGGATGCTGCGCAACGGTAAGGCCGGGCTCGATATGGAGCGGCATATCGAAGAGTTCGCCCCGGGTGTGCGAGCTCTGCGTAAGACGATGTCGGACTTCCTCGTTCCTTCGGAGCTTTCGGACATCAGCTCGCGGACCCAAAGGTATAGCCATCCGGCGGTTCCCAAGCCGCTTGCCGCGCGGATTGGCCAGATCAAAGCTCTTTCATCGGCCTGCGACATCGTCCGCATCGCAGCCGCAACCAAAAGTCCGGTCGAGAAAACGGGCCAGACATACTTCGCGGTAGGGGAGTACTTCAAGCTTAACTGGTTGCGCAGGAATGCGACGCGGCTGGTTCCTGAAAATCATTGGCATGCCCTAGCGACCCACATGATATTGGACAATCTCTGGGGTTTGCAGGGGGATTTGGCAACCAACGTCGTCGCGAAATTTGGGCGTCGCAAAGATCCGATCGCGGCATGGGTCGCCGAACACCAGGCGTCAAGCACACGCATTCTCCAGCTAATTGCCGAGTTAGAAGCGGCCTCGCAGATCGATCTCGCAATGCTGACAGTTGCAAATCGGGAAATGCACACCTCGCTCATAGGCGGGCCATAGGATTTCCAATTCGGCGATCACACCGGCACAGCGAAGAGGCCCGTGTTCGGCGTTGACTGCTGCAGTGTCTCTGGGACCTGCGGCGCACATTCTAATTGCGGACCAGGTGAATTGCGTCAGTTCATCCTCTTGAGGCTTCGGCGCCAGGCCCGATGACGGGAAAACGCGGCCTTCTTTCTTGGTGCTTGTACGATTGGGCGAATTCCGCCTATCCAACCGTGATCACGACATTCGTGTTCGCAACTTATTACACGCAAGCGATCGCAGAGACTCCCGAGCAGGGTACAGGTCAGCTCAGCTGGGCACTCGGTATTGCTGGCCTTGTTGTCGCGGTGATGTCTCCGCCTATGGGTGCGATCGCCGACCGCATCGGCGCCCGCAAACCGTGGCTGGCAATTTTCACCGCGCTCTGCGTCGGCGCGACCGGGTTGCTGTGGTACGCGCGGCCGTCACCGGACTTTGCGTTCTTGGCCTTGGTACTGATTGTAATTTCCAGCGTTGCCTTTGAGTTTGGATCGGTTTTCTACAACGCCATGCTTCCCGAGCTTGCGCCGAAGGCGATGATCGGTCGCATCTCGGGATGGGGCTGGGGTCTCGGGTATGTTGGTGGTCTGTTGTGCCTTGCGGTCGCTCTGGTTGGCTTCGTGCAGACCGATGCGGCGTGGTTTGGCGTTGGTAAGAGCGAGGCCGCCAACGTCCGTGCGACTGCCGTCTTGGCGGCGGTCTGGTTCGGCGTCTTTGCGATACCCCTGTTCATCTTTACACCGGATCGGCCAAATACCCGCGTATCGCTTGGCACAGCTGTTCGCGAGGGTTTTGAAGTGCTCGCGCAAACCGCCAAGAAGACGCGTAACTTCGCTGGTATCGTGCGCTTTCTCATAGCGCGTATGATTTACACCGATGGTCTCGGCACCTTGTTTGCGTTTGGCGGGATATATGCTGCCGGCACGTTTGGCATGGAGCTCGCTGAGGTAATTCAGTTTGGCATTGCATTAAACGTGACAGCGGGGATCGGCGCGGCGGCGTTCGCGTGGCTTGACGACAAGACCGGTGCGAAGCCGGTCATCGTCATCGCATTGGTGGCACTGATCTTCTTCAGCAGCGCCGCTTTGGTTGTTGAGTCGAAACTGCTGTTTTGGTTACTTGGGCTTGGCCTCGGGATCTTCGTCGGCCCGGCGCAAGCAGCGAGCCGTTCTATGATGGCAAGGCTCGCGCCGGAGGAAATGCGCGCTGAGATGTTTGGTCTGTTCGCCTTCTCGGGCAAATTGACCGCCTTTCTCGGACCCATCGTTCTTGGTCGGATTACGCTTGCATTCGACAGCCAGCGCGCCGGGATGGCGAGCATCGTCGTCTTTCTCGTGGTGGGTTTGCTGTTGTTGCTACCGGTAAAAGAGCCCCGGTCATAGCGCAATGTGGGGCGTAATTCAGGTGACGAGTTGTCGCCGTTTCGGGTGACAAGCTGGCAAGCGGTTCAATGCCGGAAATGACGTAAGCCGGTAAACACCATGGCTACATCAGCATCATTGGCCGCGGCAATAACTTCGTCGTCTCGTAGCGAGCCGCCCGGCTGTATGGCGGCCGTTATCCCGGCTTCGATTGCTACCTGCAAGCCGTCGGCAAAAGGAAAGAACGCATCCGAAGCGACCACTGATCGCGCCGATCCTAAATGTTCGGCTGCTTTCCAGGCGGCGATGCGCGCGGCATCGACACGGCTCATCTGACCTGCGCCAACACCCACGGTCCGACAATCGCGTGCGTAGACGATCGCGTTCGACTTCGCGTGCTTGGCAACCCGGCAGGCAAACAATAGGTCTCTCTGTTCAGACTTCGATGGTGCCCGGTTTGTGACAACTTTTAGCTCAGCTTCGCTTGCGCAGCTGGAGTCACTGCCTTGTACGAGGAATCCCCCGGCCAGCGAACGGACAGTCAAGCTCGAGGCGGACGCGTCGGGTACGGCGCCGGAGATCAGGACGCGCAAGTTTTTCTTCTCACTCAGAGTCGCAAGTGCGGCCTTGTCGGCGTCTGGCGCGATCACCACTTCTGCGAACAATTTCACAAGCGCCGTGGCCGTTGTCAGATCGAGCGGGCGATTGAGCGCGATGACACCGCCAAAGGCGCTTACAGGGTCGCAGGCGAGCGCATTTTCATAGGCTGCACCGAGCGAGTCAGCCTCGGCCACGCCGCAGGGGTTGGCGTGCTTTATTATGGCGATGGCCGGTCGTTCGAATTCGGCAACGAGCGCAAAGGCTGCGTCAGTGTCGTTCAGGTTGTTGTAACTCAATTCCTTGCCCTGAAGCTGTCGTGCTGTCGCGACTCCGGGACGCCCGTCGCCGGCGACGTAAAATGCAGCTTCCTGATGTGGGTTTTCACCATAGCGGAGCCGTTGCCTAAGGGTGCCGGCGAGCGTGACGTGCCGCGAAAATCCACTGCCCATAGTCTCTTCAAGCCAGCCCGCAATCATCGCATCATATGCGGCCGTTCGCGCGAACGCCGTGGCTGCCAACTGTTTACGCAACGCGTCGCTGGTCGCTCCGTCGTTCTTGCGCATGTCGGCCATGACAGTTTGGTAGTCCGACGGATCGGTGACGATGGTGACAAAGTCGTGGTTTTTGGCTGCAGAGCGGATCAGGGCGGGCCCACCAATGTCGATATTCTCGATACATTCCTCGAAATCAGCGCCACGCCTGAGCGTCTCCTCGAACGGGTATAAATTTGATACGACCATGTCGATCGCGGCGATTCCATGCTGCGCCATCGAGGCGCGATCGTCCTCCACGTCACGGCGCGCGAGAACGCCGCCGTGGATCAATGGGTGCAGTGTCTTGACCCGGCCGCCCATCAGTTCCGGAAATCCGGTGTGATCGGATACGTCCTTGACCGCGATGCCCGCGTCTGACAGCGCCTGCGCCGTGCCGCCGGTCGACAAGAGTTCCACGTCGAGACCAGCAAGATACTTGGCGAATGGCACGAGGTCGGTTTTGTCGAACACGGAAATCAACGCACGGACGATCGAGGTATCGGCCATTTGGCCACTCCTTGTTTATGGTTCCGGTCGCAGCCGAGACTTCAGAGCGAAGCTGCTTTCCGTGCCACGCCGTCGGGTGCGTATTCAGGTACCAAGCGGCGAATGAGTGCGAGCGTCTGATCACGCCGCCGGTTTCGGGCAGCCTCGTCCAGTTCGTCGAACGCGTTCGTAAGTGCGACCAGATCACCGGTTCGCGGCGCCGCGAGCATCAAGCTGTCGGCGTCCGTCGGAACCAACTCCTCGGCTTCATGCAGTAGCGTTTCGGAAAGCTTCTCACCGGGGCGCAATCCAGTGAATTCGATTTGTATATCCTCGTCCGGTTTGTGGCCGGCTAGCCGAATTATTTGCCGTGCGAGATCAAGGATTTTGACGGGCTCACCCATATCGAGCACGAATATCTTGCCGCATGCGTTCTTGTCGCGTGCACCAAGCGCCGAAGCCAGCAGCACAAGTTCAACCGCTTCGCGCACTGTCATGAAGTAACGAGTTACCTCTGGGTGGGTCACGGTGAGCGGACCGCCGGCAGCGAGCTGACGCTGAAACAGCGGCACGACCGAGCCGGTTGAACCCAAGACATTGCCGAAGCGAACGGTCACGAACCTGGTTGTGCTTTGCGCCTCCCCAGCGAGGTCCAAAGTCTGACAATAGCTCTCGGCTAGCCGTTTCGTTGCGCCCATTACGCTGGACGGATTTACCGCCTTGTCGGTAGAAATCTGCACCATGAGCTTGACGCCGGCTGTGAGACACGCGTCGGCGACATTGCGGGTTCCAACGGCGTTGGTGAGGACGCCCTCCATAGGATTCGCCTCGACCATCGGCACATGCTTGAGTGCCGCGGCATGAAAGACAATTTCAGGAGTCTCGCGAGCCAGAACGTCGGCGATCCTGGTGCGATCGCGAATGTCTCCAAGCACCGCCGTGCGCGGCAGATTTGGGTGAAGTTCAGCGAGCTCCAGGTCGATTTGGTAAAGCGCGAGTTCGCCGTTATCCAACAATGTGATGCCTGCCGGTGCGAAGTCGGCGATCTGGCGCACTAGCTCGGCGCCAATCGTTCCACCGGCCCCGGTTACCATGATGTGCCGTCCACCGACCAGCCGACTCATGGGCTGGCGGTCGAGCACGGCCTGCGGTCGGCCGAGCACATCCTCTACAGCAATCGGCTGCACGGTCATCGGTTCTTCGACGCCGCTCAATCGGCCGGGTCTCGGCAAGCGTGCGAGCGTCAGACCCTTCCGCTCGGCAATTGCCAGCAACTCACCAACCTGGCTGCCGTCCAGTCTTCCGTTAGTGAGAACAAGTCGCTGTGGTTTTATCGAGCCGCGGGTGCGCAAAATTCCATCTATCAGGCTCTCGATATCTTCGAGCCCACCGAGCACTGGGACGCCGTGAATGTCCCGGCCGATCCGCGTTCCTTTTTCGTCAACCACGCCGACAACGCGGTAGGACGCATCGGCATCGCGGTGTTGCTGGCGTATGAACAATTCCGCCGCGTCGCCGGCGCCGATCAAGAGGACCGGTACGCGCACGTGGTCAGTACGCTCCAGCACGAGATCGAGGCCACGGTCCTTGAAGAGCCGATAGGCGAAACGTGGCCCACCCAGCAGCAGGACGAGAAGGAGCCAGTTAATAAACGGCAGCGAACGTGGCACGTCTTCCATGCGGGTCAACAAGAACAGAAGTGGCAAGAAGAGGAACACCGTGAACGAGACGGCTTTGAAGATCGCAAGCATGTCGTTCATCGAGGCATATCGCCATACGCCGCGATAAAGCCGGCACAATCGAAACACGACTGCTGCAACGATGCCGAAGGCGATGGTGCCCGGCACGAGATACTGTTCAGCAAGGGTGAAGGCGCCGCTGCCGACACGAAGATATAGCGAGAGCGGAAATGACACGGTCGCCATGACCACGTCATGGAAGAACGCGATACGCGCGCGATTGAAAAATGGCAGCCTAACCATCTGTGTTGTTCTTAGTTCCCCAATCTGTCTGACGCCAGTGAAATTGCGTGCCGATGCATCAATCGGCGTTTTCAAGGCTAGTCTTTTTATCGACCCCGGCAAACCAGCGTGCGGTTGTCCGGAGGCCATCCTCGACACTAGTCGATGGTTGCCAGCCAGGTAAATTGCCGTCCAGTTGTAACGATCCCGCTACTTTTTTGAACTCTCCATGTCGTCCTGCAATGAGCGCGCAGATTTTCACGAGGATTGGCGAGATGCTGATCAGCCGGGCCGGACGGTCCATTGCCTTGGCGAGGTGGCGGATTAAGTCGGCTGTGCTGAGATCCTTGCCGTCCGTTGGCAGATATACGCCCGGAGGCGCCTTCAGCGCGCCTAGTATCGCTTCACACAGGTTGCCAACAAAAAGCAGGCTGCGGCGATTTTTGATCGAACCCAGCGGCAACGGCAGGCCAGCGTCAATCGTCCGCATCAGACGTAGAAAGTTACCTTTTACGTTCGGACCGTAGACGAGCGGCGGGCGCAGTACGACGACTTCCATCGTACCCGCTGCGGCTGTTATGGCCTGTTCTGCCTCCCATTTTGATTGCGCATACGGATCTTGTGGATCCACCGGATCGTCGGCGGTCAGTGGGTAATTCGACATCTCACCCATCACCTTGGCTGTGCTGAGGAAGATAAAGCGGCGAACACCCGCCTTGACCGCCGCGCGCGCGAGGCGCTCGCTAGCGATCGTGTTGACCGCACGATAACGCGCCGTCTCGTCGTCGCTGGTTCCCTGGCTGCCGGACCGGATCTTGTGAACGTGCGCGGCCAGGTGAACGACCGCAGTCGCACTCTGAACGACCGAATCCCAATTAACTTCACACCCAATATCGCCGACGTCGTCGCGGCCGGCTGGCCGCACAGCAAATCCTGCTTCCTCCAGAGCGGGACACAGCGATCTGCCGACGAACCCCGATGCACCGGTTACGACGACGACCACGGCTGTCAGGTGATCCGCGGCGGCTGCAGCGTGGTGGTTTTTCCCTGCCGCATCCAAGCGAGCAGCATGGCGACAACGAAAACGGCGGCGACCAGTGCTGGCCAAGGCCGCGATAGCGCGGCAACTGCGAGCGCAATCAGCGCCAGATTTGCGCACAGCACTGCCAATCCGACGGTCGCATGGCTACGCCCCCGCTGCACCGCAAGCTGATAAAAATGTTCGCGATGCGCTTGCCAAATTCTCTCTCGCCTTAGCAGGCGACGCGCCAGAGTGATTGTTGCATCGGCAAGATAATAGAGCGGAAGGATCAGGGCTGGCGCCCAAAGGCCTGCAGCAGCTGTCTCAACGAGAAGCCAGCCGAGCAGAAAACCCAAGGGGACGCTTCCGACATCGCCAAGAAAAATGCGGGCCGGCGGCCAGTTCCACCAAAGAAATCCGATCGTCACCGCCGACAGCGCTGCTCCCGGCCACGGACTCAGATCCGCTGCTGGGCTGAGGAATGCGACAAGGGCGATTCCACCACTCACGCTCGCCGCTTCCACTCCGGAAATCCCGTCTATGCCGTCCATAAAGTTGAACAAATTGACAAACCATGTCCACAGGAAGGCTGCTGCGACAGCGTCGTACCAGAATGGCAGCAACCCTTGGAAGATCAACCCGTGCGGGCTGACCCAGGCCATTGCCGCAACCACGGCCGCCGCGTGCGCGACAAGGCGGGTTACCGCTGACAACGTGCGCAGATCGTCGATCCAGGAAGTGACCGCCAATGCTGCGGTTGCCAGTAGAACGACGCCGGTTCCGCTCGTCACCGGACCAGGGAAGTATAGTGCCCCACTCCACATGCTCCAGGCAGATAGCGCAGCGAGCGAAAGCACAACGACTGCAATTCCGCCGCCGCGCGGCGTCGGACTCGTATGGCTGGAGCGATCAATTGGGTGATCGAATAGTTCGCGTTCTCGCAATATGCGGAGCACAAGGCCGGTGGCTGCAAAAGACACAAGGGCGAGTGCAAGCAGCAGAGCGGCGAACCAAACGGGTGCGGCGAACATGAAGCGGTTATAGCCCGCGACCCTTCATGGTGCCATAGGTGCGGCGGTCGGGTCGACGTTTCTACGCGTACGCGCGCAATACCTCGGATTCCACCTGCACCGGGACTTCGCGGCCCAATAAATTCAACAAGATGATCGTGCGGTCAGCGTCAACCGTACACTGAAACAGGCCGACCTGATCGGTCAGGGGACCAGCCGTTATTTGCACGACCTCGCCCTTATTGAATAGCTCATTCTGTGGCAGAGCTATGTGCCCGTCCTCGGCTTCGCGCTGCCGGATTTCGGGAACAATCGCTTCGGGAAGGGCCGCCGGGCGGTCGCCCATGCAAACCAAATTGCTAACGCCGTAGGTCGAGTTAACTGCTTGCCAACGTTGGCTGTCTAAATCGAGTTCGACGAATATGTAGCGCGGAAAAAGCGGAACGGTGACTTCGCTGATGCGCCGTGCGTGGCGCCGTCGCTTGCGGTACTTCGGCAAATAGGTCAGAAAATCTTGGCGCGCCAGTTGGCCCTGCGCCATCGCCTCGCTACCTGCGTGTGTATAGACGACGTACCAGCGCTTCATTGGGCGTCTGTCTCCGGTTGCCGTTTACGGAGGATTCCCAAGAGCTGGGGCGTAATAATTCGGGTGTCCTCGAGGCAGCCTGCGAGCGCATCGTATGTCGCCTGTGGTGCGGCTAAGTCGGTCACAATCACCGCATCGACGCCACCGAGCGCGTCAATGCTGCGAACGATTTCGAGGTCAGCGAAGTTTCGCCGGGACGATTGGGAATCGACGATACCCACGAGGGATACATTGCCGTCGCGCGCCGAAAGCGTGGCGATCTCTGCCAATTCGCTAACACCAGCCAGCGCGACACGTTTCCAGCCCTGCGATCTACAGCGCGTCATGGCCGTCGCGCATTGGGATCGCGCGTTGCGGAAAAACCTGAACGACCCGGCAAGATACTGCGCCGTGAGCTTCGACTTTTCACCGAAGCCTTTTGGCGTAAGGTAGTAACTGTAGCGATTTGGCGGGACCTGCTTGACCTTGATCAGGCCTTTGCGAACACACCGCTTGAGGTAGGCATTGGCAAGACCGAGTGCGATCCCCAGGTCCTGCGCCATCGAGCGCTGGGTGACGGCGTCATTTTCCTCCACCGCGCTCAGAAGCTGGAGTGTGATCGCGGTTTCGCTATCCGTCCGCTCGGAGACTATCTTGCCGTCCGCCATCGTCGTATCGCCGTGACTGCTAAGTTACCTCACCGGCTGGTCTCGGGTCAGCAGCCGGCCCGTGTTCACGCTACGAACATACTTTGTTCAATGCATGAACGTCAAGCAAAAGCTATAATTTCTGCAAAGCGAAGCCGAGGGTGACTCTGGTCGGCGATGGCCGGTGGCGATTGACAAACCATCGACGCGCAGGCTAGAGGGACGCCGACCCTCATAAAACCAATCCGGGTATGATCTGTCCGTGACGGACCGAGAGCAGATAGCAGTCATTGGGCTGGGCTATGTGGGCTTGCCCCTCTTGATGGCGTTAGCGCGCCATCACGATGTGATCGGCTTTGATATCGATGGGCAGCGTATTGCCGAACTTCGCGATGGCGTCGATCGGACCGGCGAAGTCGATGGAACAACGCTGGAGTCCATCTCGACGAACTTGACCAGCGATCCCGAAGCCGTAGCGGAACGCGACATCTATATCGTGACGGTTCCAACCCCGGTTGATGCGTCAATGGAGCCTGATCTTTCCGCAGTGCGCAGCGCCAGCGAACTCATCGGACGAAAGCTGCGTCACGGTGACGTCGTCGTGTACGAAAGCACTGTCTATCCAGGCGTCACGGAAGATGTGTGCGGGTCAATTCTTGCTGACGCGTCTGGTCTCATGTGCGGTCAGGACTTCTTTCTGGGCTATTCGCCAGAGCGCATCAATCCGGGCGACCGCTCACACACGATTGAGTGCATCACAAAGGTCGTCGCTGGTCAGACCGAAGAAGTTGCACAGCGTCTTGCGCGACTCTATGGCAGCGTCAACGGCGGTGATGTTTTTGTCGCTGCGAACATTCGCACGGCCGAGGCGGCAAAAGTGATCGAGAATGCACAGCGCGACATCAATATCGCCTTCGTCAACGAAGTCGCAAAAATATTTGGCAAAATGGATTTGTCGATTCGTGACGTATTGGCCGCGTCGCGCACGAAATGGAACTTTCTGGACTTTGTGCCCGGTCTCGTTGGCGGACACTGCATCGGCGTAGACCCGTATTGGCTCGCCTACGCGGCGCGCCAAGCCGGAATAGAGCCGGACGTGGTCCTCGCCGGCCGACGCATCAACGATTCCATGGCCAGCTACGTGGCTGAGCAGGTGCATGCCCGGCTCGCGAGCGGCGCCAGAGTCTTGGTGCTGGGCCTGACCTTTAAGGAGAACGTGCCGGATTTGCGAAACTCCAAAGTTGTCGATCTCGTCAGGCGACTGCAGGCGCTGGGCCATAACGTCTCGATATTCGATCCTTTCGCAGATGCCGCCGAGGCGCGGGATCTATATGGCATCGAATTGCTTGCTGATCCTGGTAGCGGATACGACTGCGTGATCGGCGCGGTGGCGCATCAGCCTTTTTCCGAATTGGCTGTAGGGTCCTTGGTAACGGAGAAAGGTTTGGTCGCCGACATCAAGGGGCTCTGGAGCGACAGCGCCATACCGAGTGGCGCAGAGCGCTGGTCCCTCTGATCTGATTCTCAAGCCCGTTCGGATGCAGCTCGGTGATCATGTCGCTGCAGCTCCCACTTGACGCCCGCCTCGTCGCCTCCGGTCATTCCGCTGATCACGATCTGCAAGCTGCGTCGCGGTTCATGCGGATTTTCCAGATAGATGCTGTCTTCAAGCCGCATCTGCCCATGATTCGAACGCAGGCGCCAGCCCGAGCCGGCGGGTAAGCGGAGCAGCGCCTGATGGCTATCCTTGGACAACGAGGCCTGAACCCTTGGGTGGAGGTGGAAGCGGATCGTGAAGGGATGCACGGCGGCACCGGCAAACGTATCCTCGCCGCGGAGGTCCTCGCCGTTCGCTGCGAGGTAGAGTCGCCTTTTGTGTGTAATCGACATTGGCGCAAGATAACCGTCGTGGCTCATCGTCAGGATGCTGCATCCATCCTTGTCCTCGCGGTCACATAGAACGCTGGAGGGCCGCCGGCCAATTGAACCGTCATCGCGCAGTTCACTCGAATTTCGGTTGTCCACTTGAGCCGTCGAGTGTGCTGCGGTCGTGCGGCATGCCCAGCGCCAGCGTCGGTCGCCGTCTGTCGCGGCTCCGCAATTAACGATCAGCCGGTCTCGTCCTACGCTTGCCTCGAAACTGAGCGTCCCCGCACAGCCGGTGCGGTCGAAACCTGGCATAGCGCATCCAGTGTCGGCCAAGATCAGCATGCGGCCCGCGTTGAGCCGTTCAAACCCGCTATGTGGGGCGCTTCGGGGCGCGCGCCCCCGCGCATCTGCTTGACTCAGCGCCAAATCGATCAACTTGCCGTCGCCTTCGTTTGAACCGTTGAAATGTGCGAGCGCACGGTCGCCGTGGCGGAAAAATCGCAGCATCGGCGCCAATCGATCGATGGCGTGCTGCAGGAATTCCGGCACTTCGCGCCGTCCTGCATTCAGCGTTGCCCGGATATCGATGAGATCGCTGAGCACGCGGAAGTGTAGCGACGGGTTGCGTTCAATATGCCCACCGTCTGGAAAAATCTGGCGCGCAAGCTCGTTTCTGAGGAGTTCGCGCGCACTTTCCTCGACAGCATTAGGGCAGGGAAAAGCAATGGCGCCGCAAAGCAATCCCTTGAGCGCGGTGAGACGGGCTGCGCCATCAACTTCAGCAGGCAATACGCGGATTAAGTGGCGAATTTGCCGGCCAATACTCGCCATCAAATCGTGTCGAAACGCGTCATCGGCGCTTGCGAAAAACACATCGTAATGTGTCAGCCACGCCATGATCCGAGACGCCAGGATATCGGCGCGCCATGCCGTGGCGGACCAACCGCGATGCTGATGGATCCACGCCGTCGTAAGCGTCCGCGCGGCCTGCCTAGCATCGTCTCCGCCCAGTGCTCTGAGGTCGCGGAGCCAAGTAAAACAATGCATCGCGCGCTGCCAACGCAAGGGATGCTCATCTGTGATCGCAGCGACCCACGGGTTGGTTGCACATGTCATCGAGTGGCCCGAGAAAGCAAATCGTCCGCCACGGATCGCCGCACCGCGCAGCGCGTCGCCTGGCCACGGATCTGGAGGAACAACCGCAGGCGCCTCTGGGGCGCCTCCGGCCAATGTGAGCGGGTAGATCGGCGTCGGAAACAACGCCCTGAGGAGGTGGTATCGTAGAACCGGCCAGGCAGGCGTTCGCGCCGAAGAAACGCCGCCCATTGTGCGGACGCTCAAACCTCCCCACGCAGCCGGCGGATGTTGCCGGCATATGCATCGCGCCCGCCTTTGAAGGCGGCGGTGCCGGCTGCAAGGACGTCCGCGCCTGCAGCCATTGCTTTGGGCGCAGTTTCGAAGTTGATTCCACCATCGACTTCGAGGTCGATTGATCGGCCCGTTGCGTCGATTTTACGGCGCAGCTCGCTGAGCTTGTCGAGTTGCGTCTCGATGAAGGCCTGGCCGCCAAACCCTGGGTTAACCGTCATTACCAGCACCAAATCGACCTCGTCGAGCAAATGCTCGATGGCCGCAGCCGGTGTTGCGGGATTGAGCGCCACGCCCGCTTTCTTGCCAAGCTGTTTGATACGCTGAATTGTGGCGTGGAGATGCGGCCCCGCTTCGGGATGAACGGTGAGGATGTCGGCGCCGGCTTTAGCGAACGGCTCGATGAAGGGGTCAGCCGGTGCAATCATCAAATGGACATCGAACACTTTGGCACTGTGTGTTCGCAGCGCCTCGACCATTCCCGGACCGATTGTGATGTTGGGCACATAGTGTCCGTCCATGACATCGATATGGATATAGTCGGCGCCCGCCTCGCTGATGGCACCAACTTCATCGCCTAACTTGGCGAAGTCCGCAGCGAGAATGGAGGGAGCGATCCGGACCGGCTGCTGCATGCACTCTTACCTAGTGCCTAGTGAGACGACGCGCAAGCGGCAAAACGGCTCCGCATGCGCTGAGTTCGGTCAGGTCCGTATAGCGATGCGCTCACGATTGCGTATCATCGCGCCGCAACCTTCCTGAGCCGCGCGACAAAAAACCCGTCCAAGTTTCCTCGATCCGGCCAAAGTGCCGGGGTCGTCCGAAGAAAACCGTCAGACGTGAGTGCCTGATCCAGCATCGGCAGCTCTTTTGCCAGGATTGGCACCCGTTCCAGCGGTGCGCCGCTCGAAAGCAAGGAAGCGATACGTTCAGGACCTTCTTCTGGCTCAAGCGAACAGACAGCGTAAACCAACACATTTCCTGGGTTAAGCATGTCGACGGCGGCGGTCAGCAATTGGTCCTGAAGGTGTATTGCGTGCGCGATATCGGTCACGGATTTTATGCGGGCGACATCCGGGTGGCGGCGAATGGTGCCGGTCGCGGTGCAGGGCGCGTCGAGCAAGATGGCGTCACATGGTGTGGACGGACGCCATTTCGTTGCATCAGCGGTTATCGGTGTCGCGCTGAGCCTGAGTCGGCGAAGATTGGCTTTCAGGCGATCCAACCGTCGCGCTGATTTGTCGACAGCGACGACCTCCGCGCCCATGGCCGCGAGTTGAGCGGTTTTACCGCCGGGTGCGGCACAGAGGTCGATCACGGTCTTGCCATGAACGTTCCCAAGGAGCCGGGCCGGAAGTGCGGCCGCCGCATCCTGTACCCACCATTCACCCGCGTTGAATCCGGGAAGCGATGTGACGTCGCCACCGGTTGATCGGCGCAGGCTTCCTGTCGGCAGCAGACTCGCGCCCAACGGCCTGGTCCAAAGCTTCGGCGAAGACTTGACCGATATGTCGAGCGGCGGCTCATTCAGATGAGCCGCGGCGATCGCCCGCGTCCCGTCCTCGCCATATTCTCCGCACCAGCGGTGCCACAACCAGTCGGGCGTATTGAGGCGGGCGGCATCCTGCGCCTTGGCTTCCGTTGATCCGGTATCGGCGATACGCCGCAAGACTGCATTTACGAGGTCTTTGAAGCGTCGCGTGGTTCGGGTGTCCGCCAGCGCGACGGAGGTATCGACAGCGGCATGCGGCGCGATCTTGAGAAAGACCAATTGGGCCGTTCCAAGCCGCAGAATATTGCGGGTCGTGCGGCCGGCCTTGGCGCCGCCAAGCTGCGGGTCGTCGAGCCGTCGATCGATCAGATCGTCGAGTTGACCGAGGCGGCGCAGAACGGTCAGTACGAGGAGACGCGAATAGGCCCGGTCACGCGGGCTCAACTGTGTTAGCTGTCGATCCGCTTCAAACGCATCTGGCAGTGCGCGGCTGCTTTCAAGCACCTGGCCCAGCAGCGTGAGCGCACTATCGCGTGCAGATGGAGTGTCGTGCGGCACAGGGTCTCGAGATTATTTGTAGGCCGAACCGGCGTGCAGATGGCACTATTGTGCCATATCCAGGACACTCGCGCAGACTTCCGAGGAACTTAGCCATGACGGTAACACTTGATCGCCGTACAGACATCAACCTTGACGCGGCATATCGCGTCGCCTGGCAAGCTGAAGATGTTGCGTTGAGCGAGGCGGCGCTCTCGCGCATCGATGAATGCCGTCAAAGTTTCATGGCGCTCATCGAAAACCATCCGTCCATGTTTGTCTATGGCGTGACGACCGGCTTCAACCAGGCCGCCAAGACCCAGTTGGACGAATCGGGTCGCGCGCGGCAGGCGCAGCGCAAGCCGTTTGCCTCCGCGGTACTGTTCGGCGACCCACTGCCCGAACGCGTCGTCCGAATCATCGTGTTGTCTAAGCTGACGACCTTCATTGAAGGCCATGCTGCCGTTACGCCAAAGTTGGCGCAAGCCGTTGCCGCCATGCTCGACGGCCGAGCTTTGCCCGAAGTGCCGGCCGACAATAACGACGCCGGCGGCCAGATCACTATGATGACGCATACATTTTACGAACTGTTTAGTGGTTACGATCTGCAAGCGAAGGAATCGAATGCGCTGCTGAATGGAACCAACAGCATCACGGCAGTCTTGACCGACACCGCAATCGCCGCGAGTCGGCGCTTAGAGCTTGCGGTCAAGGTCTTCGCCCTTTCGATCGAGGCCTTCCAGGCGCCGCTGGAACATTACGATGTCGCACTTGCGCGGTTGTGGGGCGGTGAACACGAGATCGCGGCAGCCGAGAGTTTAAATCGATATCTTGTGGAGGCGGACGCCGATCGCAGGACGTATCAGGCACCGGTCAGTTTTCGTGCCTTGCCGCGGATTCTGGCGCGCGATTTTCGCGCCGTAGCGGAAGCCGAGAAAGCGGCCGACGAGTCACTTGCGGGGGCGGTCGACAACCCGATTTACTTGCCCCCCGATGGCGACCATCCGCTTGGTCGGCTGCTCCACAATTCAGGGTTTCACAACGCCATCAGCTACTCGGTGCTTGACGAACTCGCGGCCTGCTGGGCTGATCTCTGCCTCGTCGGCGAGCGCCAGACATCGAAATTGCAGGACGGCGCCGTCTCTCGTCTGCCGCACTGGTTGACCACCGGCGATATCGAAGGACCGGTGCGCTACCTCGCCCAGATTCAAGTCGGCTATGTCGAGCGGGCACGCCGCGCGGCGCAGCGCACTTTCATCCCGGGCAGCGAGAGCGGCGGTTTTGGCCAGTCGGATCTAAAAACGCCGACCCAATCGGCATGGTTGGCCGAGCGGGAGGCGGGACGTTGCCTCGATGCTTCGCTGGCGATGCTGGCGGTGACGGCGTTGCATGCGCTGGATGTGACGGAGCGCCAGGTACCGCCGATGCTTATGGACTTCGCCGCCGAGGTCCGGGGGTATGTGCCGAAGATCGAGGAAATCCGAATGCTGGGACCGGAGCTTGGGCGACTCACAGAGTCCTTCACCAGCAGTATTTACAGCGCAGACGGTCCACGGCGGCGCTAGCCCCGCGGGTGTCTAGCGCTTCAAGCAATTTAGGTCTCGTATACCCGTCGATGGTGGCTTGGAAGTCGAGGCAAACTCCTTCATAGTTAATTAATGTCAAAGTTGACCGAACGTTTCGTGCCAGGTCTCCGCAAGGCCGCGCGGGCACCTGCGGCCGACGCGGATTCGCTCCGCGCCGCACTTGAAAAAGCGCAACAGGATGCGGTGGTGTCCGAAGAGCTCAGCTCTGATCCTCAGACGAGCGGCGCTGACGCCCGTCGGCGGGCAGAATTGATGTCTGAAGCTGCGGCAAGCAAATCAAAGCAAAGCAATGACGAAAACGGAAGGCCGCGCGAAATTGGCGGGCCGAAGGGGTTGGAGCCGACACGCTACGGCGACTGGGAAAAAGCTGGTCGCTGCATCGACTTTTAGGCGGCTGCCGTCGTCCATCAGTTATTCTTGTTTTGATCCTATCGGTCATCTACGCATTTATCCCTTTGAGATACGTAGTCTGATGGCTACGCTTCATGGACGACTAGCGGATTCGCTCGGCGGGGAGCACAATCGCGCGGATGGGAAATTTTAAGTTCAGCGTCAAGGAAATCTTGACAGTGCTACGCGAGCGTTGGCGCGAACCGGCTATTTTCATGCCAGTCGGTATCGTATTTTTTGGGCTTGTGTTTTTCACTGCAAATCAGGCGTGGGATTTAGTGGATCATGTCAGCGCTATGTGGGAGTCGCCCAAACCGCCGGACAGCATTTCACCCCCTGCACTGCCTAAGTTGGTCAAGCTGGACGAATCATACCTCCCCTACCAAGGCAAAACATGGGTGCATTCGATCATACTGAAGGTCGATTCGCCCTACCAACCGGGGCCGGCATACGTCGAAATGCGGGCAGTCAGCATACAGTCGATGATTGTTAGCGGTGAGGGAAAACAGACGTTTTCGATTTCAGACGAACGCAACGGACCGGGCATTAGGCGAATAAGGATACAAAACCCGTCGGGGAACTTTCGCGTCCGTACTGTCACCGAGCGCGGAACAAAGATCTTGTTCGACTACGGATTTGAATAGACATGGGGCGCGGTAAATACATAAGCCTTGCGGAAGCCCGGAAGCCCGGAAGCCCGGAAGCCCGGAAGCCCGGAAGCCCGGAAGCTGGTGCGCGTTAGGCATTATCGATGACGCAGTTCAGGTCGGTTGCCGCTTGCCGAGTTGATCGAAAGCGCGTTCTACAGCCTCACGCCATGTACTGGCGTCGGCCAGCAGCGGAGGCGGTGTCAGGCCGGCGCTCTCGACAAGCCTTGCTTCAAAGTCGGCGTGCGACTCCAATGTGCCGTTGGCAAGAATGTGCCGAATGTCGAGGCCATGCGGCTTCAGGTGGCGGCATACCAGCAGCGCACGGTGGCAGTGAGTCGGTTCGCGTTCCGCACACATTATCGCGACCCTCCGGTCCCCTGCATTAGCGACGATTTGTGCTAGGCCCTCGCTGAAGCCTGGTCGCGTAGCAATCACGCGGAAGCGCTGGTTTGCATCCGCAATGTGCGCGAGATTGCGTGGCTTGCCGCCGAGCTGGTCGCCGGCGAAGGCGTACGCGACACGAGCATTTGCCAGAGCAGACGCTAAGCTTTTCTGCGAAAAATGGGGAAAGCGCCGGGAGTAGGGAACGGCGCGCACGTCGGTGACCAGCTCCACGCGGTGCTTTTCGAGTAGCCCGATGAAGCGTTCAATTGGGTGATTGGAGTGGCCGATGGTGTAGAGCGGAGCCATCAAACAATTCTAGGCTATATTTGCCTCCTCGTAACGCTGGCAGAGCCGGCGCAAGAACAGGACCGAAAATGCCAGGAGAATCGTAATCGATGTCAGAAGGTAGAGCCCAGCTGTGAAACCGCCGGTGACATCAAAGAGAATTCCCAGCGTCAGTGGCCCGGCGACGCCGCCGACCTCTGCTGCAGAAAAGAACAGACCGCTGGCGGTCCCCGCGTAGCGCTCCTCCACGCCAGGCATTTCGACAAGTGTGAGCACAAGAATAATTGTCAGCCCGCCACGGACAAAGCCTTGAAGGACTAGCCCGGTCAAGAGAATCGGGCCCACGTCTGCGTGCAGACAGAGGCTCGCTACGGCGGCGGCGAGACAGAGTGCAAACAGTATGGGAAAGCGCCGCTCCGGCGTCGCGTGGCGTGGAATGAGCAGCGCCCCAAATACGCCCACAGCGGTCGGAATTGCGGCCCAGTATCCCGCGAGGGCTGCCGACATACCGCCAACACGCAAGAGTTCCGGCAACCAGTTGTTCAAGGCGTGATTGAACATAAAAATTCCGACGCTCATCGCCAGCACCAACCGCACTTGCGGCAGTTTCAACAAATCGCCAAGCACGCGACGTTGTGTTTGCCGTGGCTCGGCGGCAAGCCGTTTCTCCATGGCGCGCGAACTCGGATGGGCGGATACCAGCAACCAGATACCCGCGCCGACCGCCGCTACCGCAGCCCACAGCTGCAAAACCCCGCGCCAGTCACCGTCGAGCCATGGCATCAGCAATGAGTTGGTGAGGGATAAGGCCAGGACCCCGCCGAGCGTCGGGCCGGTAATATAGAGACCCATCGCAAAGCCGCGCTCACGACCGTGGAACCAGAGACTAACCACCTTCGGCGCGCCGGCCGAGACGATGGGTCCGCCAAGGCCGAGCAGGGCGACGGCCAGGAACAGTGTGAATTGATCCGTTGCCAGGCTGCGCGCGAGAGACGAGGCGGCGACCAGAAGGGCGCCAATGAAGAGCGCACGGCGCGGCCCGAGGCGATCCAGCAATGCACCGCAAGGGACGGCAGAAAAAACATAGACCAGCTGCCAGGCGCCGAGAACGCCGCCCATGGCGGTATGGCTCATCTTAAGGTCGTCGACGATTACCGACACCAGCGGTGCGAGGCCGGTAACGGCCAGCCCGAAGCTGAAATAGAGGCACCAGACACCGGCCAGCATAAGCCAGCGTTCGGCGTACACGGTCTCGATGTCTCTCTCGTCGGAGGTCCCGATAACTGGCCTGAACTAGCGGTTCATACGGTTTTCCACCAGATCGTCGACAACGCCCGGCTCCGCGAGGGTCGTCGTGTCGCCCAAGTGGGTCGGGTCGTTCTCGGCTATCTTTCGGAGGATACGGCGCATGATCTTGCCCGATCGCGTCTTGGGCAGACCGGGTGCCCATTGAATCAGGTCAGGTGCGGCGATGGGTCCAATCTCCTTGCGCACCCACAGCACGAGTTCCTTTCGCAACTCCTCTGCCGGCTCGACGCCGACGTTGAGCGTCACATACGCATAGATTCCCTGGCCCTTGATGTCATGCGGGTAGCCAACGACGGCTGCCTCAGCGACCTGGCCGTGGGCAACCAGCGCCGATTCAACCTCTGCCGTTCCCATCCTGTGGCCCGAGACATTGATGACGTCATCCACCCGGCCGGTGATCCAGTAGTAGCCATCCTCATCGCGCCGCGCGCCGTCACCGGTAAAAAATGTGCCGGGATAGGCCGTGAAGTAGGTATCGACGAAGCGTTTATGGTCGCCGTAGACGGTCCGCATTTGTCCCGGCCAAGAGTCGCACAGGACGAGAATGCCTTCGGCAGCGCCCTCTTGGAGGTTTCCATCGCCGTCGACGATTGCCGGTTCAACACCGAAAAACGGGCGCGTTGCCGAACCGGGCTTGAGCGCGGTAGCGCCCGGTAACGGCGTGATCAGGATACCGCCTGTTTCGGTCTGCCACCAAGTGTCGACAATCGGGCAGCGTCCGTCTCCGACTACGTTGTAGTACCACAGCCAAGCCTCCGGATTGATCGGTTCGCCGACCGTACCGAGAAGTCGGATCGAATTACGGTTGGTCGCTTTGACGGGGGCGTCGCCCTCGCGCATGAGTGCGCGAATTGCGGTGGGCGCTGTGTAGAAGATCGTTACTTGATGCTTGTCGCAGACTTGCCAGAAGCGTGATACGTCGGGGTAGTTGGGTACGCCCTCGAACATCAGCGTGGTCGCACCGTTGGCGAGCGGACCATAGATAATGTAGCTGTGGCCGGTCACCCAGCCGACATCTGCCGTACACCAAAAGATGTCGTTCTCGTGATAGTCGAAAATGAATTGATGCGTAATTGAGGCATAGACAAGGTATCCGCCGGTCGTATGCAGAACGCCCTTGGGTTGTCCCGTCGATCCCGATGTATAAAGTATGAAAAGCGGGTCCTCGGCATCCATCTCCTCAGGTGGACAATCGGCCGACACCTTTTCCATTTCCTCGTGATACCAGACGTCGCGCCCCTCGACCCAGCCGATGTCGCCACCGGTGCGCTTGACGACAACAACCGTCTCGACGTTCGGACACCGTTTCAACGCTTCATCGGTGTTGGCCTTCAAGGGGATCTTTCTGCCGCCCCGTATTCCTTCATCCGCGGTTATCACGCAGGTCGAATCGCAATCGATTATTCTGCCAGCGATGGATTCGGGTGAAAATCCACCAAACACAACGGAGTGTATCGCGCCAATTCGCGCGCAGGCGAGAACAGCGTATGCGAGCTCGGGGATCATTGGCATGTAGATCGTAACGCGGTCGCCGCGGCTGACTCGATGCGCCTTTAAGACGTTTGCCAGTCGCGAGACCTGCTCGTGGAGTTCGCGATAGGTGATGCGCTTGGACTCGTTCGGATCGTCGCCTTCCCAGAGGATTGCCGTTTGTTCGCTGCGTTCCGCCAAATGTCTGTCGACGCAGTTGGCGCAGGCGTTGAGCGTGCCGTCGTAAAACCAACGGATATGCACGTCACCGGCGAAAGAAACATCTTTCACTTTGGAGTACGGCTTGATCCAATCGACCCGCTTGCCGTGTTCGTCCCAGAAGCTTTCCGGATCGGCGATCGACTCCCGATACATGCGTTGGTATGCGTCGTCGTTTATAAAGGCCGACTTGGCAAATGCTTCCGGTACAGGAAAAACTTTGTCGTCTGTCATTATTGGCCCCCGATGGCACGAGTGCTTGTAACTTTGTTGAGCTGGCCGAATTCATGCCTACCGGCCGTTGCCGCCGGTCAAACGCCACCGGGGCAGGATGTCGCCGCGTATAATGGGAGGAAACATCGGGGCAGACAAGATAGCGAAAACCGCAAGCGATCTGATTCACAGAGTCGAGCGGCGGCGTGGCCTTTGCGAAGCACTATGGCCGCAACCCGGAGAACGTAATGGAGACTTCTGAGGGTCGGAAGGATCGCGCGACGGGCGCGATCATGCGCAACGTGAACGGCGAGGCGCTGGGTCTTGCGGACAAAGTCGCGAGCTAGGAACTCGCCTAGGGTTTTCTTTAATCTATTGCGAAAACCGAATTCAGGTGATGCCGAGATTGGCAGAAGGAGAATCGATCGATGAACGCAAGCACCAGAACCGCCTTTGTGACCGGCTCGGGTCGCAAGATCGGCCGCGCCATTGTACTTGAGTTGGCCGAACGCGGATGCAACGTCATCGTCAACGGGTCATCGGATCGGAAGGCATGCGATGCGGTAGCCGCTGAGGCCATAAATTTAGGAGCAAGCGCTCTTGTCGCCATGGGCGATGTCGGCGATCCGAAAGCGATCGACCGCATGACTGCGGAGGCGCTCAAGCGATTCGGAACAGTCGATATTCTCGCAAACAACGCGGCCATACGCCCCCATGGACCCTTCCTGGAGACAACGGACGAAGAGTGGCAGTTGGTGATGGATGTCGATTTGAACGCGGCCTTCCGACTGTCGCGCGCCTTTTTGCCGGGGATGGTCGCGCAAGGCTGGGGACGGATCGTCAACTTCACTGGCATGAACGCAATACGCGGCAATATCGAAGGCGCGCCGATCTCAGTTGCGAAGCATGGTGTGTGGGGATTGACCAAGTCACTGGCAAAGGAATTTGGCCCGAGCGGCATAACCGTCAACGCGATTTCTCCTGGTCCGATCGCGCCTGACGATGCGGGTTCTGCGGCCGATCAGCATAGCGCTGAGATGATCGCGGAAATCCCGCTTGGGCATCTGGGCGAGCCTGCCCATGTGGGTGCGCTGTGTGGATTTCTGACGTCCGAAGAGGGGGGCTTTGTGACCGGCCAGATGATTGCCTGTAATGGCGGCGCCGCAACTTAGCGGTCTGCAACGATCCAACCTTCGCTGAGCCGCACGGGGAACGACTTGAGCGACTCTCCCTTGCATGGCCCGCCGAGACAGAATCCGGTTTCGATCTCGAACCAGGCCCCATGATTGACGCATTGGATATGACGCTTGTCGAGCGTCATGAATTGGTCGTCGATAAACTCCAGCGGCCAGCGCGCATGCGGGCATGAGTTGATGTAGCCAAATGCCTTGGCACCTTTGCGGACGATAAAGATCTCGGTGCGTGTGCCGTCGGGGTCAAGCGTGAAGCCGCGTGCCTCGCCGTCGGGAATCTCGTTGAGTTGACACAGGGCTGTCGGTATCTGTGGAAGAGACACGTTTGTCCGAGTGCTCTCAGCCCTCGGTTTTTCCCATCGCGCAAATCAGCGACCAGGCGTCGTCGTCGATGGGCATGACCGACAATCGGGAATGGCGGACGAGGAGGAGTTCTTGCAGCCGAGGTTCGGCCTTTACGGCAGCGAGTGTGACCGGCTCAGTGAACTTCTTCACGGCTTTTACGTCGACCATGCCGAAGCGGCCCGATGCGTCGGTATGGTCGGGATAGTATTCCTTGACCACCTCGACGATGCCGACGATCTGACGTTCGCTGCCGGAATGATAGAAGAAGCCGAGATCACCGACATTCATCGCTTTCATGTTGTTGGCGGCTTGATGGTTGCGTACGCCATCCCATTCCGCGGCGCCGTCGCGGACCTGATCGTCCCACGACCAGGTTTCCGGTTCAGATTTGAAAAGCCAATGGGCCACGTCTCGTCCTCACTCAGGTTGGAAGGGGCCTGGCGCTCCATTGTAGGCATAGATCGCGACACTCGCGAATAGGCCGCCCCGGTTGTATGGCTCGCCATCGAGCCAAGTTTCTACCGCCCCGCGATCGGGGAAATCCATCACCATCAGGCTACCGACCATGGTTTCGCCATCGTCAGCTATGAGCGGCCCCGAAAAAGCAGTGCGGTCGCGGATGCCGGCAAGATACTCACGGTGATCAGGACGCAATGCTATGCGCTTGTCGAGCGATCCAGGTGCATCGAGGGCATGAATGGCAAATAGCATAGCTTGATGGCTCCTGACCATTGGCGGCTGAATATCAGCAGCAAAGACTATGCGATCAACGCGGGCTGATCCAGTCTGCCGTCAGTCGTGTTTAGGCTGAAATGCTCTCGCTTGTGAATGGCCGTGCCAGCAGTCCGGCAATGGTTTCATCCAGGTCTGCGCCGCGATTGACCACGTCGTCAACGGCAGTGCAAATCGGCAGATCGATGCCGAGCTGATCGGCCAGAACGCGGACGGCCGTGGCGGTATATACGCCTTCCGTCACCGAAGAGCGCGCCGCCAATATCTCTTCGAGTGTGTGTCCCTCGCCGAGCGCTTGTCCGAGCGACATATTGCGCGACTGCGGACCCGTGCATGTGAGGGTCAGGTCACCCAGCCCTGAAAGTCCCATAAGTGTTTCTGCCTGGCCGCCCTTCGCCACGCCAAGCCTAACCATCTCGGCCAGTCCGCGCGTGATGATTGCTGCCCGCGCATTGTCGCCCATTTGTCGTCCGGCAACGACGCCGCAGGCGATTGCCAGCACATTCTTGACGGCGCCACCGATTTGCGCGCCGACGGGATCGCTTGACAGGTAAGTTCGAAATCGCGGCGTTCCGATGGCCGATACAATGTCCTCGCCAATCTGCACGTGTTCGGTCGCAAGCGTCACGGCAGTAGGAAGATCTGCGGTAACCTCTGCCGCAAATGTCGGACCCGACAATATTGCGACCGGTGACTCGGGCAGCGCTTCGGCTACCACCTCCGACATCAGTGCACAGCTCTTCTGTTCAATCCCTTTGGTACAGATTACAACCGTCGCGCTGGTGGCGAGGGATGGCGCCATGCTCGATGCAACGGCGCGGAGGTGCTGCGCCGGGGCCACCAAAAGTGCTGCATCGATTCCGTCGACAGCTTCTGCAATGTCGGTTGTCGCGGCGATACCCGGTTCAAGTTCGGCGCCGGGAAGATAGATTGGGTTGCCACGGCCGGCGTTGACGGCATCTACGACTTCGGCTTCGCGTGCCCATAAAATGGCCTGGCCACCGGCCCGACGCACGACGCAGGCAAGGGCCGTTCCCCATGCTCCGCCGCCAATGATCGCTAGCCGGGCCATCGCCTACAGGCTCAGGTTAAATGCAATGGAAATTCGCACGTCATCGCCTTTGTATGGCCGCACGGAGTGGCTCAACCATGCGGGAAAGAGGATCATCGTGCCGGCTTTTGGCCGAATCAGTTCGGAGACACCGGTCGAAAGCCCGCCCGGGACTTTGGGTGCCAGCGTCGGTGCATACATGATCGCGGCTGGTCCCCTCGGGTCTTGAATCTCAAATTCTCCCCCCAGCGCCTCGTCCTCCGCTGCGCCTCCGTCATCGACGTAATAAGTGCCCGACCAAAGGCAGCCCGCGTGAATGTGGAATTCATTGCCATTATCGCGCCGATTGATATTAGCCCAGCTGTTGATCTTCCAGTCTGGCGAAACGGCATTGCCAGCGCGATCGCAGGTCAAGCTCATGGCCACTCGCTTGGCTGCGCTTAGAATGATGTGGCCCGGCTCCCCGCTCCAGTCCTGAAAATCCCACGTCGATTGCCAACCGCCACGGTTGGAGTGATCCGTGCTCGGCACAGATTGGGCGCGTTCGAGGATCAGTGTCTTGAGTTCAAGATTGATCCCAGCGGCCTCCGGAATTTGGGTGATCGCGACGGGTGTCGCAAAAAATCCCTGAATCGAAATTTTCGCCGGTGTCTGCAGCTGCGGTGTCGACATGGTTCGTCCCTCTGCCTGCCGTCACTTCCGGACGAACAGGTTGATGGCGATCGAAATGCGGGTGCCGGTGCCTCGATAGGGTGTCACTGCGTGCTGCAGCCAGGATGGAAAAACCACCATCAATCCGCTCTTCGGCGTAATTCGATGATAGCCGCCGGCATTCTCGCCGCCGGGGACGTTCATGCGGACCGCAGAACTGTACATCACAGGGGCCGGTCCTCGCGGGTCGAGCAGTTCAAGCTCTCCAGCGACCGCGCTATCGTTTGTGGCACCGCCGTCGTCTACGTAATACACACCTGACCAGAAGCAATTTGGATGCGCATGCAGCAGACTTGCTTCGCCATCCGGGTTGACAACGGCGCGAGCACTCAAACTCCATGGAATTTCCTGTGATAGAGACACGTTTTCGGCAGGACGGACCTGCGTCATGTCGTGGCCAATCGCAGCAAACGACTCGAGCAGCCTATTTGCTGCCTCGCCTCCCCAAGAGGCAAAATCCCAGTTCGAACTCCAGCAGACGTCATCGGTTTGTGGCCGACCTGTCTCTTCCGTGCGGCGTTCGAGAATGGTTTGCCGCAACTCAATGTTGAGCTGCTCCGGATTCTCTAGTTCGGCGAAAACAACCGGTGTCGTGAAATACGCGCGGACTTCAACTTCTGCCTGCTGTGATGTCGTTTCCATAAGGCCGCCTGTATCACCGGCCTACTTGGCCGGCACCGCATGACGTTCGTCGAGAGGCCAACGCGGACGAACGGCAAAATTGAGCTCGTCGACAAGGCCGCGTTGAAGCCGCTCGATCCCCGCCCACGCGATCATAGCCGCATTGTCCGTGCATAGCGCGGCGGGCGGTGCAACAAATTTGAGACCGGCGTGGTCGGCGACCGCCGCGAGTTTTGCTCTGAGATGTTGGTTTGCGGCGACACCGCCGGCCAAGACCAGCGACCGACCGTTTGGGAATTCGTCGCGGAACCGAGCAATCGCATTGCCGCAGCGGTCCGCAAGAACGTCGGCGACCGCCGCTTGAAAGCTGGCCGCTATGTCGGCGGCGTCGGTGGCGTTGATGTATCCGTCCGGTAGACGCGCAACCTTATGGCGTACCGCGGTCTTCAGGCCTGAAAAGGAAAAATCGCAACCGGGTCGTCCCTTCATCGGCCGGGGCAAATCATAGCGGTGTTCGTCGCCGCTGGTCGCAGCCCTTTCGATCGCCGGTCCACCGGGATAACCAAGTTCCAGCAACGTAGCGGTCTTATCGAAAGCTTCGCCGGCCGCGTCGTCGACAGTCGTGCCGTAGCAGTGGTAGTCGGCGGTATCGGCAATCGCCAGGAGTTGCGTGTGGCCGCCCGATATGAGCAGCAGCAGAAAGGGGTAATCGATGTTCTCAGTGAGGCGCGGCGTCAGTGCGTGGCCTTCCAGATGATTGACGGCAATAAGGGGAAGTCCGTGAACCAGGGCAATTGCCTTGGCCGTCATCATGCCAACCATTATGCCGCTGATCAGGCCAGGGCCGCCGGTGGCAGCGACACCGTCCAAGTCCGCGAAGTCGATGCGCGCTTCTTCCACGGCCCGGGCGACTAGGCCATCGATATGTGTCAAGTGGCTGCGGGCGGCAATTTCCGGCACGACTCCACAATACGGTCGGTGTTCATCGACTTGCGAAAGTACGATGTTGGACAGAATCTCGCGGCCGTCACTGACCACGGCCGCGGCCGTCTCATCACACGAAGTTTCGATACCGAGAACACGCATTGCGGCCGCGTTGTAGCGCGCCGCCGCAATCTGCGCAAACCGGTCCGCTCGATCGTCGCCAATCTCCTCCGGCGCTTCCGTCCTGCTCTCGATCGCGGTAGAGATTGGTCATGGTCGAGCATTCATCGAATATGCCCGGACTGCTGCGCCTCGGGACGCGGGCCTCGCCGCTCGCGATTGCCCAAACGTCACTGGTATGCAACCGCCTCGCCGAGTGTCGTCCGGAGCTTGAGCTTGAGGTCGTCGAGATTACTACGACTGGCGACCGAGTCGTCGATCGCCGCCTCTCCGAAGTCGGTGGAAAGGGACTGTTTGCAAAGGAAATCGAAGAGTCCTTGATGGCCGGTCGGATCGACGCAGCAGTTCATTCCATGAAAGATCTCGAAACCCAACTGCCCAGCGGCCTCGGCATTGCCGCCGTTCTCGCGCGCGAGGATCCGCGTGACGCGTTCATCGGCAAGGACGCCCTGGCGTTGGAGGTGCTGCCGGAGGGTGCTGTTGTGGGGACAGCATCGTTGCGGCGTCAGGCTCAACTCCTGGCGTTTCGGCCCGATCTGAAAATCGTGCCGTTTCGCGGCAATGTCGGAACACGGATCGAAAAGATAAAGGCGGGACATGCCGATGCGACGCTGCTTGCGCTTGCTGGATTGAAACGGCTTGGGATGGAGGGAGCCGCAACACAGGTAATATCACCGGATGTTATCTTGCCGGCTGTCGCGCAGGGCGCTATTGGCGTTGAATGTCGCGATGACGACGCGCCTGTGCGCGAAGTGCTTGCAGCGATCAACGATGATGAGAGCGCTCTGTGTGTATCCGTTGAGCGCGCTTTTCTCGCTGTGCTCGATGGATCTTGCCAAACGCCGATCGCAGGTCTCGCGGAATTGGCGCGGGGACGTGTCCACTTGCGCGCCCTCGTGGCCAAGCCCGACGGTACGGAGATCAAACGCGCGCGCGGTGATGCCGACCCAACCGACGCGCCTGCGATGGCCGCGGATGTGGGCCGCGAACTCCGGACTGCGATTGGCCCCGATTTCTTCGCTCAGAACTAGGATGCAGGACCGATCCCTGACCATATTGGTGACGCGTCCGCTTGAGGATGCGGAGCCGCTGGCGGCGGAACTTCGTCGCCGCAATGCCAATGTCCTCCTCGAGCCAATGCTGGAAATTGTCGCGCTTGAGGACATCGTCCCAGATTTGAAAAATACGGCAGGCTTGTTGTTCACGTCGGCAAACGGCGTTCGTTCGTTTGCGAGAGTTAGCGCGCAGCGAAGCCTCAAAGTGTTTGCCGTCGGGGACGCGACCGCGGCGGCGGCCCGCTCGGTGGGCTTTGCCGATGTCGACGATGCGGGTGGCAACGTTGAAGATCTGGTCGCCCTCGTTAAGAAAGCCTGGCTCCCTGCGCGCGGCGCACTTCTTCACGCGGCGGGTCGGTCGATCGCCGGTGAATTGGCGGCAGAGCTTCGGAAGTCCGGTTACGAGGTACAAAGAATTGCGCTCTACGACGCCAAGACGGCAAGCGCCCTTAGCGAAGAGTTATGTGAGGCGATGCGAGTTGGTGGGCTCGATTACGCCCTGTTTTTTTCTCCCCGCACGGCAAAGACGTTTGTTAATCTCATGACGACTGCCGGCCTCAGCGACTCTTGCCAGAAGGTGGAGGCGATTTGTTTAAGTGCTGCGGTTGCCGATGTGATCTCCTCGCTGCCTTGGCGCTGCATGACAGTGGCTGCTGAACCGGATCAAAAATCGCTGCTTTCCACATTAGATGGACGGCTGGCGCATGCGATTCCATGACTGACGATATCGAACCACTAGAACGCCGCCCAACCGAACTACCGGAAGCCGCACATGTGATCCGTTGCTTCGGTGGAATCCGGCCAACGGCATCGCTGCTTGGCGTCGCGGTAAGCACGGTTCAAGGCTGGAAAGAGCGCGGCGCAATTCCGAAAACTCGTCATCAGGCCATCTTCGAGGCGGCGGCGCAACGCGGGCTCGACTTGACGGCTGAGGTATCGCTGGAGCGAACAACATCGTCGAGCCCATCAGAGCAGTCAGCCTTGCAATCCGCCGGACCAACGGCGGTTAGGTCACCGGAGCCAGCACCGCCGGCATCAGTTGAGCCTACTGGTTCTGCGCAAACACAGGCCGCCCGCCGAAGCGGCGGCGTTGCTTGGCTGGCACTGGTGTTGGCCGCTGCAGGCCTGATCGCTATCTTGACCCAGCCGAGGTGGCAGCCGATCTTGTTCCCGGACGCGCAGCGCGATGCGGCGGTTCCCACATCGACGCTATCCATCGACAACCAGATTGCAACAATCGAACGCCGAATCACTGGGCTTGAAGGGCGCCAAGCCGAGCTTTTGGCGGGCTCGGACGCGGCTGCGGTCCGTATTTCGAGCCTTGAGGAACGCGCACAAGAACTATCGGCTCTGTCGGAATCAACCGTGTCGAGCCCGGAGCTGGCCTCACTCACGGATCGTATCGCGGCACTCGAGGTGTCCGCTGTCGACGAAACGCCGAGCGAAGCTCTTACAGCAGAACTAAGAACACTTGGCGATCGTTTGGCGGAGCTGGAACGGGACCTAGCGGGTCAGGGCGCGGCGGTGGATCAAGGGGCGGTCAAAGCGAGCATTGTTGCCCTCAGTACCGAAGTCGCAGCCTGGAGCGCGCGGCTGGCAACGCTGGAGGCAGCGCGGGTCGCTGGAAAGGAATCCCTGGCGCCAATCATTCTCGCGATCGGACAGCTCGATGCGGCGATCCGCACGGGCAAACCGTTCGCCTCAGCATTTGATCGTGTGCAAACGCTGGCCGGCGATGATTTCATTGTCGCCGGCGCATTGGCGCCGCTTTCAGTATGGGCGGACCAAGGTGTCCCGACACGGACCGACCTGCGCCGGCGCTTCAATTTGCTCCTGGCGGAGTTGGCGCAGCCAACGGACGCCGGCGCCACCGACGGCTGGTGGCCACGCATCCGAGGCCAATTGAGAGGACTTGTGACCGTGCGGCGCGTCGGCGACGGTGAGAATGCACCCCCGCTCTCACGCGCGGAGCAAGCTGTTGAGCGCGGTGATCTGGCAGTGGCTGTTGCCGCCTTGGAGGGAGGCGTGGTGTCGGAAAGCGAAGTTGTCCGGCAATGGATCACGCATGCCAAGGCGCGGCTCGCCGCCGATGCCGCGCTGGCATCGTTGGAAGGGCATGCCTTGGACCAGCTCGCGAAGTCCGGAGCGAGCATTCCGTGATCCGCATACTCGTCCTCCTCGTGCAGGTCGCTCTCGTGGTTGCCGCTGCCATATGGCTCGCCGATCGGCCTGGCGTTGTAACGATTGACTGGCAGGGTTGGCGCATCGAAACGACACTCTGGCTGCCTGCATTGGCGCTGCTCTTGCTTGTCGTTGTGGCGGCGATCAGCTATCGAATTTGGCGGTTCTTAATACGTGCGCCACGGCAGCTTGTCGAAGCAAACCGGTCGAGCCGACAGCGGCGCGGCTACAAAGCACTGACTCAGGGAATGGTCTCCCTTGCCGCCGGCGATGCCAGTGAGGCGATGCGTCATGCGCGGCGTGCCAACACATTGCTAGACGATGCTCCGCTAACCATGCTCTTGACAGCACAGGCAGCTCAACTCGGAGGCGACGAGGCGGCCGCAAAACGCTATTTCGAAGCTATGCGCAGCAATCCCGAGACTGCATTTCTTGCGGTGCGCGGATTGTTGACGCAGGCCGTCAAAACGGAGGATCGGAGCGAAGCGTTACGGCTCGCGAATGAAGCGCATACTCTGCGGCCGACGACGGGTTGGGTGCACGAGCAGTTGTTCGATCTGCAGGCCGCGGCGGGCGACTGGCAGGCTGCTGACAACACCATGAAAGAAGCGCTGCGACATAAGACGATCGACAAGTTCGAGGCGAGCCGGCGACGGGCGGCAATTCTGGTTGAGCGTGGCCGGGAGGCCTCTCGCCGGGGTGAAGCCGCTGCTGCGTTAGAGTTCTCGCGATTCGCCCACGAGCTCGGCCCTGAGCTTGTACCAGCCGCAATTCTCTACGCGCAGCAACTCTCTGGAGACGGTAGTAAGCGGCGGGCTAAACGGGTGCTTGAAGACGCCTGGCGCCGGCAGCCCGGTCCTGAAATCGCCGAGGCATACCGCAACCTCAGCGCAACGGATGATGCACTGGAGCATGTCAAACTCATGCAACGTCTGCACGAGATCGCGCCTGATCACGTCGAAGGCCATATAGCGCTTGGCATGTCGGCTTTGACGGCGGAATTGTGGGGAGAAGCCCGAAAGAATTTGACAGTTGCCGCCGAGCTCGCGCCCACCGCCCGCGTCTGCCGTCTGATGGCCGACCTCGAGGAGGCGATGAACACTGATCAGGAGACTGTGCGGTATTGGCTTGCGCAGGCAGTAGCCGCGGAACCCGACAAAGGTTGGGTGTGTGATAGCTGCGGTGCGGCTGCCCGCACCTGGTCGGCGCGTTGCGGAAACTGTGATGCGTTTAACACGCTTGATTGGCGCGTACCGCCACGTGTGTTGGCACTAAGCGCGACGGCAGAGTCGATATCACCGGAAGCCGATGCGCTAGCTGCCAGCTCCTGATAATCTCGCGCCAAGTTCAAAGAATAACCTCCCAAGGTAGCGATCATCATGGCCGAGCCCTGCCAAGGCCCCGATCTAAATCCGCGCCGGCCGAAAACAGCGGCCCCCCATGGCGCGATCGACGCTCACGCGCACGTCTTTGGACCTCTCGAGCAGTTTCCATACGTGGAGGAACGCGGCTACACGCCCCCTGAGGCGTCGCTCGGCCAGTGGTTCGAGATGCACCGAGCGCTTGGCATCGAGCGTGGCGTTCTAATCCAGCCCTCGGTGCATGGCACCGACAACCGAGCGATGTTGGCCGCGATGGCGGAGGCCGGCTCACGCCTGCGTGGCGTTGCTGCGGTGGATGCAGAAGTAGACGATAGCGAACTCGCGGCGCTCGATGCCGCCGGTGTCCGTGCAATACGCTTCAATCTGCAGTTCTCAGGTGGTGTCGCGCTCGACGCCATGACGTCGCTTGCGGCGCGCGTGGCCGGTCTCGGCTGGCATTTGCAATTTCTCATGGATGCTCGCGATTTGGTGGAAGTCGGCCCGCAGTTGCAACAGCTGCCGACGGATATCGTTATCGACCATATCGGCTTCATGCCCGCATCGAGTGGCGTCGAACACCCGGGCTTTCAGACTTTTATTGAGTTGGTGGGAAGTGGAAATTGTTGGGCCAAGCTCTCAGGACCCTACCGCGGCTCGGAACAGGACCCGCCGTATGACGACATGGCGCCCTACGCACAGGCGCTTATCGCGGCACGACCCGACCGTATTATCTGGGGCACCGACTGGCCGCATCCGGCACTCGATGGACCGATGCCGAATGACGGCGATCTGTTCGACCTGTTGGCTGTCTGGGAGCCGGACGAGGCCCGGCGCCGCGCAATTCTGGTTGATAATCCCGAGCGGCTGTTCGGTTTCGATCCGCTCTAAGATGCGCTCTAAGCCGCGCGAGCTTGCGCCGGTCTCCCAGCCGACCTATTTTTGCCGTGGTGCACACAACGCACGCTTTATGCCGCGTTAGCTCAGTTGGTAGAGCACAGCATTCGTAAGGAGCGGGTCGGACGGCAGAGTTTGTGGTAGTTCAGTTGGTTACGGGCGCTGTGTTTGATTTAATACGGCCATAATACGGTTCAGGGCCGCCTTAGCTCAGTTGGTAGAGCATCGCATTCGTAATGCGGGGGTCGGGTGTTCGAGTCACCCAGGCGGCACCATCTTCTTTTCCGTATGGGTCCATCCCCTTCCCGAGAAGTCCGAGAATGAGCGGGTTATGGGGCTTCTTGTTCTTGCTAGTTCCGTTCTGTTTCCGTATGTTCCCTGATTAAGGGTTGGTTATTTCGTGGGGGAAACATGGGAAGGCTCACCGTGGCGAAGGCTCGTTCGCTGTCCAAACCGGGCCTGCATGGCGACGGGGGCACGCTCTATCTCGCCGTCGCACCCGGTGGATCGAAAAGTTGGATCCAACGACTCACTATCGACGGAAAGCGTCGCGACATCGGTTTGGGTGGATTTCCGCTGGTGAGTCTCGCCGAAGCCCGGCACAAGGCCTTCGAGAATCGCAGGCTCGCATGGGCCGGCGGCGATCCACGGGCAGCGAAGCGCCGCGCCAGGGTGCCGACATTCCGGGAAGCGGCGGAACGGACCTTCGATGCGAACCGGCCGCGCTGGCGTAATGCCAAGGTCGCGAAAAACTGGTTGCAGCAATTGGAGCGGCACGCCTTCCCGGTGCTCGGCAACATGGGCGTGGACCGGATCAGACGCGAGGACGTGCTGCGCGTGCTGACGCCGATCTGGACCGTGAAACCGGAGACCGCGCGCAAACTCCGCCAGCGGATCCGCACGATCCTGCGATGGGCCGAGGCCCATGGCCATGTCGCCTACAACGTCGCCGGCGAAGGCATCGATGGTGCACTGCCCGCCATGCCCGCGGTCAGGGAACACTACCGTGCATTACCGTACCGAGAGGTAGCGGCGGCGCTCGAAACCGCGACAGCGTCCAGGGCGTCATTGGCGGTGAAGCTGTGTCTGCGGTTTTTGGTTCTGACAGCCGCCCGATCCGGCGAGGCGCGGGGCGCGGCATGGGATGAGATCGATCTGGACGCTTCGGAGTGGCGGATACCAGCAAACCGCATGAAGGCCGGCGTCGAGCATCGCGTGCCCCTGTCCGAGGCGGCGCTTGGCACGCTGGAGCAAGCGCGCCCGTTGTGCGATACCTCAGGTCTCATCTTTCCCTCGCCGACGAAGCCCGGCAAGACTCTGTCGGACATGACATTGACGAAGGTCCTGCGCGCGACCGGGCTTGCGGAACGGACTACCGTGCACGGTTTCCGCTCCAGCTTCCGTGACTGGTGCGCCGAGACTGGCAAGCCGCGTGAGCTGGCCGAGGCGGCACTAGCGCACATCGTCGGCGGCGTCGAAGGAGCCTACTTCCGAAGCGACCTGTTCGAGCGCCGGCGCCGGCTGATGGCGGACTGGGCGAGATACACGAGTGGCGATGACGCAACCGTGGTGCAGCTCCATGGATGACGATCGCTATCAACGAGCCGTCGAGGAGGCTATCACATTTCGGATAGCCGCCCGACCTTGGGAGAACCGCCGTCCTTTCGAAGTAGCTGCCGCCGAGCTGATGGAACAGGATTGGGAAACCCTCGTCTACAACATGCAGGTACTGATCCAACTTCCGGGGAAAGAGGCCTGGGATACGCTCGGCCTGATCGCGCAAACTCTTCTGCGGGACGGTAAGCCTCTTCCGCAACCGCTTGCGCTTTGGGTCGCCGACGTATTGGGCGAAAAGCGTCGGCGCCCAAGCAAGGGCGCTGATGGGACTGGTACCCGCGACGCTGCAATTCAATTCGTTGTTCACCATATTACCACAACAATTGAATTGACGCCGACGCGCGACAGCCGTGCTGGAGGGCAGGCAGGAGACGGGCGATCCGCCTGTGACGCGGTAGGGCTAGCTTGGGGCCTCGGCTACAAGACAGTCGAACGTATCTGGAACGAACGCGTTCCCTACATACGCGAGCTAGCCAACGACCTCCTCTCCGAATCGCCCAAAAAATAGAGGACCTGCTCTCCGGGAAACTCTGCGACGTTCTGGGAAATTGAACGGAGAGAGTTTGCCATGCGTTACGAAGAACGCCTCCTGCGCCGGCCGGAGGTCGAAGTCCAAACTGGCCTGACCCGCTCGACGATCTATCGCCTTATGCGCGCCGGTGAGTTTCCGGAACCGCTGAAGCTCGGACCGCGTGCCGTGCGCTGGCGGGCTACCGAGATTGAGAGTTGGATCGCAGAGCGTCCGCGCGCGACCGGCGAAACCAAGCCTGTCGCATGAAAGGCGAGAGCCGTCAGTCTGAACCGGATGTTCAGATCACCGAGGTTGTCAAAGCGCTCAAGAGCCGCGGCGACAAGCCCCGGCGACAACCGGACGGGAGTTGGCGAGCGCGGTGTCCGGTTCACGGCGGAAATAGCGACACGAGTCTTTCGGTTCGCGAGGAACACGGCCGTCTTCTGACACACTGCCACGCCCAGGGCTGCGAACATCAGGACGTGATGTCTGCCCTTGGCCTGGAGCGGCCGAACCCTTGCCGTGAGGCCGCGGCGGCAGAATACCCTTACCTGAACGCGGACGGCAGCGTCCTGGTGACAGTGATACGAGAGGAAAGCCCAGGCGGCAAACGCATCTATCGCAAGCCCAGCGGCGTCAAGAAACCCTCGCAGGGCTATCCCCTGCTCCACCTGCCCGGCTTGATCGCTGCGCCGGAGCGGGCGTTGCTGGTTGTCGAGGGCGAAAAGACCGCTGAGCACGCCAACCGTATTTTCGGTGACCGCTACGCGACCACCACAGCAATCGGCGGCGCGGGCAAGGCGCACCAAACGGACTGGTCGCCTGCCAAGGGCCGCGACGTTGTAATATGGCCGGACGCTGACCATCCGGGCCGGAATCACGCCGAGCAGGCCGCCGATCACTGCAACAAGGCTGGCGCCAAGAGCGTGCGGGTCGTGGACACTGAGAGGCTTCCGATCGGCTGGGACCTCGCTGACGCTCCGCCGGACGGCTTCGATATCGAAGTGGCGGTGGCAGAAGCCGACACGTCCGTACTCCGTACTTCCCTTCCATATGGCAATTACGGAGTACGGACACGAGATTCTCTCCATTGGGGAGCTGATGGATAGGGAGGAACGAGACGCTGATTGGTCCGTCGACGGCCTCATTCCGCGCGGAGGAGTGGCTCTCATCACCGCCAAGCCAAAAGTGGGGAAATCGACGCTTGCCCGAGAGCTGGGACTAGCCGTCGCCAAGGGCACGCCCTTCTTGGGCCGGGAGACGTGCCCGGCACCGGTCCTCTATGTTTGCCTGGAGGACAGGTGGCAACATGCCCGCCGCCACCTGTTGGCTATTGGTGCCGGTCGGGATGACGCGCTTTTTGCCAGCTTCGGAACACGGCCCGACAAGCCTGCTACTTGGTTGTTGGAGGCTATCAGCCATCACCGATTCGGCATGGCGATTATCGATCCGCTGTTCCGATTCCTGCCTGGTATCAACGACGCGAACAGCTACGCCGAAATCTCCAACGCGATGGATCCGATAATCTCTATAGCCCGCAGGTCGGGATGTACACTTGTCCTCACCCATCACGCCAGAAAGTCAGGCGGCCTGGACGGTGATGAGGCCCTTGGCAGTACCGCTATCGCCGGAACACCGGACACAATCATCTCAATCTCCCGGGGCGGCGAACACCGGCAATTGTCAACAACGCAGCGGGAGGGGGAGAACATGCAGGCCACGCGCCTGGATATGGACCCCCACAGTCAACGCTTGGCCCTGGGACAACCCCTACACGAAAAATACCTGCTCGACCTGGAAGATGAAATCATGGCCGCCATCCCGCAGTCCGGCGACCCCGTGACTCGGGACTATATCCTCAAAGCGGTTTCAAGAAATAGAACCGAGACCGTGCAATCCCTCAACAAGCTCGTCGAGGAAGGCGCGGTAGTCCGTGACGGTACGGGCAAGGCCGGAAGCCCATTTCAGCATCGGCGCCCGAATTTCGTAACTGCCTCGAATACAGAAGTAACCATTTGAAAGCACAGACAAAAGTTTATGTCTGTACTCCGTATCTCACATACTTGAATGGGTATGGAGGTACGGCCTCAGCAAGGACGCTTTGAGCGATCTTCTTTAGAGACGGGCTGTATCTCCGTTGCATGAAGGTCGAAAGCGTACGCGCTACGCCGCTGACCACGATGAGAGTCAGGGAAAGGAGCATCCACCCATGACGAAGAACGTACCTGCCAAAGGGCAAGAGCCAACTGCGGCCGTCGCCAATGACCCAGGCGCCCTGAAGGCCATTGGCGGTTCACAATCAGACCGGTGGAATACCACGCTCGCCAATCAGGTGATGCAGGCTATGTGGGTTGAGCACTTGGACGCGTCGGGACGGGACACGCTACGGAGAGCCACCATTGCGGCGCTTGCCGGGATCGCGCCGAGGGACGAACTGGAGGGCATGATGGCGGCGCAGCTGATCGCGGCACACAACGCCGCGATGGAGTGCTATCGGCGCGCCATGATCGGGGATCAGACCTTCGAGGGAAGACGCGAGAACCTTAATCAGGCAAACAAGCTCTCCCGCACCTCGACGATGCTGCTCGACGTGTTGAACAAGCATCGCGGAAAGGGTCACCAGAAGGTCACGGTCGAGCACGTTCACGTTCACGCTGGCGGACAAGCGGTGGTCGGAAACGTCGAGAAACCGGGGGAGGGGGATCTAGGCAAACCGTAGGAACAACCCCATGCAAAGGATAACACCCAAGCCGTTCCCCATGCACCTAAGCCCCCGCTGTAGGGCTAAGACACGGAGCGGGACGCCATGCCGGTCGCCCGCAATGGCGAACGGCCGTTGCCGGATGCACGGGGGCAAGTCCCCCGGCGCACCGAGAGGTAACAGCAACGCCCTAAGACATGGGCTCTACAGTGCTAAGGCGATCTCGGAGAGACGGGAACTGGCGGCGCTCATGCGTTCCATGCGCGAACTTGTGAAGGTGGTGGCCGGGCCGGAATGATCGCAACGGCCATGCGACAGGTGAGATCGGCAATGTCCGCCTTGGTGGCAAGTTGACTGCGCCCAGTTCTGGCGGCATCGCGGGCTGTACTGGTGACTGCTTCGGCCCGGTCGCGTCTGCACACGGGGCGAGGGTGTCAAAGGGGTAGGTCATTTGGAGGGCGCGTCCTCTCACCTCTGTCTCTTCATCGCCTCGGTGTTGCGCTGTTGTTCGGCGTCGGTGCTTGACCCCTTCCAATTCAATGAAGACAATAGGTTGCCATGCTGATCGGCGTCCACCCAACGCACCGAACAACAATTACTCCAATTTGTCCCAAAGGCCCCGACGTCAGACACTCCTAGTGTTTTGCCAATTTTGTTGTATTTTCCATTTAAGAAAGCGAGGAACTATGAAGATCTACTGGTGGCAAGGTGGCGTTCACGTCGAACCCGAATCCGCGAAAGAGCGGGAATCTCTCTGCAATTTCACCGAACACCTAAACTTTAGTCAGATCGGACATGGCAGTGAAAGAAGCCCAATCGGAACTGTCGAGACAGGTGACCAGCAGTCTGTCATTTAAGTCTATGAACTTCTTGAAGTGGTCTCGCAGCCTTGGGGCGGACGTCTCGACGCGACGAACTGCCCACTGAGACAGCAAGACATGTTGAGCCCCGATGCGTGCAAGTTCGTCTCACAGCGTTTGATAGTCGCGGCCAGGGGCAATAAGGTCGTAGCTTATGATGTAGCGCATTCCACTGCCTTTCCCGGCACTCTGGCCGGATTGGAGAGGTGGCACGCTTGACAGATTCGCAGGAATCGGTAGAGTTCAAGCGTTCAACAAATATGTCTCGTGCTCCTTCCAGAGTTACACGAGGCCGTTACTGCATTGGCCGAGCTGCAAACTCGGCCTTCTGTTTGTAGCGACCGCTACGATGCGTCGTAGCCACGCGACCACCATATACTCACGAAAATATTCGGTCAATAACACCATCTTAAAAGCAGCAGCCATGTCAAACGACACCAGCACTAAACCCCAGTGGACAAACCAATGAATAGATACCAAGGCGCAGTATTGGCGCGGCCCACCAAGGGATCTCCGCTCCACCTTTACCATCAGGGATGCCCACCTCCTGGGAGCGAGGTCGTGGACGATGACCCAGACCCCGATGCGCTTCGCGATCAGAATGGAAGACTAAGGCAACCAGACTGTCCGAGTTGCGGTCGCGTCATCGTGGTCTCTGCGACCGAGACACCATGAGATGCCTTTTGATAGCGCTCATGGTCCTCGCTGCCAGCCCAGCCCAATCGGATGTCATATGCGGGAAGGACTGGATCACCTTTACGGCAACCTACACGGTCCTAAAGTCTGAGAAGGACGATTCAGGAGACCCATTCCTCCGATATAAGGGGCAGTTCACTTTCCGAAAGTCAAAGGTCTTGTATATTGAGTCCGTGAACATCGATTCTGGACAGGTTTGGCTCTTGGATTGGAACGGGAGCTATTATGTCAAGGGTGAGGACTACCATGAAACCATCCGATGCCTAGGCTGAAGAACACTCATACTTGCCGACATGCTCCCGACCTTTGGGATAGATGGTTAGTCAAACTTCTTGTATAATTTCCAAAATTCCAATGGATCAGTTCGGCTGGGTGCCGGGCCGGTCGCCAAACAATCGTCCAAGCATGGAAGAATCCCGCATACGTGGGCGGCCCGGCAGGGGTCGCTCAGGTGTGTTTGGTGATGGAAAAAACGTCTAGCTGTTGACCAGTCGAGTCAAGCGGCGTTACGGTTAACCTTGCCCCAACAGGGCACTTGAGGGGAACGAAAGAGAATTACTGATGGCCAAAGACAAAATGATAGGCGCTGACGACCTGCTGGCGAAAGCCATGCGCAGGGTTCTCACCGAAGAAGCTCAAGAGCGCATTATCAAGGACCAAGAGATTGAAGTCGCGGGCGCGCTGTTGAGAAGGCCACAATCTGCCGAAAAGAAGAAGTGCCCTGCACGAAGCCATCATGCCCTATGAAGATGCTTGGCCGCTGCTCCAAGACGGCAAATACAATCCTTTACCACAGCCATATCCCAAATAATGGGACTTACATACCTTGCCTATCCGGTTATCACCCACACCCACTATATGTAGTGTGCACCCATTTTCCTGAGTAAAGCTCGGTGCAGGTCGAAGCGGAGATATCTGCGGCGATGCCGAGCAGGGACTCGGACGGCATTGTAGCGGCTTTTAGGCGACACTTTAGCGTGGCGGAAATCCTAATCATTGAGTCGGATTTGGCAAAACGCCACGTTGCATAAAGGACCGTCACTTCATTGAAATTTATCTGAAATCGGAGGTGAACGACACCGATGGAATATTCCAGGAAATCAGAGCTTCATTGAATTGTAGGATTCGAGTGCCGGATTATTCACAAATAGCTCTGTGAACTGGTTTTCAAGTTCGCTCAATACGTCATATGGAGTAAACGGATTGAGGATCACGTTCTTGCGTGTCGCTTCGTCTTCGCTGCGACTCAAAACGCGCCGGAGACTAACAGGCGCGGACGGGTTCTCCGCAACGATTCGTGCCAGCGCGTCGCTTTCTTCGACTAGTGCCGTCAATCGCTCAGACGATGTCGTTTCATCAGCAGCTTCCCGTCTGGCCGTGGGTTTTTTCGTTTTTTCCTTGGTCGCCACCGTTCCGTCCCCCGATGTTAAGTACGTGACGTGAATTAAACTCCGGTTCGGTTTTCAGAACAATCAAGAATTAGCCGGATCGCCTCCTCAATGCGCCTGCGCCGGCCCTTGCCTGCAGTCCAAGGAGACACACTACATATAGTGGGTGTGGGTGATAACCGGATAGGCAAGGATTGATGATCTGCGACGAAGACCCGCTCCGGCGTAGGCCGAGGGAATCGACGGCGAGGAGAAAGCGACAGGAGAGGTGTGTCTGGATGGCGAGAAAAATGACCGAGTGGCCTTCCAAGCGCGGGCCGATTACCAAAATCATGCCATCGGATGGCTGCATAGGGGATACAGTTCCCTTGGCGGTGGGAAAGTGGTACGATTTCCACGAATTTGGATGGTATATGGGGGATGGTATATGGGGAATGTCGGTTTAGGTATCATAAATTTATGTTAATTGCGCGTTATGGAGGACGTTAGATGAAAATGGCAAAACTGATCACCGGCATGGTGTTTGTGGGAATGCTGACCCTGGGCGTGGCCGGCAATATCACATTGGCACAAGATCTACGGCAGCAATTGACTAACGAAAGTGTCCTTACCGCAATCAAGAAGCGGGGAGCCCTAAACGTCGGTCATGGTTCATTCGTGCCGTGGGCTTTCCGAAGCACAAAGGGCGAGTATGTCGGTTTTGAAATCGACATCGGCAAGAAACTCGCAGAGGACATGGGCGTTAAGTACAATAGTGTTCCGACGGCTTGGGATGGAATCATCCCGGCGTTGCTTTCCGGCAAGTTCGACATCATCATTAGCGGTATGTCGCCGTCGCCGAAGCGGGCGCTTACGGTGTCTTTCACGGACTCCTATTCGCTACCTCTGCAACAGGGTTTCGTCACCAACACGAAACTTTCCTCGGGCATGACGAAAATGGAAGACTACAACAAGCCTTCTGTCCAGATCGTTTCACGCCGTGGTGGGATGGGCGAAGTCACGGCGAAAAAGAACCTGCCGAAGGCGACACACCGGCTGTTCGACGACGACGCCATGGCGTTTCAGGAAGTCCTGAACGGCAATGCCCACGGGATTTTCGGCCAAGAGCCGAAGCCGCAATTTTGGATGCTCGAATTTTCGGACCAGGTGACCAAGCCTTTCGGCAAAAGAGAGTTCTCGGAAGAACCGGGCGCCTCCGCCGCAGTGCGTCAGGGCGATACCGTGATGCTCACCTACGTCAACAACTGGATCAACTGGCGGACCGGCTTCATCAGGGAACACTTCGAATATTGGTTCACGACAGATGGCTGGTTCGGTTTGGATCCCAAGAGAGCCAAGAAGTAGTAACTTTCGCTCGTAGGGGCCGGTTCAGCACGTCGCGACCGGCCCCGTTTCTTTTGTATCGGCAGATTTCAATCGGCGAATGCCGGGGGCAAGTCTACGAGTCTAGACCCAAATTCGCGGCGTTTTTGTGTTGCGAAGTGTGTCTGCCGTCAGCCGCAAACCCCACACCTTAAGAAGCTAACCCGCCCATGATCTCCTGCCAACGCCAGCTTTTCGACATTCCCGACGATGTCGCATTTTTCAACTGTTCTGCGCTTGCACCAATTCTCAAGAGCTCGCGCGACGCGGGTTTGGTCAGTGTGACGAAAAAGGCGCAGCCGTGGCGCGTTGGACGGGCGGAGCGCATCGAAGAACCGGATCGCCTGCGGGCGCTTTTTGCCGGACTTGTCGGCGCAACGCCGCAAGATATCGCCATAATCCCGGCGGCCAGCTACGGTATCGCCACCGCGGCGATAAATCTTCCGGTCAAGTCTGGCCAGCGTATCGTCGTCTTGCAGGACCAATATCCGAACAACGTGCTGCCGTGGATTCAGAAACGCGTCCGCGATGGCGCCGAGCTGGTATTTGTCGCACGTCCGGACGATGACGATTTGACATCTGACATTCTAGAGGCCATCGATGAACGAACAGCGATTGCCGCCCTGCCCCATTGCTTTTGGGCGGACGGAACGCTGATCGATCTGGTTGCGGTCGGCCGACGGTGCCGCGACATTGGTGCGGCGCTGGTGGTCGACGCCACGCAGTCAGTTGGCGCCCTGCCGTTCGACGTCGCCGAGATTCGCCCGGACTTTCTTATTGTTGCCGGATACAAGTGGCTGCTTTGCCCCTACACGCTCGGCTTCCTCTACGTGGCACCGGAACGCCAGGACGGCGTTCCGCTTGAGCACTCTTCGCGAGGAGCCGACATGCTGAAGGACTGGTATGTCGATTGGCATGACGGGCATCTGGACTACCCGGAGACCTGGCAGCCGGGCGTTGGTCGCTTCAATATGGGCGAGACCGCCAACTTCATCTCCATACCCATGGCCATCAAGGCGCTTGAGCAGATTCATGCCTGGAAGGTCGATGAAATCAATTCGAGTCTTCGCCGCATCACCGAGACCATAATCGAGCGCACGAGAAATCTTGGATTGGTTCCACCTGGTGTGGACCATCGGGCCGGACATATGACGGGCTTTCGTCTCGCTCCCGGGTTTGCCCACGACGACTTCGAGGGGATTCAGCAACGCCTCGCCGCAAAACAGATCTATCTCAGCGTTCGCGGAGACTACCTGCGTATTGCACCCCACCTGCAAGTCAACGATGAAGACATCGACCGACTGATCTCAGCGTTGACAGACGTGCTCTAGATTGCTGTTTCCTAGCAATGAAAGACGATTCCGGCACGCTTTCTGGTAGCCGTTGAGCGAATGATATGGTGCCTCGCCGGCGGGGTGGGCGGCGTTTGCGAACGGCACAGTTTGCGCTGCACGTCGCGGCTGCGCATCTCGGTATAGCGGAAGAGCTGCGCCGGTGTCTTGTGTCCGCTGACGAGCGCGACCTCGGGCACGCTGAGACCCATCTCGAAGAGACGCGAAATCGCCTCGTGCCTGAGATCGTGAAAATACAGGTTCTCGATCCCCGCCCGCCGGCAGAGGCGCTCCCAGGCCTGGCGCACGGCCCCGGCGCTTGTGGCGAAGAGCCGCGCATCGTCTCTCGGCAGTGCGCCGAGAATGCGCATTAAGACCACTGCCAAAGCTAGAGTTGACGGCCGATCCCTACTTACTTTACGCCCGTCGTCATTGTCACGTTACGAACGACCGGAGCCCCTCCTCCACCCAAGTCCTCAATCGACTCAATTCAATTTACTGCATTTGTACTGCATTCCGCATGCCACCCCGAAAATGCAAACGCCGCCAACCCATTGAGTTGACGGCGTTTTATCTGGTTGCGGGGGTTGGATTTGAACCAACGACCTTCAGGTTATGAGTTTGAGGCTATTGTCATGACACACATGCGCTGGAGTGCGCTTTAGTACGATAAACCTTAATGTTTTAGTCCTTTCGAGTGCGCAGACATGCGCTTCAATGCGCCTTGACTTGCTCTCTCTAGGTACCTATAAGGTGCCTGATATCCGATTGCAAGGGGATAAAGCGCGGTGGCCAAAATTACCAAGCGGACCGTCGATGCACTGGCCGGCCAAGAGCGCGAGCGTGTTGTCTGGGACGACGACCTCAAGGGATTCGGAGTCCGCGTTCACCCCACCGGACGCAAGGTCTATATCGTCAAGACCCGCTATCGCGGCCGGGTGATAAAGATGACCATAGGGCCCCATGGCGCCGTTACCCCCTCCTATGCCCGCGTGCGCGCCGCCGAGATCATCACCGACGCGAGAGCGGGAAAGAATCCCGTGGGGCGCAATGCCGACGCGCCGACCATGATTGCGCTGGGGAAACGGTTCCTGAAGGAATATGTCTCCACCCATTGCAAGCCGAGCACTGCCGAGGAATACCGCCGCTCAGTCAATCTGTTCATCGATCCCCGGATCGGCAGGTACCGGGTGCCCGATATTCAGAGGAGCGATATCGCGGCGCTCCATTACGATATGCGCGACACGCCCTATCAGGCCAACCGTACGCTCGGGGTTTTATCCAAGATGTTCAATCTGGCCGAGCTGTGGGATCTCCGCCCCGACGGCTCGAACCCGTGCCGGCATGTAAAAAGGTTCCGGGAGGAGAAGCGCGAGCGGTTTCTATCGGATATCGAGTATCAACGTCTGGGCGCAGCCCTGAAAGAGATCGAGGTGGACGGTTCGGAGACGGCCTCAGCCATCGCCGCGGTCCGGTTGCTGATGCTGACCGGGTGTCGTCTATCGGAGATACAGAAGCTGCGCTGGGAGCATGTCGATCTGGGGGCGGGTGAGTTGCGCCTGCCGGATACCAAGACGGGCGCCAAGGTGGTGTATCTCGGCGATCCGGCGATCGCTGTCCTTGAGCGCATCGACAGGCGTGACGGCAACCCCTGGGTGATCGCGGGACGTAAACCGGAAAGTCATCTTACCGACCTGCAACATCCCTGGCGACGCATTCGGGCGCGCGCCGACCTCGACGACGTGCGGATTCACGACTTGAGACACAGCTTCGCTAGCGGCGGGTTACTGGTCGGCGAAGGTTTGCCCATGATCGGCAAGCTCTTGGGTCATACCCAGGTCCAGACCACCGCTCGCTATGCGCATCTCGCCAGCGATCCCGTTAAGTCCGCCGCCAACCGCATCGCAAGCCGGATCGCCAAGGTTAGCGGTTAGCACGCCAGACGCCGGCGTTCGACGCGGCGCAGACCCCGCCGAAGGAGGCGCTCGACGCCCTGTTCGCGGAGGCCCAACGGGAGTTGGCCGCCCTGCCGGACGACTTCGGGGCCGACATTGTTACATCGCGGCCCGGACGGTGATGAATCTCGCCGTCCTTGCCCCGCTTGCCCGCGAGCTTCAACGCCGTCATCATCGCCAGCACCTCATGACGCTCCATGACCGGCCTCCCTCAAGCGATCGTAGCGCTGACAGTCGGCCACCGGCCGGTGGCGAAGCTGCAGGCCCTCGGGCGTCGGGATGGTCGCCGGCGGTGCCGGCTGGCACTGCCGGGCGAGGATGTTGAGCACGACGTCGGCGCTGCAGGCGCCGCAGTCGAGCGCCTCGGCACAGGCCGCCTCGACCGCCTCCAGCCCGTCCTCCTGAACCGCCGCGAGGATCCTCACGAACTGCCTGTCACCGTCGTCGCAACCCGTCAGCCGGGCCCGTATGCGGCCGAGCGCGCCGGGCAGTTGCCAGCCCTTGAAGGGCGCGCCGTTCCTCAGCGCACCAGGCTTCCGCGTCAGGATCGGCACGTAGTGCCACGGATCGTAGGCGATCTCGCCGCGCCCGAAGCTCCGGGGATGCTCGGCGGTCCCGGACCCGATCCGGGATCTCGCCGTCCTGGCGGATGACGATCCGATCGGCATAGGCCCGCACGTCGACCGGCCGCCCGACGGCACGGGCGGCGACGCTGTAGTGGTTGTTGTCGAAGCGCACCAGACAGGTCTTGGACACCGCCACCTCGGTGGCGTGGAAGCCGTCGAAGGGGCCGCGATAGGCCATCAAGAAGGGCCGCTCCTCCTCGAACACCTGCCACACCGTCTTGCTCTCGATCGTCGGATGCGGCCGCTTCTTGGCGTCCTCGATACACCGATCCATCAGCCACTCGTTGATCTCGACGTAGGAGCGGCCCCGCGGGATGGGCACGAACAGGCGGCCGCGGACGTCACCCACCTGCCTCTCGACCTGCCCCTTCTCCCAGCCCGCACCCGGAGTGCACGCCACCGGCTCCACCAGATGGTGGGAGCACAGCTCCAAAAAGCGCCGGTTGTAGGCGCGCTCCTTGCCGACGAAGACCATGCTCACCGCCGTCTTCATGTTGTCGTAGATGCCCCGCCGGCAGACCCCGCCGAAGAAGTGGAAGGCCCGTTCGTGCGCCTCGAACACCATCTCCTGGCTCTCGCGCGGGAAGATCTGAACCAGCTGCATGCGGCTGTAGCAGAGCCGCATGTGCGCCGCCTTCACCTTGGTCGTCACACCCGACAGGCGCGCGTACTCGTGGCTCCAGTCGAACTGGTAGGCCTCGCCGGGATCGAAGCTCAGCGGCACAAAACCCTGCGACGGCGACAACAGCCGCCACCGCCGACGCCAGGTCCTGGCGTAGCGGCGCACCGCGTCGTAGCCGCCGCCATAGCCCAGAGCCGCAAGGTCTTCATGAATCCGCAGCAGAGACAGACGATCCCGGCGCGGCTTCTTCTCGTTGGCCTCCAGCCGGCGCTCGAGCTCATCCACCCACGGTCCAAGCTTCGGCATCGGCTGGATCTTGCGCGCGTAGCTGTACGAGGTCTCATCGCCCCGCACCACCTTGCGCACCGTGTTCTTCGAAACCCTCAAATCCCGGGCGATCTTCTTGATCGGAACGCCCCTCACCAGATGATCCCGACGGATCCGTGCGATCGTTTCCACTACCAGCATCTCCCCCACCTCGTCTGTCCAAACAACGAGGTGTGTTAAAAATCACAAAACCAGGGGGGTCAATTTTGGACGCCGATTACCCCACCAAGGGGGTCAATATTCCACGCCGGTCAACAGTCTAGGTCTACGACTATGGCGATAACTGGCGCCACGATGTGATCGTCGGTGCAGAATCGCCAGACAGCGCGGGAGGCACTCAAGCACAGTCCGAACTTTGAACAAATCTGATTTCGGCTTGATGACGGACTACTAGTTCTGAATGCCTGAGATAAACATTATACCGCCATTACAACGGAGTACGGACTTTCTGTCTGACTATGACCTGGTTACGGCGGAGCGTGTCCGAATGCAGGCTGTTCAGTTAGGACGGGCATCGGGAGTTGGTAGGGCAAGCAAAACCGAGCCAAGAGAATTGTCAGTTCACGCGGTAGTTCTCCAGACTGCAATCATCGGGCGGGTGGAGATAATATGTTTGCGATCTAGTTCAATAACGGAGCAAGGATTGCGTAATCCGACTGCGCTACGGCTGCCTCGATTCTCGACGACCAGTGTCCACGCACCTGGAGGCTGTCGGCCCTTTCGCGGATCTCCCTTGCAGCACGTTCGCGTACGTCCTGTTCCGGTGCACGGTCGTCTTGGAGGCGCGCATGGATTTCGTCTTTGAGGGCATCGACGTCGCCATGAAGTCCCATCAGCGCAAATACAGCGCATGCGCACAAGCCTCGTTCGAGCACGCCCCACCCCGTGATGTATCTCCCGCCCTTAAGTGTCCAGGACAGGAGGTATCCTCCGATGTCTCTCGAAACCTCCTCGCAACCGCGTTTGCGGGCGTCCGTCGCGGCTTCGAACAACACCTCGGTCAACTGGAAGATCTCCACGAAGGTGACCGATTCCCTGTCATCGGGAATCCAGGTCAGGGTTGCAATCAACCAACCCGCATGCTTGCGCAGTTCTCGTTGAGTATGGGCATCGCATGCGGGCGCATTCGACAGAGCCAGCAGGAGGTCCGTCACGCCCGTAATCCATTGGATCATGGCGATCGTGAAGTGAGATCTGGCAGCAATGGCTGCGAGCAGCAGCTCCTTCGTGGTTTCGAAAAGGCCATCCGCCCATTGCTCGATATTCCATATGACCGATTGGGCGTCGGCATCGTCCGCTTGATTTTGGGAGAGGGCATTGACCAATGCCGTAAGCCGAAATCTCAAGCTCTCCGTACTCGTGGACGAATAGTAGGGTCCCAGATATGTGGCATGGGTGTTCGACAGGGGCGGATCGGGCACCTTGAGAAACAACTGCGAAACCAGGGCGACATTCCGGCGGAGCTCTCCGATCGCGAATTGAGTGTCGCGGCCCTTGGAGCGAACCACGTCGAAGGTGAGATTCGCAAGCTGCGCCATGCCTTCCATGGTGACCGAGCGGTAGTGTTCCTTCGCGCAGCCAGTACAGGCGATCTCGGCAATCTTCTGGCTAAGGGTCGCGATTTCATCAGGCTTCCCTTGGACGACGAATTGCCGGGCCGATTGCCCCATGAGCCGCATGCCCTCGAGCAGGACGTCGGTCATGTCGTGATGGAGCACGGCCTGTACCGCGTTCGCTAGGTATCCTGCGGCAAGATGCGCATGGCTCTTCGTGGCATATGGGCTGGAGTAGTCGATCCCCTGGTACAACCGAACGAGCGCACCGAGAGCCTGCAATGTCTGCTCTATCTGCTGTTCATCCCGCCGAACGATCCCGCTTTGTACGCTCTGGCGCATGTGCTCAAGGGTATCGGTGATGAACGAGTCCCTCGAACGAGGATCGTCGATGAGTGCGGTGTTGGTGTAGAACGTCTTTCCCTTGGCGTCGATGTATGAGGCATTGATGGCGGCGACAGCGGTCAGCGCCGTGCCGGAAACTTCATAGTCCCCCTGCTCCGCATAGCGCCGGGCAAACGACATCGCATGCCGGACGCCTCGCGCCGCGCCATTCGTCCAATGGTCGTTAATCTGGAAATAGACCGTACGGGCCGTATCGTGCGTGGAGTCCGCCGCCGGCGAATCGGCTGTTTCGGTCTCTTCGGGCTCGAGGAGGGGCATTACCCGCCTGGCCCGCCGGTCCCAGAGTCGCAGCTCCTTGCGGGTGTCCTGAACGAGTATCTCCAGCTGCTGCAACGGGTTGATGAGGACCAAGGCTCGCCGATAGGCATACAGGAACAGCAGGAGGATAAGTATTGCCGCCCATGCGGCCGAGAGTACGACTGGGGCCAGCGTGACCTGCTCGGCGAAGGTCGACAGCGTGGCGACACCGATCGCAAGAAGGAATGCGATCGCGAATGCGCCCAGCAGCCTAGGGTCCGTACTCAGACGCCGAAACAGTCCGTGCGGCATGCGCTCGACGTTCACCTGCATGGCGAACAGCACGAGGGACGTGACGATGGCGGCAGCTCCGATGAGCGCGGTTCCCGCGTTAAGCAGCAGGCGTTGCAGCGCCCGAACCGCGTCTTGCGTCGCGTAGTGGGACTCAAGGGCCGCCTGTAGGGAGGGCGACAGATAGAAGCTGGCTGATACGAGAAGAAGCAGGACGGCGCTAACCGCCATAGCGCCGTAGCGGAACCGATATTGTCCAAACTTGTAATGAACCCGATACGCGTACTGCCACAGCGTCGCGATTCGCCGCCGGACATTCCTCCTTGTTCGGTCAACGGCGGAGGAGATGGCTTTTTCCAAGTGCATAGGGAATCGCGGCTACTTCCGGCTTCGAGATAGCTTGCGCAACCGGTCAGGCACGGGTGGCGTATGCAAGGCGACAAGCTCGGGCAGGAGACAGATGTGGTTGAAATTGCAAGGGCGGGTGGCTGGATTGGGAGAACTCCACGAAGTCTCGCGGAAGAAGCGTGGAACTGACCTAGCGGTAGCTGCCAGGTAGTGAGCGCTCGTCGTATTCCGGGATCGTGCGTCGTCCGCTGGAAATACGGTGCTCGCGGGTGCGATGAACCGCGGCAGGTCGCGAGCGATGCCGGGACGGCGGGCGGCCGCCTCCACATGCTTTTGGAGCCTGGTGACGGCCGCGTGGTCGAAGGCGGGCATAGGTAGGTAGCGGATCATGTTGCCTTCGGCGAAGTCGCGGTTCTCGATCCGCTGGTGGTGCGCGTTCCTGTAGGTCATTCGTCATTTGCTCGCCTTCATGCCGACGATTGCTCCGATGGCCTTGATGTTCGTGCGACCATGGAGCATTCGGCTTGGGTCGTGGGAGAACGACCTTACCAGTGGCCGGCAGGGGCGGACAAGTTTGCCCGGAATTGTGGCAGGAAATATGTCGGGACGATGCCCTGGCCGAAGAAAGCACCTGTGAGAGGCCAGGGCATCGAATTGAACACCAACTGAGGGTAGCCGCCGGACCGGGCCAGGGCGATCAACTCCTTCAGGCGCGCGCCGTCGACGGCTCCCGGAACCAGCGTGTCGCCGATTACAAACGCCGGGGTGCCGTTGATGCCGAGGGTCCGGGCCAGGCGGATCGTTTCGTCGAGATACTCCTCGATGGCGGGATTCTCCATGTCGCGGCGCAGGCGCTGGACGTCGAGACCGACATCGGCGGCAATGGCCATTAATCGTACCCATCCGGCCAGGACCGCGGTGAGTTTACTTTTGGCCCGTGATGTTGGGCAGCATCGTGGAACGTGAGTTATGCGGCTAGTGTGTCGGCGGCCTGGGCCTGCTTCCAGTTCCAGGGGAGGAGCTCGTCGAGGCGCTGGGACGAATGGTCGGCGATGCGAGCGAGAACGTCGGCGAGCCAGGCCTGAGGATCGACGTCGTTGATTTTCGCCGTGACGATCAGGGTGTACATGAACGCGGCTCTGTGACCGCCACGGTCGGAGCCGGCGAACAGCCAGGCCTTCCTGCCGAGCGCGATACCACGCAGGGCCCGCTCGGCGGCATTGTTGGTCAGGCAGACCCGGCCGTCCTCGAGGAACCGGGCAAAGCCCGGCCAGCGTTTGAGCATGTAGTCCATGGCCTTGGCGACCGGGGCATGGCGGGACAGCCGCGCGCGTTCGGCGCGCAGCCAGGCTTCGAGCTCGGCGAGCAACGGTGCGGACCGCTCGGCCCGGACCGTGAGCCGCCCCTCGGCGCTCAATCTATTGATCTCCCGCTCGACGTCGAACAGGGCGTCGATCCGCGTCACGGCCTCAAAGGCCAGCGGCGAGATGATGGCGCCCGCCTTGCCCTTCTTCGCCCCCCTTTTTGCCGAGGCGGCGATGTCGGCCAGGACAAAGAACTTGCGCCGCGCATGGGCCCAGCAGAGCGCCTCGGTGACCGGCCCCGGAGAGCGGCCAAGCGCATACAGCCTGTTGTACCCGGCATAGGCATCGGCCTGCAGGATCCCGGTAAAGCCGGTCAGGTGCTTCTCGGGATGCGCGCCGGATCGATCGCGCGAGTAATAGAACAACGCCGCCAGCGGATCGGCGCCTCCAGAGGGTGCATCGTCGCGCACATAGACCCAGGCCCGCGCCGTGTCGGTCTTGCCCTTCGCCAGCACCGGCACCGTGGTGTCGTCGCCATGAATGCGCTCGGCGGCCAGCACATGGGCCGCGATCAAGTCGTGGAGCGGTCGCAGCACGGCGGTACAGGCGCCCACCTGGTCGGCCAGGGTCGACAGGCTGAGCTCCACGCCCTCGCGGCCATAGCGCTCGCTCTGCCGGTTCAACGGCTGATGTTGGCCATACTTCTCGAACAGGATCATGGCCAGCAGGCTCGGACCCGCCCAACCCCGCGGGGTCACATGGAACGGTGCGGGGGCTTGCGAGATCTTCTCGCAGTCCCGGCAGGTGAACTTCTCGCGTACCGTCTGGACCACCTTCCAGCTGCGCGGGATCACCTCCAGCGTCTCGGTGATGTCCTCGCCCAGCTTGGAAAGCCGATCCGAGCCGCAACAGCCACAGACCTCGGGCGCCGGAACCACCACGCGCTCGCGCGGCAGATGCTCCGGGAACGGCTTGCGCGACGGCCGCCTGCGAGTGAAAGACTTGACTGTCGAGGTCTTCGCGGCTGCCTGTTCGGCGGCGAGCTCGTCCTCGCTCGCGCGCGCCTCCAGCTCCTCGAGCTCCAGCTCCAGCTGGTCGAGCAGGCGCGCCTTGCGCTCCGAGCGTTGGCCGTAGACCTCGCGCCGCAGCTTCTCGACCATCAGTTTCAGGGCGGCGATGATCGCTTCGGCGTTCGAGGCCTTGGCCACCGCCTCCTCGGCCCGCGCCTCGGCGACCGCAAGGGCGGCGCGCAGGGCCTCGATATCGGACGCTGTGGCGCGGATCATGGCGCCGAGCGAATCATACCCGCCGGATTTGAGTCACGCTCTTTCTTGCGCGGCTCCGTCGCTTTGCCGCGGTCAACCCGCGCGCTCGGGCCGCCAGCTGCGCACCGGACGCCGCCAGTCGATCCCTTCGAGCAGATAACCGAGCTGGGCCGGCGAAACCGCGACCACGCCATCGGCTGGTGAGGGCCAGATGAACCGGCCGTGCTCTAGCCGCTTGGCGTAGAGCGAGGTACCCAGTCCGTCATGCCACAGCACCTTGATCAGATTGCCGCGACGGCCCCGGAATACGAACAGATCGCCGGCATAAGGATCGCGCCCCAGGGCCTCCTGGACTTGAAGCGTCAGCCCGTTCATGCCACGGCGCATGTCCGTAACGCCGGTAGCCAGCCAGACCCGAACCCCGGAGGGAACCGGGATCATCGCGCCTCTAGCGCCGCCACGACCCGCGCCAGCGCCAGGACATCGACATCGGCGCCAACCATGATCCGCTGGCCTGTTACGGTTACGATCTCCATGCGCCCAACAGCCGCAGCCGCGCCCAGCGGCGCTTCCTCGTCAGGCACGATCAGCGCCGGCGCAAAGCCGATCACCTCGTCGCGACCGCGACGAAACGCTTTGCGCCAGGAGAACAACAACGAGGGCGAGATGTCGTGGCGACACGCGGTCGCAGATACCTGTCGGTGACCCTGGAAACTCTCCTCGACGATCCGCAGCTTCTCCGCCACGCTCCAGCGCCGACGGCGACCGGTGTTTACCACCTCGAGACGCTGAACCTGGAAACTATCCTTATGAACAGTCATAAGGTCAGTTTCGCAGAACCTCACCGTCTTTGGCAGGCGGTCCTGACCGGAGGCGTACCATTAATCCTCCCCCATTGGATTGGTCCATACTTAGGTTTGGGAATGAGGAGGATCAGAGATGGCAAGGAAGCGCTACAAGCCGGAGGAGATCGTAGGCATGCTGCGGCAGGCGGAGGTCCTGCATGGCCAGGGCATGTCGATGGCGGACGCGATCCGGCAGCTCGGGATCAGCGAGGTCACGTTCTATCGGTGGCGCAAGGAGTATGGCGGGATGAGTGGCGACCAGCTCCGCCGTCTCAAGGAGCTTGAGAAAGAGAACGAGCGGCTGCGCCGCGCGGTCTCGGACCTGACGCTGGACAAGCAGATTCTCAAGGAGGCAGCCCAGGGAAACTTGTGAGCCCCTCGCGCCGCCGCCAGTGCATCGACCATGTCCGCGACCGGCTCGGGGTCTCGGAGCGCCGCGCCCATGCCGAAACTCCAATCAACGGTCCGGCCATTGAGTCAGAAAACCAACCCTGCGGGAATCCCCCAGATGAGTCTCAGATCGCGAACGATGGTATTAGTCCTGCAGTGGGACGCCATACCGGGAGCACAACGAAGAGACGTTCCCTGTAGCGGCTGTGTTAGACCAAGCTTTGTCCTCAGACTCTGGTTCGAATCTCGCGTAAATGACTGTTGTAATCTTCTTTCTCTCCTTTAGGCGCGAAGCTATTTTGCATACTCCTTGCAAACTCGTTGGTTTATTTAGCAACCGCATAATCTGTTCACCCTCTTCGGTGAGGGCGGTCACATGTATTTTGTCCTCCGTCGTCGGCTCCAGGGCTTTAACCAATAGTGCAAGAGTTGTACCCCTAAACGTGTGGTGTGCTGGTTTTCCATTCCTTGGCTTGAAATCTTTATACATGCCCAATTGACCCTCTGTTATAATTCCGATTGTTTTCATGCGTTCAAAATCAACGTCACTTACAGAGGGTATATCGTAACCCATCTCGAAATCAGCCGCATGGATGATTGAGTTACCAAGCACGTAGGGAGCAATATGATCTAGTGTACCAATATCTTTCAATGACAACTCCCGTATTGTTGAGACGAGGCGAGTAGGATATTTCGATTGGTTATGGCCTGCCCCCATTCTATGTACCAGTTCCTATGTTAGTCCTGGCACGGTTTCTGGGAAGGGCTGATCCGGCTGTAGCCCATCAATAGCGAAGGCCGGATCAGTCCGTTTGGGCACGATGGTCTGTGGTGCCGGGGGTGTATAGCCCAGCGCACTGTGCGGCCTGACCGTGTTGTAGTGATATCGCCATCGCTCGATCAGCACCTGAGCTTCCGTGAGCGAGTAGAATATCTCACCGTCGAGCAGCTCGTCTCCGAGCTTGCCGTTGAATGATTCGTTGTGGCCGTTCTCCCAGGGACTCCCCGGCGCGATGTAGAGCGTCGTCACACCGACTCTCGCCAGCCAGTCACGGACGGCCTTGGCGGTGAACTCGCTGCCGTTGACCTTGAAGTCGAAGCTGTCGAGGCTCTTGACCACGGGGAAGCGCGCCGCCTTGATGCGCCGCTCGACCATGCGGCGCTCGCGGTCGATCAGCTCGAGCTCGGCGAGTCTCAACAGGTAGCGGACGTGATCGACGCCTTCCGAGGCGCACTGCCGGGCGATCTTGTCGTACTCGCGCAGGAAGGTCGGCAGCTTCAGCGTCTTGAGGTGGTGGGCGAGCAGCACTTGCGGTGTGTCGGTCATGCGCCGAGCCCCGACAGCAGGCTCATGTACGACTTGGCGGACGTCATCGCGACCCGGGCGCGCGGCAGATACGGATAGACGTCGAGGTTGAGCCTGGGCGGCCGCCGCTCGATGCGGCACAGTACCAGGTGCTTCACCGCATCAAAGCCGATTGCGCCGAGCCGCAGGGCGTCGCCGACCGCACGGCGCGGGCGGTGCGGATATTCCGGACCTACGGCGCCGACGCCGTGGAGGTGATGACGGAGAATCCGTACCGGCTCGCCAGGGACATCCGGGGCATCGGGTTCAGGACCGCCGACGCGATCGCGATGAAGCTCGGGATCGAGAAGACGGCTATGGTCCGGGTCCGCGCGGGCATCGGCTACGCCCTGACCGAAGTGTCAACGGCCGAACCAGTCCCAAATGCGGCTCCACCAGCGGACCTTTCGTCGTCTTCTCGCGATATCGGCGTTCTTGGCTTTGCGGTCGCGTGCCTGTCCCGTTCGAATCTCCTTCTCGGTCCAGGCGAGACACCAGCGTGTATGTCCTTTCTCGATGATGTAGTGGCTCCTGCATGGCAATCGCCAGTTGCCGATCGATGGCCATACGGTGACGGACTCGCCATCGTATTCGATACGCCACTCGCTGCGGCCCAACGGCAGGCTGATTTCCGTGCCGCAGCCGCAGGCGCACAGATGCTCTGTCAGTCGGTGCTTTACCGATATGTAGAGATTGCCGGGCTCAAGCGATGGCGGCATGTCATCGACACAGACCGCGGTCCACGTGCGGGTCTTCAAGCGGGGGAGTCCCCTTTCCCGTCATGGAGAAGTCGGCCGGTAGAGGCCGAGACGAGTATGGTATCCATGTCGTGCGGCCGGTCGTTCCTGTATATGCCGACTGTGGCCTTCCACTCGAGGACAGCAAGGGCGGCGCCGAGCATGTTGAGCTCCGCGGTCTGCACGATACCGTATGCTTGGTCCGGTCCTTCCTCGGGTGGAAGCTCGCTCGGGCGGGGATGCCTGGGACGGAACGCGGTTTCCACCTTCGCATTGCCGCCGAGCTGATCGTTGGACTCGCCTTCGACTTCCACGCCGATGCCCACGCTGACGTGGTAGATGCCGAGTTCGTTGCAGGCGGCCTGCAGGTTTCGGCGCACAGTCAGATCGTCGACTGCAATGAAGACCGTCGTGAACTTCGCAAGGATATCCTTGCAGTCACCGGTGAGCTCCTCGGTGTGCACGTGAATCCCCTCTTCGCGAATCGCGGAGTAGGTGCGGCGGTACCAGTCGACCTTGGCGCATGATCCGCCAAGCTCCTCGATGCGGGCAGCGCCGCACATCCGAAACGCGTTGTGTTGTTTCAGCACGTCCTCGTCGAACAGGTGCAGCTCCTTGACGTTGGTCTTTGCCAGGATGTCCATCGGGTAGGAGCCCGTTCCGCCCACCCCGACAATGGCGACGATTTCGTCTTCGATGCGCTGCTCGATGCCCTTCAGGCCATACCGGTAGGTGTTCGTGTCGACGTACTTGAACCGGGATTTGAGCGTGATCGTGGGAGCTTCCCCGGTCTTGGCGGCTTCAAGCACGCCCGGGTGGCGAATATCGGCCTGACCCGCGACTTCGGCGATGTAGGTAGTGATCTTTTCCTCGTAGTCGACGTAGGCGCGCTTCTTGCCATTGGCGACGAGCTTGCGGGACCACCGCATGTAGGCCGTCAGCCCCTCTCCGAGGTCATGACCCTCCGCCCAGGCGCCGCAGGAGAGGTAGTCTTCCATGCTGGAGCCGTCCGCGCGGAACGGCGGCTTGCCGGTCCACCAGACGGTATGGTCGCCGGGAGGCGTGGCGGTCCCGTCGGGGAACTCGATGCTCATGACCATGTCCGCGCGCGCGAGTCGGCCCGCGGCGTCGTTCAGGTAGGGCACGTTCTTGACGACGAGGTAGGCGCCCCGCAGCTCCAGGGGGTAACCCGCCTCGGTCAGGGCCTTGAGGTCGGGGCTACGATCGATCGGTGAACTTGACATCGAATTTCATCTCGTCGACGACGGGGACGGAATCGCCCTCCTTGAGAATCCCTTCTTCGTGGCCCTTCGGTCCGTCCTTCCAGGACACGTCGTATTCGTAGAGCGGACCGTGCTTGCCGTCGGGATAGCCCAGATCGACCACTTCCTTGTAGCCGATCTTTTCCCGGTCGAAGGCGTGTTTGCGTCCGCGTACGTAAATGTGGATCTGCTTTGCAGCGGCCATAGGTCTTCTCCTTTATGGCGTGAGTTGCGTGGGAGTTGATGAAGTGACCTGGATGAGGTCGGGTGCGGCGCCACCACCTTTCACGTCCCAGGCGCCCTTTGGATTCGGCACGGCATGATTGGTGTTCGGCCCCCGCGCATGCTCAATCTCCTTGTCGCCGTGCGATGTGTATTGTACAATCTGACGAATTCGTCACGACCTCGGCCAACAAAATGGCCGCTGCACGGCCATGACGGATACGTCATGAAGGAATATACGAACTCGTCATGAGAGAGTCAAGCACGCCAACAGATCTTTTTCCGCGGAGGCTGCGAAGCGCGCGAATGGCACGCAATCTGAGCCAGAGCGATCTTGCCCGGCGGGCCGATCTGCAGGCATCGGCCGTTTCCCATTTTGAAACGGGCACCCGGAAGCCATCTTTCGACAACCTCAAGCGGTTGGCCGACGCGCTCCGGGTGACAACCGACTACCTGCTCGGCCGCTCCGATCTGATGGATGCCTCGGCCACCACAGTCGACAGGCTTCACCGGCACTACGCTGGCCTCTCTGCCGAGTATCAGGAGATGGCGGACGACTTCGTGCAGATGTTGGCCCGCAAGGCCAAGCAGAAGGCAAGTGAGGGCGAGTAAATGGCGAGGCCCTATGATCGATTCTTCAAGGTGCGTCACGAGGCGGAACAGCTCCTCCGGGAGCTCCGGATCGAAACGCTGCCAATCGATCCGTTCGTGATCGCGCGTCAGCTTGACATCGAACTGAAGCCGCTCCCCGCATCCGCTGGCGGAGCCTCAGGCATGCTGCTCCACGTTAATGGAGTATTCGGCATCGGATACCCGACCCACGTCAACAACAAGGGCTTCAGGAGATTCTCCGTGGCCCATGAGATCGGGCACTATCGATTGCCCGGGCACATCGATGCTGTCCTGAACGGCCGGGGCCAGCACTTCTCCAGAGCCGGGTTTCGCAGCAGCGATCGTTACGAGCAGGAGGCGGACCAATTCGCATCGGCACTGCTCATGCCTGCGAAGCTCTTCGTTGCCGCTGTAGGTCGCGGAGGCGAGGGAATCCAAGCGATCGAGACGCTTCAAGCGAGGTGCGAAACGTCCCTTGAGGGCACGGCGATCCGGTATGTACAAACCAGCCGTGATCCGGTGGCCGTCATCCGCAGCGGCGCCGACACGATCGACTATGCCGTCATGTCGAGCTCTCTGATGGACTTCCCACGTCTCGACTGGATCCGCAAGGGAACTCCATTGCCCTCGGGCAGTGTGACTGCAGACTTCAACGCCGATGCAGAGAACATTGCCCGAGGTCGCCGCGCGAAAGGGCAAAGTTGCCTTCAGGATTGGTTCAACGGGCAGCATCGCCAGGAAATTGTGGAGGAGGTCGTAGGGCTGGGCAGCTACGGCAAGGCCCTTACTGTGCTTACGGGAATGGAACCCCCGGACGAGCTCGAGGACGATGAAGGCGACTTGGAAGAGTCGTGGGCAGTGAGCTTCCGTCGGTGATTCGGCCTTTCCCGCCAGCCGTTCCCACAGCCAGCAATCCCCACCGAAAAGGAATGGCGTTCCCCTGCAGGTGGCTCATACCAGCGGTCGTTGACGGGAACCGATGCGAGAGTCCGGGTTCGGCGACGGTAAGGCGGAGCCGGGGCATTCGCTGCTGCCCGGACGGAGCAACCCCCACTTGTCACCCCGGACGGCGCGGAGCGCCGGTCCGGGGTCCAGCCTGTCGCGGCCCGTGCGGGCTGCGCCGGCAGTCTGGGCCCCGGATCGAGTCCGGGGCGACAATTGGAGGGCCGGGGCGACAATGCGGGCCCGTGATCGCGGCCATGAGTCTCAACTCGAAACCGCTGGTATCAGACCCTCCTCGACAACCGCCAGTCGAACCGCCGCATAAAGCTCCACGCCGTAAATCCCATGCCCCTCGCCACAACCGACAAGGAGCCATGAGTGGCGCAATTTTGGGCCGCCGCGACCGGACCGCCCGGCCGCCACGCGTGGAGCATTATTCTGCCGCCGTTGACACCATCCCGATCAACACGGAGCCACGTAGAGTCGATGTCCACGCGAGGCGCCCCTGCCTCACGCGCCTAGCCGTTGCACCACCAGTCGGCCTGAAACTGTGCCACCGAGCACGGGGCGAGGTTCCGCATTCCTCCCATATCCAGTTCGTCGCCAATGTCTGCATCGCAATGCGAAGGGCAGTACAGAAGGAGGATGTGTCTCCCTGATTGAGGAGCATTCTTAGACCGTCCTTTGGCGTCGTTGTTCGGTGACGCCCCCGCCACTCCTGCCAAGAGATGCGCGACTCACGAGCTGTTCGAGAGGCTCGAGGCTAGATCGATGCGGACACTGACGGTACGGTTGGAGTGTCCGGACAACCAACATGATGCCGTTGCCGAAGAGCCTTTAAGTATATCAAAGGGTTGCAGAGGGTTAGACCGGAACTTCGATCAAATGTCGGTCTCGGTGGTTGCGGGCCCCCGCAACCAAGCTGACTCGCTACTTTGAAGGCCTTGGCAGCCTTCCCTCATTTGGGTCGTCTCACCATTACTGAGCGGTTTTGGTTAAGGTGCCAAAGGAGGCCGGCAAGGGACAGAAGATTGAATCCAACCGCTTACGGAGCGATGACGGGTGCGTCAGGCTTCCGTGCTTGGCTATCCCGGAATGTAGGTGAGAACGGCGGCGCAATAATCCCCCACTGAAGCGGCCGGTTGATCCGGCTGTGGCGGACCAAAATGGGACCGCGTATAGCCTTCTGTCAGGGTTGCTCTGACTGGAAGGCGGGGGGATGTATCGGGTGGAGATGTACGCGCGGGTCCGGCGGGCGTGTCGTGTCGAGGGAATGAGCACCCGCGAGGCCTCGCGGGTGTTCGGGCTGGACCGCAAGACGGTACGCAAGATGCTGTCGTTCTCGGTGCCGCCGGGGTATCGCCGCGGCAAGCCGCCACGGCGGCCGAAGCTGGGTCCGTTCACGGGGATCATCGATCGGATTCTGGAAGACGATCGGACCAGCCACCGCAAGCAACGGCACACGGCGAAGCGGATCTTCGACCGTCTCCGGGACGAGTACGGGTTCACCGGCGGCTACACCATCGTGAAGGACTATGTCCGTGAGCGGCGGCTTCGGTCGCGCGAGATGTTCGTGCCGCTCGTCCATTCCCCCGGCCACGCCCAGGCGGACTTCGGCGAGGCGATGGCGGTGATCGGCGGCGTGGCGCGCAAGGTCCACTTCCTTGCCTTCGATCTTCCCCACAGTGATGCCTGCTTCGTGAAGGCCTACCCGGCGGAGACGACCGAGGCGTTCTGCGATGGCCACAACGCGGCGGTTGCGTTCTTCGGCGGCGTCCCCCGCTCCATCCTGTACGACAACACCAAGCTGGCGGTTGCCCGGATCCTGGGCGATGGGAAGCGGCAGCGAACGCGCGTCTTCACGGAGCTTCAGTCCCACTATCTGTTCGAGGACAGGTTCGGCCGGCCGGGCAAGGGCAACGACAAGGGCAAGGTCGAGGGACTGGTCGGCTTCATCCGGCGGAACTTCCTGGTCCCCGTCCCGCGTGCCGAGAGCTTCGCGGCCCTCAACGATGCTCTCGCCGAACAGTGCCGCCGGCGCCAGGCGGCGCGGCTGCGGGGCCACAAGGAGACCATCGGCGAGCGTCTCGAGCGGGATCGTCAAGTTCTCTTGCCATTGCCGCCTGCTCCCTATGATGCCTGCGATAAGCGCCCTGGACGGGCGAGTTCGCTGTCGCTGGTGCGTTACCGCAGCAACGACTATTCCGTGCCCGTGGCCTACGGCCACCGTGAGGTGCTCATCCGGGGCTACGTCGATGAGGTGGTGATCAGCTGCGGGGCCGAGGTGATCGCCCGGCACCGCCGGTCCTACGACAGCGAGGACCTGATCTTCGACCCGCTGCATTACCTGCCCTTGATCGAGCAGAAGATCGGCGCCCTCGACCAGGCCGCGCCATTGGCGGGCTGGGACCTGCCCGAGGCCTTCATCACTCTGCGGCGGCTCCTCGAAGCTCGTATGGGCAAGGCAGGCAAGCGCGAGTACGTCCAGGTGCTCCGTCTACTGGAGACCTTCCGGCTCGAGGAGGTCGAGGGTGCGGTCGGCGACGCCCTGCAGGCTCGGCGCAATCGGCTTCGATGCGGTGAAGCACCTGGTACTGTGCCGCATCGAGCGGCGGCCGCCCAGGCTCAACCTCGACGTCTATCCGTATCTGCCGCGCGCCCGGGTCGCGATGACGTCCGCCAAGTCGTACATGAGCCTGCTGTCGGGGCTCGGCGCATGACCGACACACCGCAAGTGCTGCTCGCCCACCACCTCAAGACGCTGAAGCTGCCGACCTTCCTGCGCGAGTACGACAAGATCGCCCGGCAGTGCGCCTCGGAAGGCGTCGATCACGTCCGCTACCTGTTGAGACTCGCCGAGCTCGAGCTGATCGACCGCGAGCGCCGCATGGTCGAGCGGCGCATCAAGGCGGCGCGCTTCCCCGTGGTCAAGAGCCTCGACAGCTTCGACTTCAAGGTCATCCCCTCGCTCAACAAGGCGCTGGTCCTGGAGCTGGCCCGCTGCGAGTACATCGAGCGCCGCGAGAACCTCATCGCGCTCGGCAACAGTGGGACCGGCAAGACCCACATCGCCCTCGGTCTCGGCCTGGCGGCCTGCCAGAAGGGCCTCTCGGTCGGCTTCATCACCGCCGCCGCGCTGGTCCACGAACTCATCGAGGCCCGCGATGACAAGCAGCTGCTGAGGTTCCAGAAGAAGCTCGCCACCTACAAGCTTCTGATCGTCGACGAACTCGGCTTCGTGCCGCTGTCCAAGACCGGCGCCGAGCTGTTGTTCGAGGTGTTCAGCCAACGCTACGAGCGGGGCTCGACCCTGGTCACCACCAATCTGCCCTTCGACGAATGGACCGAGGTGTTCGGCTCCGAGCGCCTCACCGGCGCGCTCCTCGATCGCCTCACCCACCACGTCAACATCCTCGAGATGAACGGTGACAGCTACAGGCTCAACCAGAGCCGCAGGCGTCAAACCCCGACTGCTAACTGAACCGACCACCCAGCCCACGCTTGACCCCGTGGGCCCACAGGTCCCTCCCGCGCGCGCCGCCGCGTCAGCCTGTTGAGGGCACGCCGCGTCGCACGCGGGGCCCTCCCGTGGACTACGGGGACAAGCCCGCAGCCGCCAAGCGGTCCCTTCTTACACCGCCGAGGTGGTCCCTTTTTGCTCCGCCATTGACATGTAGGTAGCTTTAATGGGTTGGACGACGATCTGCATGCAGAAGCGGCCACGCTGGCAAATCAAGCATAAACATCCGGATTGCGGATGCGTCGAGACTTCGGGAGGGTCAAGCGCGGTCGATACTGGGGGAGGGCGCAGTCGTTATGCGGCCGCGATGCGCTTGACGACGATCTGTCGTTCCAAGTCACGCGATTGGGAAAGGTCAAAGGCCATCTGCATGCCAAGCCATGTTTCGGGGGTCGAACCGAAAGCCTTTGACAGCCGATAGGCCATTTCAATGGAGACGGATGCTTTCTCGTTCACCAGATTGGAAAGTGTCTGACGCCCGACACCGAGCCTCTTTGCACCTTCGGTGACCGACAGGGACAGCGGTTTGAGGCAGTCCTCACGCACGATGGCGCCAGGATGGACAGGGTTCTTCATCGCCATGTCACGGGCTCCTAGTGGTAATCCAGATAATCAACATCCACGGCGTGTCCGTCCACGAACCGAAATGTCACCCGCCAATTGCCGGAGACCGATACCGCGTAATGACCTTTCATACGGCCCTTGAGCGGGTGTAACCGAAACCCCGGAAGGTCCATACCGTCGGGATCATCACTTCGATCCAATGCGGTGAGGATGCGCTCAATCTTGGTAATATGGCCCGGCGAGACCCGCGCGGAGCGACCATCCTTGTACAGCTCCCTCAAGCCACGATGACGAAACGACTTGATCACCTGGGATAGTGTATGGTGACAATCGACAGACATCAACCCCGGGATGACGACCGGCGCTGTACAGTCAAACCATCTGAGGGCACACTTCCAGTCATCAGTCCGTCGATCCGATCGGCGATCCTCTGTGCCGGCTCGCGGAGCTGCCCGATGGTCCAGTCGGCGGCGTAGCCCTCGGTCACGTCATTGGGACGGGCATGATTGACCAGCCGCTTCGTCAGCGCCGACGGCAGCATCAGCTCGCGCTCGGCGACGGTAATGAAACAATTGCGCAGGCCGTGGAACCAGAACTTGGCACCGCCGGCTTCCGAGATCCGCCCATAGAGATGATGCGGGTCCTCGACATGGCCCGAGGCGCTGGTCGGGGAGGGGAACACCCAGTTCCTACGGTCGGCGGGCAGATCCTCGCTCTCCGATTGGCGGCGCTCGAGGATGGCGCGCAGTTGCCCGGTGACGGGAAGCTCCAGGGGAACGCCGGTCTTTGTTTCCTCGACCCGAAAGGTGAGCGCTGCCATGTCCACCCGTTCCCACCGCAGGGTCAAAACCTCGTCCCGGCGCATGCCGGTGTAGAGCCCGAACCACAGTGCATCCCGGATCGCCGGGTTGTTGACTTCCGCTTCGATGCCGGCGCGCCAGCACGGCAGCACCTCGGCGGGGGTCGAGATCTTGCGCCGCACTTTGCGATGAAACTTGCCGCCGCCGGCGCGCCATAGATCGACCGGATTGCGTAGGCCCTCGAGATCGACGCAAGGCCGGCGGTAGACCGAGCGCAACAGGGAGATCGCGCGGTTGGCAGGCGACCAACCGTGATCCTCGGTAATGCGGTTGAAGCGGGCCTCCACATCCCGGCGGGCTATAGCATCGAGGGGGCGGGAGAGCCAGTCGCCCAGATAGCGCTTGGCCTCGTAGCGGTAGAGTTCATCGGTGCGCTTCGAGCGGTTGGGATTGGCCGCCATGTAGTCCTCGAAGGCGTCGCCGAGGGTCGGCATAGCACGCGCCTCCGCGCGCTCTTCTGCTGGGTCATCGCCGCTAGCGACCTTGCCAAGAACCTTCTGCGCCAGGCGCCTGGCATGGTCAGGAGCAACTTTCCCGTAACGGCCGATGACGACGCGTTTGTTGGGTGCCTTCCGTCCACCATCGCCTGACCGGTAATTGACAATGAAGGACTTGGCGCCAGTGGGATGCACGCGAACGCCGAATCCGGTAAGCCGGTCGTCCCATGCGATCCAGGACTTGTCGGCGGGCTTGAGACCCTCAACGGCCCGCTTAGTAAGCGTTAGCTTGGTCTTGGCAATGCGTTTTCCGATTTTCGCTTCCATGGCCCAATTGTGCATATGGACCTCAAGCAGTCAACACATTGATCAACACATGAAAATAACACTGTGCGCATCCGTGCGCATGTCTGGCGAGATCGGATACGCGAAAGGAGTTGAAAAACCCTTATTTTATGGTATGTTTGTCGTCGTCAGCGCATTCGTGCGCACCAGAGTGCAAAATGGAACGCGAGACTCATAACCTGAAGGTCATAGGTTCAAATCCTACCCCCGCAACCAATAATTAACCCGTAACATCAAGGTGTTACGGGCTTTTTTGATGCCTGGTGGTGGAGAAATGGTCCTTTTGGCCTATTGTCGTGTAGTCCTTTGATTTATCGGAGTTTCCTTTTATTTCATAGTTGGTCCCCTCTGGTCCGGGGACCACGGAGGGACCACGACGCGAACTCCATGTTCGTGTAACGTCCCGCTCCGCAAGCCCCATTCGGGGACCTACCCCGCCCATCCACTCCAAACGACGCCCTACCCCCGGATCACAACAACCACCCTATATCTTGACCTAATTAATCTTCTCGCCTCTCGCTGAGGGCAAATTTCACGCATGGAATCCAAAACAAAAAATAAAATTTTCTGGGGGCCTTTTGAACAAACCCCGGACAAAGCAGCGACACTGCTTGAAGCCCCCCCGGAAACACGCCCCCAACCCCCGTCGCCTATATCAGCCCCCTCGGGGCCTCTATTAGGCTGAGAAACGCCTACTAGACGTCCCTGAGGGGCTTGGCTGGTGGAATTCTGGTCCGGCTGTAGGCACAGGCAACGGGCTATTGATGCAACGCATATTCGTGCGGTCAGGAAATGGGGCAGGGTGCGACGCAGCCAATACGGGGGAAACAAAATGCCAGAGACACCCGATACCGAACTCCTCGACCTGACTGCCGGGATCGTCGCGGCACACGTCAGTAACAACACGGTCGGCGACCGCCGGTGGGCGACATTGGCGGCGAGGAAACGTCCGCTTACCGACCTAAAGTGGACGTCCGCAACGAACTGCTAGAACGTCTGCTTCTGACCCAAAGCAGACATTGAAGTTGCTGGATTGAATGCCTGCGTATAGCCAAAAGCGGACGGATCGTCTGCTTAAAGATCGACACCTGACATGGACACGTCAGAACGTATCTAACCTTATCAAACGGCATGGGAGAGCTGCGCAATTCGTGCGGCTTCCTTCCAGGTTACCCAATCATGGATGTACTATATATTCGTGGTCGGAATGGAATGCACCCGGCAAATTTCAGGCTAGACCGGCCGATCACCTGCCGCAGTTGTGCGATGTAAATATCGGGTCAGACTGTCGTCGTAGTCGCGCACTGCGTAGTGCATGGCGCACCGATTATCCCACATCAGCACGTCGCCGACCCGCCACTTGTGCCGGTAAATGTTCTCGTGTCGGGTGGCGCGTGCGTAGAGGTACTCCAGGAGCGGCTGGCTCTCCTCCCGCGTCATGCCCACGAAATGGGAGGTGTAATAGGGGTTGACGAAGAGCGCCCTGCGGTCGCTGCCCGGGTGGGTGCGGACGACCGGATGAACAACACCCGGCGGGACCTCCCGCGCCTGGACACGGGACGGCACCTCGTTGACCAGCTGATCGGCGTCGTGTACTGCGTCAAGGCCGTCGAGGATGGTGCGAAGGCGCTCGGACAGTTCCTCGTAGGCCGCGTACATGTTGCAGAACATCGTGTCCGCCCGGCCTTCGGTGGCTTCAATCGAATACAGCATCGAAAGCGCCGGCGGCTTCTCCGCGAACGAGATGTCGGAGTGCCAGAAATCGTTGCGTGGGCCGAGCTTGCCCGGACGGTTCTCCAGCACCATGACCTCCGGATGATCGTCGAGGCCGCGGCGCGACCCGAGCGGATGCGATTCGGTGGGCCCAAATCGCTCGGTGAACGCCACCTGATCCGCGGGATCAATGGTCTGATCGCGGAAGAATATCACCAGGTGGTCGTAGAAAGCCTGTTGGATCTCGGCGAAAACATCGTTATCTAGAGGGCGCGACAGATCGACGCTGGAGATCTCCGCGCCGAGCGCACCCGACGATGGTCGGATGCCGATCCGCTCGTGGGTCGGGCGGGCGGGCTCGGTAGTAGTCATCTACATGTCTCCTTTGCCAAGGTTTGCCGTTCAGAACGGGCGAGTGCCGGTCAACGTGGTGCGGTGAAGCAGCCGCCGCTGCGGCAGTGCGTAGTCAAAGATCGCGAGGTGCTGGGTCGGCACGTTATCCCACATGACAACGTCGCCGGGGCGCCACCGATGCCGGTAGACGAACTCCGGACGGGTGCAGTGCGCCCACAGTTCCTCGAGCAACGAACGGCTTTCGTTCTCCGGCAGGCCGACGATGCGCGCGGTGTGCCCTTCGTTGACGAAGATGCATTTGCGGCCGGTCAACGGGTGCGTGCGGACGACCGGATGAACGACCTCGAGCGTTTGGGCCTTCTGAACATCCGTCAGCGTCGCATCCTGGTCGCCGTCCTCGATCAGCTTGTTGAACCGGTTGCCGAGGCTGAATGTCGCCTTGAGACCGTCAAGCTGGCGCCGCATGGGCTCGTCAAGGGCATCGTAGGCCGCGGCCGTGCTGGTCCACAGCGTGTCGCCGAGCGATTGCCCGTTCTCCTCGGGAATCTCGATGGCGTACAGGATCGAGCCGCGGCTCGGCTCGACCATGTACGAGAGGTCGGTGTGCCAGTACCTGCCGGCGTCGTAGATGCCGACATGCTGTCCGTTCTCGACAATGTTCGAGACAACGAGGATTTCCGGATGATCCGGGTGGAGATACTGGTCGAGTACGTGCACCTCCATCCCGCCGAATCGCCGGCTGAAGCGGAGCAGCTGTTCGGGAGTCAGGCGCTGGTCGCGGAACACCAGCACGGAATGCCGGTTCCAGGCATCCACGAGCGTCTCGTGGCTCGGCTCGTCGAGCTCTTGCGAAAGGTCGACCGCGGTGATCGCCGCGCCGATAGGGCCGTCGAAAGGCTCTACGTGGAGTGACATCGCGATATCTCCCATCCTTCCAGGCTGATCGCCCACATCATTTCACCGGCTTGAGTCGGGCTGGCATTTTTCCAGTCTTAATTAGTGCCAAGTCTGAAATCTCGTCTACTTTGACCACCTTGCCGTATGCAATGTCAGCAGTGGTTGGTTTCGCTCCCTCAACGCTTGGCTTGAATATCAATACAATTTCGTCAGCCTGATCGACTACATGCCAATTTGTGATAACCAGACCGTCATTCGTGAGTACCACTCCAGACCCTGCCCGGTCTTCGGCCACAACGTACACAACGGACGGAGAAACGTTGGTGTAGATGTTCGCTTCGCGCTGGCCACGAAAACTGATTACGGGAACCGCAAACATGTCTACTAGCAGCCGTTTTGCGTTGCGGATCGGCCCAGTGTTCGGCGCGGCCTCCCATCCCAACTGCGAGGGAAAGCTGAAGTCGGCAGGTTCAGCAACCTTTCTAAGTTCGCTCCCCAATACTAAAAACTCTGCCGACGTGGCAATGCTGCTCGAAAGGATCAGAGCGAGGAAGGCGAAGCTTGTGGTCCGAAAACTCATCTGCAAAAGGCACGACTTGTGAAAGGAGCATAATCGTTCGAACTTCAGTCTACAGTAACTATCACCAGTGCGCTGGCCTGCCCCACGAATAGTACCACGCGTTATTTTAGACTGTTGGCGGCATACTGCGAGCGGCGAGTAGCCCGCAGCCCATTGCGCTTGCTTCCACCCTCTTGATCCTAACATTCACGAAGGTTAAGGCGGACTGACGAAAGCGAATACGCCTAAGCAAAAGGCGAAGCGCTTGAAGCGTGAAAGAAAGCGCCCAAACAGTGGGAGACCTTAATATTAAGGAATCTGACATTATATGTCGGTATTTCATTGACAATCTGACATAAGTTGTCAGATGATGGGCAGTGGATGTAGTCAGGCTAGAGCCATACTCGAAGGCGCTTAAAAAGTTAAACGCCGCTGAAATCGAAATCAAAGAGGCCGAAGACGGGATCGCAGCCAATCCACTTTCTGGCACTCCTATAGCAGGTAGCGCCCGAAAGTTGCGCTTTAAGATGGCGGGGCGTGGCAAGCGCGGCGGTGGTCGCATCATTTATTACTACGCGGCTCTTAACGATCTTGTATTCCTGTTAGCAGTGTACGACAAAAAGAATCAAGCCGATTTGAGCGAAGCTGACAAGAAAGCGCTAGCCAAGACCATCAAGCGGCTTGAGGACGAACTAAGAAAGGCACGAGAGCAATGAGTAAGCGCACAAAACTTGGGCTCGAAATCGAGGTCGGTCTCGAGGACGCTATTGCCTTCGTTCAAGGCAAAGTGGCTAGGTCTGTTCGTCGTGTCGAACCGCCGTCTGCTGAGCACGTAAAATCTGTCCGCAAGAAAGTTGCAAAATCACGTCCTGAGTTTGAGCGCCTCTTTGGCATTCCAGAGAGAACTTTGCGAGCATGGGAAAGCGGCCAATCGACGCCAGATAAGACTGCGCGCTCTTTTCTGGCGATGATCGAGCATGACCCAAAATCCGTTGCCGCTATATATCAAGCTGCACTTGAGCAAGAAGACGACGCCGCTGCTGTATAGTCCAGCCACCAAGCTGTTCATTATGATCAATCTGCCGGTCGACACCCGGGGCACGGCTTGGTAATCCACACGCCAGAACCGGGGCTCAGCGTCAATGGCAGTGACGGCGGCATGGCAGTGGTCACAGTTTGGTCACGAACCAGGCGCAGCTAACAAATACGGTTCAGCACCTTAACAGCCCGTTGAAAAAGGCTCATTGACCGGGATTTCACGCCACGGCGACGCATATCGCGGCGAAGGCGGGTTCGCCATCCTCCGAGACGATGAGGACGATCTGAACGACCAGGACGGCTCCAGCGGGCGTAACAAGCACGAACAAGCACGCCAATTCCGATACGCCACGGCCTCCTTCGGGGTGCCGTGCGCCGATGAGTTGGCGCATCAGCAACGATAGGTTGTGGCCGGCGACGTGAAGCAGGTATCGCTTGTGCACGTTCTCGCGGCCCCGAAGCCAGGTCCGGCGCATACCGCCGCGATCGAGGTTGTGGGCAAAGACGCTCGACGATCTCGGCGCGCAGCTTGAAGGCTTCCCTGGACACCCCCGATGGCTGCATCCGATCCGGTGTTGGTGACCGCCCGTCGTTCAGCCGCATCATCTCCGTGCCAGCGCGCAAAACCCTTCTGCTTGGGCTCGGAGATCCGGCTCTTCCGGGTGGCTGTCGTCGAACGCCTTCAAGACCAACTGGCGTGAGTGGGGGCCTTATCGGTCGACACATTCGGCTACGGATCAGGGCTTCGGCCGATCGGCGCCACATCCATCGACGCCTCGAGGTTTGCCTCAAGGCCGCCGCCAGGGTCTTGGGAAGCGTTGTCGTATCAGCCCTCGTCGGCCGGGTGCAGCTCCGCGGCCACCACCGCGCCGGTGTCCAGACCACCGGCGTGCTCGGGCTTGTAGGACAGCCGTGCGTGGTGCCGTCCTTCATCTTGGCGATCTTGGCCTCGGGGTCGCTCCTGGAAACCCAGTCCTGGCGAGAGCTTCATTGCCCTTGCAAGCTTGCGGTCCAGACGCGCCAGGTCCTCAAGCCGTGGGTGTCTCGATACCGCTCTCAAACTGGGCCAAGCGACTCCAGCATCCCCCGGTAAGTCCTCGCCCGATGTCCCTCCGCACGATGTTGCGCAACGCCGCTTTGGCCTCCATGGTCGAGGCATCCACCCCGAGCGCTCGCCCTTCACCAGACCCGGCGGCGATCAGCGCCAGGACCCAGTCAAACACCGCCGTGTGGACTTCCATCGGGCAGGCGCCGCGCGGCTCCGTTGACTATCCGAGCCAGGCAATGGTCCAAGCACCCGTTCGTCGCATCTCCAACAGCAGGAACTCCGCGTAGCGAGCAGGGAATCCGAGCAGCGCCAGAGCCCACGCTCATGAGTCGATACCCTTGTGCGAAGTAGCCGCGGCAGGTGCATACGAAGTAGCGCCCGGGTGGCACCGAAGCTCGCCCCCATCCTGGCCGCGTAATAGGGCTGGCAGACGTCTCGGGCGAAGCCGTCGAAGCCGATAAATGTGAGTCGATCAGTACCAACTGCAGGCGGACGTAAAATACATGACCAGGCGAGCGCGGCATCTCCGACCATTGGACCATCAAGTCCCCCTGACGATCTTCTGCTGTCCGGCATCGCCATCAGCGAACCCCCCTGACAGGCCAGGACACCAGAGAATCAGACCATGCCGGCTTCGTCCAGGGAAGACTTCGTCAACGGTTTCGGCTGTTAAGTGGAGCGTAGGTCTCAGAAACCGATGATCTCCGCACTACCACTCACGGCCTAACACGGGTCATATCCGGAATGATAGGCCACAGAGTTTCGACAGCAGTACGCGTGTGCGAGGCTCATGCAGAGTTTTTTGGAGGAAGACGTGATCGATAACGAAAGCACAGCATTCGATACCAGCACAAGCGAAGAAAGGGCGTCAGAGCCCAAGATCCAAGAACCGCGTGCTGGAGAAGAAGCGGTCGTTGGCACGTATTCACTTCTGGAGAACGGCCAGGTAGTCCACCCGATAATAATTCGGAACTTGGGGCCTGACTACCACGGGGCACGGGATCGGATTGAAATCATTCGTGACGGGATGGTGATTATTCACGCTGCCGGCGTCTTCGCGCAGGCACTCGATATCGTTCGCAAGAAGTTTCACCTCTCTGATGCGGAAATCAGCATCAGGGAAGTTGGAATGGGAGACAATGAATTGTCGCTGAGGGACCAGCGCATATCGACGGGGCCAAAGCGCCTCTCCGTTTATTCTTGGCGTCGAAAGTATGGAAAACGGTAGAGCAAAATACTTGCCCGAACTGCCAGAGCGGATACCGATCAAATATCACGCAGCGGTGTGTTTTGCGAACTTCCGCTCTGCCCCACAAAGCAGACCATTTGAACAGGAGCCCATTAACTATCAAAGGTTTATCGGTGGCTGGGTCTTTGAACATGCTGTCGAAAGACACATTTGTCGCTGCCGAGGCCGCAAACACAAAGGCAAATACAGCAAGCGCCGGGATTATCTGTCGCATTTGACAGTCCATATACATTCACAAGGAGTGCCCGGCCAAACTTAGAGCGAAACCGTGCTTCAATTCTACGGTTGGAGGAAGAGCACTTCCCCAAAAAGTGTATGACGATCCAATGTCCGCTTATGGCTAATAGCGGACCATCACAGTGACGTAAGGAAGCGTCCGTTTGTGACCCATTGCGGACATTCGAGATTCTATAGACCCCACCCCAACTACATTGCCCATCGTTGGTGGTCCGCCCTGCGTTGCCCGTTGGCTCCGGCCGCGAGAATCCCTAGCCGACGTCTTCGAATTCGAAGTTGATGATGTCCAGGCACAGATTGTCGCCCACCGACCGCACGGTCTTGTCGCTATTTCGCGGCAGCGGGATATTCGACGACACGCAATGGCTGATCAAAGCCGTTTGGACGTCCTCGGGCGCGATCTCGAAGGTGGAAGGTTTTTGTTTCCGATAGTCGAATATGTTCAACACGAAGAGCATCCTGTCGCTCTTTCGGATCGACGACACGGATACGATATGCCCCGGCGGTATCTTGTCGACCTTTTTCCCCGGACAGCTCTCAAGTGCTTCTCTCAGTTCGGCGTTCGAAAACGTGATTCGACGATATTCCCTCGCCACTTGGCCCCCCTCTCTCAGGCATCCCTCGGGTTGGCCGCGCCGCAACGCACGCCGCGCCAAGAGGGAAGAACTATCCCTCGGCCGCAGCCGCGACAACCCAAAACAGCAAGCACGCGATTTCGCCCGCGATGGGGCTAAAGAATTTTCCAACTGGATTAAACCGACGTTCCCCAGAGGGTTCCAAATCCATGGAAATTGCACCTCCACTCTGCCGCTACGGGTACTACATTGCCTCCACAAGCCGTCCGTTGTCCTGAGCTTGGCGGTTTGACCGTGTTCAGAATGCCATTCGGCCAATTTTCTCGTCATCCAGACGCACCTCTCCCGTCATTATCACCTTGCCGTAGATGCTTGGCCTAACGTCCGCTTCTGGCTAATAGCGGACCTGCAGAGCATACCTAATGTGAGTCCGCTTTCGGCCTCAAAGCAGACATCAGAGCAAGACCCGGTGAAGGTCCGCTATTAGCCAGAAGCGGACTTTGCGGATCACCCCCGATTGTGTCGGTGATAACAGTCCGGGTAAGCTTCCTCATCAGTCCTAATTAGGCAGCGAGGGAGCAATCTGCGATGACACGCGATGAAGAACGGGCCATCGAGTGGGACTGCCAGAAGGTCCTGCGCCTGTATTACCAACACGTCGACCATCACGAGTTCGAAGAGGCCGTAAAACTGTTTACCGAAGACGTGACCTGGAAGGTGATGGGGCTCGATCTCAAGGGGCGGGACGAGCTTCTGGAGGCCCTATATGGCGGCCTCGGCAACGACACCATCCGCCACGTGCTGACCAATATGATCGTCAATGCGATCGACGAGGACAATGCCGAGCTGTGGACCTACACGACGATCTATTACTCGCGCGAAGGGCGAAGAGAGGACAAGGATGGTCCCCTCCACTTCGAGGGTCCACACCGGTTCGGCGACGGCTACGCGAAGATGAGGCGGGTTGGCGATGAATGGCAGATTGCCGTGCGAGAAGGAGGTAGGCAGATATTTAGGCGTCCGAACGAACCCGTGGCCTTGGAAGACTGGGCCGAGAAGGAGGGCAAGGTCGCGTCTTCATCCTAATCTATCTTGAATTGTGGCCCGTCCACGTCTTGGCGCACGACAGAACATGATTCCATCGGCGGCGATGGGACAAACCTGTGCGCTCAATGTCCGCTTTGGGTCAGAAGCGGACGTCAAGTTTCGATCTTCACGCTTGTCATGTTGCCGCTTGCGGTCTTGCGGGCGCGGCGCCATCAGGTCGTGGCCCACAGGAATACGATGATCGGCCTATTCCTGGGCGCCCTTGTGGTCGCCGGTCTCCTCACGCTCGTTCCCGGCCGGGTCATGCATGAGGTCGTGTTCGGTGCCATGTAGCTGGTGGTCGAGACGCGAAACAGGCTGGCAACGCGCCGCGATTGTACTAGGATTGTATGGCCATGGAGGTCGTTCCCCTTTCCCCATTGATTGCCGCCGAGGTCCGCGGCCTCGATGTGAGCGCGGAGCTCGACGCCACGACTCTGCGCGAACTACATGAGGCTTGGTTCGCGCATCTTGTGCTCGTATTTCGGGGGCAGAGGCTAAGCGACGAAGCGCTGGTGCGCTTCAGCCGTCACTTTGGCGAGCTGGAGCTGGCACCGATCGGCGATGCGGCAAACCCGAAGAGCGACGGCACCGTGCCCAACATGCCGGAAGTGATCGTGGTCTCGAACGTCGTCGAGGACGGTGTCGCGATTGGCGTGCTCGGCGCCGGCGAGGCCATTTGGCACACCGACATGTCCTACATCCCGGAGCCGCCGTCGGCGAGTCTCCTCTACGCGCTAGAGGTGCCGCCCAGCGGCGGCGACACGAGCATCCTCAACATGTACGAGGCCTACGCGGCGCTGCCGCCGGATTCGCGGACCAAGGTCGAGCGCCTTGAGGCGAAGCACGACGCGAGTCACAACTCGGCGGGAAAGCGGCGAAAGGGATTCCAAACAGTGACCGACGTGAGCCAGGCGCCCGGCGCAAAGCACCCGATGCTCCGCACGCACCCGGTGACAGGCCGCAAGGCGCTCTATCTGGGCCGGCGCCGCAACGCCTATGGCGCCGCAACGCCTATGTCGTCGGTCTCCCGGTCGCGGAGAGCGAACGGACGCTCGATGAATTGTGGCAGGCCGTGCCGCAGGCCCAATACATCTATACGCACCAATGGCAGGCCGGCGACCTCGTGCTCTGGGACAACCGCTGCACCATGCACCGACGGGACGCCTTCGACCCGACCGCGCGTCGCATCATGCACCGCACCCAGATCAAAGGCGACAAGCCGTTCTGAGCCGGGCTGCCTAGCCTAGAGAAATGCCGACAGGTCCGAGCGCGGGGAGTAGCCAAGCGCTTGCTCGACCGCAAGCGCGATCGCGAGCACTGCCGGGGAGCGGCGCGTCATGGTCGTTGCCTGGGCGTGAATACGAACGGACCGGCTCCTTTTTGGGCGGCCTCTGGAAAAAGGCTGGCGTCATTCGGAAAGCGTGTCAAACGCCGCAGCGTCGCCGTAGTCGTACCGGACAGTCGCCTGTGACAACAGCGAGTTTCGCCACATGCCGTTGCCGGGTGCGATCGGCGCCGCTGGATGCTGCTATTGTTGCCACGTCCGCGCGCTGCTAGCGTCTTGGATTACACTTTGCACGAAACTTGATGGTCGGGAGCGGACGATAACGAATTGGAACATATCCGAGCAGGCGGCGGCGCTGCACCGCGACGCCATCTTGTGCGACATGAGCAAGAGCTGGATCATCGAGCATCCAGAGGGCGATAGGCGTTCGGAATCACTCGAGGAGTGCGTCGCGAACGGGGTCGATTATGTTGCCTTGACGCTTGCCAACGACTGGCAAGGCATGGATCGAACCATACACACGATAGCCAAGGAACGCGCATTCGTGCTGGCGAATCCTGATAAGTATCGATTCGTGGAAACAGTCGACGACATTCTGTCGGCGAAGAAGGAAGGCAAGCTTGCGATCGGGTTTGGGTTCCAGGGGACCGCCATACTTGATAACGATGTCAACATGGTCGGCGTGTATCACACGCTCGGCGTGAGAACCATGTTGATGGCCTACAACATCAAGAACTCGGTCGGCGACGGTAGCATGGAAATTACCGACGCCGGATTGAGCCGGTTCGGCGTCGCGGTTGTCGAGGAGATGAACCGGGTCGGCATGATCGTCGATGGGACCCATACCGGGTATCGGACGACAATGGACATGATGGAGGTCTCGACCGAGCCCGTGGTCTTTTCGCATTCCAATGCGTGGGGCGCGTGGAACCACCCGCGTAACATCAAGGACGATCAGATCAAGGCCTGTGCCAAATCCGGCGGGGTGGTCTGCGTCATGGGCGTTGGCACATTCGTCGGCGACAACGACGACACGGCCGAGGGCCTGCTGAAACACATCGATTACATCTCCGAGTTGGTGGGGCCAGAGCACGTTGGTATCGGCCTGGACTACGTGTTCGGCTGGCCCCACAATAATCCGGGAACATCGGGAGTGTTTAACCCGAAGGAAGCACACAAGAAGGCGACCGAGAAGGCGTCCGGCGCATTGAATAACGATGTCGCCGGAAACGCAATTTCCGGAGCGCGGCTGCAACGGGCGCGGCTTGACAGCGCGCAACCGCGACCGTATTTCGGTGTGCAGGAAGCTGTCACGTTCGCGGCTTCAGCGACGTTGTGGCGGAGTAGCTCAGTTGGTTAGAGCAGCGGAATCATAATCCTCTTCTGAGGGTGCTAGAATTAAGGACATGGCGGAGTAGCTCAGTTGGTTAGAGCACGGGAATCATAATCCCGGTGTCGGCGGTTCGAGTCCGCCCTCCGCTACCAAAATCAATGACTTAGCAGCAGAATTAACTGAGAAATTGGAGAGGCTTCTGGTGAAAATCAGAGGCCTCTTCCGCAGGAACAAAGCCGTAAATCACGGTTCCAATCGCTTAACACGATATTTCGCAGTTTTCTGCAGTTTACCACACATTCCCATAAACTCCGCTGTACACAAACTGTACACGACAAGCAGAAAATGTTCTCATCTTGTTCTTAACCAGAAACGAAGGCTAGTATGAGACGAATACGACGATCTTAGTATGGGTGCTGGTATGTGCGGGCGTTACAAACAGTTTGCTGGTTGGGAAGAGATTTACGACTACTTCAACCTCTTAGGCACTCCGAGGAATATTCCAGCAAGATACAACATTGCTCCAACTCAAGACGCTCCGATCGTCCGGTCTTCGGACGAAGGGCTTGAACTGTTGATGGCACGATGGGAGTTGATCCCAGCTTGTTCGGAGCGGCAGCGACCCCACTATAATAAGAGGCTCGGGAGCGAACTCGTAAGCGGTTTGAAAGTCTGCAATGCGGCACAGCGCGGACGCCCTGAACGACCGCAGATACGCTCGCCCTGGAACCCGGCCATGAACTAACATTCCACACGAACGCCTGATGGGGGCTGGTCACGCAAGGGAAAGGGGGTTCGGATGGCTCGCCGGATAGCCGAGGCCGCGAGATCGAGCGTCCGCTGGGGAAGCGGGCCTGCCGTCTCCCACGAATGACCTCCATTGCGGCTGATCTGGAGTCCGCGATAGGCACCGATTATCACCTGAGGGTCGGCCTTGCTCACGTCCATTTGGTGGAAATCGACGGGTCCGCCAACGCCGTCCGAGCGTCTGGTCCAAGATTTGCCGCCGTCGGTCGACGCGATGAAGCCGAGGTTACCGCCCCCGGCCGGATGGCCGCTCGCATAGGGGGCTTGCCGAACACCTAGCGGAAAGGCTGACGCAGAACTAGCAGTTCGGGGTGAACTTGGCGGCCTGGAGGTCGTTGCCGACCGCGGATACTTCAACAGCGAAGAGATATTGGCCTGCGAGAAGGCAGGTATCACTGTGACACTCCCCAAACCGCTGACCTCCGGCAAAACAAGGCCAAAGGTCGGTTCGTCAAACAGGACTTCCGCTATGTCTCTGAGGACGACGTCTACATCTGCCCGGCCGGTGAGCGATTGACGTACCGATACACGAACGAGGAGAAGGGGCTGACCCTGCGACGTTACTGGACCAACGCATGCCTGAGCTGCGCCATCAAGCACCGCTGCACCACGGGCCGGGAACGACGGATTAAGCGCTGGGAGCATGAGCATGTTCTTGAGGCGGTCCAACGGCGGCTCGACGAGCACCCGGAGAGGATGCGCCAGCGGCGCGAGACGGTGGAGCACCCCTTCGGCACGATCAAGGCGCGTATGGGTGCAACTCACTTCCTGATGAAGACACTCCCGCGAGTCAGAACTGAAATGGCGCTGCACGTCCTGGCTTACAACTTGACGCGCCTGATCAACATCCTCGGCACCGGCCCTCTGATGGCAGCGATGCGGGCCTAGGTATTGCACCTTGCCGAAGTTCCCGGCCGCCGATATCGCCTCAGACCGCCCGTCAGATCTCGAAATGGCTCTACATAGCCGCGACACTGGCAAAAACCACCAAATGGCGCCCCTGACCCAAATCTGCCCACCAAATCGATACGATCAGGCTCAGCGCGAGCGTTTTTACACAACCAAGACCCTAAGCGGACATCGGCGTGGCGGGAACCCCTCACACTTGCTCCCTTCGCCGGCCGGTTCGGATTGGTCTGACAATGTCGTTGAGATGGCACGCGGAAAGGTGACCGGCGCCGATGTCTCGCAGCGCGGGGCTCTCTTCTCGGCATCGCGCTGTGACATAGGGACACCGCGGGTGAAAATGGCATCCCGGTGGTGGGTTCAAGGGCGACGCGATCTCACCGTCCAGTGCCGCGTAGAGCTGGTGTCGCCGGTCAATGCGCGGAATGCCGGCGAGCAGGCCTTGCGTGTAGGGATGGTTCGGCGACTCGAAAAGCGTCTCCGCGGGTGCAAGTTCGACGATCCGACCGAGGTACATGATAGCGACGCGATCACTCATGTGCTCGACCACCCCGAGGTCGTGGCTGATGAAGAAGTAGGTGAGTCCGAATAACTCCTTGAGCTCTGCAAAGAGGTTGAGGATCTGCGCCTGAATAGAGACGTCGAGAGAGGCGACCGCTTCGTCGCAGACGAGGAGCTTGGGGCGCATGGCGAGGGCCCGGGCGATGGCGATACGCTGCCGCTGCCCACCGGAGAACTGGTGCGGGAAGCGGTGTTTGTATATAGGATCAAGGCCGACCTTGTTCATGAGCTCGTCGATGTAATCGTCGAGATCGCTGTGATCGACGAGACCGTGCACTCTCGGCGCCTCGCCGATGATGGCCCGCACCCGCATTCTCGGATTGAGCGAGCCGAAGGGATCCTGGAAGACCATCTGGATGGGGAAACGCTTCTTGGCGGCTCCGTCGCTGGCACCTTCTGTATTCTCATAGCCGCGGTAGACGATGGCCCCGTTGGTTGGCGCCAAGGCGCCGGCGACCAGTCGGCCGAGCGTCGATTTGCCGCATCCCGATTCGCCAACCAGTCCGAGGATCTCGCCCTCCCGAACGGACAGGCTGACATGGTTGACTGCCTGCACGACTTCGTCCCGGTAGTGACCGCCGAGCAGGTTGGCGATCCGTGCCGCCACGCTGATCGGCCTGACGAAGAACTTCGATACCTCTTGTAGCTCGAGCACTGGCCCCGGCCCTTCCGTTCCGGATGTCTCGGGTATGCGATCGACGGCACGGACCGCGCCACGACCGTTGGTCCTACCATCGAGCGGCTCGTGAACGTGGGGATGGAAGCAACGTACCCAGTGCCCCACGGCTTGCTCACTGAGGTCAGGCATCGATACGCAAGCGGCGTCGGCGCGCGGGCAGCGTGGCCGGAAGCTGCACCCGTGCGGCAGTGTTAGCAGGGAGGGCGGCATGCCCGGAATCTGCGCCAGAGGATCACCACGGCGGTTGTTGCTCGGAAGCGAGCCGATGAGGCCCCGCGTGTAGGGGTGAAGGGGACCGTCGAGGACGTTGTCGACGTGCCCGTGCTCGACGATCTTTCCAGCGTACATGACGCACACCTCGTCGGCGAGCCCGGCAACGACGCCGAGGTCGTGCGTGATCCAGATCAGCGCGGTGCGGCGCTGCCGACACAGCCTCTGGACCTCGAAGAGGATCTGCGCCTGGATCGTGACATCGAGGGCTGTGGTCGGCTCGTCGGCAATGATCAGATCCGGCTCGTGAAGTAGTGCGATGGCAATGGCGACGCGCTGCCGCATGCCGCCGGAGAGCTGGTGCGGGTATGCGCGCAGCCGCTCGTCGGGGGACGGGATCCCCACCTGTCCGAGGGCTTCGCGGGCGCGTTGTCGAGCTGTCTCGCGGTCCATCGGCGTGTGTGCGCGCAATGCCTCAATCATCTGGGTGTCGACGCGCAGCACTGGATTGAGCGACATCATCGGATCCTGCATCACCAAGGCAATGCGCCGGCCGCGAATCTCCCTCAGCCTCTCGGGGGGCAGCGTGAGCAGGTCGCGGCCGTCGAACATGATCGAGCCGCCGACGATCACGCCGGGGGGGTCGACGAGCCCGAGCACCGAGTAGGCGGTTACCGACTTCCCCGAGCCCGACTCGCCGACCAGTCCGAGCACGCGTCCCGGAGACACGGCAAAGCTGACGCCGTCGACGGCCTTGATCACGCCTGCTCTCGAGAAGAACCAAGTCTTCAGATTCTCAATGGAGAGGATGGGCGGCTCGGCCATCGGGCCCGGTCAGCGCCTCAGTCTCGGGTTGAGAACATCGCGAAGCTGATCCCCGACTAGGTTGATACAGAGAATTGTCACGAACAGCGCCAATCCCGGATTGAAGCTGATCCAGTACTTGCCGCTCAGCATGTACTGGTAGCCGTTGGCGATGAGGAGGCCGAGGGAGGGCTCGGTGATCGGCAGGCCGACGCCGAGAAACGACAGAGTCGCCTCCAGGATTATGGCGTGTGCCACCTCCACCGTCCCAACGACGATCAGCGGCGGCAGGCAGTTGGGCAGGATGTGACAAAAGATCGTGCGGCGGTGGCTGAGGCCCAGGATGCGCGTCGCCTCGACGTATTCCTTGCCGCGCTCGACGAGGGCGGCGCTGCGGGCGGCGCGCGCATAATAGGCCCACTGGACAATGACGAGGGCGATGATGATTTTGTCCATCCCCTTGCCAAGGACAGTGACGATCAGCAGGGCTACGAGAATCGAAGGGAATCCGAGCTTCAGGTCGACGAGGCGCATGATGACGCTGTCGATGGCGCCGCCGAAATAGGCCGCCATCAGGCCGAGCGTCGTGCCCAGGAAGAAGGCTATGATGCCGCTGAAGATGCCGACGAACACGCTAGTGCGGAGGCCGTAGAGGATGCCGCTCAGCATGTCGCGGCCCTGATCATCGGTGCCCAGCCAATAGCGCTTGCCCTCGAGGTTCTTGCCGCCCGGCGGCAGCATCGAGTCGAGGATCGTGATCTCGGCGAGGTCGTAAGGGTTCTGCGGCGTGATGACCGGCGCCAGGGCGGCGGCGGCGACGATGAGTGCGAGCCCGACGAGCGCCGCCATGGCGACCGGGCTCTCGGAGAAGTCGCTCCAGAAGCTGCGGAACGGTGAGTCTGCGGACACCGCAACGCCGGCGGTTTCCTCCGAGCGCCAGCTGTGCTCGCGGGCGGTCATCTCAGCTCCGAGATTCGGATGCGGGGATCGAGGAACGAGTACGTGATGTCCACGATCAGGTTGATGAGGGTGAAAATGAACACCGCGAACATCAAGAACGCGACCATCACGGGACGATCGACGAGATAGATCGAATCGATGATTAGCTTTCCCATCCCGGGCCACGCGAAGATGGTCTCGGTGACCACCGCATAGGAGATGAGAATGCCGAGCTGGACGCCCATGACGGTCACGATGGGCACGAGGATGTTCTTTAGGACGTGGACGAAGATAACCCGCTTCTCCGACAGCCCCTTGGCCCGGGCAAACCTCACGAAGTCGAGGAGGACGATCTCTCGTGTTCCGGCGCGCGTCAGACGTATTGCGAGGGCTGTGGGATAGAGAGCGAAGGTGATAGTCGGTAGCACCATGTGAGCAAGACCATCGGCCGTGAGGAAGCTCAGCTGGACGCCGAGCACGTCCACGGTCTCGCCACGCCCGCCGGTCGGCAGCCAGCCGAGTTGCACACCGAAGACGAGGATCAACACCAGGGCCACCCAGAAGCTCGGGCTGCTGAAGCCAAGTATCGAGCCGGCCATGATGGCCTGACTCGACGGCTTTCGCGGGCGCAGGCCGGCGACGAGTCCGAGTGGGATGCCGGCCACGACTGACACGAGGAGGGCAGCGATGGCAAGCTCCAGCGTCGCCGGAAGCCGTTCGACAACCAGCTTAAGGGCAGGAGCGCCGTTGATGAATGAGTTGCCGAAATCGCCCTGCAGCGCGCTGCCGATGAAGACGAAGTACTGCTGCCACAGCGGCAGATGGAACCCCATCTGGCGCTTTATACGGGTGATTTCTTCAGGCGTGGCATCGAAGTTGATGAGGATGTCAACAGGATTGCCGATAGCGAAGACCGCGAGAAATACGAGCAGCGACACCACGGCCAGGAGCACCACGCTCTGGAACAGCCGACGAAGAATGAAGAACGTCACTGCGGCCTTCCCGACGGCAGGAACGACAAGCCGGGTGACGCCGCCGTGGCGCCACCCGGCCTATTGTAACCAAAGGCTGCGCGGCGTGGTCGCGCCCTAAGACGCCGGGCTCGCATTGATCGCCAAGGTCTGCTCGTCGAACCTGGGCCGAAAGTTAAGACTCTTCTTTGTCGCCGCCACGACCACTTGATGGTGCAGAGGGATGACGACCATCCGTTCCCACGCCATCTTCATGCCCTTTCGGACAAGCGCCTCGCGCTTCTCGGGGTCAATCTCGTTGGCAGCCTCGTCGGTAACGGCGTCGAGCTCCGGATCGAAGTACTGTCCGAAGTTTCCGACGCCGAGCCCCCCAACCGGCGTGTGGAGCTGCCGCAGCAGATGGTTTATGGCATTCGCGCTGCCACCGGTTGCCGCGCCGAGCAGGAACAGGTCGATCTTGTTGGCCCGCAGCTTGGGCACCAGCGTCGATATTGGCTCCGTCTCGACGCTGGCTTGGATGCCGATGCGCGCCAGCATTTGGGCAGTCGCCAGGCAGATCTTGGCGTCGTTCACATAGCGGTCGTTCGAGCAGTTGAGCTGCGTCTTGAAGCCGTCGGGGTAGCCCGCCTCGGCGAGCAATTGCTTGGACTTTTCGGGGTCATAGGGATCTATGTCGCCCGCGATGTACCCGAACATCCCCTTTGGCACCCAACTACGGGCTGGCGACGCAAGATCCGTCATGACACGTTCAATCATCGCCTTGCGGTTTATGGCGAGAGAGATGGCTTTGCGTACCCGAATGTCCTGTAGCGGGTTCTTGTCCAGCGGTTTGCCATCCTTGGCGGTCGTGAAGGCCAGCTTGTCCCGCTGGTGGGGCACCCAATACATGAAGCGGTCCGACGGAGTCTGCCATACGGTGACGTTGGCGTTCTTTCTCAGAGCCTCAACGTCCGGGGTGGGAACGAACTCGATCATGTCGACGTCGCCGCCAAGAAGCGCCGCGACGCGCGCGGCATCGTTGCTGATGATCCTGATCGTCACCTTTTGCCAATGGGGCTTATCGCCCCAATAGTCCTCGTTGCGCTCAAGGATCAGGTGACTTCCCGGCACATACTCGACTAACTTGAACGGCCCAGTGCCGATCGCCGCCTTGCCGGACGCGAAGTCCGCTGGGGTGGCGTTCGCGGCGGCCTTATGCGACACGATGTAGATCGAATCGAGCCGCTGGATCAACACAGAGTCAATACTCGACGTGTGGAAGATGATCGTGTGCGGATCTGGGATGTCCCACGACTCGATCGACGCGATCGACGCAGTATAGGGGTTTGGGTTGTTGGGCAGCTCCCGCACTCGCTTGATCGAGAAGACGACGTCCTCGGCCGTGAAGTCGGATCCGTCGTGGAACTTGACGCCCTTGCGGAGCTTGAACTCCCACGTCCTGGCTTCCAGTTGGCGCCAGGAGGTGGCAAGGTTGGGATGCACCGAGCCATCCGCTTCAACGAAAGTGAGCGCGTTGAAAATGTGCTTGGAGTAGGCTTGGTTGCTTGTCAGGTTGGAGAAGTGCGGGTCCACCGCGGGCGGGACCCTGTTGCCCATCACCAGCTCCTGGGCGTCCGCAGGCATCCCAATGAGAGCAATACCAAGGACGGCCACCACACCAGTTAACAACGATCTCATCATCGGTCTTCCTCCACGGTTGCGGTTACGGCTGTACGTCGCCAGCAAGAATACTGTAATTCACGTTGTATTATTACTCAACCCTGGGCACGCACCGGCGCGCCGGAGGTGACGGCGCTCAGGCGCCTGAGCCGGCGGACCGGGTGCTGCCCCGGCCGCCGGGCACGCCGATCAGGAGTCGAGCCCTTCCGACAGCGCGATGCGGACGCCGGGTGCGTCGCTGTGCTCAATGACATCGATCACGGCTTCCAGGAAGTGCTCCGCGTGAGTGTGTGCGAGCGTCTCGGCGCCGTCGGCATCGCGCGCCGCGATCAGCTCGACAAGGGCGTCGTGCTCGTCGAACATGCGATCATAGAGGGTGATCTTCTCGCGGCGCAGCTTGAGCACATGCGAGACGCTCATGTGGGCGAGCCGCATGTTCTTGGTCAGCAGGCCGAGGTACGTCTGCTTGAGGTAATCGTTGCCGCAGCACTCCGCGATCGCGCCGTGCAGAGCCGCGTTCGTCTCGCATTGGGCGGAGATGTCCTCGCGCATCGCTGCCGATCTGAACTCGCGGCAGTGGCGGCGAATGGCGGCGAGCTGGTCGGGATGGTGCCGCAGCGCGGCCCATCGCGTCGCCGCGCGCTGGCACAGGTCGAAGAACTCAAAGAACTCCCTCACCTCGTGGAGGTCGATCGCCGCAACCTGGGCGCCCTGGTTGGGCAGGATGGTAACTAGGTCCTCGGCTGCCAGCCGGATCAGCGCTTCTCGCACCGGGGTCCGCGAACCCCCAAACTCCTTGACGAGCGACATTTCGTCGATGTTCCGGCCTGGCCCCCATTCCATGTGCACGATCCGCTGGCGGAGGCTCGAGTAGATCAGCTGGCTGCCCTCGCCCTTGGGGCGCCCTCGCCGAGCGCGCGCCTGTTCCATGTCGCCTCTGCTCCTTATCTGTCGGTGCGTGTTCCGGTAGCGTGGCCATCATATCGACATGGCGAAGCGAGTCCACGCGCGCTCACCCTGCCCAGACTTCCTCGTAGTAGCGGATCCAATTCCCGCCCATCACCTTGCGAATCCGCGGCTCGGGCCAGCGCCGCCGCTCAAGGTTGGCGGTGATGTTCGCGAAGTCCCGTATGCCGGCAAGGTCGGACGGATAGCGGAGGGTGTCGTGGGCGGCATCGGTAAGCTTCCTGGCATGGAACTTGTCCCTGATCGCCGTCTCCCACCAGGCGCCGGTGAACTCGACGCCCTCGAGGAAATCGGTGCCGATGCCCACCTGGTCCTCGCCGGCGATGTTGATGACGTACTCAATCAGGTCGACGTAGTCGTCGAGTGTCGAATCGTTGCCCTTGCGCTGAAAAGGAGGATGCAGGGTCACCCCGATGACACCGCCCTGGTCGGCCATCAGGCGAATCTCCTCGTCGGTCTTGTTGCGCGGGAAGTCGCACAGCGCCCGCGGCGCAATATGGGTGTACGTGACCGGCTTCGAGGATGCCTTGATCGCTTCCCGCGCCGTCCTGCTGCTGCAATGGCTGACGTCGACGGCGATGCCGTAGCGGTTCATCTCCGCGACCACCTCACGCCCGAAGTCGGTGAGACCGCCGTCACGGCTGTCAAAGCAGCCGAAGCCGACCCCGTTGGCAGTGTTGTAAGTGAGCTGGACGACCCTGACCCCGAGTTCCTTGAATACAGGGATGTTGAACAGGTGGTCGTCGAACCCGGTGGAGTCCTGCCACCCGAGGATAATTCCGACCCGGCCTTCCCGCTTCGCCCGGTGAATGTCCGCCGTGGTGTACACCTGGAGCAGGATTTCTGCATGGTCGCGGAAGAGCCGCTTCCACTCGGCGAGGCTCTTGATGGTGTCCGGAAGGCGGAGGTAGGGACGGCAATGGGTGACGTGCACGGCCGCGAGGCCGCCCGCGCGCATGTCTTCGAACAGCCCTCGGCTGGGACGGGACGGGTTCAGCCCGTCAATCACCAGCATGTCGTCATGTAGATTGCTCGCCATCAGCACTCTCCTTTCTTATCCACCGTGTATCCCGGCTGGTGAACTCAGGGGATGACCGGGAGCTCGATGCGGGAGGCGTGGGCGCCGCCGCGGTAGATCTTGAGCCGCGGCGGACTGCCGTCGGGGATGCGTACGTAGTGCTCGACGTCGGCGGCAGCCACCGCCACCCGCACGCGGTGGCCCTGGCGGAACAGCCAAGATATCGGGAACAGAGCGATGCAGAGCTCTGCGACCTCGCCCGGCTCGAGAAACGCCGCGTCCTCGCGGCGGAGGGAGTGATAGGGCCCGACGGCACGGTCGTTTGACGGCGCCTCGGCCACCTTGCGGTGCAGCGCACGCAGCATGCCCTCGGTCACGTACCGGCAGGTCCCGTCCGGGTCAACGTCCTCGAGATAGACAAAGTAGCTTCCGTCCCGCGCGCTCGATTCGACATGAAGCGTCACCACGGGGTGGCCGGTGACCTCGGTATCACGCACCAGCGCGGGGGATGTGAACGTGAGCATCCGTGCGTCCTTGCCGTGCCAGTCGTCGTAGTAGTTCTCGACGTGGTGCGCCACCAGGCGTTCGTAGCGCGTATGTCGGCCGGAACTGCAGCCATAGTCGGCCTCGTACTCGTCGAACGCCGCCGCCGGGGCGGGGGTCTCCGTCTGCAGCGTGCGCGACGGCGCGAAGTACCAGGGAGTCGGGACGGCCCCCGGGAGCGGCCAGGTGTCCGCAGCCTTCCATCGCTCCTCGACCAGCGTGTAGTAGTGGACGCGCCGCTCGGCATCCAAGCCTGCATCGGCCCCTTTGAGATGCTGGTCGAAGAAGCGGAGGCACTCGCCGAGCAGATCGAAACTTGGCGCGGCCCGCGTACGAAACGGGCTGACGTGGCGGCGGGCGCCGTGGTCCCACGGGCCGAGAAGCAGGTAGTGATGGTCCCGCGCCAGTGAACGGAAGCGCTTGACGGCGGCGTTGGCGAAGCCGTTGCCGTCGTACCAGCCGGAAACGCTGAAGTACGCCACCTCCGGGCGGACGTCGTGCGCGTATCCGTATGGTCCGATGAGGGCGCTGGTGAAGTCAGGATCGTAAGACAGGCCCGAGTCCCTGAACTCGAACTGGCGAATGAAGTCCTCGAGGTCGATATTCGCCGCGTGCTGCGCCACCGCCGCCCGCAGCAGCCGCTCGTCGCCGTCCTCGTCGACGGGAGCGGGTCCATCGAAGCACTCCGGCGGATCAAGCATCCCGCCGAGTCCTTCGTTCTCCGTGTAAAGCCTGCGATTGTCTTGATCGAGGGCCTCGACCACGCGAGCGTAGTTCGGCGCCAGCTTCTTGCAGTAGAGACCGCCCGGATAGTACTGGTCCGAGTAGGTGTCCCACACGCTGAAGGTGGGACAAACGGCCTTGACCGCCGGGTGGCCGGTGGTGCCGAGGAAGTCGGCAGTTGCGCCGACGTAGGAGACACCCGTGGCGCCCACCCTTTCATCTGACCACGGCTGGGCGATGATCCAGTCAACAACGTCGCGGCAATCGTCGCGCTCCACCGGCGAGCGGAAGGCATTGCGAGTGCCGAACGAAGCGCCGGTGCCACGGACGTCGACGACGACGACGGCGTAGCCGTGGGGAACGAAGTAGTCGCGGTACTTGCCGGTATTGGGGCTCGGATCGAGCGCCGGAGGATGTCCGTCCTTCAGCTTGAAACGGCGGAAGTAGGGCGTGAAGTTGATGATGGTCGGCAGGCGGTCCTGCCGGCGCTGCCCCTTCGGCAGATGAACGTCGACCGCGAGACGCGTGTCGTCGCGCGCCGCGACGTACGTGGAGAACCGGTCGAACCCGACGTCGTAGCGTGGCGGATGACGTGCCACGTAGTCGTCGCATGAGACCTGCCAAGCCTCCGAGCCCTGCGCCGCGTCGTCCCCTGCCATCGGTCTCTCCCGCCGCGTCCTACGCTTCCCTGTCAATCGAGGATCCGCGGTTGCGGCCCGGCCACCGGAATCTCCATGAGATCCTCGCCGAAGAAGATATTGCCGCCGTAAATCCGCGACATCTCCACGATCAGGCGCTCGCGGACGCCGGCGACGTCGATCTGTTCGGTGACATGGCTGATGGGCGTGCCCTCGAGGGTCCCTGAGAGGAAGTGGCACATGTGAACGAGGACATCGCAGTCCCTGGCGAGCTTGACCATCGCCGGGCAGGGGCCGGTGTCGCCGGAATACGCGAACGCCGCCGTCCCGGTGTCGAGCCGGAAGCCAAGGCACGCGAGGTGGGGTTGAACGTGCACGACTGCGCGCGCGGTGACCGACCAGCTCTGATCGCGCACCACCATGCCACTGCGCAGCTCGGTGACCACGGGCGTCGGCCACTTGCGAGGTCGCGTCCCCCCCCCCCCCCCCCCCCCCGCCTCGTAAACCGCGATGCTGCTCTCGTTCCTTGTGCGCGCCGTGAGATCGGGCCCGAATACGCCCTCGGCGGAGAACAGGAGGTCGCTCATCCGGCGGATCGGGGGCGGACCGTACACCTTCAGGTCGGGAACCAGGCCCGCGCCCTGGTCCCAGTGGGTGAGGACGAGCGTCGGGTAGTCGGCACAGTGGTCGTAATGCAGGTGGCTGAAGAAGACGTGGGTCACCTCCTGCGGGCGCTTCCGTGCCTCGAGCAGCCGGTGATAGCTTCCGGGGCCGTGATCGAAGAGGATCACGTCGTCGCCGATCTCCACCATGTAGCCCGAACTCTTGCGCTTGAGCGACGGCGTCGGCGTGCCGGTGCCGAGGAGGCGGATCCGCATCGCCGTGTCCTGGCCGCTCCGCGATGGCGGTGTCATGCGGCGAGCTCACGTCGAACGATGGCAGCGCCCTGCACCATAGCGCACATCTTGGCGAAGGCGATGTGCCGCGGACAGTGATTGAAGCCACAGTCGGGCGTCACCACGAGGCGTTCGGCGGACGCGTGGCGCAGGGCGAGCCGCAGCGACTCGGCGACCTGCTCCGGCGTCTCGACAAAGTACGACTTCACGTCAACCACCCCAACGCCGATCCGGTGATTGCCGGTCAGCTTGCCAATGAGGTCGATCTGCGCGAACTCGCGGTTGGCGAACTCGAAGTTGATCTGTTCGCACCGTGCGTCGTTGACCGCCGGGATCATGTGGCTGTAGTCGCGCCGGTCGCGCGAGCGACCCATGAAGTTTCCAAAGCAGAGATGCAGCCCAACGCGGACTTCCACGCCGTCGCGCGTCGCATTGAAGATGTCGACGAACTGCCTCGCCGCTTCGTGGCTGGTGGCGTAGCGCGGTTCGTCCACCTGCAGGTAGGTTACGCCGGCCGCGGCCAAGGCCTTCATCTCCGCATTGACGATGCCGATCATGTCGTCGAGAAGGGCAGACCTATCGGAATAGCCGCCTTTCAGGATAAGCGGCAGCGACAGCGTCACTGGCCCCGGGATGCAGATCTTGACCGGCCGATCCGTGTGCTGTTTCAGGTACTCGAACTCCGGCACGATTCCGAGGCCGCGGGGTGCGGTGATGCGATCGACGACCTGGTAGCGCGGATTCTGGTCATAGCCTGCTGAGCCCAGCCGCCTCTCCGGCCGCAGCTTGTCGAGCCCGGTCAGCAGCCCGTAGAAGTTCTGAATGAAGTCGCGCCGCCGCATCTCGCCGTCGGTCACGATGTCGATGCCGGCGCGCTCCTGGTCGGCAAGCGCGATGTTTACGGCATCGTCGAGAGTCTCGCGAAGGTCGGCCTCGCCGAGGTCGTTCTGGCTTTCCACGCGATCGATTACGACCCACAGCCAGCTTGGCAGCGCATAGCTTCCGATAAGCTCGGTGGGAAGAAGCGCGGCCATCGCGTTCGATTCTCTTGGTGTGTCACTGGCCGTCGGCAGCGGAGTGCTCTCGGGGAGTTGTATAATGCACATTGTATTATATACTTCCGGTCAGATGCAACAAGGGCGTCGCTCGGCGGCGTCTCCCGCATATCGAAGGACCCCACATGCGCATCGAGAAGGCGTTGGCGGTCCGGGCGTGGGGTGGGTACTACAATGACGATCTTGCGGCGATTCGCCATGGGGCCCGCTCTGATGGCCTGTTCTATGTCGGCCCACCTGTTACGCCCGGCTTCGCAAGCATCCGCCAGCCGGCCGAAGCGGTGTCGGTGGTGCTCGTCCTCGACAGCGGCCAATGTGTCGCCGGCGACGCTCTCTCGGTAGCCTATTCCGGTGCTGGCGGGCGCAGCACGCGGTTCCGACACGAATTCCAGCTCGATGCTATGCAGGACGTCTGCGCCGCTCTCGCCGGACAGTCGGTCACCGGCTTCTTGGACATGTGCGGCTGGCTCGAGGGCCAGGAGTTTGGCGATTCGCGGCTGAACCGGACAGCAGCCTTCTATGCCGTTTCGCAGGCGCTCCTCCAGGCTGTCGCCTTGGCGCAACGAAGGACTGGCGCCGAGGTGCTCGCGGCTGAGCTCGACGTGCAGGTCTCCGAAACCCTGATCCCCATCAACGTACAGTGTGGCGAGGACCGTAGAGCGGGTGTAGACAAGGCCATCGCCCACCGTGCCGATGCCCTCCCGCATGGCCTGATCAACAGTCTCGACGTGCTTGGCAACGATGGATCGCGTCTAGTAGAATACGTCTCCTGGGTCATCGAACGGATCAAGACCTTTGGGGCAGCCGATTACCGGCCCGAGCTGCACGTCGATGCCTATGGCTTGCTCGGAACGATCTTCGAGAATGATGCGCGACGCATCGCAGGCTACATCGCCGGTCTCGCAGAGCAAGCAAGTCCCTACGTCCTCTGTCTCGAAACGCCCGTCCTAATGGATAGCCGCGCGGCCCAGATCGACTGCTTCGGCGCCATACGAACTGAGCTTCGCCGGCTCGGCAGCACCGCCCAGATCATCGTCGACGAATGGGCCGACGACCTCGAGGACATTGGCGCCTTCGTCCAGGCCGGCGTGACAGACATGATCAACGTCAAGACCCCTGATCTCGGGGCGATCAGCAACGCCGCACGCGCGGTGCTGCTGTGCTGGTCGGGTGGCGTTCGTCCCATCCTCGGTGGATCGTGCACCGACACCGACCAGTCAGCCCGCATGGTGTGCCAAGTCGCCCTCGCCACCCGGCCGGCTTGGATCCTCGCCCGTCCCGGTATGGGCATCGACGAGGGGTTTCAGATCGTGCACAACGAGATGCGGCGCACGCTCGCGATCATCGAGGCCACCGCCGCCTGATGGCACCCTGGGATTCATTGGCGGTGCAACCATGGACGTGATCCCTGGACCGGCCGGCGATCAGCCGAGCCACCAGCCGCTGTACCGCGTCGAGCTGCGCGGCGACAGCCGCACGCGCGGCGAGCAGCACGGCCGGCTGCTCCGCGAGCCAATTGCAAGGGCGCTCGACTTCTATCGCTGGTTCTACGGCGATCACCTCGGCATTGAGGTTCCTGAGATGCGCCGCCGTGCCACACGGTTCTTCGAGCCGACGGCAGCGACGAGTCCGGCACTCATGCAGGAATACGAAGGGATCGCGGAGGGGTCACGCCAGCGACTCGACGACATCTTCATGCTGTCGGCACGTTACGAGATCACCTATGAGCGTCTCAAGCTTGGCGAATGCTCCAACGTGTTTGTCGGATCCGAGCGCTCGGCGAACGGCCATCCGCTCCTGGGGATGAACTGGGAGTGGCGGCCGGAGGTGCTCGACTTCCGTGCCGTGTTGATCGCCCGCTGCGATGACGGCCCTGACCACATTGTAGTCACCGAATGCGGCCAGCCTGGCAAGTACGGCATCAACGAGTTTGGCATCGTAGCGATCGAAACCGGCCTTGGCTGCTCGCAGAATACGAGCATCGGCCGCGACCTGTTTGTCGTGGACATCCGCGAGATGATCGCGCGGACAACGCTGGACGAGGCGCGGCGTGTCGTCCACGAGCATCCTCCTGAGGCTACCATCAGCTTCTTTGTTGCCGATGACTCGGGGGTCGCCTTCAACCTCGAGGCGTCCCCGGCCGGCGTCACCGAGCTACGCATGGATTCGGACCAGATTCGATGGCACACCAACCACTGCCTGCTGACCGATGAGCCGTGTACCTTCGAGGACAGCTTCGTCCGCGGCAGCCGTTGGCAGGAATTGATCGCCCAGCAGCAACGAGTTTCACGGGAGATGGTCGGCGACTGGCTGGCGGACAGAGAGAACGGCTACAACGCAATCTGCAAGGCGCCGGATCCCGGGCTCCGTGACACCGCGACCTGGTTGCAGACGCTGTGCTCGATCGTATTCGATCCCGTCGAGCGTGCGGTGTGGGTCTCCGACGGCCTCTCTTCGGAAAAGCCTTATGTGCGCACCGGCCTGTGAACGATGCGCCGGCCGCGCCGACGATTGATGCCGCGTGGATGCCGACGCACCTCCACACTGACAGGTAACCCCCCTTATGAACATTGCCCTGCCAATGTTCAGAGCCACCGAGGGGCCATAAATCATCATCCAAGAACGCGGCGCGAGGGGTTTGTTCAGCAAATGCACCACACCTGTTCAGGTGGTATATATATCTCACTTATTGTATAATTAGTTGTATCTCGTTTGTTCATTTTCTACACCCGTTTCCCCGGCCATCCCGTACACGGCGCGGGTGCCCCGGGGGACCGGGTTTAGCGAAGCTAGGGGGCTTGTCACGAATCTCGGACGCCAAGCCGTATTGGGTTGGTAAGCTGGTCCTATGAATAAGATCAGCTATCGATATTGCCATTTCCCACCAGACATCGTGCAGCACGCTGTTTGGTTGTACTGCCGGTATTCACTTAGCTTGCGCGATGTCGAAGAACTGCTTGCCGAACGAGGCATTGAGGTTTCCTACGAAACGATCCGTCGATGGGTTGCTCGGTTCGGGCCTCAAATAGCTTGGCGGCTTCGCCAGTCGCGACCCTCAGCCCATCCGCAATGGCATTTGGATGAGATGTTCACGTCGTTCGGCGGAAAGAGAATGTATCTGTGGCGGGCGATCGATCAGGACGGCGAGATCCTGGATGTTCTCGTACAGGCTAACAGCCCGTTGACGAAGTCTTCCCTGGACGAAGTCGGCATGGTCTGATTCTCTGGTGTCCTGGCCTGAAGGGGGGTTCGCTGATGGCGATGGGACAGCAGAAGGATCGTCAGGGGGACTTGATGGTGAGCTGGTCGGAGATGCCGCGCTCGCCTGGTCATGTATTTTACGACCGCCTGCAGTTGGTAGGAGTGGCGCTGCTCGGATTCCCTGTCGCTACGGGAGTTCCTGCTGTTGGAGATGCGGGAACGGGTGCCGGACCATTCCTGGCTGTCACGGACCCGCGCGCGCCTGCCCCATGAAGTCCACACGGCGGTGTTTGACTGGGTCCTGGCGCTGATCGCCGAGGCGGGTCTGGTGAAGGGCGAGCGCATCGGGGTGGATGCCTCGACCATGGAGGCCAACGCGGCGCTGCGCAACATCGTGCGGAGGGACACGGGCGAGGGTTACCGGGGGATGCTGGAGCGCTTGGCCCAGGAGAGCGGTATCGAGACACCCACGGCTGAGGACCTGGCGCGTCTGGACCGCAAGCGCAAGGGCAAGAAGCTCTCGAACCAGGACTGGGTTTCCAGGAGCGACCCCGAGGCCAAGATCGCCAAGATGAAGGACGGCACCACGCACCTGGCCTACAAGCCCGAGCACGCGGTGGATCTGGACACCGGCGCGGTGGTGGCGGCGGAGCTGCACCCGGCCGACGAGGGCGATACGACAACGCTTCCCAAGACCCTGGCGGCGGCCGAGGCAAACCTCGAGGCGGTGGATGTGGCGCCGACGGCCGAAGATCCGGCCGAATGTGTGACCGATAAGGGCTCCCACTCACGGTTGGTCTTGAAGGCGCTCGACGACGGCCCCTGGAAGAGCCGGATCTCCGAGCCCAAGCAGAAGGGTTTTGCGCGCTGGCACGGAGATGATGCGGCTCGCCGGGCGGTCACCAACAACCGGACCCGGCTGTTATCGGGGGTGGCCAGGGAAGCCTTCAAGCTGCGCGCCGAGATCGTCGAGCGCTCCTTTGCCCACAACCTCGATCGCGGCGGTATGCGCCGGACCTGGCTTCGGGGCCGCGAGAACGTGCACAAGCGATACCTGCTTCACGTCGCCGGCCACAACCTATCGTTGCTGATGCGCCAACTCATCGGCGCCGGCACCCCGAAGGAGGCCGTGGCGGGCGGAATTGGCGCCTTGTTCGTGCTTGTTACGCCCGCTGGAGCCGTCCTGGTCGTTCAGATCGTCCTCATCGTCTCGGAGGATGGCGAAACCGCCTTCGCCGCGATATGCTTCGCCGTGGCGTGAAACCCGGTCAATGACGCCTTTTTCAACGGGCTGCTAACTTTGCCTGACATGACGATAAATGCCGATGTGCCGTAGTCCCCTGCGCGAATGACGATATCGCCTCCGCGATAGTGGCGAATGCACATATCGTTGCGGATAATATCTCGCAGCGGCGTCGATGCCGGAAACTTCTCGGCATCCATATTGCTGAACAATTCGATGCCAAGAATGTCATCGACGTCGGCATCGGTCATATCGGTGTAAGCGGCGGTGACAAATTAGTCCACGTAAGCGGCGGGATTTTCCCAGGCGCGGGCGGAGCAAAACTCTGCCACCTGTAGCCTTCGGTCCTTTTTCGGGATGGAAGGTGGGAGGATGTATACGGTGGAGCTTTATCTCCGCGTCCGTCTGGCATGCCATGTTGATGGTCTGAGCCAGCGAGATGCGGCGAGTCGGTTTGGCATTGCGCGAGAGACGGTAAAGAAGATGCTCCGGCATTCGGAGCCCCCTGGCTACCGCCGCCACCAGCCACCGAAGCGCCCGAAGCTGGATCCTTTCACGGATATCATTGAGCGTATTCTGGAAGCGGACCGAACGGTTCAGCGCAAGCAGCGGCACACGGCGAAGCGGATATTTGAGCGGCTTCGCGACGAGCATGGCTTTGCGGGTGGACAGACCATCGTCAAGGATTACGTCCGGGAACGGCGGCGTCGTCTCCGGGAGATGTTTGTGCCGCTGGCGCATCCTGCGGGCGATGCCCAGGCGGACTTTGGCGAGGCGGATGCGATCATTGCCGGGGTCAAGCGGCGGGCGCATTTTTTTGCCATGGCGCTTCCGCACAGCGATGCGTGCTTCATCGCGGCTTACCCGGCGGCGACGGCGGAGGCTTGGCTGGACGGCCACAACAGGGCCTTCGCCTTCTTCGGCGGGGTTCCTCAATCGATCCTCTACGACAACGACAAGCGCCTGGTGTCGCGCATCCTTACGGATGGCACACGGCGACGGACGCCAGCGTTCAGCGGGCTTCAGTCCCATTACCTTTTCAAGGACCGCTATGGCCGTCCTGGCAAGGGCAACGACAAGGGCAAAGTGGAGGGTCTGGTCGGATACGCCCGGCGGAACTTCATGGTTCCTCTCCCCCGGTTCGAGGGCTGGGACGCCTTCAATGCCGACCTGGAGGAACGATGCTGCAAACGGCAAGGCGACGTCCTGCGCGGCCACGGCGAGACCATCGGCGAGCGCCTCAAGCGGGATCGCGCGGCGTTGATGGCGTTGCCGCCGGCGCCGTTCGATGCCTGCGACAAGCAGGGCACGCGGGTCAACTCCCTGTCCCTGGTGCGCTACCGGAGCAACGAATACTCGGTGCCCGTCGCCTACGGCCACCAGGAGGTCTGGGTTCGAGGCTATGTCCATGAGGTGGTCATCGGTTGCGGCGCCGAGGTCATTGCCCGGCATCCACGCTCCCATGACCGGGAGGATATGATCTTCGATCCGCTTCACTACCTGCCCCTGCTGGAGCAGAAGATCGGCGCCCTGGACCAGGCCGCTCCTCTGTCCGGGTGGCAACTGCCCGACGCGTTCCCAACCCTGCGCCGCCTCCTTGAGGCGCGGATGGGCAAGCCCGGCAAGCGGGAATACGTACAGGTCCTGCGGCTTCTGGAGACCTTCGATTTTGAGGAGCTTCACGCTGCGGTGAAGGACGCTCTGCACCTGGGCGCTATCGGCTACGACGCCGTCAAGCACTTGGTGCTGTGCCGGGTCGAACGGCGCCCGCCGCGGCTCGACTTGGATGTCTATCCCTATCTGCCAAGGGCCCGGGTCGCAACCACGGCCGCCGCCAGCTACATGAGCCTGTTGGGCGAGGGTAGGCCATGACCGACACCCCACAGGTGCTGTTGGCGCATCACCTCAAGGCCCTCAAGCTGCCTACCTTTCTGCGCGAGTACGACAAGCTGGCCCGCCAATGCGCCGCCGAGAGCGTCGACCATGTGCGCTATCTCGTCCGCCTGGCGGAGCTGGAGTTGATCGAGCGTGAGCGCCGCATGGTCGAGCGGCGGATCAGGCAGGCCAGGTTCCCCGCCGTCAAAAGCCTCGATGCCTTCAACTTCAAGGCCATCGCCTCGCTCAACAAGATGCTGGTCTTGGAGCTGGCGCGTTGTGAATACGTCGAGCGCCGCGAGAACGTCATCGCGCTGGGCAACAGCGGCACCGGCAAGACCCATGTCGCCCTCGGTCTCGGTCTGGCGGCCTGCCAGAAGGGATTATCGGTGGGGTTCACAACGGCGGCCGCCCTGGTCCACGAGTTGATGGAGGCCAGGGACGAAAAACGCCTGCTGCGCTACCAGAAACAGTTGGCGAAATACAGCTTGCTGATCATCGATGAACTCGGCTTCGTGCCGCTCAGCAAAACCGGCGCCGAGCTGTTGTTCGAGGTGTTCAGCCAACGATACGAGCGTGGCTCCATCCTGGTGACCAGCAACCTGCCCTTCGACGAGTGGACCGAGGTGTTCGGCTCCGAGCGCCTGACCGGAGCATTGCTGGACCGTCTCACCCACCATGTCCATATCCTGGAAATGAACGGCGAAAGCTACCGGCTCAACCAGAGCCGAAGAAAGCGGAAATCCCCCCAAAACCCCTAACCGGCATCGAACACCGAGACCCCGGTTGCCCCGGTGGGTCCACAGGCACCTCCCACGCTGCTTCGCTTCGCGTATCGCAAAGCGCTACACGAAGCAGCGCGGGTCCCTCCTATGGACTACCGGGACAACCCGCAACACCGCGAATGGCATCACATCAAGTGGGCTAAATTTACTCCGCCCTTCGGACCAATCTTACTCCGCCGTTGACACCCGTGGGTCCGTGGTTGCAAACGGCGGAGAGGCCCTTCCGGACATCCATCCGCCTCCCGCCTCACGGCCAACCTCGCCCTCTCGGCGGCGTGCTGGCGCCACAGGGGATCGCAGCAGAACGGCCGCCGGCGATACGGGCCTATGCTTCGAGTTCGGGTAAGGAATGCGTGCTTCTGGCGGGGGAGTTCCTTGGACAGCGGGAGCCGCGCCCGGAATGTCTGGCATCGTCCTGCGGCGTGGCGAGCAGATGGTGTTGCCGTGCGAGTCCGGTTCTGCCATTTTCAGGCCATGCCGCGGAAACGCGCAACATCACGGCCGGCCGATCCGTTTCCGTCAAAGTCTGCGAGTTCGGGTGATGCCGCGCCGCCGCGCTATGCCCTGCCGGCCGATTTGGGGGCCGCGTTGAAATATCTTGACGATGCGCAGCTCGACGCCTTGCTGAGTTCGGTTGCCGCCGAAGCGCGCCGCCGGGGCCGCCAGTCTGGCGCCGCCGCGGTTGCATCGGAGCGTTCAGGAGTAAAGAAGTCGCCGGCGGGTGGCTTGGCGGCGGGGGTCCAAAGCGAAGGACGGGCCGGTTTCGTTGCCGCCGGGTCAGCAGAGAATCATCCAGGCCGCGTTCGCAGCCGGCGTTAAGCCAGCGGCCATCGCCCGGCAGCTTAGACTCTCACGGGCGCAGGTCGATCGCATCATCGGCGCCGCGCAACGGAGTGCGCGCCGGCCGGCCCGGCGGTGATCAGGGCTATGGGAAATCTGGCCGGTTGTTGACGCGAAACGGACGCCGGACGCCGGGGAGCCCGGCGCGGGTTCGGAAAAGGTGTTCAGGAGCGTGGCACGGCAGAGGTTGAAATTGGCGGTGCGGGCGAGCAGCTGCGACAAGCGTGCGCGGGTACCCGATACATGTCACACCCGATACATGTCACGCTCAACTAATGCTGCGTCACGGGGACGATCTCCGTCTCCATCCGTTCGGTTTCTTCTTCGCCCGTGGCAGCACCGTTGGCGATGGCGCCCGTGATCTCACCGGCAGTGGCACCCGCGCATGTTGCTGCGAAGGTGGCCATTCCAGCAAAATGACGGCTACGCACTTTGGACAATACTGGTTCGCGTTGGCGGCTTCGAGCAGATGGTTTTGTACCAGGGTTTCTACCAGTTCGTGGATTTCGTTGCTGTGCTCGTCCAGGTGTTTTAGATCATCGGCCATCGCCTACTCCTTTACTTGACCGTTCGGTCAGACTGCGTCGTGCCTCGCCGCCCGCTGGAATATGGCGGATCGCCAAAGCCGGCGGAGCGCGACTGTCACACGATCGGCACATCGACGGTGGCTCGGAAGGTCAACGCGATCACGTGCACGCTTGAGCTCGACCAACTCCATCATCAGTCAACGGCGGCAGCTGCCACTGCGCCCTTAACAGCCCGTTGACGAAGTCTTCCCTGGACGAAGTTGGCATGGTCTGATTCTCTGGTGTCCTGGCCTGAAGGGGGGTTCGCTGATGGCGATGGGACAGCAGAAGGATCGTCAGGGGGACTTGATGGTGAGCTGGTCGGAGATGCCGCGCTCGCCTGGTCATGTATTTTACGACCGCCTGCAGTTGGTACTGATCGAGGGCGGCTTCGACGGCTTCGCCGAGGCGGTCTGCCAGCCCTATTACGCGGCCAGGATGGGGGCGCCTTCGGTGCCACCCGGGCGCTACTTCCGTATGCACCTGGTGGGCTACTTCGAGGGTATCGACTCTGAGCGTGGGCTGGAGTGGCGCTGCTCGGATTCCCTGTCGCTACGGGAGTTCCTGCTGTTGGAGATGCGGGAACGGGTGCCGGACCATTCCTGGCTCTCACGGACCCGCGCGCGCCTGCCCCATGAAGTCCACACGGCGGTGTTTGACTGGGTCCTGGCGCTGATCGCCGAGGCGGGTCTGGTGAAGGGCGAGCGCATCGGGGTGGATGCCTCGACCATGGAGGCCAACGCGGCGCTGCGCAACATCGTGCGGAGGGACACGGGCGAGGGTTACCGGGGGATGCTGGAGCGCTTGGCCCAGGAGAGCGGTATCGAGACACCCACGGCTGAGGACCTGGCGCGTCTGGACCGCAAGCGCAAGGGCAAGAAGCTCTCGAACCAGGACTGGGTTTCCAGGAGCGACCCCGAGGCCAAGATCGCCAAGATGAAGGACGGCACCACGCACCTGGCCTACAAGCCCGAGCACGCGGTGGATCTGGACACCGGCGCGGTGGTGGCGGCGGAGCTGCACCCGGCCGACGAGGGCGATACGACAACGCTTCCCAAGACCCTGGCGGCGGCCGAGGCAAACCTCGAGGCGGTGGATGTGGCGCCGACGGCCGAAGATCCGGCCGAATGTGTGACCGATAAGGGCTTCCCACTCACGGTTGGTCTTGAAGGCGCTCGACGACGGCCCCTGGAAGAGCCGGATCTCCGAGCCCAAGCAGAAGGGTTTTGCGCGCTGGCACGGAGATGATGCGGCTCGCCGGGCGGTCACCAACAACCGGACCCGGCTGTTATCGGGGGTGGCCAGGGAAGCCTTCAAGCTGCGCGCCGAGATCGTCGAGCGCTCCTTTGCCCACAACCTCGATCGCGGCGGTATGCGCCGGACCTGGCTTCGGGGCCGCGAGAACGTGCACAAGCGATACCTGCTTCACGTCGCCGGCCACAACCTATCGTTGCTGATGCGCCAACTCATCGGCGCCGGCACCCCGAAGGAGGCCGTGGCGGGCGGAATTGGCGCCTTGTTCGTGCTTGTTACGCCCGCTGGAGCCGTCCTGGTCGTTCAGATCGTCCTCATCGTCTCGGAGGATGGCGAAACCGCCTTCGCCGCGATATGCTTCGCCGTGGCGTGAAACCCGGTCAATGACGCCTTTTTCAACGGGCTGCTAAACGTGATACGAAAGCAGCGCTAAAGCTGATGCGGCGTCTGTTGAAGCGACAGGGCTTTGCCCCTCGGACAATGGTCACGGACAAGTGGAGGGCCTACGCAGCCGCCATTCGTGAACTCGGTCTCACGGCTCGGCATCATCAGGCGAAGTGGAAGAACAACCGGATCGAAAGCAGCCATGTTCCAATTCGCATTCGGGAACGAAAGATGCAACGCTTTCGATCAATCGGATCTGCTCAACGTTTTCTTTCAATCCATGCCGCCGTTTACAACACCTTCAATACTCGCCGCCATCTAATCTCTGCCACCGAACACCGTCGACGCCGCGATGAAGCATTTGATCGGTGGCGCGAGGCTGTAGCTGTCGCTGCCTAATTTGTGAACGCCTGATGGCTCAACATGTCCAGTCTATAAATTCGTGACAAGCCCCATCCCTGAACTTCGACATCGCACCTTCCCGTCGTCGGAACGGCTGGTGTGAGTTCTCTGCCCTGTTGTTGAGCCAGCGTCCGCATTCCTGGTCAGCTGCATTCCCGATCACATTCATCGCTGCGCGATACGACCGGAGCCGGTCAGTCACGATCACCTTAGGTTGCACATACCGCCTCATCGCACGCTTCAGAAACTGAAGTGCAGCCCTGCGATCCCGCCGTTTGGTCACAAAAACCTCAAGTACTTCGCCCTCGTGATCGACGGCACGCCAGAGGTAGTGCGTCTCGCCATTAATTAGGACAAATACTTCGTCCAGGTGCCAGCGCCAGCGAGAATACGAATGGTTTTGAACGCGCCGTTTCCGGATCTCCGCGGCGAACATCGGGCCGAACCGGTTCCACCAGAACCGTACCGTCTCGTGGCAGATATCGATACCGCGCTCGAACAGCAGGTCCTCGACCTGGCGCAGCGACAACGGGTACCGGACATACATCATCACCGTGAGGCGAATGATTTCGGGCGAACTATTGAAATAGCGGAAGGGATTTTTCATCCGTTGAGGCTAGGGAGCATCACTAGGCGGCTCAAGCCGCCTTACTCTGACAATGCCTTCGCCTACTATTGGATCAGTACTGAAGGTTACCTGGGAAATGTCGGTTCAGACAAGGCCACCAGGCAAATGACGATGGAGTTTAATGGCGACACATGGTACGCTAGCGGTTGAAGATCAATACCTATCAGGACCTCCTCAAGAAGAAAAAAATATGTATAGAACAGAAGACCATTATAGTATTGAATTTTCGGGCGACATCAATAATTTTGATGAACTGTACAGGAATTCCAGTGAATCAAATGATTTTGATTACGAGTTCCCACTAGATAAAGTTAAAGAACTTCTTGATGGCGACGCCATATTTCATAGTACTTACAATGTTTACAAAAAATTCCTTTTTGTTTTGTACAAAATAATCGGAGCATACAAGATAGGAATTACTTTCGGTCCGTAAGAGGGTGAACTAGGTTATCAACTTACTACTGAAGTAACATTCACTGTTAACGAAGGTAGTGCGTCATTCGAATTAAATAACTTTATAGAACCTGATGAAGAACTAGATGAAGAATCAGAAGAATTTACCAAATATAAAAATGCATTAGATAATAAGCAATCTATGTTTGAAGATGACAAAAATTTAAAATTAGATATGTCTAGTCTAAATATGGAAGAGTTTTTAACAAAACTTGACGACTAGATTAGTTTAAATGAAAATATAACACACGACCCCTCACATAGTCTGTCAGCCCCTCCGTCAATAAAGTTTTTCAGCTAAAACAAACCGTGCGCTTTTGATCCGTTTTAAAGATCACTCTTCGCCGACGCGTTGATTGGGCAACGGCGGCTTTGGTTTAATGGGTTCTAGTGAACGCGGTTCAAGGTCGGTCTTTGACACGTTCAGTTGACGCGGTGCCGCTTTATCACCTTCTCCTTTGGCACGATTACGGTACGCGTCTTGACCTTGGGCGTAGTGAGTTTGCGCGCCATTGCCACGACGCTTTGGCTCGTGCCCATGATTAGCTCTAACGCCGCCAACTTGGTCTCACGGTCTGCGCGTTCAATGTCGCCTCGAATGGCGTTGAGTGCTTTCTGTATGTCCTCAAGTGCTGACGTGTTCATGTGTCTATTTAGCTTCGAGGGTCAGCGCGCCAAGATGAGGCGAGTGATGATGGCAACACCTTAAACCTAGATGATTATCCAGAATCTACCCATCCTCATTTAACTGAAATAAAGAGATTATCCCTCACTGCCATGCGCGGTGGCTCACCGTGAAGCACCACTCTCCATATAGATCAATGACCTAGCTCAACGCTGGTTACACATCGCGCGGTGCTTGTTCGTGGTTCGTAAGGAGCCTAGAATTTGGTCAACGAATATGCACGCGGCAACGCTGGGGAGATAGCAGATGGCTGGCTTATCAATCACAGGGCAAATGAAGGTATCAACGCTTCAAGAAGGCTTCTTGAAGGAGTTTGGTTTGACGTTGAGGGTCTATGACGGCCGCGCATTCGCTGACCCCACTCAGACGCTAGCCCAGGTTCGCAAGAAGAAGGGTAGCGGCAAAGACCTCTCTGTTGCCAAAAACATGAAGGTCGGCAATCTCGAAGACAAATTCGAGGACGAGTTTGGTCTCAAGGTTCAAGTGGCTGGCTCAGACGACAGCTACCTCTGCAAAGACGAGCTCACACTCAACGCTGCTCAGCAAGAAGATGAGAAGAAGCTTGCACGCAAAGACCGCAAAGCAGCGCGCCAAGACGAGGCGAGTGATGGTGGTGAAGAGGATGGTGATGGTGATCTGAGAGGAGAATCATCTTTAACCAAAGAAGAAATCACCACTTTTAAAGAAGATGAAATAAATGCAGAAGATTTTTTTGATTTAAGAGTTGTTGCAGATGAAATTGCTGAAGCGGGTGACAAATATTGGGCTAAAGAAATTTATAAACGATTAGAGGGTAAGGCGGAAACGTTTGATGATTTTTTTGATCTTTCTTACGGCGTATGCGCATTACTTGGTGATAAAGAGTGGGCTAAAGAAATTTACAAAAAAACAGAGTACGAGGCTGAAAGCTTTAATGAGTATTTAGCTCTTGCTAACAGCGTATACGATCCGCTTGAGGATCATGACTGGTCAAAGCTCCTTTTCAAGGCAGCGGAAAATAAAGTGGAACACGAATCAGAATACAGCGAGCTAGCTAATGATATAAGTGGAATATTTGACGATCAGGAATGGGTCAAAGAATTATATAATAAAGATCAAACAAATGATGATTCGGATCAAACTTTAACAAAAGATAAAGATGAGGATGACAAAACTAGAGACGGTCTCAATTTGAATACTGAAGATGGGAAATCTCATGAATATTATATTAATCACGCCAAGGCTAGCGAGGCCTGTTCCATTGTTTGGGTGTCAGACGATTACTCCATAAATCAATTGGATCCCTATATTTCTTCAATTCAATGTGATGATGGCCAAGAACTTCTTGAACTTATTAATTCTGAATGGCCTCAAGCGAATGGAAGAGATGATTTTAAAGTTATTCATTTAGATCAATTTGAAGCCGCAAAAGGGAAAAATGAAAATGAATACTTTTTATGCTTTGTTGCTTTAGTGAGTATCAATCTTAGCAGGCCGTTGAATTTGTCAGGGTCGGAATAATTGCCGCTGTTATAGATCACGTTCGGCTTTGCAGCCTGACGCTCTTCAACGTATTCGGGCCAGGGCTTCTCCTTGCAGAGAACAACACCACCGCTCCTGTCTCCATAGCTTGGCTTTGCTAAATTACCTTCGCTATCGAGAGACTGAATTTTACCAACGGGTCCAATGAAGGTCGCACCGCTGAAACGGATCACAGGTGCAGAGGGGGTTGATTTTACCCCAAATAGGGTATTCTATTCGCTCTCGTAGTGGCAAGATGTTGTGATGGCCGAGAATACTGCCCATCCCGTTGGCGGGATCGATTACCCTCGCACGCTTATGGAATTTGACGACTGGTTCGCTTCTGAGGCCGCCTGTGCGGATTTTCTTCGGCGTGTCCGTTGGCCTGCCGGGTTTCGGTGTCCGGCCTGCGGGGGAACCGAGGCGTGGGTGACGGCCAGGGGCCAACAGCGATGTGCGGGATGCCAACGTCAGACGTCGCCGACCGCGGGGACGATCTTCGAGGGTACGCGGAAACCGTTGCGGCTTTGGTTCCAGGCGATGTGGTATGTGACGAATCAGAAGCACGGCGTCAGTGCGCTTGGGGTTCAACGAATACTCGGCCTGGGCGGTTATCAAACGGCTTGGACATGGCTCCATAAGCTGCGCCGGGCCATGGTTCGACCGGGCAGAGAGCTTCTGAATGGCGAGGTCGAGGTCGACGAAACCTATGTGGGCGGCCGGGAGGTTGGCGTTACGGGGCGGAAAACAAACAAGAAATCGATTGTCGCGATTGCCGCCGAAATCCGGGGTCGGGGCACCGGTCGTATCCGCATGGCGCGTGTCGAGGACGCATCCGCCGAGAGCCTCATTCCTTTCGTCCAAACGGCTGTGTGCCCGGGAGCAACGATTCGAACCGATGGCTGGCGAGCCTACAACGGTCTCACGGGAGTCGGCTTCGAACACCAGCCGAAAAATATTTCCGCCAGCGGCGACCCAGCCCACATTGTCATGCCCCAAGTTCATCGGGTAGCCGGCCTCCTTGATCGGTGGTGGCTGGGTATTCACCATGGGGCTATTAGCGCCTCCCAGCTTGATTACTATCTGGACGAGTTCACGTTCCGCTTCAATCGCCGCCGATCCAAAGCTCGCGGCCTCCTGTTCTATCGACTCCTCCAGCAAGCAGTGCAACTGGAGCCCGTGCCATACAAGAAGCTCGTCGGGGGCAGACCCAGCCCTGCCCCCCAGATCTAGGCACTACGAGAGCGAATAGGATACCCTATTACCCCAATTTCATTTTTGTCCCGTGCCATTGACCATGCTGCCCTCGATCATCGAGAAATTTCATAATCTTTGGATACAACCCCCGGGCCACTGATCAGGGTCGCGGGGACGACTATCCGTTTTTGTTTTGGGGTGCCCCGGTGGATCGTGTGGATATGACCGCGCTGCCAATGCGCACTAGGGGATGCGTGAGACGCGCCAACGCCGCGAACCCGCCCACTCGATGAATAGCCGCCAATCTTTAGAATGCGATGCCCATATAAAGGCGGCTGGTTTTTACGAATACGCTTCTGGGCACCTCTAAGAATTGGTGAGTTGCCGGAGGATATTGTTTAACTAGGCTGTCACCAGCTCCAGCCATGCCGGAGCCGAGATTTTCGGGGTCTTCCACGCTCCAATTGAGTTATTTCCGCTTCAAGACCGTCCCCAGGCGGTCTTCTCCTCCGAGTATCGTCACACGGCCGCCGCGAGACGCTCCAGTTGGACCAGGCGGCGCATGTTGTAGGCGAGGTTCTTCAACCCGATCCGCGCCTTCGCCCGCACCAGCCCGACACTACGCACCAGCGTCCCGCCCATGTCGTTGCTCTGGGCCCCGAAGACATGCTCGACGCGGACCCGAACCGACGAACGGGTCTTGTTGCCTTGCTTCTCGCGCTCGCTCAACGGCTTGTTGCGGCGGCCCTTGCGATGGATCCGGCTCCGCAACCCCTTCTCCTTCAGCGACGCCTCGATCTCCGCCGAGCGGTAAGCGCTGTCCGCCCACACACCCAAAGCCGTGTTGTCCCCATCCAGGATATCGTCGAGGACTTGGCTGTCGTGCTCCGCCGCGTCGCTTACATGATAGCGCCGCACCAGCTTGTGCCGACGGTCCACGTTGACATGGTTCTTGTAACCGTAATGGCTCTTGCCGTGCTTCTTGGTCCACCGCGCCCTCGACATCCTTTTGGCGCCGCTTTGCCGGCTTGTCCTCCCAGCCTGCCGGCGTCTCGCCCGCCTTTATCCGCGCGTTCTCCTCGCGGCTGTTGCGCTGTTTGGGTACCGCCACAATCGAGGCGTCGATGATCTGGCCGCCCATCGCCAGATAGCCCTGATCCTTCAGGTAGCCATCGAACGTCTCGAATAAAGCCTCGATCACGCCAGCTTGCGTTAACTGTTCGCGGTACAGCCACACCGTCTTGGCGTCGGGAACCCGGCCCTCTAGACCCAACCCCAGAAATCGCATGAACGACAGGCGGTCACGGATCTGATGCTCAACTTGGTCGTCCGAGAGATTGTAGAGCGCGCACAGAATGATCGTCTTGAACATCACAATCGCATCCCACGGCCTTGCGTCCCGCCCGCGATTTGCGCACCTTGTCCGCACGCCGCCACACCGCCTCAAGACGGGCGCGCAAGTCCTCCCACGGAACCACCCCGTCGATCTTCAAAAGCGGCTCGTTCTTGGCGTCAAGACCGGAATACCGGTTCCCAAGATCGAAAAACCCCATCTGACCCATCAACCACGCCTCCCGCTATCAACAAATCGTCAACCCGATTCTAAATCGACGACGCCCGAAAAAGGAGAATTTTTAGAGGTTCCCTTCTGGTTGAGATTGGCTGGCGCCGGTTCGATTTGGAACTCGACACCCCGCGCATTTAGCACACTGTGAATGACGTAAAGTAGGGCGGTGTTGAAGCACCCCAAACCTCGGCGCACATCCTCCGTGAGTGCTGCATAATTGACTAATTCCTTTGCGGCGGGAGCGCTGTAGGATTTTGTAAAATCCCGACTGAATACAGC
>CAXXSU010000001.1:0-174385 GCA_963664465.2 Alphaproteobacteria bacterium | reverse complement strand
CTCGCGAAGGTTGAGAAGGTTGGAGAAGTCCAAACACGTGTTTAATGGACTGCTTTTTTCCTGTAACCGGCTGTGCAATCGTTAGTCGCTGTACGCAACCACTGACAAACACGGAGTTGTCCCATGGAAGAATGTGCAATCGCAGACCGGCTCTTGCGCCGCCCGGAGGTCGAGCAGATCGTCGGGGCCGGGACATCCACCCTCTACAAAATGATCCGGGAAGGAAACTTTCCCAAACCCGTTAAAATTACAACGGCCGCCGTGCGCTGGCGATTGAGCGAAATCAATGCTTGGATCGAAGCCCGCAGCGTTGCCGCAACCAATCAACCGAGCGCCGCGTAAAGAGAACGCGGACCAAAATTTAATCCGGCCCGCGCTGACGGGATATGATCGCCGTTTCCTGACTGGTTGGCGGCTTTCAGAAGACACTAGGGCGCGGGGCAAAGTCAAGGCACCACTAGGGGATTCGTCATAGTGCCAAGTCGAGACCGTTGAGAGGAGCGACTGACGAGCCACCGCGCCGGTGGTCTAGCAGCCTCTAGCCCATGATCAGCGCGATGCATGGGACGCCGCACGCGATGCCCTGGCTCCGGCCAACCAGTATCCCCGGCGATGGTCCTACCCCGGCCAACCGGCCTGGGATAGGACCGTTGCGCCATAAGGCTCCACCCTTCACCAACCAACCAGTCACACCTAACCCTGGAGGCCGACATGGCAAAGACGGTGAAAACTACTCTCCCCCGCGAGCGTGCCCGCCGGTATCGAGGCCGACTCTTCATGGCGCTGCATCTGTCACATGATCGGATTTTAGGTGTGTCTGTCAGTACCGATTATGCATCGGCGTGCCTGATGCTGGCGGGTGCCCATGAGGGCGAAATTTGGGAGGTGCCGCCGAACGAGGGCGGGCCGCTCCGCAAGTATCTGGCCGGGGAAGCGCCGCCCCTGAAGTGCCGCATGGCGAAATATCCTGAAAACCTTGTCGCCTGGGTTGTCCGCACGGTGGGCGTGTCGGAACCGTTGGCGCGCTCCGCCGTGGCTGATGTGATCCGCGATCACGGTGGCATAGGAGCCCAACTCTACTCCCCCTGAGAGAGGGGGGGGGGGGGGGTCAAAACTTTGCGGATTGACACATAAGGAGCAAGTCGGATGAACGATGATGATACGAAAAAGCTGACAGAGGATGAGAAGGCCGCGCTTCGCGTGGAAGCGGCGCGGGAATTTTTGAAGTGCTTAGAGCCGCTTGGCGAGGGCAACGAACACAACAAGTTGAGAGCCGCTTTCGCTTGCTTATTGCTCGAAAGCGGACCGCCCTATGACTACGCGGCCGCTGCATTCTCGAAGGTCGCGAGTCTGTGTGTCCGGGATGAAGGGAGGCGCGTCGACGTGCACATGCTGGCGGAGGGGCGAGTCGACATCCACGGCGGCGACGGATCGCTGGAGTCTTTCGTCGAACAGCCGGAGGACGATATCGAGCCCGCGCCCGAGCCGACGCTCCAATGAGACGCGAAACCTATCCGATGGCACCGGCGACCTGTTCGCGGGAGGCCGGTGCCGGGGTGGTGAGTCAATCCTCAACACACACGTGGTGACTGATGAAGGCTCTTGAGCGATACATCGGCGGCTTAGTCATCGGCCAAGGCCGGTATGCTGGGCAGCCGTTTAAGCTGCTCGGCTGGCAACGGCGGTTCTTGTCCGGCGCGTTCGGGCAACCCGGTGATGCAGCGATCTCCATGGGGCGGGGTGGCGGAAAATCAACATTCACCGCCGCGATTGCTTGCGCGGCGGTGGATGTGGGCGGACCTCTGGTAGAGCCCATGGCGGAATGCCTTGTGGTCGCAAGTTCCTTTGATCAGGGCCTGATAAACTTCCGGCACATGCTGCACTTCATGCAACCGCCATTCGAGAAATATGGGACCGGGCCGGGCGGGCGATTCCGCATTCAGGACAGTGCGAACCGGGCAACGATCACGGATCGTGAAACCGGGGCCATGGTGCGGGTGCTCGGCTCCGATCCCCGCCGACTACACGGGGCGGCACCCAAGCTGCTTCTCTACGATGAAGTGGCCCAATGGCCGCCTGAACGAGTCGAGCCAATGCTTGCGGCGCTAAAGACTTCGCGTGGCAAGATACCGGACTCGCGAGCCTTATGGCTTGGAACGCGACCGGCCATGCCGGATCATCCCTTCCAACGGGCGCTAGAAGGGCATGGTGTCAGATTCTCGTTGTGCTACGCGGCCAGCAAGGACGATCCACCTTTCCAAAAGCGAACATGGCTGAAGGCGAACCCGGGACTCCACCATCTCCCAGACTTGGAGGTCGTGATCCGCAGCGAGGCCGCCGATGCGAAACGCGACGAGTCGGCCATGCAGAGTTTCCGCGCCTTGAGATTGAATCAAGGCACTTCGGACACGACGGTTTCGGTGCTTATCGACGCAGAAACGTGGCGCGGGGCAGAGGCGTTGCCGGAGCCGGACGCACGGGCGAATGAATACGTGCTGGGCCTGGACCTGGGCCAGAATGCAGCCATGAGTGCAGGCGCTGCGTACTTCCGCGACGGAACCCTGGAGGCGGTGGCGTGCTTCCCGGAATTGCCGAGCCTTCCAGCTCGCGGCCTAGCCGATGGCGTCGGCGGTCTTTACCAGCAAATGGCCGACCGGGGAGAACTGTTCCAGGCGGGACGGCGGGTGTCGGAAATTCCGGCGTTGCTCCGGGAGTGCCTGGAACGGTGGGGCCGTCCGGTCGCCATTGCGTGCGACCGCTGGCGCTTGGCGGAACTGAAACAGCATCTGGAGGCTATCCGATTCCCGTTGGCGGAACTAGTTGAGCGCGGTCAGGGCTTCAAGGATGGCGGACAGGACGTGCGAGATTTTCGCGCGGCAGTACTTGGCAATTATGTCCGCCCGTCGCAATCATTGTTGCTCCGGGCTTCAATGAGCGAAGCGCGGGTAACAGGCGATCCAAGCGGTAACTGGAAATTGGCAAAGCACGTTCAATGGGGGCGCCGGGCGAATGCAAGAGATGATTCCTGCGCCGCCGCAATCATCGCAGTTGCAGAAGGCTATCGCCGGTGGACTGCTAAACCCAAAGGACCACGATGGCGCTACCTAGGGATGGCGGCTTAAGCCGGAGTCACGCACAGAGACACGCTTACCGCTGGGCTCAGGTCCGGTGGCCGCGTCTTCGAGTGCAACGGCGGGCGCCAGTAGGCGCAGACCCGGCGTCTCACTTGGCGTGTGGCCGTTCATCGGGTGCGGCGGAGGAGATTGAGAGCGTAAATCATGTCCAAGTCAAGAACAGGCGTCTTGCGAAAACCAATTACTCACCATGGATTCACATCGTCAACCAACTCTGAGAGGATTTGGTTTATCGCCTTTTCGGCCCCTACAGCCAACCTTCGAGCAGCTCCATACGTATCATGCATCATTACGTATGGAGAAAGATTGCTCTCAAATTCTGATAACCATTGCAACTCAATGTCTTCATCCGTGAACGATTCTATTTCATCTCCTCCTTCGCCAATTACACTCATCTTGACGCAAGCTTCTGGCGAACCTTGTGAATTTACTAAAGAGATCTGTATAGAGTAGTTTGAAAAGGAGGCCTGATATTCACCGTTTAACACGGTTTCCTTCCAGTCAATTTCACCCTTAACCGTCTTTTGGTGAAGCAAATAAGCGAGGTGCGCCAACTTTTTATAAGCCGCCATGATGCTATCCGTCCGTTTCCATTCTCATCTCAGCCAAGATATCTCTCAATTGTTCAACTTGTTTCGACAAAATCTTGTTCATCCGTGGTATGCTAGCGGGTTGTGAGTCCTCATCAAGCGCGACCTCAATATTATGGGAAATTGATCCTGAGTGGGTGATTCCATCCTGAATTATAGCTTTGTGATCATCACTTAAATTAGTCGCAGAACGTTTAACGTCGATCAAAATGCTACGAAAAATTAAGTGTCTATCCAAGAGCACCTTCCATTCTCCGGTTCGATTTAGCCTCAATATTTCTTCTATAACTGAAATTGCTCTCGATAGATTTTGTACGTTGTCAACGTAACGAACTCTCTCCAGAGTTTTATTTGCAGCTATTTCTGCTCGATCCGCTGCCTTTTTCGACTTCCCCACGTTTCGGATCGTGATCACAAAGCCGACCGAGGCAATGATCACGCCGATTACGCTTGCTAGGTTACCAACCAAGTTCACAGGTCGAGATTTCTCATATGGAACCCTCTACAGCCCGTTGAAAAAGGCGTCATTGACCGGGTTTCACGCCACGGCGAAGCATATCGCGGCGAAGGCGGTTTCGCCATCCTCCGAGACGATGAGGACGATCTGAACGACCAGGACGGCTCCAGCGGGCGTAACAAGCACGAACAAGGCGCCAATTCCGCCCGCCACGGCCTCCTTCGGGGTGCCGGCGCCGATGAGTTGGCGCATCAGCAACGATAGGTTGTGGCCGGCGACGTGAAGCAGGTATCGCTTGTGCACGTTCTCGCGGCCCCGAAGCCAGGTCCGGCGCATACCGCCGCGATCGAGGTTGTGGGCAAAGGAGCGCTCGACGATCTCGGCGCGCAGCTTGAAGGCTTCCCTGGCCACCCCCGATAACAGCCGGGTCCGGTTGTTGGTGACCGCCCGGCGAGCCGCATCATCTCCGTGCCAGCGCGCAAAACCCTTCTGCTTGGGCTCGGAGATCCGGCTCTTCCAGGGGCCGTCGTCGAGCGCCTTCAAGACCAACCGTGAGTGGGAGCCCTTATCGGTCACACATTCGGCCGGATCTTCGGCCGTCGGCGCCACATCCACCGCCTCGAGGTTTGCCTCGGCCGCCGCCAGGGTCTTGGGAAGCGTTGTCGTATCGCCCTCGTCGGCCGGGTGCAGCTCCGCCGCCACCACCGCGCCGGTGTCCAGATCCACCGCGTGCTCGGGCTTGTAGGCCAGGTGCGTGGTGCCGTCCTTCATCTTGGCGATCTTGGCCTCGGGGTCGCTCCTGGAAACCCAGTCCTGGTTCGAGAGCTTCTTGCCCTTGCGCTTGCGGTCCAGACGCGCCAGGTCCTCAGCCGTGGGTGTCTCGATACCGCTCTCCTGGGCCAAGCGCTCCAGCATCCCCCGGTAACCCTCGCCCATGTCCCTCCGCACGATGTTGCGCAGCGCCGCGTTGGCCTCCATGGTCGAGGCATCCACCCCGATGCGCTCGCCCTTCACCAGACCCGCCTCGGCGATCAGCGCCAGGACCCAGTCAAACACCGCCGTGTGGACTTCATGGGGCAGGCGCGCGCGGGTCCGTGACAGCCAGGAATGGTCCGGCACCCGTTCCCGCATCTCCAACAGCAGGAACTCCCGTAGCGACAGGGAATCCGAGCAGCGCCACTCCAGCCCACGCTCAGAGTCGATACCCTCGAAGTAGCCCACCAGGTGCATACGGAAGTAGCGCCCGGGTGGCACCGAAGGCGCCCCCATCCTGGCCGCGTAATAGGGCTGGCAGACCGCCTCGGCGAAGCCGTCGAAGCCGCCCTCGATCAGTACCAACTGCAGGCGGTCGTAAAATACATGACCAGGCGAGCGCGGCATCTCCGACCAGCTCACCATCAAGTCCCCCTGACGATCCTTCTGCTGTCCCATCGCCATCAGCGAACCCCCCTTCAGGCCAGGACACCAGAGAATCAGACCATGCCGACTTCGTCCAGGGAAGACTTCGTCAACGGGCTGTTAAGGGCGCAGTGGCAGCTGCCGCCGTTGACTGATGATGGAGTTGGTCGAGCTCAAGCGTGCACGTGATCGCGTTGACCTTCCGAGCCACCGTCGATGTGCCGATCGTGTGACAGTCGCGCTCCGCCGGCTTTGGCGATCCGCCATATTCCAGCGGGCGGCGAGGCACGACGCAGTCTGACCGAACGGTCAAGTAAAGGAGTAGGCGATGGCCGATGATCTAAAACACCTGGACGAGCACAGCAACGAAATCCATGAACTGGTAGAAACCCTGGTACAAAACCATCTGCTCGAAGCCGCCAACGCGAACCAGTATTGTCCAAAGTGCGTAGCCGTCATTTTGCTGGAATGGCCACCTTCGCAGCAACATGCGCGGGTGCCACTGCCGGTGAGATCACGGGCGCCATCGCCAACGGTGCTGCCACGGGCGAAGAAGAAACCGAACGGATGGAGACGGAGATCGTCCCCGTGACGCAGCATTAGTTGAGCGTGACATGTATCGGGTGTGACATGTATCGGGTACCCGCGCACGCTTGTCGCAGCTGCTCGCCCGCACCGCCAATTTCAACCTCTGCCGTGCCACGCTCCTGAACACCTTTTCCGAACCCGCGCCGGGCTCCCCGGCGTCCGGCGTCCGTTTCGCGTCAACAACCGGCCAGATTTCCCATAGCCCTGATCACCGCCGGGCCGGCCGGCGCGCACTCCGTTGCGCGGCGCCGATGATGCGATCGACCTGCGCCCGTGAGAGTCTAAGCTGCCGGGCGATGGCCGCTGGCTTAACGCCGGCTGCGAACGCGGCCTGGATGATTCTCTGCTGACCCGGCGGCAACGAAACCGGCCCGTCCTTCGCTTTGGACCCCGCCGCCAAGCCACCCGCCGGCGACTTCTTTACTCCTGAACGCTCCGATGCAACCGCGGCGGCGCCAGACTGGCGGCCCCGGCGGCGCGCTTCGGCGGCAACCGAACTCAGCAAGGCGTCGAGCTGCGCATCGTCAAGATATTTCAACGCGGCCCCCAAATCGGCCGGCAGGGCATAGCGCGGCGGCGCGGCATCACCCGAACTCGCAGACTTTGACGGAAACGGATCGGCCGGCCGTGATGTTGCGCGTTTCCGCGGCATGGCCTGAAAATGGCAGAACCGGACTCGCACGGCAACACCATCTGCTCGCCACGCCGCAGGACGATGCCAGACATTCCGGGCGCGGCTCCCGCTGTCCAAGGAACTCCCCCGCCAGAAGCACGCATTCCTTACCCGAACTCGAAGCATAGGCCCGTATCGCCGGCGGCCGTTCTGCTGCGATCCCCTGTGGCGCCAGCACGCCGCCGAGAGGGCGAGGTTGGCCGTGAGGCGGGCGGCGGATGGATGTCCGGAAGGGCCTCTCCGCCGTTTGCAACCACGGACCCACGGGTGTCAACGGCGGAGTAAGATTGGTCCGAAGGGCGGAGTAAATTTAGCCCACTTGATGTGATGCCATTCGCGGTGTTGCGGGTTGTCCCGGTAGTCCATAGGAGGGACCCGCGCTGCTTCGTGTAGCGCTTTGCGATACGCGAAGCGAAGCAGCGTGGGAGGTGCCTGTGGACCCACCGGGGCAACCGGGGTCTCGGTGTTCGATGCCGGTTAGGGGTTTTGGGGGGATTTCCGCTTTCTTCGGCTCTGGTTGAGCCGGTAGCTTTCGCCGTTCATTTCCAGGATATGGACATGGTGGGTGAGACGGTCCAGCAATGCTCCGGTCAGGCGCTCGGAGCCGAACACCTCGGTCCACTCGTCGAAGGGCAGGTTGCTGGTCACCAGGATGGAGCCACGCTCGTATCGTTGGCTGAACACCTCGAACAACAGCTCGGCGCCGGTTTTGCTGAGCGGCACGAAGCCGAGTTCATCGATGATCAGCAAGCTGTATTTCGCCAACTGTTTCGGGTAGCGCAGCAGGCGTTTTTCGTCCCTGGCCTCCATCAACTCGTGGACCAGGGCGGCCGCCGTTGTGAACCCCACCGATAATCCCTTCTGGCAGGCCGCCAGACCGAGACCGAGGGCGACATGGGTCTTGCCGGTGCCGCTGTTGCCCAGCGCGATGACGTTCTCGCGGCGCTCGACGTATTCACAACGCGCCAGCTCCAAGACCAGCATCTTGTTGAGCGAGGCGATGGCCTTGAAGTTGAAGGCATCGAGGCTTTTGACGGCGGGGAACCTGGCCTGCCTGATCCGCCGCTCGACCATGCGGCGCTCACGCTCGATCAACTCCAGCTCCGCCAGGCGGACGAGATAGCGCACATGGTCGACGCTCTCGGCGGCGCATTGGCGGGCCAGCTTGTCGTACTCGCGCAGAAAGGTAGGCAGCTTGAGGGCCTTGAGGTGATGCGCCAACAGCACCTGTGGGGTGTCGGTCATGGCCTACCCTCGCCCAACAGGCTCATGTAGCTGGCGGCGGCCGTGGTTGCGACCCGGGCCCTTGGCAGATAGGGATAGACATCCAAGTCGAGCCGCGGCGGGCGCCGTTCGACCCGGCACAGCACCAAGTGCTTGACGGCGTCGTAGCCGATAGCGCCCAGGTGCAGAGCGTCCTTCACCGCAGCGTGAAGCTCCTCAAAATCGAAGGTCTCCAGAAGCCGCAGGACCTGTACGTATTCCCGCTTGCCGGGCTTGCCCATCCGCGCCTCAAGGAGGCGGCGCAGGGTTGGGAACGCGTCGGGCAGTTGCCACCCGGACAGAGGAGCGGCCTGGTCCAGGGCGCCGATCTTCTGCTCCAGCAGGGGCAGGTAGTGAAGCGGATCGAAGATCATATCCTCCCGGTCATGGGAGCGTGGATGCCGGGCAATGACCTCGGCGCCGCAACCGATGACCACCTCATGGACATAGCCTCGAACCCAGACCTCCTGGTGGCCGTAGGCGACGGGCACCGAGTATTCGTTGCTCCGGTAGCGCACCAGGGACAGGGAGTTGACCCGCGTGCCCTGCTTGTCGCAGGCATCGAACGGCGCCGGCGGCAACGCCATCAACGCCGCGCGATCCCGCTTGAGGCGCTCGCCGATGGTCTCGCCGTGGCCGCGCAGGACGTCGCCTTGCCGTTTGCAGCATCGTTCCTCCAGGTCGGCATTGAAGGCGTCCCAGCCCTCGAACCGGGGGAGAGGAACCATGAAGTTCCGCCGGGCGTATCCGACCAGACCCTCCACTTTGCCCTTGTCGTTGCCCTTGCCAGGACGGCCATAGCGGTCCTTGAAAAGGTAATGGGACTGAAGCCCGCTGAACGCTGGCGTCCGTCGCCGTGTGCCATCCGTAAGGATGCGCGACACCAGGCGCTTGTCGTTGTCGTAGAGGATCGATTGAGGAACCCCGCCGAAGAAGGCGAAGGCCCTGTTGTGGCCGTCCAGCCAAGCCTCCGCCGTCGCCGCCGGGTAAGCCGCGATGAAGCACGCATCGCTGTGCGGAAGCGCCATGGCAAAAAAATGCGCCCGCCGCTTGACCCCGGCAATGATCGCATCCGCCTCGCCAAAGTCCGCCTGGGCATCGCCCGCAGGATGCGCCAGCGGCACAAACATCTCCCGGAGACGACGCCGCCGTTCCCGGACGTAATCCTTGACGATGGTCTGTCCACCCGCAAAGCCATGCTCGTCGCGAAGCCGCTCAAATATCCGCTTCGCCGTGTGCCGCTGCTTGCGCTGAACCGTTCGGTCCGCTTCCAGAATACGCTCAATGATATCCGTGAAAGGATCCAGCTTCGGGCGCTTCGGTGGCTGGTGGCGGCGGTAGCCAGGGGGCTCCGAATGCCGGAGCATCTTCTTTACCGTCTCTCGCGCAATGCCAAACCGACTCGCCGCATCTCGCTGGCTCAGACCATCAACATGGCATGCCAGACGGACGCGGAGATAAAGCTCCACCGTATACATCCTCCCACCTTCCATCCCGAAAAAGGACCGAAGGCTACAGGTGGCAGAGTTTTGCTCCGCCCGCGCCTGGGAAAATCCCGCCGCTTACGTGGACTAATTTGTCACCGCCGCTTACAGTGCGGGACGATGTGCTCTATATACCTACGGTATATATCTGCCGCCCGTTGGGCGGACGGCGGAATAATATGCCTTCAGGTAGTAAGACTGTTCGCTTCGATACTCCCAATTAGACAATTCTTGGATGAGCAGCGTCACCCTCTGTTGAGTGCCGAGGCTGACATATCAGAGATACCTTCCGCGTGTAGGACTAGCGGATTAGATCAACCGGAGTCACAACGGTGGCTATGGAGAGCGGATTATCGCTTTTGTCCGACTAGGAGATGGATTGCGTCGGTGTTCGTGCTGCTGTTGTTAAATGCGGCGACGGTTGCCGCTATGCCAATTTCATTTAGCACTCCCACCAACGCTTCGGCGACTGGCAAGAGTTTGTCGTGGCTTTGTGGGTGTATCTCGATTGAGACATTAATTACGCCAATTCGCCCGTACACGTGGTCTCCGGGCCAATTAGGTTTCGTAAACACGTATCCACCATCCCAATCAATATGCACCCATCCCGCTTTGGGCAGGATCGGTTCAGGGTTCCACAAGAAATCCATTGATTCTCTGTCATCAAGACTGTGGCCAACATCATATTTCGCTCCCGCGAATGGCTTTATCCTTTGTATGATTAATTCAGCCTGTTCCGCATCGACATGGCGTGGTTTGCGAAATTCTATCAGTTCTAATTCGGCCTCTGCGGCCTTCGATTCCGCCGCCGCTGCTCGTTCGTTTGATGCGGCAATTTGTTCGTCAGATTGGCGACGTAACTCATCCCAATGGCGTTCTTTTATGCCAGCGGTTACGAAGACGAAATACATTGCGGCCACACCGACCACAAGGCTTACCAGAAAGACTGCGTTCGCAATTCCGGAAAAGAAACTCACTCTTTCCAATGACATTTCAGAAAATAGCCACATTCGAATTTCCGATTGGCTTTATTGGGCTGGCTTTACATTGATCTGCATTTTTGGTTTAGCGGCAATTGGAGAAAAAATCAGCAACATAAGACGGAGACGCAAATGGTGCGCGGTAAATACCTAAGCTTTGAAGAGGCCCGCAAGGCCGGGTTGCTAGACCAGTTCGCCAAGAAATTTCCCCGGCAGACACCCCGTCAAGCCGACGACGTGCGCGATGCCGATGAGGTGGCACCCCCCTTCCCCCTATGACCTTACTTATCGTTTACCAGTGGCCGCGACAGCGCGACACAGGGCCTCTTCTTCACCGGATGGATGACGACAAATGAACGACATGAATCCTATCAAAGAAAACCAAGGCGGCTGGGGAGGAAGGCGTGCCAATTCGGGCCGAAAACCGGGATCAGCGAACAAGCGCACTCGCGAGATCGCCGACAAGGCTGCGGAGGACGGTCTGACGCCCTTGGATTACATGCTAAGCGTTTTGCGGGATGAAGATGCGCTGTTCGAAGATCGCAAATGGGCTGCCGAAAAGAGCGCTCCGTACATGCACGCCCGATTGCAAGCGACAAGGACAATCGAGGAGGATGAACCGATTATCGTAAATATCGTGAGGTACAGCGACGTGTGCGATGAGAGGAACTTCGACACAGACAGGACGCCAAGTTAGTTCATGGAAGTTAGCGAGGGACGTCCGCTTACCGGCCTAAAGCGGTCATCCGTCAAATGCTGCTCCAACGTCTGCTTATGGCTAATAGCGGACATTCGGTGACCAGCAGCCAAAACCCTCCAAGGACGGCAGGCGGGCACATTGCCAGCTGGGAGAAATTGGAGCACGATCAAGCTGGTTGGTTGATTTTTAGCGAGGAATCCTAGGTACTCCGTCCACCGCGTGGAGGGCATCATTCATGACAATCGAATTTCGGCCACTTAGCGAAGCTCTCGGAGCCGAAGTCATCGGCGTCAACGTCGCCGACGATCAATCCGACGAGACGATTGCGGAAATCCGTGAAGGTTGGCTACGCCACAATATTCTCCTGTTCCGTGACCAAGACCTGACCCCGGAGCGGCAGAAGGCGTTCGCGCAGCGATTCGGCAAGCTCTTCGCGAAAAGCCCCGTAGGCTCCCGCGCATGGATCCCGGAACACCCGGAAGTGAGTGTGTTCTCCAACATCAAAGTCGACGGCGAGGATATTGGCAGGCGACCGGACGCCAGCTTCGGCGATGCCTGGCACAGTGATTTCTCCTACCTGACAGAGCCCGCCGGGGGTTCATTCTTCTACGCCAAGGAAGTGCCGGAAAAGGGCGGCGACGATACCTGGTACGCCAATCTGTCCAAGGCATATGACGTGCTGCCAAAGGAAACGAAAAGCAAGCTAGAAAACCTCCGCTGGGGGTTTAGTCAGGTCGTGACGCTGGAGCGCTATGGCTTCGATCACAAGCCCTTGACCGAGGACGTGAAGCGCAAACTGCCCGACGTCAGCCACCCCTTTGTGCGTACGCACCCCGAAACCGGGCAGAAGGCATTGTTCGTCGGTATTCTCGATACACGCGAGTCTTCGGTCGACGGCATGTCGAAGGAAGAGGGGATCGAATTTCTGGACGACCTCAAGTCATTCGCAACGCAGCCTCAATTCACGTACACGCATCAATGGCGGCCCGGCGACTCCATCCTCTGGGACAACCGCTGCACGATGCACAGCGCGTCAAATTTTCCGGACGCGAATGGCCGCAGGCTGTGCTATCGCGTGACGCTCGAAGGCGGCGTGCCCTATTGATCTCCGGCTGTCAGCAGGCGTGTTCGGCGCTGAAGTGATTGGCTGCAACATGCCCCGTTCAGCCTAGAAATAAAAATTTTACACAGATTGTAATATCTGCTTCTGGCTAAAAGCAGACGATCAACGTGTGGGTGGAAAACGTCTGCTTACCAGCCTAAACCGGACTTCTTTAACGAGCCGCTCGCACGTCCGTTAATGACCCAAAGCGGACATTGTGCAAGTTGACATTTACGGATTTGCCATACCGGTATCGTTGGCCGCAGTTGGTTGGTTGAGTTGGCGGCCGCAGGAAAATGATGTCAGACGCCGCCAAGACGCTGATACAGTTTGCCATCCTGGAGAGCAGATTCTGCGATCGTCATTCCCGAGTCCAGATGCCCTTTTGCTACTAGTTCCACATGTTGAGGCAGCCCTGGGTGATCGACATACCGTCGAACGATCCAGACTGTGTCGGGTCTGTCGGTTTTTACAAATTCATCGCCAGGACTAATCGCAGTTTTCGGCATCGTTAGCGAACTTTCCCGATCTCGATCGTTGCAGGTGGAATATATCAATTTGTAACTGGGATCACTAGTGTCCGGTTAAAAATCGAATAAATTCAATTGGTTGGTTATTTGCGAAGCATTGCATCTGTTTTCGTCTCCCGCAAGTGCTTGATGTATGGGCATTTTCTCGAAGAGGGTCACCGAGAGGATCTGTAACAAAGTGTAGAGCGAGGCGTCCAGGTCGAGGCGCTTCTTGACGATGGCGACGAGGACGTAGACCGAGACGGCAATCCAGATCTGCGTCTTCACCGCGTTCTCCGACGTGCCGTAGAACTGCTTGATCCGAAGATGCTGCTTGATCCACTTGAAGAAGAGTTCCACCTGCCAGCGGCTTTTGTAGAGCGCGCAGATGGTGGCGGCCGGAAGCGAGAAGTTGTTGGTGATGAAGACCAGCGTCTTGCCGGACTCGGGGTCCTTGAAGCGGATGCGCCGCAGAAGTTCGGGGTAATCCTGACGGGTGTAGAAGCCGTCCAGGGAGATGGTCTGGTCGCAAATGATGCCGGTCGAGCGATCCGTCGGCGCCGAATAGACGCGATGAGCATCGATGTTCGACTTGGCACGCGTGACGAAGAAGGCCCCGGCTTGGTGCAACACATAAAGGCGGGCAAAGTCGACGTAGCCACGATCCACGACGTAGATGGCTCCGGCTTCCGGCAAGAGCATATCGAGGGCATGAACGTCGTGCAGCTTGCCATCCGAGATGTGGATAAAACTCGGAATGTTGCCCCGCAGGTCGAGCAGCGTGTGCATCTTCACCGCCGCCTTGGTGGTGCGGAAGTGCGCCCACGGAAAGACCGACAGGCACAGAGCGATGGTCGTCGAGTCCAGGGCGTAGACGGTATTGGTCAGGTCCAACCCCAGTTCTTCGTCGACGTACAGCGTCCTCGCCTGGGTGATGAGCCGCTGGGCCAACGCCGCATGGATACGCCAGTCGCGCCTTTCGTTGGCATCGGCCAGCGTCGAGCGCCGGACCGGCTGGCGGAAGCCCATGTGATAGAGTTTCGATGCGTGGACCGAGAGGCAGGTCTCGATGTCGCGCAGGCTTTCCCGGTAGGTCAGCTGGGCGAAGGCCATGGACCGGTATTGCTCGGCGCAGGAAAGCGTCCGGACCCGGTGATCGCCGCCATACCGGTCGACGATCCGCGTGAAAGTAGTCCATGGCTTGCCTATCCGGTTAACGCCCATGACCGCTACATGTAGGGTGCCGCCACTCTCCCGAGTAAAGCTCGGCATAGGTTGGAGCAGAGGTGTCGCCCGCGATGCCGAGCAATGAGCGGAAGGCGTTGAACGGGTAGAACCGCCTGTTGAAGCGGAAGGTGAACTCGTTGAGGTAGGCTTGTAGGTGCTGGTGGCTAACGCCGTGGTGGATACCGATCAGCCACGTCTTCAGGTTGGCGAAAACCAGATGGATGATCGGCAGGTATTGCTCGGCAACCTCTGGATCACCACACTCGGCAACAGCGAAGTGCTCATAGCCGCGCTTACCGAGGCCAGCATAGCCGCTCCAATCGTCAGTAACGATCAGCGATCCCGGCGCGACGGTGCTCTCGACGAACCCACAGAGCGACTCGGCGCTACGGTCGAGCACGACGGCGAGCCGAACGCGTCGGGCATAGCGTCCGTCTTTCCGGTTGTCGAGCTTGGTGCCCGGCTTTCGATGACGCACCTCGATGGCACAGGAGACGAGAACCTTGTGGTGAACACCACGGCCTTCCCCACGCGTTCGCCCGCCAACCCAGGTTTCGTCCACCTCAACATGGTTCTTGGGCTGTCCACCGATCCTGTCTTGGTTGGGCCGCACCATGCCCGAGCGGAGCTTGTGGAGAATTTGAAAGGCCGTCTCGTAGCGCGAAAGACCAAGTTGCCGCTGAAACTGCACGGCGGACATGCCGGGCGTCTGACTGGCGACCAGATAAGCGGCCCAGAACCAGACGTTCAGCGGAGTGTGGCTACGCTCCATCACTGTTCCCACCGTCAGCCCGGTGTTCTGGCGGCACTGGCGGCAGCGCAGGACGCCAGGGCGGTTTTCAAAGTGGAACGGCTCTCCCGCCGTGCCGCAGTGCGGGCAGGCAAAGCCGTCTCCCCAGCGGGCTTTCTCCAGGTAGGCGGCGCAGGCCGCATCATCGGGGAAAAGTCGCTGGAACTCGGGTAGCGAATGTGGGAATGGGAGATCGGCGCGGTCGAGAACATCCATGGCGCGCTCCCCTATATCCGGTTTGCGCCCATTCTAGCCCTAGTGGGTGTGGGTGTAAACCGGATAGGCAAGGTCCATGGCAGGAAGTCCATGAGCTGAGCGAACAGGGTCTTGCCGGTGTTCATGAGCATCTCCCGGAGAAACTCCGAAAAGTGCTCCATCCAATTCAAATCGACACCATGCATTTTCGCTTCAAACCCCGCAGAAATCCTGGCTCTCAAAGCCAGCACCGCTCAGTTAACCGGACAGCAGTGAACGCGAATAGTAGGAGAGGACGCTGCGATCCGTCTCATTGCGAACGAGTGGCCTCACTTCGCACCAAGACCTGGAGCCAGCACTGAATGGCAATTAATCGCTAGATGGCGGAGCGCAGCGTGTTACGTTTGGGACTGTGATGAAGCGCTACTCTATCTTCAGCATCCTAGTAGGAGAGGACGCTGCGATCCGTCTCATTGCGAACGAGTGGCCTCACTTCGCACCAAGACCTGGAGCCAGCACTGAATGGCAATTAATCGCTAGATGGCGGAGCGCAGCGTGTTACGTTTGGGACTGTGATGAAGCGCTACTCTATCTTCAGCATCCTGCGCAACGCGACGGCATACCACAACGGCTGGGAGCGCGCATGGCGCAGCCCCGAGCCTAGGCCCGAGTACGACGTCATTATCATTGGCGGTGGCGGACATGGCCTCGGTGCCGCCCATTACCTCGCCGAGGACCACGGCGTGACCAACGTCGCGGTGTTGGAGAAAGGCTGGCTCGGAGGCGGTAATACGGGTCGCAATACCATGACCATCCGGTCCAATTACATCCGCGACGTAAGCGTTCCCTTCCACGATCTTTCGATCGAGCTCTACGCTGGACTGTCCAGGGCGCTCAACTACAACGTCATGTTCTCGCAGCGCGGTTCGCTCCGGCTCATCCAAGGTGCTCGCGAAGCCCGGCAAGCGATCCGGCGCGTGCATACGATGCACGTTTACGGCGCGGATTATCGGATGCTGTCTCTGGACGAAGTCAAGCGCATCGTGCCGATCCTAGTGAATGCGCCGGACGCGCGTTTACCCGTTGTCGGTGGAGTCTACCAAGCCCGCGCCGGCATCGCCCGACACGACGCGGTTGCCTGGGGCTTCGCCCGTATGGCCGACGCCCGGGGCGTACACATCATTCAGAATTGCGAGGTCACTGGAATCACCCGAGAGGGTGCACGCGTTACCGGTGTCGAAACCACGAAAGGCCCAATCCGCGCCAAGAAAATCGGCATGGCCGTCGCCGGGCATGGCAGTGTCGTTGCGGGCATGGCCGGCCTGCGCCTGCCCGTAGAGACGCTACCGCTCCAGGCCTTCGTCTCCGAACCCGTAAAGCCGATCCTCCATACCATAGTCAATTGCGGCGGCTATGGCGCCTACCTCATGCAGTCGGATCGGGGCGAGCTTGTCGTCGGCGGGGCGTCGGACCCATACCCGTCTTACCAACAACGTGGCACGTTCCAGATCACCGAACAGGTCGTGGCGGGCATGTGTGAGGTCTTTCCGATATTCAAGCGCCTGAAATTCATGCGTCAGTGGGCAGGCATGATCGATAATGTCTACGACAGCAGCCCGATCATTTCTAAGACGCCGGTCGAAGGCTTCACTATCGACGTCGCCGGCGCCGGCGGCTTCAAAACGACGCCGGTTGCAGCAAAAATGCATGCTCACCTTATCGCCACCGGCGAGCCTCACGAGATGATACAGGGGCTGGGGCTGGACCGCTTTGAGAAAGGCGCACTAGTTCTGGAGTCGGGCGTCGGCTCGCGGACCTGACCCCGGAGCCGCCTGCAGTCAAGACACCTTAAACTTGAGCTTGTCGTCAGACGCGGTTTCAGGCGCAAGACCATGTCTGGTTGTTAACCATGTGTTACCCAAGGCAACAAGGGGCCGGGCCGATTGGGCCCCAACCCCTTGCGTTTATTGGCTCCCCAAGACGGCACCATCCTCCCTTCCGTATGGGTCCGTCCCCTTCCCTAGAAGTCTGATAATGAGCGGTTTATCGGGCTGATTGTTCTTGCTAGTTCCCTTCGGGTTCGTATGTTCCCCACTTAAAGGTTGGTTATTTCGTGGGGGAAACATGGGAAGGCTCACCGTGGCGAAGGCTCGTTCGCTGTCCAAACCGGGCCTGCATGGCGACGGAGGCACGCTCTATCTCGCCGTCGCACCCGGTGGATCGAAAAGTTGGATCCAACGACTCACTATCGACGGAAAGCGTCGCGACATCGGTTTGGGTGGATTTCCGCTGGTGAGTCTCGCCGAAGCCCGGCACAAGGCCTTCGAGAATCGCAGGCTCGCATGGGCCGGCGGCGATCCACGGGAAGCGAAGCGCCGCGCCAGGGTACCGACATTCAGGGAAGCGTCGGAACGGACCTTCGATGCGAACCGGCCGCGCTGGCGTAATGCCAAGGTCGCGAAAAACTGGTTGCAGCAATTGGAGCGGCACGCCTTCCCGGTGCTCGGAAACATGGGCGTGGACCGGATCGGACGCGAGGACGTGCTGCGCGTGCTGACGCCGATCTGGACCCTGAAGCCGGAGACCGCGCGCAAACTCCGCCAGCGGATCCGCACAATCCTGCGATGGTCCGAGGCCCATGGCCACGTCGCCTACAACGTCGCCGGCGAGGGCATCGATGGTGCACTGCCCGCCATGCCCGCGGTCAGGGAACACTACCGCGCATTACCGTATCGAGAGGTAGCGGCGGCGCTCGAAACCGCGGCAGCGTCCAGGTCGTCATTGGCGGCGAAGCTGTGTCTGCGGTTTTTGGTTCTGACAGGCGCCCGATCCGGTGAGGCACGGGGCGCGACATGGGATGAGATCGATCTGGACGCTTCGGAGTGGCGGATACCAGCAAACCGCATGAAGGCCGGCGTCGAGCATCGCGTGCCCCTGTCCGAGGTGGCGCTTGGCACACTGGAGCAAGCGCGCCGGTTGCGCGACGCCTCAGGTCTGATCTTTCCCTCGCCGACGAAGCCCGGGAGGCCTCTGTCGGACATGACCTTGACAAAGGTCCTGCGCGCGACGGGGCTTGCAGAGCGAACCACGGTGCACGGTTTCCGCTCCAGCTTCCGCGATTGGTGTGCCGAAAGCGGCAAGCCGCGTGAGCTTGCGGAGGCTGCCCTTGCGCACACGGTCGGTGGGGTCGAGGGGGCCTACTTCCGCAGCGATCTATTGGAGCGCCGCCGGCTGCTGATGGTGGATTGGGCGAGATATATCAGCGGCGACGACGCAACCGTTGTACAGCTCCATGGATGAGATCGAGGCTGCTGAGCACCGTATGCGGGCACACCCGGCGTTCACCGGGGGACCAGCTGACGAGGGCTATTGGCTCGACTCTCTGCTGTGGGCTCTGAAGTCCATTGGGACCTACGAGAGTATGGTCGAAAGCTATGCTGCCAGGTTGGAGCAAAACCCCGAGCAGGCAGAGTGGTATATCCCTGCCTCGCTTGAGAATCGCCTGTATTGGGACGTACTGGAAGTATTTGTACGAGAGATGTGGACCAACGGGAGGGGCTTGCGACCCACACTAATCGAATGGTGGATGAATGCGACAACGGGTGTGATCAAAAAGCCGACCCTTGGCGGAAAACGAACTCGGAGAAACTTCATGCGCGATGTCCTGATCGTAGCGACGGTCGACGCGATTCATGAAGCGACAGATCTACCCTACGAATTTGACGAGCCAAACCGCATAGGGAGCCGCGGACAGCCTGTCACGCGGTGGCCGAAAGGTTAGCAATGCCGTACGAAACCATTCGTACGATTTGGCGCAAGAACCGTTTGCATGTGGATCGTACGCGCGAAGCAGGGCGCATACCAGTTGCTCGAAAGCGCCGCCGAAGAAGCTAACGCCCTAAACAAAATTCTGGTCGTTAGGGATGTAGCTGTCGCGGAACGTTCAGCATCCTCCGGGAAGCAATATGCACACGGAGGGGATCATGGATGATTTCGATCGCTTACTTCGCCGTACGGACGTCGAAGTCCGAACAGGCCTGACTCGCTCGACGATCTATCGCCTAATGCGCGCCGGTGAGTTTCCCGAACCGCTGAAGCTTGGACGCTGAAGCTTGGACCGCGTGCTGTGCGCTGGCGGGCTACCGAGATTGATAGTTGGATCGCAGAGCGTCCGCGCGCGACCGGCGAAACCAAGCCTGTCGCATGAAAGGCGAGAGCCGTCAGTCTGAACCGGATGTTCAGATCACCGAGGTTGTCAAAGCGCTCAAGAGCCGCGGCGACAAGCCCCGGCGACAACCGGACGGGAGTTGGCGAGCGCGGTGTCCGGTTCACGGCGGAAATAGCGACACGAGTCTTTCGGTTCGCGAGGAACACGGCCGTCTTCTGACACACTGCCACGCCCAGGGCTGCGAACATCAGGACGTGATGTCTGCCCTTGGCCTGGAGCGGCCGAACCCTTGCCGTGAGGCCGCGGCGGCAGAATACCCTTACCTGAACGCGGACGGCAGCGTCCTGGTGACAGTGATACGAGAGGAAAGCCCAGGCGGCAAACGCATCTATCGCAAGCCCAGCGGCGTCAAGAAACCCTCGCAGGGCTATCCCCTGCTCCACCTGCCCGGCTTGATCGCTGCGCCGGAGCGGGCGTTGCTGGTTGTCGAGGGCGAAAAGACCGCTGAGCACGCCAACCGTATTTTCGGTGACCGCTACGCGACCACCACAGCAATCGGCGGCGCGGGCAAGGCGCACCAAACGGACTGGTCGCCTGCCAAGGGCCGCGACGTTGTAATATGGCCGGACGCTGACCATCCGGGCCGGAATCACGCCGAGCAGGCCGCCGATCACTGCAACAAGGCTGGCGCCAAGAGCGTGCGGGTCGTGGACACTGAGAGGCTTCCGATCGGCTGGGACCTCGCTGACGCTCCGCCGGACGGCTTCGATATCGAAGTGGCGGTGGCAGAAGCCGACACGTCCGTACTCCGTACTTCCCTTCCATATGGCAATTACGGAGTACGGACACGAGATTCTCTCCATTGGGGAGCTGATGGATAGGGAGGAACGAGACGCTGATTGGTCCGTCGACGGCCTCATTCCGAGCGGAGGAGTGGCTCTCATCACCGCCAAGCCAAAAGTGGGGAAATCGACGCTTGCCCGAGAGCTGGGACTAGCCGTCGCCAAGGGCACGCCCTTCTTGGGCCGGGAGACGTGCCCGGCACCGGTCCTCTATGTTTGCCTGGAGGACAGGTGGCAACATGCCCGCCGCCACCTGTTGGCTATTGGTGCCGGTCGGGATGACGCGCTTTTTGCCAGCTTCGGAACACGGCCCGACAAGCCTGCTACTTGGTTGTTGGAGGCTATCAGCCATCACCGATTCGGCATGGCGATTATCGATCCGCTGTTCCGATTCCTGCCTGGTATCAACGACGCGAACAGCTACGCCGAAATCTCCAACGCGATGGATCCGATAATCTCTATAGCCCGCAGGTCGGGATGTACACTTGTCCTCACCCATCACGCCAGAAAGTCAGGCGGCCTGGACGGTGATGAGGCCCTTGGCAGTACCGCTATCGCCGGAACACCGGACACAATCATCTCAATCTCCCGGGGCGGCGAACACCGGCAATTGTCAACAACGCAGCGGGAGGGGGAGAACATGCAGGCCACGCGCCTGGATATGGACCCCCACAGTCAACGCTTGGCCCTGGGACAACCCCTACACGAAAAATACCTGCTCGACCTGGAAGATGAAATCATGGCCGCCATCCCGCAGTCCGGCGACCCCGTGACTCGGGACTATATCCTCAAAGCGGTTTCAAGAAATAGAACCGAGACCGTGCAATCCCTCAACAAGCTCGTCGAGGAAGGCGCGGTAGTCCGTGACGGTACGGGCAAGGCCGGAAGCCCATTTCAGCATCGGCGCCCGAATTTCGTAACTGCCTCGAATACAGAAGTAACCATTTGAAAGCACAGACAAAAGTTTATGTCTGTACTCCGTATCTCACATACTTGAATGGGTATGGAGGTACGGCCTCAGCAAGGACGCTTTGAGCGATCTTCTTTAGAGACGGGCTGTATCTCCGTTGCATGAAGGTCGAAAGCGTACGCGCTACGCCGCTGACCACGATGAGAGTCAGGGAAAGGAGCATCCACCCATGACGAAGAACGTACCTGCCAAAGGGCAAGAGCCAACTGCGGCCGTCGCCAATGACCCAGGCGCCCTGAAGGCCATTGGCGGTTCACAATCAGACCGATGGAATACCACGCTCGCCAATCAGGTGATGCAGGCTATGTGGGTTGAGCACTTGGACGCGTCGGGACGGGACACGCTACGGAGAGCCACCATTGCGGCGCTTGCCGGGATCGCGCCGAGGGACGAACTGGAGGGCATGATGGCGGCGCAGCTGATCGCGGCACACAACGCCGCGATGGAGTGCTATCGGCGCGCCATGATCGGGGATCAGACCTTCGAGGGAAGACGCGAGAACCTTAATCAGGCAAACAAGCTCTCCCGCACCTCGACGATGCTGCTCGACGTGTTGAACAAGCATCGCGGAAAGGGTCACCAGAAGGTCACGGTCGAGCACGTTCACGTTCACGCTGGCGGACAAGCGGTGGTCGGAAACGTCGAGAAACCGGGGGAGGGGGATCTAGGCAAACCGTAGGAACAACCCCATGCAAAGGATAACACCCAAGCCGTTCCCCATGCACCTAAGCCCCCGCTGTAGGGCTAAGACACGGAGCGGGACGCCATGCCAGTCGCCCTCGATGGCGAACGGTCGTTGCCGGATGCACGGGGGCAAGTCCCCAGGCGCACCGAGAGGTAACGGCAACGCCCTAAGACATGGGCTCTACAGTGCTAAGGCGATCTCGGAGAGACGGGAACTGGCGGCGCTCATGCGTTCCATGCGTGAACTCATAAAGGAAGTGGCCGGGCCGGAATGATAGCAACAACCATGCGACAGGTGAGATCGGCAATGTCCGCCTTGGTGGCAAGTTGACTGCGCCCAGCTCTGGCGGCATCGCGGTCGGTACTGGTGACGGCTTCGGCCCGGTCGCGTCTGCACACGGGGAGGGGGTGTCAAAGGGGTAGGTCATTCGGAGGGCGCGTCCTCTACCTCTGTCTCTTCATCGCCTCGGTGTTACGCCTCGCCTCGGCGAACAACCCCTCAGCGTATTGGACCCTGCTGACGAAAGTGGAGACGTCCTGCGATAGGATTTTGATCGCAGGAGGTGCAAATGTCGAAGCAGAATGGGAACAAGGGCCGGCGGTTTGATCGGGCCTTCAAGGAAGAAGCCGTGCGTCCTTTACAGACGAGCGGGCGCAGGCAGCGGCAGATAGCAGGAGATCTTGGGATCAGCGTCAGCGCGCTCGGCCGCTGGGTCGCAGAATTGCGTGAGGAGGATTTGCTTTCCGGTCCGCATGAGGATGCAGCGAAGGAGATTACCCGCCTACGCCGAGAGTGTGATCTGGCCCGTCAGGAACGTGATCTGCTAAAAAAAGCGCTGGCCTTCTTCGCCAGGGAAAGTCGATGAGGTTCCGGTTCATCGACGCGGAGAGGGCCGGGTTGGCGATGCCGATATTCCGCCTGTGCAGACTGCTGCAGGTCAGCGTCTCAGGCTTCTACGCTTGGCGCAATCGCGGCCCAAGCCAGCGACAGCTCGATGACATGGTTCTACTCGCCCATGTCCGGGCAGCCTTTCGGCGCAGCCGCGAGAGCTACGGTGCAGAGCGGGTCCATCACGAGCTTGCCGAGAATGGGATCGAGGTTGGACGCCATAGGGTGGCTCGGCTGATGCGGGGAAATGGGTTGTCTCCAAAACGGAAACAGAAGTTCAAAAAGACGACGGACAGCCAGCACAACAAGGCCGTCGCATCGAACCTTCTCGACCAGAACTTCTCCGCCGAGGCACCCAACGAGAAATGGGCTGCCGACATCAGCTATATCTGGACGGCACAGGGCTGGCTCTACCTGGCCGTCATGCTCGCAGTTGTTGCTGACGCGCTCAATACACGGCCCCGCAAGACCCTCGGATGGAGAACTCCCGCCGAAGCTCTGGACCAGTGCTTGCAGGCCAGTCAAACTGAACGTGTTGCGACGACCGATTGAACTCGCCCAGTACGCATCGGCGGACTACCGCAAGCTGCTTGCCAAACACGGGCTGATCGGCTCGATGGGCCGGCGGGGCAATCCCTACGATAACGCCATGGCGGAGAGCTTCATGAAGACCCTCAAGGTCAAAGCGCTTTACCCGATGGATTACGAGACTTTCGAGGACGTCGCGGCAGACCTTCCCCGATTCATCGACGACGTCTACAACTCTCGGCGTCTCCACTCCGCGCTCGGATATCTGAGCCCGGTACTGTTCGAGGATCAACATGCCCGGCAGACGGTCAAAACCTCCGCGTGATCCTGTCCACCCTCAGGGGCGCACTCCAGATGGGCGTAAAAATTGACCGCACCTGAGCGGCCCGGCGGAGGTTGTCCCGGTAGCCAATAGTGGGACCCGCGCGGCTTCGTGTAGCGCCTTGCGCTAACGCGGAGCGAAGCCGCGTGGGGGGGGGGCTGTTAATTCACTGGGGCAACCCGGGCCGCAGGCACGGCCGGCGTCCGGTCAGGAGCGGAGCTTGAAGCGTCAGCTTTCGTTGCCGGTTTCGATGATCTCGCAATGATGGGTTAGGCGGTCGAGCAGCGCGGTGGTCATCTTGGGGTCGCCGAAGACGGACGGCCATTCGCCGAAGGCGAGGTTGGTGATGATGACGATCGAGGTCCGCTCGTAGAGCCGGTGCTCCAGCTCGCTCACCCACTGCCCAAGCTTCGGCATTGGCTGGATCTTGCGCTCGTTAGCTGAACGAGGTCTCATCGCCCCGCACCACCCTGCGCACCGTGTTCTTGGATACCCTCAAATCCCGGGCGATCTTCTTGATCGGTACGCCCCTGACCAGATGATCCCGACGGATCCGCGCAATCGTCTCCACAACCAGCATCTCCTCCACCTCGTCTGTCCAAACAACAGGTGTGTTCAAGGTCAGAAAACCTGTGGGGTCAATTTTGGACGCTGATAACCCCCAATAGGGGGTCAATATTCCACACCGAACAACAAATTGGGCCGCCGATCTGCCGCGCGACATCGCAGCTTAGGCCGCAATCATCGCCTTCCAGCTCCCGATCCACCCGGCACGGCCCCAATAGACCACTGTCCTCGGCGGATGCTTACGCTGACAAAATCTCACTAAGTCCAAAAGATCTTCCCGCATGTCGTAGTCAGCCAGAATCTCGTTCAGAAATTCAGGCTGCATCGACATTTGAAGTATGGATACCGTCCGGACGCCTCGCTTGAGACTGCTGTTGGACTGTTCAACTCGTAGGCACGCAACAGGTCGACACGCATCAGGCTGTCCGTCCACAAAAGAAAAGTCCTACCAACGTAGACGGTAGGCCATCCCTATCCGCGATCGAGACTGCCCGGGGGTATGATCCGCATCGATCGCATGAGCCAGTTCGAAAACGCCCGTGCCTCGACTAAGAGGCACTTGATGGGTGAAGGAAAGTTCGACTTCCCGGCCCGCCGGCGCCAGCGGAAACCGAATCTGATCGTAGGCTGGCTTTCCCTCCGCGAGCCCCGCAAGGTAGGTGAATGTTCCCCTTCCTGACTCCGCACGAAGAGGTTGCGACAATCGCAAACGCGACCAGCCTTCTCCGGCGGCATGCACCACGTCGATATTCCAAGCTGACATCATGGAAGGTTCCACTATCAGCATGGCTCCGGGAGCGAACTGGGTTTGCCCCAAGGCTAAGGTACCGGAAGCCTCAAAGGCCCATCCATCACCCAGATCGAATCTTGAGTCTCGGCCGACCCACGCAGTCGACGACCGGGTAGTATTTCCAAACCCTCCAGATGGGGTTCCGCCCATCCACGACTCGGTATCCACCATCATGCCCCAATGTAATCCTTCGCCGTCGCTGATCTGTTCGATCCCTCCGCGTCCCGGCCCGGCCAATATGTGGAGGCCGTTCGACGACAACGGGCTCGCAACGGTTCCCGTTGTAAAGCCGAGATGTACGCGAGGGTTAAATTCGTTTGAGGTGGCCCAAGCCTCTTGAAAACCGGGAATCGCGACCACGGTGTGACCGGACGACCGCAGGTACGTGGCTGCAGGCGCCCAGAAGGGAGCGCCCATAGTGTCGAGGCTCGCGACTTCGATGTTTCCGATGCGGTCCGCAACGTTGCCGAACGCAGCGGGAACCTTGAGTTTCGTCGTTGCCGAGGGCGCGGTGAGGGTTTTAGTTCCTGTCGTCGTTATTCCCACTGGACGGAGTGCCGCATCCAAATCCAGCAACCCCGCGCCATAGATCTCTGCCTGTGCGTAACGCCCGCCGTTGTTCGCAGTGTTCACTAGGCGCTTCGCAATTTCGGTGTTTCCCAGCTGCCCGCGGAAATGCTCTATTAGCAATGCGACGGCACCGGTGACGATTGGTGCGGCGAATGAGGTTCCCTCCGTTCCTTGGAAGGCATAGCCGGGACGATTTGAGACCGCGTTTACCGTGCCAGGTGCGGCTAGGCAGAAATGCCGACCCCAGCGAGATGCGTCCCAGTCCGCAGGTAGTGGGCCGCAGAAATTCGTGTAGAACGAATGCTTGCCGTCGTCGTCGATCGCCATTACCGCGAGATGATGGCCACGCACGTGGAGTTCGTATTTCGGAAGATCGGCACCCAGCCCGCCCCTCTCCTCCTGCGAGTTCCCGGCCGCATATACCACCACTGCGCGGTCATCGGGGTGGACGTCGGTCTGCATATAGGCGCGCCAAGTCAATGGGAGAAGACGGCGGAGTCCTTCCCCCCACCAATTGGTTCCGTCTTCAAGTACGGCCTCGATAGCGGCGGGATCGAATACACCAATTCCGAAACTACGGTTGACCACGTCGTAATTCGCGTAATCGGCGCGAACCGACTTTGCGAGGTATTCGTCCGCCACTCGGCGACCCGCTGGTGTCGCTACAGAAATTAGGCGAAGCAAGTAGCGAGACCATGTGCTTTGTTCGGTCTGAGCTGACGCAGAAAAGTCCTTGAAAATCGGAATTAGAGTTGCTCCCGGTGCGACCCCGAAGTCCCGACCGACCGCCACCGATGCGACCCGCGTTCCGTGGGAGAGTCCAGCCGTTGCGGACTCCACGGGAGGAATGACGACCCATCTATCCAGCTGCAGCACGTCCTCGTGTTGGTTTTCCAGCCAGATCTCTTTTGTCCAGTCTTGCTCGAGTCTGACGATCACGTCGGCGGTCAGGGATTCGTGGATATAGGGATCCTCCGTGTCATATGGTTGGTACGCTTGTGAGGTGTAAGACCATGATTTCGCACCCTCTGGTGTGCTCGTTGCGAAAGGACGTGGATAGACGATCCGGGCACCCTCGAACGAAACCCGCCCAGAAAATTCCGGCAGCATGTAGTTGACAGCATCGTCTTCGATTGCGACCCGCACGCCCGCACCGCTCAACCCCTTTGCGTGTGCGTGGTGTACGTTTATCGCCGAAAGCGCCGGCTGTAACACAGTGAACCGCGTGTCGGAGATCAGAAGCCCGCTCGCGGAGCAGACGCGCCCGGCGCCCGGGCGGCAGCGGGCGATATCTTCTGCGACAGTATATGCCCCCTCAACATCACGCGCAGCCTGCGCCTCCCGCCAGTTGTTCTCAAGCTGGGCCTTCCAGAACCGCTTGAAGGTAAGTCCCCCACGCGCATCCGTCAGCGCGGAAGCCTTGGCCTTTTCAAGATCCCGCGCGAGCCTATAATCATGGAGCGCCGGCCCCACGGCGCTCCATGCCTCCCGCAACGCGTCGTCGCTACCTGACGCTATCGCAGCGAGGTATCCGTTCCAGGCAGTTGAGACACTAGACACGGCGACATTCAGTTCAGTGCGGGCACCGTCCAACTCTCCTTTGGCCAACTGCATTGTTGCGTCTGCGGCCCCGATATCGGCAGTTCGAGTCGTCAAGTCGCCTTCGTACCTATCGCTGGTCAGCAAACTGTAGTCATAGGCGGCTGCCCGATAGAAGTCTTCGGACGGTTCGGCCGCTGCCGTGGAACTAACACCCGCAATGGCAATGGCGATGCATGTCAGACCAACCGCAGTCGACCGGAGCAGGCAAATTGTTGCAGTAATACTTAGTCTCCCAGATTGGACCCATCCAGGAAAAGTGGAGGCGCCCCACACCGTTTGCATTGCTTCTGCCTCGAATTTGACGGGGCTTGTGAAGTCCAGCGTCGAGTGCCGACGGACTGGATTATAGAACCCATCGATGTATCCGGCCATGGCAGTTTCAGCTTGGCTTCTTGACATGAACACAGTCCTCCAGATCAGTTCTGACTTGATGGTTTTGAAGAAGGTCTCGACGACGGCGTTATCATAGCAATTTCCCTTACCGCTCATTGAGGCGAGGAAACCGAGTTCACCGAGGCGCGCCTGGTATGCGTCTGAGCAGTACTGGGCGAATTCAAACGGTCGTCGCAACACGTTCAGTTTGACTGGCCTGCAAGCACTGGTCCAGAGCTTCGGCGGGAGTTCTCCATCCGAGGGTCTTGCGGGGCCGTGTATTGAGCGCGTCAGCAACAACTGCGAGTACGTCCGGACTGTGTGCGCTCAGATCGGTTCCTTTCGGGAAGTACTGTCGAAGCAGTCCATTGGTGTTCTCGTTCGTTCCGCGTTGCCAAGGGCTGTGCGGTTCGCAGAAGTAGACGGGAAGGCCGGTTGCGATCCGAAGATCCGCATGCCTGGCCATCTCTGCTCCCTGGTCCCAGGTCAGCGAGCGGCGAAGCTGCGCTGGCAATGTCGTGATCGTCCGGGCGATGTGAGAACGGCGGTGACAAATTAGTCCACGGAAGCGGCGGGATTTCCCAGCCGCGGGCGGAGTAAAACTCTGCCACCTGTAGCCTTCGATCTTTTTTGAGATGGAAGGCGGGAGGATGTACACCGTGGACCTATATCTGCGCGTTCGGCTGGCCTGCCATGTTGATGGTCTGAGCCAGCGAGAGGCGGCAAGTCGGTTTGGCATTGCGCGCGAGACGGTGAGGAAGATGCTGCGGCATTCGGAACCGCCGGGATATCGGCGACGCCAGCCACCGAAACGCCCGAAACTGGCCCCCTTCACGGATATCATCGACCGTATTCTGGAGGAGGACCGACCGGTTCACCGTAAGCAGCACCACACGGCGAAGCGTATCTTCGAGCGCCTTCGCGACGAACATGGCTTCACGGGCAAAGAGACCATCGTGAAGGATTACGTTCGGGAACGGCGCCTTCGTCGGCGTGAGATGTTTGTGCCGTTGTCACATCCTCCGGGCCATGCTCAAGCGGACTTTGGCGAGGCGGATGCGATCATCGCCGGCGTCAAGTATCGGGCGCATTTTTTCGTCATGACACTTCCCCACAGCGATGCCTGCTTCGTTGCGGCCTACCCGGCGGCGACGACGGAGGCCTGGCTGGACGGGCACAACAGAGCCTTTGTTTTTTTCGGCGGCGTTCCCCAATCGATTCTTTACGACAACGACAAGTGTCTGGTGTCGCGCATCTTGCCGGATGGCACGCGGCAACGAACGCGGGCGTTCAGCGGGCTGCAGTCCCATGACCTCTTCGAGGACCGCTACGGCCGTCCCGGCAAGGGTAACGACAAAGGCAATGTGGAGGGGGTGGTCGGCTATGCCCGGCGGAACTTCATGACGCCGCTTCCCCGGTTCGCGAGCTGGGACGCCTTCAATGGCCACCTGGAAGAGCAATGCCGCAACCGGCAAGGCAACGTCCTGCGCGGCCACCGCGAGAGCATCGGCGAACGGTTTGTGCGTGACCGCGAAGCGTTGAAGAGGCCACTGCCGGCACCGTTCGACGCGTGCGACAAGCAGGGCACGCGGGTCAACTCGCTGTCCCTGGTGCGCTACCGGACGAATGACTATTCCGTGCCCGTCGCCTACGGCCATCAGGAAGTCTGGATCCGTGGCTATGTCCACGAGGTGGTTATCGGTTGCGGCGCCGGGATCATTGCCCGACACCCCCGTTCCTACGACCGGGAAGATATGGTCTTCGATCCGATCCACTACCTGCCTTTGCTGGAGCACAAGATCGGTGCCCTGGATCAGGCCGCGCCGCTAGCCGGATGGGAACTGCCTGATGCCTTCCCAACCCTGCGCCGTCTCCTGGAGGCGCGCATGGGCAAGGCCGGCAAGCGGGAATACGTCCAGGTCCTTCGGCTTCTGGAGACCTTCGATCTCGAGGTGCTTCACGGCGCGGTGAAGGACGCCCTGCGCCTGGGTGCGATCGGCTACGACGCCGTCAAACACCTTGTGCTGTGCCGTATCGAGCGACGCCCGCCCAAACTCGACCTGGATATCTATCCCGACCTGCCTCGGGCCAACGTGGCGACCACGGCCGCCGCCAGTTATATGAGCTTGTTGGGCGGAGGCGCGTCATGACCGATACGCCGCAAGTGTTGCTGGCCCATCACCTCAAGACCCTGAAACTGCCGACGTTCCTGCGCGAATACGACAAGCTGGCCCGCCAATGCGCCACCGAGGGCGCCGACCATGTGCGGTATCTTGTCCGTCTGACCGAGTTGGAACTGATCGACCGTGAGCGCCGCATGGTCGAGCGGCGGATCAGACAGGCCAGGTTCCCCGCCGTCAAAAGCCTCGACAGCTTCGACTTCAAGGCCATCGCATCGCTCAACAAGATGCTGGTTCTGGAGTTGGCGCGATGCGAATACGTCGAGCGTCGTGAGAATATCATCGCGCTCGGCAACAGCGGAACCGGCAAGACCCATATCGCCCTCGGTCTCGGTCTGGCGGCCTGCCAAAAGGGGCTCTCCGTCGGCTTCCTCACGGCCGCTGCCCTGGTTCATGAACTGATGGAGGCCAGGGATGAAAAACGCCTGTTGCGCCTGCAGAAGCAACTGGCAAAGTATCACCTTCTGATCATCGACGAACTCGGCTTCGTGCCGCTCTCGAAGACCGGCGCCGAGCTGCTGTTCGAAGTCTTCAGCCAGCGCTACGAGCGGGGCTCGATCCTGGTGACCTCCAACTTGCCGTTCGATGAGTGGACGGAGATATTCGGCTCGGAACGCCTGACCGGGGCTTTGCTGGACCAGAGGCTATCTACCATAGCCTCACCCATCTGTGTGGTCGTGTCTTGCTCGCGGATGCCATGGCGACCGGCAAATTCGTCCACATAGCGTTGAAGGTGCTTGGCGCTGACCATGTCCATATCCTGGAAATGAACGGCGAGAGCTATCGTCTCAACCAAAGCCAAAAACGGCGGAAATCCCTAAAATACCTGCTTAACCGCCGGTGCAATGGTTGACCCGGTGGGTCCACAGGAACCTCCCAACACCGCGTACCGCATAACATTAAGTGGACTAGTTTTGCTCCGCCCGGGTGGACTAATTTTGCTCCGCCGTTGACACTCATTTCTGGTTTGTTCAACACGCTCCAGTATGGCTCATCGAGAAGCCGCGAGGGGCGTCCATACCATCAGACTAACTGGATCAGCCCCGTAAGAGCTACAATCGAGGACTCTCAGGCTGCAAGTTGACGCCACCCTAGCAAGACGGCAGCGATTGTTTGCACGGTCTCGATGTCTCTGAATTTGGCCATCGCTCCCTCTCGTCAACACCGCGCTCCAACGGTAGATCTTCGACCTGTCTCAGCGACAACGGATAACGGACATACAGCATCACCGCGCTTTGGATTAGCTCAGGCGAACTGTTGAAATTTCGAAAAGGATTGTGCATCGCCGGAGGCTACGAGAGCTTACTTCCTGGCTCAAGCCCATTTACTCTGACACTGCTCTTTGACGAGGAGGAGTCCTCTGCCCCTTCGGCGGTGGCCGACAAGAAATCTCATACGTTCCCACGCCTCGAGTTGGTAATATCGTAGGGAAACTATTCAGACTATTGAGGAAAATATAATAAAAACAGCGCCTTATAGATAGTAAATGGGGCCCCAAGATGGACTCGAACCGCCGACCCGGTGGTTAACAGCAACCTCAACCACGTCGAGACGGGCACCCTCTAGTAACCCTGCCCAACATGGGTTTAGGCCGGCTCAATGGCGATCCTAGTAGCCAACGTCCTATTCGACGGATGTGCGCTAAAGCCCTTCACCCGCTTATTATAAGCAACGATCGAGGGGCGCCAGAAGGGCTGCACGATCGGCCCGTCCTCCTGCATGATTTCCTCCAAACGCTGCACGATCTTGCGACGCGCCTCTACATCAAAGGTGCCCTCCGCCTTATCCAGGAGATCGTCGAACTCCTTGTTCGAGTAAGCGGACTCGTTCCACCGCACGTCCGAACGATAGGCAAGTGCCAACACTTGCACCCCGAGCGGACGATGCGTCCACGTCGTGTAGCCGAAGGGCGTCGTTTTCCAAATATCCCAATACTTTCCCGGGGGCATCGTGTTGATGTTCACCGTGACGCCTATCTTCGCCCACATCTCCTTCATGACCTGCGCGGTCGTCAAGATGTAGGGAACGTTCATGGTATCGATCGTCGTCTCGAAGCCGTTGGGGAATCCTGCTTCGGCCAAAAGTTTCTTCGCCTCCGGAATGTTCTGCTCGAAGAAAGGCAGTTTCATGTATTCCGGATGGACCGGGCAGACGTGGTGATTTTCGGCCGGCACGCCTACACCAAAGAAGCCAATCTCGGCGACTCTTTTGGAGTCGATCGCAAGCCGCATGGCCTTGCGTACCTTCGGGTTGTCGAAGGGCTTGTGGTCGATACGCATACGGCCAACGAGGGTTTGTCCGCTGGGAAGTGTGTTCAGCACCAGATCTGGATGCTCCTTCACCCGATTGGCATATGCAACGTCGAGTGTACGCACCATGTCGATTTGGCCGGTGGCGAGAGCGCCGAACTTGGCATCGGCGTCATCCTCCAGGTCCAAGAACTCAAGCGTATCGGCATATGGGCCGACACCACTCCAATGTGGCCCCCTGGCTTTGAGGACTGCCTTCTCGCGTGTCAGGACTTCGACGAGATCGTAGGCTCCCGTACCGTTAGAGCCAGGCCCGATTTCGCCGCCCTCATCGGGATCCAACATCTGTATCGGCGAGCCGGCGAGATGCTCCGGCACCGCAAGCTGCGGCTGCTTCGTGTTCATCTTGAAGGTAAAATCGTCGACCTTCTCAATTGCATTCGCATCCCAAAGCTCGAATGTCTTCTTGGGCTTGCCCTTGTCGTCCTCTTCACCGGTATCGATCGTATTAAGCATATAGCTCTTGAAGTGGCCGAGGCCCGAAGACCCGGTCTTCGGGTCGAGGATATGCTTGAGGTTCCAAATGGCATCGTCGGCTGTAAATGGACGGCCACTCTTCCAGTTCACACCCTTGCGAATGTGAAACGTCCAAGTGCGCAAGTCCTCGGTAGCGTCCCAGGACGCGACCAGCACGCCACGACTGACATTGTCGTGGCCGATCATGGTTAAATTCTCGTTGATGTTGATGGTGATGTCAGCCTGCGTCCACTCATAGGTGTGTGGCTTTTCAAGCGGCTGCACCGACGCGCCGATGCGCAGCGTGCCGCCCTTGGGCATCGTGGCTGCGCGGGCCCGGGGAACCGCACGCTCACCGGTCACCTTGCCGACGAAGGCGTACGCCGCCGCCGCCGAAAGACCAAGCAAAGTCGAATCGCGGAGAAATTGTCGCCGGTCGATCTTGCCGTCGGCAAAGGCCGACTTCAGGTGCTTGACACCAATATGCTTCCTGTCGCTGCTTTTCATCGTGTAACTCCCGTTTACAGTTAGTGAAGGTTGGCCTTCTTGATTCGTACGGTCGAGCCAATTTTGGCGATTGTAATACGGTGAACATGATTGCGTCACTACCGAAACAGGCATTATTTGGGGAATGTCCCGCCTACTGTTGAAATTCGTTCAGCAGGCATTGCTGGTTGAGCAGGCTACGCAGCCTTGGCCTTCTGTTCAAGGTCGGGGTTGATGGAGTGACTTGCCTGGTGGGCCGCGAGGGCCGCCCGCAGGATCGGTAGTTGCTTGTGGGCTTTGAGCCTTCGGAAGCCCTTGGCGGCCTCCAGCATGGCGGCGCCGGTCCAGCGGAGCGCCATCTTGGCGTCCCGCCAGCGTTTGACGTTGCGGCAGACCTGCCGGATGGTCCCGTTCATGTTCTCGATGATGTTGGTGCAGGCGAGCGAACGGCGCAGTTCGACCGGCAGGCCCAGGCGGGTAACGGTGAGGATCTCGTCGAGGCCCTCCAGGATGCTGGCGGCGACGCCGGGCGCGTCATGTTCCAGGCGCCGCGCCAAGTTCTTGATCAGCCGCTCGGCCTTGTCGGCGTCGTCCAGTTCCCACGCTTGGCGCAGCGCTTTGCGGACGCTGGCATGCAAGGGCTTGGCAAGGCGCTCGGTGATGTTGCGGGCCTTGTGGACCTGGCAACGCTGGATCGGCGTATGGCGGCCGAAGGTGTTGCGGATCGCCTTGGACAGCGCCTTGGCCCCGTCGATGATGAACAGGCGGCAGACCGCCGCCTCCAGACCACGCCCGACCAGGTTGTCGAGCAGCGCCTGCACCACGGCGGTATTCTCGGTCGCCCCCTCGATCACGCCGAGGGGATGCTTCTCGCCGTTGCCGTCGATGCCGACGGCGGCCAGCAGCATCAAGTCCTCATCGATGTGGATGCCGTCAATCTGGATGATCAGCAGATCCAGATTGGACAGGTCGGCCGCCATCCATTGCTTCATGCGCTCCGCCGACAACGCCACGAACCGGCGCGATACCGCCGACTTGGACACCCCCGCTCCGTTCGGCGCGGGCACGTCGCCCTCCGGCAGGCGGACGGCGCGGCCGAACTTGCGCGTCGAGACGTTGATCAGCATCAGGTTGAGCGCCCACTTGCCCAGCAGGTCCTCCGACAACGCCGCCTCCCAACTCGGTAGGGTGACCTCGCCGCCGTCGCGGCGACGTACGCGGGGCCGCTCGAACTCGACCTTACCCCCATGGAAGCCGACCTTCCCCGTGGTCTTGCCCCAGCGGTGCCCATCCCTTCCGTCGGCGCGGTCGTAGCGGGCACCGCACACCTGGGTCGCATCCTCCTCCAGCATGCTGGCCAAGGTCGCGAGGCCGGTCGTCAGGCAGAAGCGCTCGAAGCTCGCGCCAACCTCTTGCCAGGCATCTTCGATGATTGCCGCCGGGACAACAGCGGCCGATGTGGTAGATTTCTTCATGGCGTTGCTTTCCTTTCGTTGGATTCAACACCCCGAGCCTACCGGCTCAAGGCGAGCAACGCCTACCTCACATTTTCAACAGCGGTCGGGACATCCCCAGATTTTCTTCATGCTGCTTTCTACCCAGTTCCCGTTGACTACTGAATGTAATCTCAGCGGCCTTTTGCTGTGGAATGACATGACCGTAATGATCTTTGAGCATTTTGACGCTTGTTCCCATATTCATTGAGAGCAAGTTCCAATCAACATTACCGTCTAGCAATCTGTGAGTTGCGTAAGAATGGCGAAGTGAGTAGAGCGTCCTATTGTTGCCCTTCCTGTCTTTCAGCAAACCCAGCCCCTTTAGCACCTCACCAAACATGTCGTTATCGCGTGTGGCTTGCTTGCCATTGCGTATGGTGGTGAAGACATATTCATCATTTTTGTCATTGGGCCTGCGATTCTTCTTATATCTGTCTAGTGCCTTACCAACATGCTCGTCAGTTAGCAAAATGCGCTGCTTGCCTTTGCCATGCACAAATATGTTTGTGTAAGTCGTTTCGTCTTCATGTTTATACCAGAGTTGATAATCCCCCCATTTGAGGTTGTTTGCCTCAGTCGGTCGCATACCAGTATCCGTCATCAAATGTACTCTGGTAATCAGGCGTAGCCAGGCATCAGCTCTTACTGGCGTGGCCTGTTTTGCACGACGCGCCAATTCCACAAGAATTTTTTTGATTTCCTTCCTGTCAAATGGGTAGCGCCTGTTTGTTGACCACTTTACCGGCGGTGACAGATCAGGTATGCGCTCGCTCTTTATATATTGCTTAGATACGGCAAAGCGGAAGATTTGGCTGATTACCATGCTTTCTTCATGCAGCGTCACAGGCTTTGGCTTTTTGGCAAAATATTTACCACCTGTCGCTTTCAACGCATCTTTCGCTTCATCGCTGTCAGCAAAGTTAATCCGCCACTGCCAGAACTCTCGCATGTCATTGTCTGTAATGCTGTCGATGGCTTTTGATGCAAAGCGGCTTCTAATCCAACGATTGGTCATGTTGCGTTTAGATGCGACGCGCGATTTGGTGATGGCATCTACAGAGACTTGATAATTTTGATCCTCAATATACTCACGCCACACTCGATCAAACTTGACGCCAAACACTGAAACGCCTGCTTTTATAAGTCCTTCACTTTCAATGAGTAATTTGTATGCGGCTTTCTTGGCTTCCTCTAAATCCTGCTCATCGGTAGAGCGGATCAAATAACGATTTTTACCACCTTCATCTTTAATGCGAAGTCGACACTGCCAGAACTTTTCTTTGTGGTCACTGCGTTGATACAGAGCGATTTGATTGTCAACTTTTACAGTGTTGATTTGATTAGCCACTTTTCATCTCAAGTCGGTTTTCAAGTCGGTCAACTGTATAAACATTCAATGAAAACAAATGGCCATTCGTTAAGTCTATTTCAAGTCTATATTAGAGTTTATAATTTATTATTATATATCAATAGTTTAATAAATACGTGGTTTGTTGCAGCATGATTTCCGACAGCCAAACGCGGTATGGATCGGGAGTCTCGCCCGGCAGCGCCCGCCACGGCAAGCGCCGGCGGTGGCAATCATACCAGATCAACAGCTCGGCGGAGGCGTCAGCGCTGTGATGCACGTTCGTATCGAACGATGACGACTTGAGCCTGCGTGCCATTGGCGCGAGACTAGTGTATTGGCGAGCCAAGGAGCCAGGAATTTGAGCGGCAAACAGGATGACGAAAAAGCGAAGGCGGCGGCGTCTCTTGTCGATCGCATTGGCGGCGTTCGAACACTGGCGACGCTAATGCCGAAGCTGACCCGGCCTATCCTTGGACGAAGAGGGTTCGCGGAGGCGAGCGTCATTACAGAGTGGGCCACCATCGTCGGCACCGAACTTGCCGCCAGCTCACAGCCGGAAAAGCTGCAGTTTCCTGGGGGTGAACGCGTCTCTGGCGTACTTCACGTTCGCGTTTCGGGCGGCACAGCGACTGAGCTGTTACATCTGGAACCACAGATCGTAGAGCGCATAAACGGACATTTCGGCTACCGGGCGGTACGCAAGCTGAAGTTGGTGCACGTGCCGCCAGCGAAGTTCGCCGATTCACGGCAAAAATCCGACACTGGCGCAACAGGTGGGCTGCAGGAGAATGCGCAGGCGGAGTTCCGGCAACTCGACGAGATCGAGCACACGGAAATGCGCAATGCGCTCGAGAAACTTGGCCGAGCAATTGCGGCCCGCAACCGTGGATAGCGCCGGCGCTATCGTTCCGCTTCAAGCGAATTCGCCGACTCAGCGGATCGTGTCGGAGACGCCCGACTCACGCTTGTCGCTCCGAATTGCGGGCCGTATACTCCGGCAATCCAAGCGGCGTTCGGAGGCGTCATTGCGGGTAATTCGACTGTTTGCGTTGTTGGCAGCGACCTTGCTCTTCCCGACCATGGGAAGTGCGGCAAATCTGTCTCTCGAGGAAGCGCTTAACGAGCGCGTACTTGGCGATCCGGCGGCGCCTATAACCATCGTCGAATATGCATCGCTCACATGCCCGCATTGCAGAAGTTTTCACGAGGATGTCCTTCCGGCCCTCATGAAGGCCTATATCGATACGGGAAAAGCGAAGCTGGTATTCCGCGATTTTCCGCTCGATGGGCTTGCGCTGCGCGCTTCCATGATGGCGCGATGCGCCCCCACCGACAAATACTTCAGGTATATCGACGCGCTTTTTAAATCCCAGTCGACCTGGGCGACCAATGATAAACCGTTGGTGGCGCTCGCCCGTGTTGGCAAGCTCGGCGGCATGAATCAAAGCGACTTCGACGCCTGCATGCAAAACGAGGCCTTATTTGATGGCATCCTGAGGTCGCGACAGGTGGCAGCGGTCGAATTTTCCGTGCACTCCACGCCGACCTTCATCATCAACGGCCAGAAGATGACCCAGCGTCCCTCGTTCGAGTTGTTTGAGACCGTGCTGAAAAGGCTGGCGCCGTGATTCGGCGGTCGGCTCGACCCGTCTTGTAGTTCAAGGCGGCCCGTGCACTTTACAAAAATCCGCGTTTCTGGCTTCAAGTCGTTCATCGATCCAACCGAGTTGCCGATTGGACCCGGGATGACGGGCATTGTCGGCCCGAACGGATGCGGCAAATCAAACATCGTTGAGGCGCTGCGTTGGGCGATGGGCGAAACTTCGGCCAAGCGCATGCGCGGTGGCGAAATGGACGACGTCATCTTCGGCGGCTCCGACAGTCGCTCTGCGCGCAATATTGCCGAAGTCATACTCCACTTAGACAACGCCGATCATACTGCTCCGGCGCCGCTCAATGCGGTTGACGAGATCGAGATTTCCCGGCGAATTGAGCGCGGTGGTGGCTCGACCTACCGGATCAATGGCAAAGAGGTACGCGCACGTGACGTCCAACTTCTGTTTGCCGATATTGCGACAGGCGCCCATTCCACCGCGATGGTTAGCCAAGGAAGAGTCGGTGCGCTGATCGGCGCCAAGCCGGTCGAACGCAGGGTGCTGCTGGAAGAGGCCGCGGGCATTCGCGGACTTCATTCGCGCCGGCACGAGGCCGAGTTGCGGCTCGCTGCCGCGGACGGAAATCTCGAACGGCTGGAGGATGTCATTGGTGCCCTTGAAGGCCAGCGTCAGGGGCTTCAGCGCCAGGTGCGTCAGGCATCGCGGTATCGCCGGCTGGCCGACAATATCAGGCGTCATGACGGCATGTTGATGCATCTGAAGTGGTTGAATGCAAGCGCTGTTCAGGAAGGAACACAGGGTGACCTGGACGCCGCCGCGGCGACAGTTGCACAGCGAACCGAAGCCGTGGCTGCGGCGACAACGACGCAGGCGGACACGGCCGCCACATTACCCGAAATGCGACGGCGTGAAGGGGAGGTGGCCGCGGAGCTTCAACGGCTGGTGCTTGCCGCGGCCGAACTGGATCGTGAAACCGAGCGCCTGGCGCAGGCGCGCGGGGATGCCGAGCGACAGCTTGCACATATTGCCGCGGACCTTGAGCGTGAACGGATACTCGCAGGCGACGCAGCGACCGCCCTTGATCGCCTCGAATCGGAGAAGATGCTGTTCTCGAACGCTGGCGGAGGGGATGACGAGGCTCGACTGTCGGCGCAAACGGCGTGTGAGGAAACGACCGCAGCGCTCGAACTCAAAGACGGGGAGTTCGCGCGACTCTCGAAACATGTGGCCGACATCGCCGCACAGCGCTCCCTGCTAGAGCAACGGCGCGACGACTTAGACGATCGCAAATCGCGGCTTGAGCAACGATGCGACGAGCTTGAAGAGCAGCTGGAAGGGCTTGCGAGGTCGCCCGATGGCGAAACTGATCTTCATCAGGCGGAAGAGGAGATACGGCTCGCGGAAGAGGCTCGCGGCGAGGCAAGGAATGTTGCGGAAGCTTCCGAGCGCGATCGCTCGGACTGCCAGAACGGCGAGGTCCAGGGACGGTCCAGCTTGGTTGAGGCCGAAGCTGAACTGGCACGCTTGGAGGCTGAAGCGCAGGCACTTGCGGCGTTGACCGAGCCACCGGAAGGCGATCTCTTTGCGCCTCTGAACGACGCCATCACCGTCGACGCGGGCTACGAAGCGGCGTTGGGAGCCGCATTGGGTGATGATCTCGATGCGCCTGCCGACACCGCTGCGCCGGTGCATTGGGCAACGCTGGCGCCGCTCGAGCCGACGCAGCCGCTTCCAGCCAATGTTGAATCGCTGTCCCGCTACGTCAAAGCGCCCGCGGCCCTGACCCGCCGCCTCGATCAAATCGGCGTCGTAACGGCGACCGCTGCCGGAGAAATTTTGCGCGACTCGCTGAAACCCGGCCAACGAATTGTCAGCCTCAACGGCGCACTTTGGCGTTGGGATGGTTATACGGTCTCGGCTGGAGCGGCGACCGCGGCCGCGACCCGTTTGGCGCAACAGAACCGCCTCAACGATCTCCTCCCGCTCCTGGAGGCGGCCCAAAAGGTGGTCGCCGAGCGCTCTTCGCTCCACGCCGCGGCATGCGCGGCAAGCGCCGAGGCGACGACGCGCGAGCGGCAGTCGCGCGAAGCACTGACGGCGGCATTCGCCAGGCTTGACACCGCTCGCGAGATATTCGGTCGCCTCGCAGCCGCTGGTGCGCAAATCGGCAATGCCGAGGAGTCCCTAAATTTGGTCAAGGGCGAGATTGCCGAAGTCGAGGAAGGCGCTGAAGCATCACGATTGGCGCTATCTGACCTCGAGGACCTTACCGCCGCCGAAGAACAAAGCACCCGGTTACGTGAGGAGATAAGGGATCTTCGCGCTACCGAGGTGGAACGGCGAAGCGAACTCGGCCGCCTCGTCCATGAAGCAGACGCGCGCGCAGCACGATTGGCCGACAACGAAGAGGAAATGAACCTATGGAATGACCGTGCGCGAGGCGCGCGCGAGCGCATTGGCGATCTCGAAGCGCGACTTGCGGCGGCCGAAGCGGATCGAGCGCGGCTTGCCGATAAACCCGAACAGATCGTCGTACAGCGCAACCAGCTACTCGATAAGACTAAGACGTGTGAAAAGAAGCGCGGGTTGGCGGCAGATGAGCTCTCCGCCGCAGAGGACGCGCTACGAAGCGCGGACAGTGCTGTGCGTCGCGCCGACCAGCAGCTTGCCGGGGTGCGCGAGGCGCAGGTCCGGGCGGAAGCGCAGCTTGAACAGGCAATCCACGAATGTGATGTCGTTGCCGCATTGGTCCGCCAAGAGCTCGGCTGCGAACCCGAGGGCATCTTAGAAAAGATCGGTGTCAACGGCGATGCAATCCCCGACGCGGAAGCGCTGGAAACACGGCTTGGACGGTTGAAACGCGAGCGCGACAACATGGGCCCAGTTAACCTGCGCGCGGAGTCTGAAGCGCAGGTATTGGAAGAGCAGGTCCAATCAATGCGCTCAGAGCGCGAGGAGCTGCTCGCGGCAATTTCCCGCCTGCGCCAGGGCATTGCGGCGCTCAACCGCGAAGGGCGCGAACGGCTGCTCGCGGCATTTACCAGCGTCAATAAGCATTTCCAGGAGCTCTTCGTCCGGTTGTTCGGCGGCGGCCGGGCCTATTTGACACTTACCGAGAATGAAGACCCGCTCGAGGCGGGCCTCGAAATTATGGCAAGCCCGCCCGGCAAACGGTTGCAAGTATTGTCGCTGCTGTCTGGTGGAGAGCAAGCGCTGACGGCGCTATCGCTTCTGTTTGCAGTGTTTCTGACAAATCCGGCGCCGATATGTGTGCTCGACGAGGTGGATGCGCCGCTTGACGATGCAAATGTCGATCGGTTCTGCACGCTGCTTGAAGAGATCTCGGAACCCGGACGGGTCCGCTTTCTGGTCGTAACCCATCATCGAATGACCATGTCACGCGTCGACCGTCTGTTCGGCGTGACGATGGGGGAGCGCGGCGTGAGCCAGCTCGTGTCGGTCGATCTGAGCAGTGCTCAAGCCCTGCGACAATCCGCCTAGTGTCCGGTGTATGAAACAAGAAAATCTCTCCGTTTTCTCAACTAGTTCCGGAACTTGCCGCAGGCTCTATCACCTTGACTCCGGCCCAAGCCCGCCAGTATTGTGCGGGCGCTTTTTTTGGCATGAATGTTGGGGTAAAATTCGACTTTAGCGGCGGGGTCCCCACTCTTCCATGAACGAGCGCGACACGCCGCCTCAGCTTAACGAACTGGACGCAAAGTTACGCGCTGCACGCGCGGCGCGTGACGCGAAGGAGAATGAGGGGGCGACCAGATCGAATCAGAGCGGAGTCGGGTTCGCCTTTCGCATTGGCGTCGAATTGGTTGCCGCACTGATTGTGGGCGTCGGAATCGGGTTGTTTTTAGACCGTTGGCTCGATACCGCGCCGTGGTTTCTGATAGGGTTCTTTTTCATCGGCGCTGGTGCCGGCATTGTGAATGTTTACCGCGCGACGTCGCGTTACGGGCTGGCCGTTGGCTACCACGTTCCGGCTGATGAGACGGTCGAACCGCGCGAAGCTGAAACGTCTGCCGATGGCTCCGCGAAGGACGCGGAAATCGGCGAAAGAACGGCCAAGGAATAGAAGAGAAAATTCGTGGCAAGTCCGTTAGAGCAGTTTGAAATTCACCCGATCGTGCCGATCCATATCGGTAGCGCAGATCTGTCGTTTACAAATTCGTCGCTGTGGATGGTCGCCGCCACCGCTGCTGCGACAATCTTCCTAACACTTTCGACGCGCCGTCGCGCTCTGGTACCCGGTCGTTGGCAAGCCCTCGCGGAACTCTCTTATGAGTTCATCGCCGGCTTGATCCGCGACAATGTAGGTGATGAGGGGCGGCGATATTTTCCTCTGATCTTTACGCTCTTCATGTTCATCTTATTTGGTAATCTTCTTGGCCTGATTCCATACTCATTTACATTTACCAGCCATCTCGCGGTAACCGCGGCGCTCGCTGTGTTCGTCATCGTCGGCGTAACGATGGTCGGAATCGTCAAGCACGGACTGCATTACTTCACTTTCTTCGTTCCGCAGGGCGTGCCGGCGGTCATGTTGCCGCTGATGATTCCGATTGAGATCGTGTCCTACCTGTCGCGACCGCTGAGTCTGTCAATTCGCTTATTCGCAAATATGATGGCCGGACACACCATGATTAAGGTCTTTGCGAGCTTCGTATTCAGTCTGGGCGCCGTCAGCTTTGGTATTGGCGGCCTTGCGCCGCTGGCAATGAACGTGGCACTGGTCGGCTTCGAGTTGCTGGTGGCCTTCCTTCAGGCCTATGTATTTACCGTACTGACCTGCCTTTACCTCAATGATGCCCTACACCTTCACTAGCCGGCGTCGAATGTGCGTGGTGCCTGCATTAGACTTTCGTCCACATACTGAATCAAACTGAGAAAATAGGGGATAAGCTTATGGAACTTGATGCCGCAAAAATGATTGGAGCTGGTCTCGCGGTAATTGGTCTGTCCGGCGTCGGCGTCGGCATCGGCAACATATTCTCGTCGCTGATCGGATCGATTGCCCGCAACCCTGCAGCCCGAGCCCAGGTATTTCCGCTTGGCATGCTCGGATTTGCGCTGGTTGAGGCAGTAGCGCTTTACGCACTTCTCATCTCCTTCCTCATCCTCTTTACCTGAGGCAACGAGTTCGCCGGGATTTGGGACCGGAATTGATGACAAAGACGCGTCGCTTCGTCACTCGCCCATTCGCGCATGTCAGTGCAGGCGTCATGGCTGGTCTGGTGCCCGCATTTGCCTCTGCCGCCGAAGGCGGCGGCATGCCCCAGTTCGATTTGTCGACTTTCCCGACGCAATTAGCCTGGCTCGCCATAACCTTCGTCCTACTCTTCCTCGCGATGCGACAGATCGCCTTGCCCCGCATTGCGGATGTACTTGAGGCTCGCCGCAACCGGATAGACGGCGACCTTGACCGTGCAGCGTCGATGAAGGAGGAGGCCGAAGCGGCGCTGGCAGTTTACAAAGAGACGGTTGCCGAGAGCATGGCGAAAGCGCATGAGCTGCAACGTGAAATGGCGGCAGCATTTAGCGAGCAGGCGGCGCAAGCGCGTTCAGAGCTTGCCGCACGCCTTGCAGAGGAAGCGCGGGCGGCCGAAGGCTTGATCGCGGAAGAGAAAGCACGATCGTTAAGTGGGATTCGCGACATCGCCGCGGAATTGGTGCGAGCCTCGGCAAGCAAGCTAGCGGACATGGAACTCAGCGATCAGGAGGCGGCCGCAGCCATCTCGGCCGTTGCTCCGGAGGACACATGATGACCGATCTGTTGCGCAGCGCTGAATTTTGGGCGCTGGTTGCGTTCATCATTTTCGTCGTCGGCATGTTCAAACCGGCCCGTCGTGCACTGACAAGTGCATTGGACCAACGCATCGAGGACGTTCGAACGCAAGTCGAAGACGCCAAGCAATTGCGTGAGGACGCACAGGCCGCGCTCGCTAACTACCAGCGTAAGCAGCGACAGGCGGCTGAAGAGGCGGCGGCGATTATCGAACAGGCGCGGGAAGAAGCGGACCGCCACCGCGAAGAAGCGGAAATCGCCCTTAAGGCCGTTCTCAAGCGGCAGGAAGCTCAATCCTTGGAGAAGATAGCACAGGCGGAGGCAACGGCTCTGCGGGAAGTACGGGAAACTGCGGTAGAATTGACGATAGCGGCAACAGGAGAGCTTCTCACCGAGAAACTGAAGGGACCCGAGGGTGGCGCGCTGATCGACGCCGCTATTGGAGATCTGCCCGGCAAGCTCAACTAGGCGGCCCAGAAGTCAATCGAGTTGCCGCGGCGAGATCGGTGTTGTTGCAGTGGGTATTGCCGGCGCTTGCCACTTTGCGCGGCGAGTTCTCAAGGTGCGGTCGCTGAGCCCTGACCGGAGGATCTGATTTGCCATATGTCGCCCGTGACACCTCCGGCCGGATTACCGGTGTTTCCGACCGTCCGACCGACATTGCCTTCGACGCGGTGCCCGCGAACGACCCAGAACTCAGGGCTTTCATAGGCGATGCGGGAAACGACCAGGCACGCGAAAAGCTTAGTGCTTCTGACCTCGAAATGGTGCGTGTGATCGAAGATATAGTCGACGTGCTGATCGGGAAAAATCTTTTCAATTTCACGGACTTACCGAGGGTCGCACAGAAGAAGCTGCTCAACCGGAGACAGCTTCGGCGCAACCTTTCCGTCCTCACCAATTTGGTCGGCGACGCCGACGATATATTCTAGCACGGAGCTTAGTCGGCAGCGTCCTCATAGGCCTCCGGCGGCGGACACGAACAGACGAAATGTCGATCGCCGTAGGCTTGGTCGATGCGATTAACGGGCGGCCAATATTTATCCTCGCGGAGCGAGCGGACCGGATAAACCGCTTCTATGGCCGCGTAGGGGTGGGACCATTCAGCGTCGACCAAATCGAACACCGTGTGCGGCGCATTCTTGAGCGGATTGTCCTGCCTATCCATTTCTCCCCGCTCGATGGCAGAGATTTCCTTGCGGATCGCTATCATCGCATCACAGAATCTGTCGAGTTCGGCCTTTGATTCACTTTCGGTCGGCTCGATCATCAGCGTACCCGCCACCGGCCAGGACATGGTCGGCGCGTGGAAGCCATAATCAATGAGGCGCTTCGCCACATCGTCCACGGTGACGTCGGAGCCATCCTTGAGGTCCCGCAGATCGACAATACATTCGTGGGCTACCATGCCTCCCGGACCGGCATACAATATCGGATAATGGGACTGCAGCCGACGCGCAACGTAGTTCGCGTTGAGGATTGCGACCTCCGTCGCCTTCTTCAGTCCATCGCTTCCCATGAGAGCGATATAGGCCCATGAGATAGGTAGAATTCCGGCACTGCCCCAAGGTGCTGCGGCGACAGCACCGGAGGCATCATCGGTGTCCGCCCATACGGCTTCGCGGCCAACGGCGTGGCCAGGCGCAAAAGGTGCAAGATGCGCGCGTAGCCCGATCGGCCCGATACCCGGCCCACCACCGCCATGCGGAATGCAGAATGTCTTATGCAAATTGAGATGAGCGACATCCGGGCCAAACTCTGCCGGTCGACATAAGCCAACGAGAGCATTCATGTTGGCGCCATCCATATAGACTTGGCCGCCCTGCGCGTGGACGATGTCGCATATCTCCACGATCGCTTCCTCGAAGACGCCATGCGTCGAGGGATAGGTGACCATCAATGCGGCTAGCGAGTCGGTGTGCTCCTCCGCCTTTGTGCGAAGATTGGCGACATCGATATTGCCGTCATCATCACAGCCGACAACGACGACCTTCATACCGGCCATAATCGCACTCGCCGGGTTGGTCCCATGCGCCGAACTCGGGATTAGGCAGACGGTTCGCGCTGATTCACCCCGACTTGCGTGATAGCGGCGTATGGCAAGCAGCCCCGCATACTCCCCCTGAGACCCGGCATTCGGTTGCAGAGATACCGCATCAAATCCAGTTATCTCGCACAGCATCTTTTCGAGCCCCTCGATCAGACGCAGATATCCCTGCGCTTGATCAAGCGGGACAAAGGGATGAATGCCATTAAATTCTTGCCAAGTTATCGGCTCCATCTCAGCTGTCGCGTTGAGCTTCATCGTGCATGAACCCAGCGGGATCATCGAACGGTCCAGAGCGACGTCCTTTTCCTGCAGGAGTCGCAGATAACGCAACATCTGCGTTTCGGAGTGGTGGCTGTTGAAGACGGGATGGGTCAGAAACGTTGAGCGCCGCTTCAGGGAATCCGGAATCGCGGTTTCGGTCTCTCCGTCGAGTCCAGCAAGGGAAACGCCGGCGTCGCCACTTCCGGAAAACACTTGAAAGAGCTTGTCCACATCGGCGGCTACGCTGACCTCATCGAGCGACAGGGCAAGTTGGTCATTGTCAATTCGGCGCAAGTTGTAGCCCGCTTCGCGCGCGCGACTCAGGAGTACCTCCACATCCTCCTTCACCCGCACGCATAGCGTATCAAAGAAGGCATCGTGTTCGATCTCGCACCCAAGCCGGCGCAGACCGTTTGCCAAAATGCAGGTCAGCCGGTGAACGCGCTGGGCTATTGTGCGCAACCGGTCGGGACCGTGATACACAGCGTAGAAGCCGGCCATAACGGCAAGCAGAACTTGCGCAGTGCAGATATTGCTTGTCGCCTTCTCACGCCGGATATGCTGCTCGCGAGTCTGCAATGCAAGTCGGTAGGCAGGATGGCCGCGTGTGTCGAGTGACAGGCCGACCAGACGGCCCGGCACATCGCGCTTGAACTCGCTCCGTGTCGCAAAAAACGCCGCGTGCGGTCCGCCGAATCCGAGCGGAACGCCGAATCGCTGCGAGTTACCGACGACAATATCCGCGCCCCACTCCCCTGGTGGCCTTAGCAGCGTCAACGCCAGCAGGTCGGACGCCACACAGACGAGCGCGCCCTTGCCATGCACAGCTTCCACCAACGCTGCGTGATCTTCTATTTCACCGGTCGTCGCAGGGTATTGCAGAAGTATGCCAAACAACTCCGCCGGCGCGTTCACATGTTCACCCACAAGAACGTCGACGCCGAGCGGCTCGGCCCGCGTGCGCAGGACGTCGATTGTTTGCGGATGACAGCCTCTAGAAACGAAGAATACGTCAGATTTTGCCTTGCTGACGCGGTGGCACAGCGTCATCGCCTCCGCCGCCGCCGTCGCCTCGTCGAGCAGCGATGCGTTGGCGAGGTCCATCGCCGTCAAGTCCATCACCATGGTCTGGTAATTGATCAGAGCTTCTAGTCGGCCCTGAGAAATTTCCGGCTGGTAGGGCGTATAAGCAGTGTACCAGCCAGGGTTCTCCAGCACGTTGCGAAGAATGACAAGCGGCGTAATGCAATCGTGGTATCCCATGCCGATAAGCGACTTCAGCAGACGGTTTTCACCCGCCATGGCATGGAGCTCGGACAGCACATCCTGCTCACGCCGGCTCGCCGGCAAGTCGAGCGGCGTGTTGGAACGAATTGACTTGGGCACAGTTCGGGCAACGAGCTCGTCAAGGGATTCGATCTCGAGAGTGCCCAGCATGGCTTCGATTTCACTTGCGGACGGACCGATGTGCCGCCGGACGAAATCGTCTCTCTGTTCAAGCTCTTTAAGTGAGCCGCTAACCTCCGACATCAGGTCACCTCTCCTAACACGATCTCAGACCTCGCCCGCCAGGGCTGCACGCGCTCATCGCCAATACGACGCTTGAGGAGGTTTGAGAATTCCGTTTAATAGGGTCAATCCCCCTGCTTGGCGTAGGACGCGTAGTCGTCACTATCCATCAGGTCCTCAAGCTCACCTTGATCCGCTAATTTCAGTTTGAAAAACCAACCTTCCCCTTCCGCCGCCTCGTTTACGGTTCCCGGTTGGGAAACCAAGGCCTCGTTGATCTCGATAACTTCGCCACCCACTGGCGAATAAATCTCGCTGGCCGCCTTAACCGACTCGACAACGGCGGCCTCTTCGCCCTGGCCAATAACTTTGCCGACCTCAGGAAGTTCCACGAACACGACATCGCCCAGTTGAGCTTGGGCAAATTCGCTTATGCCGACGGTGCCAATATCGCCTTCAACACGAATCCATTCATGCTGATCGCTGTATTTCGTCTCACTCATCGTTCCCTCTCAGGCCTGTTTTCACTTCCGACGCTGACGCGCGTCGACGAACGGAAGATTTGTAACTCTGGCTGGCAGTGGCTTGCCACGCACTACGGCCAGAACGGAGGTATCGGCAGCAGCGTTGCCGGATTCCACATAGCCCATCGCGATAGGCCCGCCGACTGTCGGCCCGAAGCCGCCACTGGTAATCTCGCCGAGGTGATTACCTTCGGTGTCGGTCAATTCACAATGTTCACGGGCCGGTGTGCGACCGTCGGGTCGGATGCCGACCCTTCGGCGCGACGCTCCTTCGCGCAGCTGTCGTTGGATAACCCCCGAACCGGGAAATCCGCCTTCCTCGCGTCGGCGTTTTGAGATCGACCACTCGAGAGCCGCCTCGACAGGAGTCGTCGACTCGTCGATATCATGACCATAGAGACAAAATCCCGCTTCGAGCCGCAGCGAATCGCGCGCGCCCAAACCGATCGCAAGAACCTCCGGCTCGCCCAATAGCATGCGAGCGAACGATTCCGCTTGATCGTCATTTACGGATATTTCGAACCCGTCTTCGCCGGTATATCCTGACCGGCTGACAGTCGTGGGAACTCCGGATATTTCGACTTCGACGGACATCATAAAGGTCAGCGATTCGAGGCCGGGCGCATGGCGTGCAAGGACCACCTCGGCGGCCGGTCCTTGGAGCGCGAGAAGTGCGGCGCCGCTTTGAACCTCGATATCGATGTCTGCCGGCAGATTTCCGCGCATGAGATCGATATCAGCTTCCTTGCAGCCGGCATTGACGACGACAAATAGCCCGCCCGCGACGCGCGTCACCAGAATATCGTCGAGGATGCCGCCGTCTTCATTTGTGAACTGGGTATAGCGCATCCGTCCGATCTCGAGGCCCGCTATATCGCCGGGAACCAGCGCCTCCATCGCTTGCGCCACGCCCTCGCCGCGTAACATCACCTGCCCCATGTGTGAAACATCGAACAAGCCGGCCTTGGCTCGCGTATGGGTATGCTCCGTGAGAATGCCAGCTGGGTATTGGATCGGCATTTCATAGCCGGCAAACGGCGCGACCTTCGCGCCCAGCTCGACATGCAGTGCGTGAAGCGGCGTATGCGTGAGATCTACAGACGCTAAATCGTTCACCGAGGGCCTTTCATAAACACGGGGACACACAGCCGGCTCGATCTGTGAACCAACTGCCCCCTCTGTCTACGAACCTGAGAGAATCACCGGCACTGCCGGCTTACCCCTTCGGTGAGGCGATCAAAATCCTCGCCTGCTTTCCAGAGTGCCCTCCGCCTGCGGTCCATTTGCCTGAGAGATTCCGGGGCGGTTGCTCCTTCGGCGCCGGCGACAATTTTGCCGGCCTCTCCCACAGGTATCAGCGAGCTCTTACCATTCGGGATCAAACGCGATCCCGCGCGAAAGCTAACGGTCCTGCCCGGAATGTCAACAGCATAAGGCCTGTGACTTCACACAAGCCCGTGACGCGTCATCGGCGGAGACGACTGCGGTTGTACGCCAGTTCGCCCGCAGAGAGTTCGAAACTGATGAAAATCAAGAAATCGTCAGCGCTTTGACCAGGTATCAATGGGATCGTGAGTTCAAACTCGTCGGTGTAAGCGACACGAGATTGATTGCCCGGAAACTCGACACGTCCATCAAATCTCCGTCGCAACGCCTTGCCTTTGTGAACGAGAAAATTGCGTTCGAGATCTACGACCGCAAGTATGAATGCGAACGACGCAGCTCGCGAGGTGTCCGCAGGACCGCGGTTGGCTAAAATCACCAGCTTCAGTTCCACTTCGATTTCGTCATCGTCGATTTCGCAGGTGCCAGAAATCTCGGCAAACTCCGCGTCAAATATGATGTCCGTGATGTCTCGACCCGGACCAGGTTTGAAACGCGTCACTTGAGCCGCATCTTCCAACCCCCGGGTTATGGGGCAACGCACCACCGGCGCGTCGCGCGCCGTGCAGCCGACCACAATCAGTCCTGCTGCCAGCAGGATCACTTGCCGCAGCAGACGCCCTGGTTCGCTAAAGCTTGGAATGCGTGCCGTCACAGAAGGGTTTGTTGCCGGACTGCTTGCAACCACAGAAATAAACCGTCTTGGTTTCCTGCGCCTCTACAGGCATCGGTGCCAATCCAACCTCCTTGTGGCTACCGTCACAAAATGGCTGCCTGGCGCTGCGTCCACAAGCGCACCAGTAGTAAGTCCTACCGGTTTCAACATCTGTTGGATAGGAGCCTTTTTGAGCAATGATTGGCTCGGCCATATTGCACTTCCTTCCCTAATTCCTGTGTATTAGTTTCCCGGACTATTGCGCTGCTCAGCAAGGGAGCGACGCTCGGCTCGAGTCGATACTAGTAAAGCACTCACGGCGGTACAAGCGCCCGTGGCATGGGTGTTCTATACTGGCTTGAGCCCGTAATCTACGGTACATCACAGCAACCCTGTACTGTGAATTATCCACCAACCGCATCCGATCAATGGCCGTATATACGGAAGTCGCAGACGAGGATTTACAGGCATTTGTTGCCGAGTATGAGTTCGGCGAAGTGCTCTCATGCAAGGGCATCGCTGAAGGTGTGGAGAACACCAACTATCTGCTTCATACCGCTGCCGATACATTCATCCTGACGCTCTACGAAAAACGTGTCGCGCCGGAGGCATTGCCGTTCTATCTGGATCTCATGGCGCATCTTGCCGACAAGGGCTTTCCGTGCCCGACCCCCGTGAAGGGACGCGACGGCGCGGCCCTAAGGACGCTTTGCGGGCGTCCGGCGGCGGTCGTTACCTTTCTTGAGGGTATGTGGCCGCGCCGCATTCAAGTGCCACACTGCGCGCAGGTCGGCAGTGCGCTCGCCAGAATGCATCTGCTAAGTGCCTCATTCGAGGAGACGAACCGCAATGCCCTGTCGGTCGAGCACTGGCGGCCCTTGTTTGCCTCATGCCGCGAGCGCGCCAACGAAGTCGGCGAGCATCTGGCCGACATTATCGATGCGGAACTCGATGTCCTGGAGGCGAACTGGCCGAAAGACCTTCCGAGCGGGATCTGTCACGCAGACCTGTTCCCAGACAATGTATTCTTCATCAGCGGTCAACTTTCCGGAATCATCGATTTCTACTTCGCTTGTAACGAGCAACTGGCCTACGACGTTGCCACCTGTCTCAACGCCTGGTGTTTCGAGCGGGATATGAGCTTCAACGTGACCAAGGCACGGCATATGCTCACGAACTATCGCCGCGTGCGCGAAGTCTCCTCGGCCGAGTTAGAGATGTTGCCCTTGCTTGCCAGGGGTAGCGCGCTTCGGTTCATGCTGACGAGGCTGTACGACTGGCTGAACCAGCCCGAGGGGGCATTGGTGCGTCCCAAGGACCCGTTGGAATATCTCGCTATTCTGCAATTCCATCAAAACGTTGACGGACCCAGCGCCTACGGGCTCGAGTAATGGCTGGAAAACAAGTCGAGATATTCACCGACGGCGCGTGCAGCGGTAATCCGGGACCGGGCGGCTGGGGCGTCGTCATGCATTATAAGGGCGCCGAAAAAGAGCTATCCGGCGGCGAGTTCGAGACCACCAACAACCGCATGGAATTAATGGCCGCAATCCAGGGACTGGAAGCGCTGACCCGCGGCGTCGAGGCGCGTATTTTTACCGACAGCACCTATGTCAAAGACGGGATCACAACCTGGATCCACAAATGGAAGAAGAACAACTGGCGTACTTCAGCACGCAAGCCGGTCAAGAATGTGGATCTGTGGCAACGCCTCGAGCAGGCGCTTGTCGACCATCAGGTCGAGTGGCGCTGGATCCGCGGACATACCGGCCACCCCGATAACGAACGAGCAGATTCGCTAGCGCGCGGCGCCATTCCAAGCGATCTGGATGCCGCCGCCAGTTCAACATAACGAGATAACGAGTATTCCCAGCGCCAGCCTATGCGGGGTCCGGTGTCGCCTCAATAACGGAGAGTTGCGTAACAGCTAAAGCGCTGCGAGCACGCTCTCGGCGCTCGAAACATCTAATACACCCGCCTCTTCGACGTTAAGCGTCGTCACGACACCATCTTCAACGACCATGGCAAATCGCTTGGCACGCACGCCGAGCCCACGGTCCTTCAGATCGAGATCAAGCCCGAGCGCCGTTGAAAGTTCGGCGCTCCCGTCCGCCAACATCATAACTTTATCCCCGACCCGACGATCCTTACCCCACGCGTCCATCACAAACGCATCGTTGACCGACATACAGGCGATGATATCGACACCCTTTGCCTTGATCTCGTCCGCATGATTGACGAAACCCGGCACATGCTTCATCGAGCAAGTTGGCGTAAAGGCACCGGGAACGGCGAACAGCACCACCTTCTTTCCGGCAAAAAGGTCGTGCGTAGTGATCTCCTCCGGGCCATTTTCTCCCATCTTCCTTAGTGTTGCTGCCGGCACTCGCTCACCGATCGAAATCGTCATATCGCCCCCCACAATCCTGTTGGGATCTTTGATGCGCCTAGTATACAGGCGAAGCATGCGTGCCATAGAACAATGCCGCGACAAGGGGATGTCCCGACCGCTGTTGAAAATGTGAGGTAGGCGTTGCTCGCCTTGAGCCGGTAGGCTCGGGGTGTTGAATCCAACGAAAGGAAAGCAACGCCATGAAGAAATCTACCACATCGGCCGCTGTTGTCCCGGCGGCAATCATCGAAGATGCCTGGCAAGAGGTTGGCGCGAGCTTCGAGCGCTTCTGCCTGACGACCGGCCTCGCGACCTTGGCCAGCATGCTGGAGGAGGATGCGACCCAGGTGTGCGGTGCCCGCTACGACCGCGCCGACGGAAGGGATGGGCACCGCTGGGGCAAGACCACGGGGAAGGTCGGCTTCCATGGGGGTAAGGTCGAGTTCGAGCGGCCCCGCGTACGTCGCCGCGACGGCGGCGAGGTCACCCTACCGAGTTGGGAGGCGGCGTTGTCGGAGGACCTGCTGGGCAAGTGGGCGCTCAACCTGATGCTGATCAACGTCTCGACGCGCAAGTTCGGCCGCGCCGTCCGCCTGCCGGAGGGCGACGTGCCCGCGCCGAACGGAGCGGGGGTGTCCAAGTCGGCGGTATCGCGCCGGTTCGTGGCGTTGTCGGCGGAGCGCATGAAGCAATGGATGGCGGCCGACCTGTCCAATCTGGATCTGCTGATCATCCAGATTGACGGCATCCACATCGATGAGGACTTGATGCTGCTGGCCGCCGTCGGCATCGACGGCAACGGCGAGAAGCATCCCCTCGGCGTGATCGAGGGGGCGACCGAGAATACCGCCGTGGTGCAGGCGCTGCTCGACAACCTGGTCGGGCGTGGTCTGGAGGCGGCGGTCTGCCGCCTGTTCATCATCGACGGGGCCAAGGCGCTGTCCAAGGCGATCCGCAACACCTTCGGCCGCCATACGCCGATCCAGCGTTGCCAGGTCCACAAGGCCCGCAACATCACCGAGCGCCTTGCCAAGCCCTTGCATGCCAGCGTCCGCAAAGCGCTGCGCCAAGCGTGGGAACTGGACGACGCCGACAAGGCCGAGCGGCTGATCAAGAACTTGGCGCGGCGCCTGGAACATGACGCGCCCGGCGTCGCCGCCAGCATCCTGGAGGGCCTCGACGAGATCCTCACCGTTACCCGCCTGGGCCTGCCGGTCGAACTGCGCCGTTCGCTCGCCTGCACCAACATCATCGAGAACATGAACGGGACCATCCGGCAGGTCTGCCGCAACGTCAAACGCTGGCGGGACGCCAAGATGGCGCTCCGCTGGACCGGCGCCGCCATGCTGGAGGCCGCCAAGGGCTTCCGAAGGCTCAAAGCCCACAAGCAACTACCGATCCTGCGGGCGGCCCTCGCGGCCCACCAGGCAAGTCACTCCATCAACCCCGACCTTGAACAGAAGGCCAAGGCTGCGTAGCCTGCTCAACCAGCAATGCCTGCTGAACGAATTTCAACAGTAGGCGGGACATTCCCCGCGACAACGCCGCACCTACCAGCGATCAAGGTATGCGGAAAACGACCTGGCGACAGTCAGTTGGTGACGAGGCGGGTATCTGCACCAGCCAATCGCGCGGCATTGAGGACCGCAGAACGTGTCAGCAATTCAGGCAGCACCACGCCGGATGGAGCCTGCGCCCCATAGATCGCATTAAATGGAATTCCGTATCGCCCATAACTCGCCAAATACTGGGAGATCACCGGATCAGGTCTCGACCAGTCACCACGCATGGCAACGACATTGTCTTGCGACAGCCATCTTGCGACGTCGCCCTTCTCGATTACGGCCATCTTGTTGACCTGACACGTAATGCACCAGCTCGCAGTCACATCGACAAAGACCAATTTGCCGGACGCGACCAGCCGATCGATTTCATTGCGATCGAAAGGACGCCACTGACCCTGCGTTACTGCGGCAGCATATTGATCCGATGCATTACCGGAAGTCGTGTCTCGCACGACGGGCAGGACAAGCGCTACGATCGCCAGAGCGGCCACAACCTTGCCGGCATGCCGACCCAACCTCGAGAGTTCGAGCCGGCGCGTCAGAAATACGGCTGCGATCAGCATCATCATCGCCGCGATGGCAGCCGCCGCGTCGAATCCAATTTGTTGCTTCAGAACAAATAGCAGCCACACCGTAGTGGCAGACAATGCGACACCCAAGACGTAGCGCAGCCATACCATCCAGCGACCGGGCCGTGGCAAGCTCGTCGCGAGCCCCGGAAAGGCAGCGACCAACAAGAAAGGCGCTGCAAGCCCAATTGCCAAAGCGGCAAAGACAGCCAAAATCTCCGTTGTCCCACGGCTCAGAGCGAAGCCAACCGCAGTGCCGAGAAAGGGTGCGGAGCATGGTGTCGCGAGCAGAGTGGCGAAAGCACCGGTGAGGAAATTCCCGCCAATCGAATGACTGTCCCCGCTCAGCGCAATCCTGGTGATCGATTGTGGCAGGTTTATTTGGAATAGCCCAAACAGATTGCAAGCAAACAGCGTAACAACAATGGCCATGGCGACCAGGAAGACCGGCTGCTGGAACTGGATGCCCCAGCCGATCGCTGCCCCTCCGGCCTTTAACGCAATCAACGCGCCCGCAATAACCATGAACGAGGTGAAAATACCTGCCGATGAGGCCAGGAAGCTCAGTCGGACCGCCGATCGCTTGCCACCGCCATGCTGAACCACGCCCAGCAGTTTGAGCGAGAGAACTGGCAACACGCAGGGCATGAGATTGAGAATCAGACCGCCGAGCAGGGCCAGCAGGAGAATCGCCGCGAACGATCTCGCCGTTGCACCGACGGCGGTCTGCAGAACGGCGTCACCAGCGTTCATGTTGAAGCTTTGGATTAAGCTGATCGGTATGGTTTGCTCCATCGCCCGAACACCATCGACCAGCGTCAAAACCAAGCCAGTGGTGGTGAGCGCTGCAGCGTCAATACCACTAGCCGTCGCCTTGATAAGAGCACTTCGGCCACCGTCACGCAGTTGAAACACAGGTGCCCCGAAACCCGTCTGCTCAGGACCTTCAACGTAAAGATCCGGTGCAACAAACGGCGCCAAGGCCCGTGCCTCTACGGTGAGTGTCATCTCGTCACCGCTGGACTCCAAGGAGGCCCGCTGTATTGAGAGACCTGCAAGCGTTCCATCGCCCGGCACGCGCGCGTCAAAGCGTGCAATAGAAATTGCCTGATTTGTCGGCTCCGCAGGCCCGGCAGGAAGGTCGAGCGCAACAATTGCCGTCTCTGGAACACAGACTTCCTTGCAAATGAGATAGGGGATACTCGCGCGCACTGCGATCGGCTGACTCGGACGTTCAGGACGCACATCAAGCGGGAAGACAACATCGTCTTCGTAGCCGAGCGTTTGCAGCCCAAAGATGGAGAAACGGAGGGGCGCCGGCCAGCGCATGCTCACCGCGGCCAGATTTTCGCCTCCGTTCCAAGTCGGTTGGGGCGGAAATCCGGCATCGCCCGGCGTGCGCCAGTAAATTTTCCAACCCGGCTGTATACGGAATTGCAGGCCGAGCCGAAGCTGCTCGCGATCGCCCACCGCCGCAACTGAAGAAATCAGACGTGTCTTCGCAAATTCGCCGTCATACCACGCGCCCGACCCGGCCGCGGCGAGCTCGACCGTCAAAATCAGAAGAACGGCGACGCTGCCGATAAGGCATGCGCCCAGCGTCTTCGCGGAGCGGCCAATGAATGATCTAGCAAACATGTGAAAGGAATATAGCGACGATGACGCAAATATCACGGTCACAAATACGTGCGTCTTGGCCCTGCGCGTGCCCCGAGACCTGCCACACCTAGCGTTCGACGCCCGTTTTGTGCTCCGTGAGGAACACCCGCCGCGATTTCACACTGTTTGAAAATGCGGGATGCGCCATTATCATAGAGTCAACCCGTAACGAAATAGGACGCCAGAGAGCGACGATGTCGAACGACGACGAAGCAGAAGGGTATCTGACCGGCCAGCTGCTTATAGCCATGCCCTCGATGCACGATGCCCGATTCGCGCAGACGGTCATATACATGTGCGTTCACAGCCCCGAAGGAGCGATGGGTTTGGTGGTGAACCGGCTCGTGAACGAGCTAACCTTCCCACAACTCCTGCAACAGCTCGAAATCGAGACGCCGGGACTCGACCAGGAAATACGTATCCATTTTGGCGGCCCCGTCGAATCTGGGCGCGGTTTTGTTCTACACTCTGTCGACTACACGCAAAGCGGTACGATCATTGTCGACGAAAACGTCGGATTGACGGCCACCATCGACATTCTCCGGGACATCGCCGACGGCAAGGGACCGCGCCGCTCGCTATTGGCTCTTGGCTACGCCGGCTGGGGGCCAGGCCAGCTCGACAACGAAATTACGCAGAACGCCTGGCTACAGGTTTCAGCTGACGATGCCCTCATATTCGGAATTGACGTCGAAGGAAAATGGCAGCGCGCGATAACGAAACTTGGTATCGACCCGATCTTGCTGTCGGGCGAAGCTGGTCACGCGTAGCGCTGCGTTTCTTCCTGAACCACCGTCAATCCTGGTCGTGCATCGGCACGTAGGATCGCAAACGTAATGTGATCCTGCCACTGCCCATTAATGCGCAGAAACTGCCGCGCCATCCCTTCCTCTTTGAAGCCGCTCTTCAGCAGCAGCGCGCAGCTGGCTTCGTTCGCAGGCAGACAAGCGGCTTCTATCCGGTGCAGCCCCAGCGTTTCAAAGCAGAAGTTTAGGGTTAGTTGCACGGCCTCGGACATCAATCCTTGCCGGGCGTAGGGCTGGCCGATCCAATAGCCGAGACTGGCGCTTTGCGCGACACCGCGGCGCACATTGGAGACCGTGATGCCTCCGAGCAACGCATCGGTACCACACTCAAGAATAAAGAAAGAGCATGCCCGCTCATCCTTCCAATCCTCGATTAGGCGGGCAAGACGCCTTCGGAAAGCTGAACGCGAGGTCGCGTCGGGTGGCCATGACGGCTCCCAAGGCTCCAGAAATTCGCGACTTGCCTCGCGCAGTTCGGTCCACTTTTTTTGGTCGCGACGTTCTGGCGGCCGTAGATGAACCCGTGAGCCTACAAGGCGCGTGGTGTGTGCTTTAGTACTGATGAGTCCAAACATCGAACACCCTAGGGACTTCGCTCGCCAGTGGACACCGACATGTTAGGAGGCCAGGCGCGATTCCAATTGATCATAGGGCTCAAGCCGCTCAATAGGACCAATCGTCGCCAGCGTCGGTCTACCGGAGAAAACACGGTCCGCCAAGGCCGACACCGCGGACACGTTGACCGCTTCGACCCGCGCGACCAATTCTTCGATCGGTAAGGGGCGGCCAAATATCAACATCTGTTGGGCCAGTTGTTCCGCCCGGGCGCCGGTTGACTCAAGCGACATCAAAAGCGAGGCCTTTATTTGATTTCGTGCGCGCATGACTTCCTGTTCGGCCAGGGACTCCGAAAGCTGGCGAATTTCCGTGCACAGCACGGGCAGCAGCTCCTCGATGTCACCCTTTCCGGTACCCGCGTAAATACCCATTACGCCGCAATCGCGATAGGACGAGTTATAGGAGAAAATCGAGTAGGCAAGACCACGGCGTTCCCTTATTTCCTGGAAAAGCCGCGACGACATGCCACCGCCAAACAGTGTCGAAAGCACTGAGGCCGTGAAATAGCTTTCATCGTGGTAGGCAATACCGGGAAATCCCAGCACCAAATGTATCTGCTCAAGATCGCGCTCCACTCGGTGATCGCCACCATGGTAGATCGCCGGCTCCGTTGTAATATTCTCTTGTCGGGAGAGCGAAGAAAACAAGCTATTTGCCAGCCTGACCATCTGGTCATGCTCGATTTTACCCGCCCCGCATAACACCATGCCGTCGCTGCTGTAGGTGTTTTCCATATAGTCCATGATCGCTTCCCGCGGCATAGCGCTAACTACTTCCGACTTACCCAGCACCGGCCAACCCAACGGCTGATCGGGGAACGCGGTTGCCTGGAAAAAGTCGAACACGAGATCGTCGGGCGTATCCTGCGACTGGCCGATCTCCTGCAAGATGACGGCCCGCTCTCGCGCCAGTTCCTCGGGATCAAATATGGAGTGCTGTAGGATATCGGCCAGCACATCTACGGCCAGCTCGACGTCCTCCTTCAACACCTTTGCGTAATAGGCCGTATGTTCGCGGCTTGTATAGGCATTGAGATACCCCCCAACGGACTCGATCTCCTCGGCAATCGCCAGCGCCGTGCGCCGGCGCGTCCCCTTAAACGCCATATGTTCCAACAGGTGGGCAACGCCATTGATCTCCTTGCGCTCGTTGCGCGTGCCGCTAGCGACCCAGACGCCGACTGTCGCCGTTTCGACCGCCGCCATCGTATCCGTGACGACGCGCAAGCCGTTGTCGAGCGAGGTTACTTGCACGGTCATGCTGCGAGCGACACCGAGTCGCGAATGAAGGTCTGAACTGCGTCTAGGTCGTTTGGCAGGACTGTGCAGTGTTCGGGCCGCTCGAGCAGATCGCCGAGCTTTGGCGGCAACGTCGGTTTCACACCGGTCGCCCGTTCGACTGCGTCGGGAAACTTGGCTGCATGTGCGGTCGCCAGCGCGATAACCGGGACACCAGCATCGGTTCTTTTTTCGCGGGCGATGGCTGCGCCGATTGCACTATGCGGATCTAGCAACTGCCCTGAGCTTCTATAAAAGTAAGCAATCGCGTCGATGGTATCCGCATCGTCCAAGCTCGCACCATCAAACACCGATCGCGCCTTGGCCATGCGGGCTTCGTCGATCGCAAATTTACCCGTCTCTCGAAATACGTTCATATCACGGACAACCGCATCGCCGTCGCGGTCATGCAGCTCGAACAGAAGTCTCTCGAAATTACTGGATATCTGGATATCCATGCTAGGGCTCAATGTTGGTTCGACGGGCGTCGCCGCCATCTCTCCAGATTTTAGGAATCGTGTGAGGATATCGTTTCGGTTCGACCCGACATAGAGCCGCTTGATCGGAAGCCCCATCCTGCGCGCCACATCGGCAGCAAACACATTGCCAAAATTGCCGGTGGGTACGGAGAAGGCAACCTCGCGATCAGGAGCTCCCAAAGCCAACGCCGCGTGAAAATAATAAACCGTTTGCGCCATAATGCGCGCCCAGTTGATCGAATTTGCGGCGGCCAGGCGCTGCTCTTCGCGAAACGGCCGATTGTTGAACATCGCTTTGACCAAATCCTGGCAATCGTCAAATGTGCCTTCGACCGCAACATTGTGCACATTTGCGGAGGTGACGGTTGTCATCTGCCGACGCTGAACTTCCGAGATCCTGCCCCGAGGATGAAGTATGACAATTTCTAAAGTGTCACGGTCGCGGCAGGCCTCAATTGCAGCCGATCCAGTGTCACCCGACGTCGCACCGACGATCGTCACGCGTTCATTCTTACGATCGAGAACATACTGGAGCAGTCGCCCGAGCAGTTGTAAGGCCACATCCTTAAAGGCGAGTGTAGGTCCGTGGAAAAGCTCCAGCAGCCAAAGATCGTTGTCGAGCTGCACCAGTGGTGTAACGGCCTGATGGTCAAATGTGTTGCACGCGTCGCGCACGATTTCTTCAAACGCCGATGATGGTATCGCATCGCCGAGAAACGGCGACATTACGCGACAGGCAAGCGCAGAATAATCCAATCCGCGCAGCGCGCGGAGGTCGGCGTCGCTGAAGCGAGGCCAGTCCTCGGGCACAAATAGACCACCGTCGCAAGCAAGCCCGGTCAACAGAACCTCATCGAAGTTCGCCTGCGGCGCGGCGCCTCTGGTGCTGACGTAGTGCACGGCTCAGTCCCCCTACCCGTCCTGGTCTCTATTCAATTGAGGGTCGCGCAAGGTAATCGCCGCAATAGCCGCAGGCAAGCAGGCATCGCTCCACGTCTTTCACGCCTCGTCGGTCCGTCAATTCAGGTAGCGGTTGCGCAGATGCGACTTGAACACTTCAGGGTCGAGTGGCCGGCCAGTCGCTTGTTCGACAATTTCGCTGGTCGAGAAGCGTGAGCCCTGGGTGTGAACATGGGTGTGCAACCATGCCATTAGCGGTGAAAAGTCTCCCTGCTCGAGGGCAGGGACGATGTCCACGTTCTCCTTTGTGGCCGCATCGTAGAATTGTGCCGCCATCAACGCGCCCAGCGTATAAGTCGGAAAGTAGCCCCAGGCGCCGCTCGGCCAGTGGATATCCTGGAGGCACCCCAGCCGATCGTTGGGTGGCCGCAGACCGAGAAGATCACGCATTCCCTCGCTCCAAGCCTGCGGCAGATCGGCAAGCCGAAGCTCGTCCGCGATAAGTGCGCGTTCGAGGCGGTAGCGAAGGATAATATGCGCCGGGTAGGTGACCTCGTCGGCATCGACCCTGATCAAACCGGGCTCAACACGCGTGTACAGCCGGAAGAGATTCTCCGGCTCCCAGGCATCGCCCTTGCCGTCAAATGCCGCGCGCATGATAGGTGCTGCCCACTTGAGGAATATTCGAGACCGGCAGACTTGCATCTCCACCGTCAGCGACTGGCTTTCGTGCAGCGCCATGCCACGCGCCGTCCCGACCGGTTGACGAAGCCATTCGCTTGGCCTCCCGCGCTCGTACATTGCGTGGCCGACCTCATGAAGTACAGCCATCAGGCTTTTCGTAAAGTCACCTTCCTCGTAGCGGGTGGTGATGCGAATGTCTTCCGGAATTCCACCGGAAAACGGATGCAAACTTTCATCGAGTCTTCCCGTCGCGAAATCAAAGCCGACTGCTTCCGCCATGTGACGTACCAGCGAGCGCTGAGCGTCCAGCGCAAATGGTCCGTCGGGTGCAACGGGTTTTGGCCGCGTCCGTTGTCGGGTCATGACTTGTTCCAGAAACTCCGGCAGAAATGCGGCGTAGTCGGCAAAGATCTCCTCAAAATCGACAGTACGACCGCCAGGCTCAAAGCGATCGAGAAGCGCATCGTAGACCGAACAGCCAAGCGCATCCGCTCTCGCTTCACCGATCCGCCGCGTCAGGGTGAGAACGTCTTTTAAGGTTGGAGTAAGCCGTTGAAAGTCAGCATCCGCGCGCGCGCCGCGCCAAACGGTTTCGCACTCGGTGCAGGCGCGCGAATGGGCGGCTACTAGATCAGTCGGTACGGCCAAAGCATGTACCCGGCTGCGGCGCATCTCGCGTAGGTTTGCTTGCTGCCAGATACCAAACGTGTCGGCCGCCTGCTCAGCACGATCAAGGAGCTCCGCGAGCGTTGGATCAGTGAGCATCTCATGACGAAGTACCTTTAGCGTCGCCAATTGCTCCGTCCGCGGTGCGGCGCCTCCGGGCGGCATCATCACCGACATGTCCCAATGGAGCAGCCCTATCGCCTCGCCGAGCATGGCCATGCGATGAAATATCCGCTCCAGCTCACCATATGCTTTGCGTCCGTCAGGCAAAGTTTCTGACAAAAGTCTCCCCTACCTCCTCTTCCAAGCATGGACGGCATAGACGATGAGCAGGACAACCGCCAGCGCGTACCAGGTGATCGCATAACCGAGGTGGTCGTTGCGGATGAAAAATTGTGCGCCCCGGCCGACTGGATAGTCGCCCGGTGTCGCGTGTTCAACCAGCGCCAAGTAATATTTTTCGGGAACCACTATCCCTGCAGACCCTGCCATTGCCGCCGGATCCATAAAATACCATTCGTTCATCGCGGATCGATTACCGGGTACAAACCAGCCCCTGTCAGGTGTCGTCCGGACGATTGCATCGATCGTTATGACTCCGGAGACCTGACCCTCAGGTCTACTGGCCGGATCACGACGATCGAGCGGCACCCATCCGCGATCGACCAGAATAAGACGGGTGTCTTCCAACCGTCGCAGCGGTGTGATGATGTGGCCGCCGACAACGCCGTTGCGCACGCGATTCAACAAAAAGAACTCTAGGTCGTGCAGGAATTCGCCTGTCACGCTGACACGGCGGAATTCAAACTGTTCGGGATTGAACGACGCCGTCGGCAGCATAATCGGTGTTGCCGACAGTCTCGACTCGAGGCGTTCGATAACATCTTCTTTCCAGGCGAGCCGGTTGAGCTGCCAGGTTCCGAGTAGCAGCAAAACGATGAGTGCTGCAAACGTGGAAAGCGTGGACCAGGCCGTCGGGCGCAATGTCATCGAATCCGCGCCTCACGTTTTCGCTGCGTTATTCAAGCGGATTTCGGCCGCCTTCGCTTGCTTTGTATCTGAATTGCAAGGCGATCAAAGTCGCCTTAAATGGCCGGAGCAGCGCAACTACGCCGACCAAGATCAGCGGCGGCCAAATCATGACATGAAGCCAATATGGCGGGGCAAACACCGCTTCGGCGAAAAGCGCAAGGCCGGTCGCGATGGGTCCGACGATGAAGATGACGAATACAGCAGGGCCATCACCACTATCGGCGGCGCTCAAATCGAGGCCGCAGACTCGACATCGATCCATGAGCTCAAGGAAACCGGCGAACAGGGCGCCTTCACCACAGCGCGGACACTGACAGCGCAACCCGGCCGACCAGGGTGACGTATGGCGCAGGCCGTCAGACATTTCCTAACCCGACGCCACGCGCTGCGGCCCGCCAACTGCGTCGATGCGTTCGCTCGCTAGCTGCCGAGCCAGTAGATGCATATGAAGAGAAATAGCCAAACCACATCTACAAAATGCCAGTACCAGGCTGCCGCCTCGAAGCCAAAATGGTGATCCGGCTTGAAATGATGATTGGCAGCACGGTACCAGCATACGGCGAGGAAGGTCGTTCCGACGATCACGTGAAAGCCGTGAAATCCTGTCGCCATGAAGAATGTTGATGCGTAGATTCCATCGGTAAACCCAAAGCCGGAATGTGCATATTCAAAAGCTTGGAGCGACGTAAAGAGGACGCCGAGAAATACCGTCAGGCCCAATGCCTTCAGCGTCTCCTGATGGTGATCTTCACGCATCGCATGGTGCGCCCAAGTCACCGTGACCCCTGACATCAGCAGGATCAGCGTGTTGAGAAATGGTATGTCGAAGGCATTGAACGTCTCAATGCCTTCGGGCGGCCAGACACCACCGGGAACGTCATAGGGTTGCTCTTTCGGGAACAGGCTCGAATTAAAGAATGCCCAAAAGAAGGCGGCAAAAAACATCACTTCCGAGACGATAAAAAGCGCCATTCCATATCGCATGCCGAGCTGAACAATCGGCGTATGGTGACCTTCGAAGGTCGCCTCTCGCGTGACGTCACGCCACCACATGGCCACCGTCATCAATAGCAACATCGCGCCCGGCATGAACGGCGCCGGTCCCAACGAGCCGATTAAGTCCTCCAGCCCAACGCCCAATATGTCCGGGTGCATAAAGACAACCAAACCGAACGCCAGAAGACCCGCGGAAGCCGCCCCGCAGGCAGGCCACGGGCTCGGATCGACTATGTGAAAGTCATGATTGGGGCCGTGCTCGATCTCTGTGCTCATGCCAAATCCTCGGCGGCGCCTGTACTCCCTCGCAGCATCGTCTTCTTCCGTGCGCTCAGTTCAGTTCACTAACAGTAGTCGCCGTTTCGTCAAGCGTGCTCGCGAGTTCCTCTTCATCCGAAGGCGAATCGCTCGGGTAGAAAGTATAGGAAAGCGTGATCGCGGTTACATCGTCGAGGTTGCGGTCACTGGTGATCTCCGGATCGACATAAAATGCGACGGGCAGTTCGGCTTTTGCGCCGGGTGCAAGCGTCTGCTCGCTAAAACAAAAACACTCCACCTTGGAGAAATACCGACCTGCCTTCTGCGGTGTCACGTTGAAAACGGCCGTTCCCGTAGTCTTCCGATTGCCAAGGTTTTGCGCCTGGTAGAAGGCGACCGCATTCTCTCCGACCTTGAGCGAGACTTCGCGCTGCATTGGCTGGAATGCCCAAGGCAGCGCGCCATTCACATTGGCATCGAAACGAATTGCAATCACGCGTTCGACCACCTTATCGCTTTCTTTTGCGGCAACCTGCGTCGTTCCGCCGTAGCCCGTGACACGGCAGAATGTGTTGTAGAGGGGAACAGCCGCATAGGCCGCGCCAAGCATCAGGCCAGCGCTCGATACCAACGCAAGCAACATTCTGGTGTTACCGCGCCTCATCTTGCGCGTCGAGCCGAAGCCCCCACCGGGACGTCCTTCACCGCGATTTGCTCTGGCCATATTTCGCATCGCTAGCGATCACCCAGTCAAGCCTGGTGCACGGTCAGCTATTAAGGCAGCGAACAATGCAAACAGATAAAAAATCGAAAACCCGAACATCCGTTTTGCGGCTCGGTCCCCGTCTTCGAACCACACCGCGATGGCTGCGGCAAGAAACAGCAATCCAAGGGTCAGCGACGTCGCTAAGTAAATTGACCCTGCGATGCCAAGCCAGTAGGGCACCGTACTCATCGGCAATAGCAGGATTGTGTAAATCAAAATCTGCCGCTTTGTTTCACGCGGTCCAGCGACGACCGGCAACATGGGAATTCCTGCCCGGCCGTAATCATCGGCGCGGTACAGCGACAGCGCCCAGAAGTGGGGCGGCGTCCAAAAGAAAATCAATGCAAATAAGGAAATGGCCTCAATGCCGACGCCACCGGATACAGCCGCCCAGCCGATCATCGGTGGAAATGCGCCGGCGGCACCACCGATGACGATGTTGTGCGGGGTCCGGCGTTTGAGCCAAACAGTGTACACAAACACGTAGAAAGCGATCGCCGCAGTCAATAGAATCGCCGCTGCCAAATTGATGGCAAGCCCCATTAGGGCAACTGACGCGACCGCCAGCACTATGCCAAAGCCAAGGGCGTTGCCCGGCACCATGCGACCCGCCGGGAGAGGTCGGTTGCTGGTGCGTGTCATAATCGCGTCGATGTCTCGGTCATACCACATGTTGATTGCACCCGCGGCGCCCGCGCCAATGGCGATGCAGATCACCGCGACGGTGGCCAGGAGCGGATGCAGATCACCGGGTGCGACCAGAACGCCCGCCAGACCGGTGAACACCACAAGCGACATCACGCGCGGTTTAAGCAGCGCAAAATAGTCCTGCACTTCGGCGCTCGACGGCACAGCGTGCCTCGCGAGCCGCGTATCGGCCGTGCTATCGGCCGTGTCAACCGCTAGCTGGCTCACTTGAACTCTTCAAAGCTCGAACGTCCAAAGCTGGCATAAATTATCACGATCTGATCTGCGGCAAATCGTTGAATGTGTGGAAGGGCGGCGGCGAACTCACGCTCCATTCGAGGGTTGTCGCACCTTCACCCCAATAGTTGCCGTCGACGCGGCGACCCGCCTTTAGCGTATAGATCATAACGAAGATGAAGAACACGCTCGACGCGAGCGAGATAAATGCACCGATCGACGATACATAGTTCCAACCGGAATATGCGTCGGGATAGTCGATGTAACGGCGCGGCATGCCGGCGAGCCCGAGGAAATGCTGGGGAAAGAAAGTCAGATTTACACCGATGAATGTGGTCCAGAAATGCAGCTTTCCCGCCCATTCCGGGTATTGCCGCCCACTCATCTTGCCAATCCAATAGTAAATTCCCGCAAAGATCGCAAAGACCGCGCCCACCGACAGCACATAGTGGAAGTGCGCAACGACGTAGTAGGTATCGTGAAGCGCGATATCCATGCCAGCATTCGAAAGCACGACTCCAGTCACGCCGCCAACGGTGAACAGAAAAATGAAGCCGATTGCCCATAGCATCGGTGTTACGAGCCTGAGCGAGCCGCCCCACATCGTTGCGATCCAACTGAAAATCTTGATGCCCGTTGGGACGGCAATAACCATCGTCGCAGCGGTAAAATAGGCACGGGTTTCAACGTTGAGTCCGACAGTATACATGTGGTGAGCCCAAACGATGAAGCCGACGAAGCCAATCGCAACCATCGCATAGGCCATCCCTAGATAGCCGAAGATCGGCTTACGCGCGAAGGTCGAAACGATGTGGCTGATAATGCCGAAAGCCGGCAGGATCATGATGTAGACTTCCGGGTGTCCGAAGAACCAGAACAGATGCTGGAACAACACCGGATCGCCACCGCCTTCGGCCACAAAGAAGCTGGTGCCGAAATTACGATCGGTCAGCAGCATGGTAATCGCTCCACCGAGCACGGGAATCGCAAGCAATAGAAGGAATGCGGTAACCAAGATCGCCCACGCGAATAGCGGCATGCGATGCATCGTCATGCCCGGCGCCCGCATGTTGAAGATCGTCGTAATGAAGTTGATAGCACCGAGGACTGAGGACGCCCCAGCCAGATGTAGACTGAAAATCGCCATGTCGACCGCTGCGTTCGGATGGCCGACAATCCCTGAAAGCGGCGGATAGATGGTCCAGCCGGTTCCTGCGCCGCCGCCGATAACCGCGGAACCGACAAGCAACAGCAGCGCCGGCACCAACAACCAAAAACTGATGTTGTTCATGCGCGGAAAGGCCATATCGGGCGTACCGATCATCAGCGGCACAAACCAATTGCCGAAGCCGCCGATGAGGGCTGGCATAACCATGAAGAACACCATGATCAGACCGTGCGCAGTAATAAACACGTTCCAGATATGACCATCGGGCGAACCGTCCGCCAGTGTCATGTACTGGACACCTGGTTCGAGAAGTTCGAGCCGCATGTATCCCGAGAACGCGCCACCGACGATGCCGGCGACGACGGCAAAAAACAGATACATAGTGCCAATGTCGCGGTGGTTCGTCGAAAAGAGGTAGCGACGCCAGCCTATGGGGACGTGTTCGTCGTGCGCGAAGGTCGCTTCCTGTTGAGCCATGTTCGAATCTTCCGGTCGGCTGTCGTTTGTTACCGGGCGACCGCGCGTTGCGCGAGCGCCAGCGATGCGTCAGGCGCTCCCGCGCGCGCAAACTTTGTTTGGGCCTCTTTGACCCAGGCCTCAAATCGCTCTTGGCTGACCACCTCTACAGCAATTGGCATAAAGGAATGGTTGACGCCGCAAAGCTCTGAGCAGAATCCATAATAGACTCCCTCTTTTTCCACGCGGACCCAGGTTTCGTTGAGTCTGCCTGGAACCGCATCTAACTTCACACCGAATGCCGGCACCGCCCAGCTATGAAGCACGTCGCTTGCGGTAAAAAGCAGCCGGATGTTCTTGCCGACCGGCAGGACGACGCGATTGTCGGTTTCCATCAGACGCCTCTGGTCTCCCTGCAGGTCCTTTGTCTGAATCATATTCGCGTCGAACGTGAAGTTTCCGTGGTCTGGATACTCGTAAGTCCAATACCATTGGCGTCCGATCGCCTTTAGCGTCAGGTCCGCAGTCTCAATACGATCCGAGAAAAACAATAGTTTGAACGAGGGGATGGCTATGATGACGAGAAGTATGATCGGGACCGTCGTCCACGCAACTTCGAGCACTGTGTTGTGGGTGGTCTGTGATGGTGTCGGGTTGCGCTTCTCGGAAAAGCGCCAAATCACATATAGAAGCAGCCCAATGACAAGGACGACAATTGCAGCTGATATGACCAGTAATAGGTTATGAAAGCTGTCAATTGCCTGCATGCTCGAAGAGGCGGCTGCCTGAAATCCTAATTGCCAAGGCACAGGTTCGGCGGCGAACGCCGGGAACGTTATCAGCGCCAGCCAAGCAGACGACAGTACGGCAAAAGTAGACTTAAAGGGCATGCTTCCCTTCCCTCTGCGCGGCGTACCCGAATCGACAATCTCGTTTGGGAGCGAGCCACTCTGCCGACCGGATTTCGGCTCACATCCCGGGCCCATATTCAAGCCAGTCTACGTCCGCTTCCGGCCGCTCCGGCGCTACCTAATAGCACCTTCGATGAATCTGCGCCACACAAGCGCAGAGAAGTCAGCACCTGCCTCTGAATCGCTCGTTAAAAGAGCCACGAAACGTCATTACTCCACGAAACGTCATCACTCCACGAAACGTCATCACTCAACGGGCATATTACGTGAGCCGAATGCTTGTGCTGTCGCCGTGACACGATGTCGCTATGTCGGTGCAGCAAAACGCCTATTTGAGGCGCATGGGTGACTTTAGGTGTCCCTGCTCCATTATTAATTGGTACTTGCCATGGGCAGTTATTAGACTGGCGCCGCGTTCGCGGAACTGGCTTAGAAGTATGAAGATCGAGTGGATGCCGGGGTTAAGCTGGCTTCCGCGACCCGGGGATAGCTGAAACAGGGGTTTATGATGGCCGACCTGCGCACTACCGACCAACTATTTTTTGAACGCGCGGGCCTAGATCGCGCGCGCACCGAATCAATTGTCGACGACGCGCTCAATGGTGCCGACGATGGCGAACTCTTTCTCGAGTACCGCCAATCAGAAAGCGTGGCCTTTGACGATGGTCGCATCCGCAGCGCGAGTTTCGATACGGCGCAAGGATTCGGCCTCCGCGCGAATTCCGGTGAGGCGACAGGTTACGCACACGCAGCTGAGTTGAGCGAAGCAGCCCTGCGGCGAGCGGCGGAGACGGTCAAATCGGTCCGTACCGGCCGAAGCGGATCGTTGGCGGAGGAGCCAACCGGCACCAACCGAAGCCTCTACACGGAGGAGAATCCACTTGGTCAGACGGACTTTGAGGCCAAGGTCTCATTGCTGACGGAGATCGACGAATATGCACGCGCCAAAGACGGGCGCGTTCAACAAGTGATGGCATCGCTTTCCGGCGAATGGCAGGCCGTACAGATCCTTCGCGCCGACGGCTACCGTGTCGCCGATATACGTCCGCTTGTCAGACTCAACGTTTCGGTTGTCGCCGCGCAGGGTGACCGCATGGAAAGCGGCAGCTATGGCGCAGGCGGGCGGACCGACTATGGGGCTTTTTTGGATCCAAAGAACTGGCGCGAGTATGTCGACAAAGCGCTGCAGCAAGCCTTCATAAACCTCGAATCAGTGCCGGCGCCCGCGGGCGAAATGCAGGTCGTGCTTGGAGCGGGTTGGCCTGGAATTCTGTTGCACGAAGCGATTGGCCACGGGCTTGAGGGCGATTTTAACCGCAAGAGGACATCTGCCTTTGCCGGATTGATGGACAAGCGGGTTGCCGCGCCGGGGGTGACCGTCATCGATGACGGTACGATCGATGACCGCCGGGGATCGTTGACAGTAGATGATGAAGGTACACCGACAAAAAGGACTGTCTTGATCGAAGACGGAATCCTGGTGGGCTATATGCAGGACCGTATGAACGCCCGACTAATGGGCATGGAGCCGACGGGCAATGGCCGGCGCCAATCTTTCGCCCACGCACCGATGCCGCGTATGACAAATACGATCATGCTGAACGGTGAGGAGGACCCTGCGGAGATCATCGCGTCTGTATCCGACGGCCTCTATGCGGTTCAATTCGGCGGCGGCCAGGTCGATATCACCAGCGGCAAGTTTGTGTTTACGTGTACCGAGGCCTATCTCATCGAAGGCGGTAAAGTCGGCGCGCCTGTAAAAGGCGCAACGCTTATCGGCAATGGACCCGACGTTCTCACTAAGGTCGCCATGATCGGCAACGATATGGCCCTCGATCCTGGGATCGGCACATGTGGCAAAAATGGCCAAGGTGTGCCTGTGGGAGTGGGTCAACCGACCATGCGGATCGACGGCCTTACGGTCGGCGGAACAGCATCCTGAACGGTCCGGTATTTGCCGACTACGCGCCACATCGTTCTCGGCCTTCTAGCGACCATGCTCTCGGCGTGCGACGACGCACCCGACGTGCGCGCGGCGCTGGCGCTTGAATTGGACGAGATGGTTTATGAGCTGCGTGACGACGGCCGGAATACCTACCACCATGCGCGCCGGTTCGTCGAAACGGCAGGGATTGGCGTTACCTTAAGCCGGGGCGTGGTTTGCGTCGAGGAACGCTGCGAGGAAGCAGAGGTCAAATACCGAATCGAGCCCAACTCGTCACTCATTCAAGCCGGACACTATGTCGCGACGTTGCTGCCGACTGACGTTATCACCATCGAATACAGCGGCGTCGACGATGCGGGTCAACCGGTAACGGTTAAGCGAACGCTAACTGTCACTGGAGCTGAGTATTCCGTCGAATAGCCGCGCCGACGTGTTGCCATTCCACCAGCCTTAGTACGCGTATTCGGAATATAGCTCATCTACGTTTTCGTCCCAACGCTCGTGAAAGGCCTTGAGCTTCGTTTCCGCCGGACAGTCGCCCGACTCCGCGATCACTTCGAGCGCCGACAGGAAGTGGCATTCATCCTCGCCAAAGCTATCCGTCACCGCTCTCTTACGCAGGCCCTCTCGGGCAATCTCGATCATTCGCATTGCCAGATCGCGAACCGTGCCATCGCGGAACGGTGTCTTGAGCGCAGTGCGAGGCACTTGCTCACGCAAGTTTTCGCGCTCCTCTTCGCTCCAGTCGCGGCACAGATCCCAAGCCGCGTCGAGCGCGGCTCCATCGTAAAGCAAACCTACCCATAACGCGGGCAAGGCGCACAGCCGGCGCCAGGGTCCACCGTCGGCACCGCGCATCTCCAAATACTGCTTGAGACGAACTTCTGGGAAGGCGGTCGTCATATGATCGACCCAGTCGTGCAATTGCGGAAGTTCGCCTTTGTGGCCCGGCAAATCACCGGCCATGAAGTCGCGAAACGAGAGGCCGCTCACGTCAATGTAAGCGTCGCCCCGGTGAATAAAATACATTGGAACGTCGAGCAGATAATCGACCCAGCGTTCAAATCCGAAGCCGTCCTCAAATACGAACGGCAGCATGCCGCAGCGATCTGGATCCGTGTCCGTCCACATGCGGCTGCGATAGCTCATGAAACCGTTGGGCTTGCCCTCGGTAAACGGCGAGTTGGCAAATAACGCCGTAGCGACCGGCTGAAGCGCCAAGCCGACACGGAATTTTTTTATCATATCGGCTTCATTTTCGTAGTCGAGATTGACCTGAACCGTACAGGTCCGCACCATCATATCGGGACCCAAGGAGCCGCGCGTCGGCATATAGTCGCGCATGATGCGATACCGCCCCTTGGGCATCCACGGCATATCCTCATAGCGCCATTTCGGGTTAAAACCTATACCGACCATACCGGCACCGATCTCCTGGCAGACCTCCTTGACCTGGTCTAGATGTTGGTGAACCTCGTCACAGGTTTGATGGATGGTCTCCAGAGGAGCGCCCGAGAGTTCGAACTGCCCACCTGGCTCGAGCGTAATTGAACTACCAGCGTCGCTAATCAAAGCTATGGTGTTGCCGCCCTCGATGATCGGCTCCCAGCCAAATCGCTGAAGGCCTTCAAGGATCGCACGAATACTGATATCGCCGTCGTAGGGCAACGGTCTGAAGTCGTCTAGCCGAAACGCAAATTTCTCGTGCTCGGTACCGATTCGCCATGCGCTCTTCGGCTTGTCGCCTTGCGCCAAATATTCGACCAGCTGTGCCTTGTCGGTAATCGGCGCTGCACTAGCGGAATCGACTTTATCGATTGATACGGACATATGGGTACGATCCCAGTTTGGAATTCGACTAACGGGCCGGCGGACGTTGATGCCAGTCCCCCACCATCGCTTGCCAACACGAAAGCGCGGCAATTGCTGCTGTGTCAGCCCTCAAGAGTCGTGGCCCCAAGCTGGCGGCGCTAACAAACGGCAGTTTGGAAAGCTGGTCAAGCTCGGACTTGGCGAACCCGCCTTCTGGCCCTGTAAGCACGGCCCACGGAGTGGTCGAATTCGCGTCGGCAAGTAATTCCGCGATCGGCGTGGCCGGGCCGGCCTCGGCACAGAGCAGAAGCTGACGTTCTCTGGGCCAATCGTCGAGCACATCGTCGAGCGCACGCATCGCCTCCACGCGCGGCAGGGTCAGCCGCTCGCATTGTTCCGCCGCTTCCACGACGTTGGCCCGTAGTCGATCCAAGTTGAGACGTGTAACGGTCGTATGCCGCGTCTTGACCGGCAGTATTGCGGCTGCGCCCAGTTCGCTTGCTTTCTGTACCAGAAAGTCGAGTCGCGCCCGTTTTGGCGGCGCAAAGAGCAGCCAGACATCGCCTTCGGAGGATTGCGGCCGCCGGCATTGGGTCGCCGTTAGCGAGCCGCTTCCCTTTGCCAATTCTTCGACCCTCGCAAGCCATTCCCCGTCCCGCCCGTTGAAGAGCGCCACGGCGTCTCCGCCACCAAGACGCAACACGTTTTTGAGGTAGTGTGCCTGTGCAGGCCCAATACCCACGTCAACGCCCTCGGCAAGGTCATGCTCGACATAAAGTCGTGCGCGTGGCCGTTCGTTCATACATCCCCGACGCTAGATCATTCGCGTTTGCGACCGGTCACCGTCCGCCAATCTGCCTGTAGGCGTCCTGGCTTCCCGACTTGAGTGTAGCGGCCAACTAGCGCAAAGATTACCCCGATGACCACTGCACACGAAACGGAAACGGCAAGCGACATCGCGAGCGGCGGCTGGATCGACAGGTTCGTGCCCTTGCCGTTCCGGCCCTATTGCCAACTTGCCCGCCTCGACCGGCCAATCGGGACCTGGCTTTTGATGTTGCCGTGCTGGTGGGGCGTGGCATTGGCGAGCGGGACACGTAGCGATCAACAATGGCCCGATATTTGGCTACTGGTACTTTTCGCTGTCGGTAGCCTGGTGATGCGGGGTGCGGGGTGCACTTGGAACGACATTGTCGATCGAGACTACGACGCGCGGATTGCACGAACCGCAAATCGGCCTCTGGCGTCGGGCTTGATCTCCGTTCGCGCCGCCACTGCATTTCTCATCTTTCAACTCCTGCTGGGCGTCGCTGTGTTGTTGCAGTTCAACACCTATACGGTGGCGCTCGGCGCAGCGGCATTGGTCCTCGTTTTCACTTATCCGTTCATGAAGCGCGTGACGTACTGGCCGCAGGCGTTTCTTGGGCTCACCTTCAACTGGGGCGCGCTGGTCGGCTGGACGGCAGTCAACGGCCAACTCGGATGGCCGGCGATCACGCTCTACGCGGCTGGAATAGCGTGGACGCTTGGCTACGACACCATTTATGCGCATCAGGACAAGGAGGACGATGCGCTGGTCGGCATCAAGTCGTCGGCGCTCAAGCTCGGAGATCGGACCAAGACCTATCTATGGCTCTTCTACGCCAGTTCGGTGGCGCTGCTGGCGGTTATCGGACTCGCATTTGGGTTTTCGTGGGTCTACACGACAGCCCTTGTCATGGTTGCAATCGGTTTCATCTGGCAGATCATATATGTGGATCTCGATGATGCGCGCGATTGTCTGGCTAAATTTCGTTTGAACAGATGGGTCGGGCTGGTGGTATTCGCAGGCCTCGTCTTGGCTTGAACCGTCGACATGACCGATAACGCAGCTGGGTACCGGTCCTTCGTCGTCAAACATACGCGGCCCGACTCGCCGCCGCTGGTGCCGGACATTCAGCTCCATTTGGTCGAGGAACTGGCGCCGCTCTGGGACGCGACGATGACTGAACTCGACGATCTGCTGCAGCCACCTCCTTTTTGGGCCCTCGCCTGGTCCGGCGGACAAGCGCTTGCGCGCTATGTCCTCGACCATCCGGAGTTGGTGCGAGCGAAGCACGTCCTGGATTTCGCGGCCGGCAGCGGGGTCGCGGCGATTGCTGCGGCCCGGGCTGGCGCGGCGCGCGTCACCGCGGCGGACATTGATGGGTTGTCCGCCACCGCCCTCTCTCTCAACGCCGAACTGAACGGTGTGGAGCTCGCCGTGTCTATCGACGACCTGATAGGGGAGGATGACGGTTGGGATGTCATTCTCGCGGGCGATATCTGTTACGAGCGACCGTTTGCGGAGAAATCGGTGAGTTGGCTGCGTACGCTATCCGGCCGCGGCGCGGTCGTCCTGCTAGGTGATCCAGGGCGCGACTACCTGCCAGCAGGCGGACTTGCGCCATGCGCTAAATATGAAGTCGCAGTTAGCGCAGCACTGGAGAGCCGGGTCGGTCGGACCGCAACGGTTTGGCGCGTTGAACGTGACGCCAAAGCCTAGACCGCTAGACCTCGATTGTTCGGTACGAGTGGGAAAAGGGCACGGCGTCGTAGCCGAGCGCCTCGGTGCAAGCTCGACGAAATCCCTCGTCGCCAACCAACCGCAATATGAAATCGTCAATCTGTGCAGCGGGGCTTACACGATCACGTGCTAAAACCAGCATCTCCCCGGTCGTGCGCTCCGGCCAGTTTCGGCCCTTGGCAACTACGGCGGCCAGCGCCACCGCATCCTCATCATGAACAAAGTGACCGTGGCGGCTCGCGTAAACGTAGACATCATCAAGTCGGTCACCCCGGTCGAGCGAAATTTCTACATCCTCCAACAGCGCAAAATCGTAGTTCACGCCGACGCCTTCGCTTTCGTGCATGACGGCAAGCTGACGATCGTTAAGCCAGGTTACTGCCAGTGAGACCTCGGCACCGGCTTGCGCCTGAAGCATTGCCGGCACAGCGCCGTAGCTGGCAATCCGTGCCGTATAAACCACGTCGAATCCCTTGAGGTGCGCGTGCTGCACGGGAATGACCGTATCCGCGTCATGCCCATATTTTTGCCGCAGCCGCAGGGGCGACTGATTCGAGCCGAAGGCAAGCACCGGCGTTCGACCCTGATCGAGCATCGGCTCGAAGGTTGAGGCACAGCCATCGCGATACGTGTAGGAGTGCATCGGAAACGCGTACGGATAGTCGCGGGCCCGCTCAAGCTGCCCGCCACGTTCGCAATCCAATTTAGAGTTTTTCGACACGGTAGCGGACATGCGCGTCGTCGATGGTATCCATCGCCTTGGCGCGCCATGCCGCCTTTGCTTGGTCGTAGTCGGCGAATGGTCCGTAACGCTCTTCCTCGCCGCCGCCGACAATGGTCTTGAAATCGGTGCCGGTATACGCGCCACCGACGACCCAGAACGCACTGGAATCCTCTTCTTCGATGCGATAACGGGCGTGCGCGTCGTCAATGGTTTCCATCGCCTTGGCGCGCCAGACCGCCCTTGCTTCCTCGTAAGCATCGAAGGGTCCGAGTCGATGTTCCGAGCCACCGTCAACGATCTTGCTGAACGTCGTATCGGTATACTCGCCACCAATTACCCAAAAATGTTGCGCCACTTGAATCATTCCCTATGGGGAGCGAGTGCGAGCTCATTCCTGTTTCGCACTACGTTGGGTGAATTTGTTTAGCACAGGGCTGGTCACGCAGAAAGTTGACCCGACCGCCGATGCACTTGACCAGGCTTCACGATAGAGGCTGTATCGCAGCAATCGATTGCAAGGTCACTGTAGCGAAACCGGCCATGTCCTATACATCGCTTCGCGAATTCGTCGCCCGCCTTGAAGCGGAGGGTCGGCTGGTCCGTGTATCGGCACCGGTTTCGGCGAATCTCGAAATCACGGAAATCCAGACGCGGCTCCTGGCCGAGCGTGGACCGGCTGTGTTGTTCGAAAACGTCGTCGGTGACGATGGCAAGGCTTTCGATATTCCGGTTCTCGCTAATTTGTTTGGCACCGTTGAGCGCGTCGCCTGGGGCATGGAGCGCGAGCCGGGCGAATTGCGTGCGTTCGGCGAATCCCTGGCGATGCTGCGCCAACCGGAACCGCCCGGTGGCTGGCGCGAGGCCGTCGGCATGCTGCCGCTTCTGAAATCTGCGATGGCAATGAAACCACGTACGGTGCGTGACGCGCCGGTCCAACAGGTTGTGCTCGAAGGCGAGGCGATAGACCTCTCGATGTTCCCCATCCAAACCTGCTGGCCTGGCGAGCCGGCGCCGCTCATCACCTGGCCCTTGGTCGTGACGCGCGGGCCCGGTTCGGAATCCACCGACGACTTCAACCTTGGCATCTATCGCATGCAAGTGACCGGGCCGAAGACAACGTTCATGCGTTGGCTTGCGCATCGCGGCGGCGCTCAGCATCACACCCGCTGGAAGGCCGAACGCACCGAACCGTTTCCGGCCGCCGCCGTCATCGGCGCCGACCCTGGCACCATTCTGGCGGCCGTCGCGCCACTGCCCGATACTTTGTCTGAATACCAATTCGCCGGGTTGCTTAGATCGCAGAGGATGGAGCTCGTCGATTGCCGCACGATACCGCTGAAGGTACCGGCCCATGCCGAGATTGTACTCGAAGGCCATGTATCACTGGACGAATATGGCGATGAGGGGCCATACGGCGATCACACCGGCTACTACAACGCGGTCGAGCGGTTTCCGGTGTTTCACGTCAGCGCCATAACCATGCGGAAGGAGCCGATCTATCTCTCGACCTTTACCGGCCGCCCACCTGACGAGCCGAGCATCCTTGCCGAAGCGCTGAACGAGCTGTTCATTCCTCTTCTTCAACAGCAATTTCCGGAGATTGTCGATTTCTGGCTGCCGCCGGAGGGCTGTTCGTACCGCATTGCCGTCGCCTCGATCCGCAAGGCTTATCCGGGCCACGCCAAGCGGGTGATGATGGGTATTTGGTCCTATCTGCGACAGTTCACCTACACGAAGTGGGTGATCGTCGTCGACGATGACATCGACGCCCGCTCATGGTCAGAAGTTATGTGGGCGATATCGACGCGTATGGACCCCGCTCGCGATTTGACAATTGTCGAGAATACGCCGATCGATTATCTCGACTTTGCAAGCCCGCAGTCAGGGCTTGGTTCCAAAGTCGGACTCGACGCGACCAACAAATGGCCGCCGGAGACGAACCGGGAATGGGGTCGAGAAATTCGCATGTCCGACGAGGTCATCGCGAAAGTGACGACCATGTGGTCGGATTTGGGGCTTCCGGGATCCGGCAAATCGATTTGGAAATAGGGCAACAATTCCCGCCAAAATATCCGCAATGTCGCTGCGCACATTCGTGTAGACTTTGCCGATCCTAGATACCTGACGTGGGGAGACCGGGAATATGGAACTTACCGCACCGCTGATAACAGCACTTTATGCGGGCCTCAATGGACTCGTTGCTTTGTGGCTTTCGATCAATGTTACGCGTAACCGCGCCAAGCGCGACATCGATTTCGGCGACGGCGGCGACGCCGAGATGCAGCGCGTCATCCGGGTCCATGGCAACAATTCGGAATACACAGCTCTCGCCCTCGTGTTGCTGGCGGTCATTGAAATCGTTGGCGCGCCCTCACTTGCGATCCACGTGCTCGGTATCGGTCTCTTCGTTGCCCGCGCCTGGCACGCCCAAGGTGTCTACTCGAGCCCGGGGCGTTCGATGGGCCGTCTGGTCGGCCAGACCGTAACCTGGCTGGTTATCTTGCTCGCTAGTCTCTACGCCATCTACCTGTTCTTCGCCGGTGGTATGTCGAGCTAAATATAACGCCAGATTAGGATTACAGAGGCGCCTGTTACCGGCAGGCAACGTTGACCGGGCGCTCATGGCCAGCGCAGACTCATGACGTTCGCAGAATTTCTAAGCGAATATGGTTGGCTGATCGCGCTCGCGGTCCTTGGGCTGCTCATTCTCAATAAATGGTACACCGCACCTGATCGCGAGCGAGCGCGCAGGCAGAAGGAAGCTGGTGGCGAAGAGTTAGAAGTTGAGGATGCCGATACGCCCGAGCGCTACGTCAGAGCTCGTGTGTTGTTCCTCATGAATTTGTGCCTCTTGGTCGTGATCGTGATCGTTGCAATTTTGCTCAACACCTGAGGAAACGGCAAACATGCCCCGACTTCGCTGTTGCCACGACATGCCGGCACTTGCTATTGGCCGGATAACTTGAACTCCAAAAGGAATTGTCCACCGTGGATGCGCCAGATCTGCTCGATGATTTGATTTCGAAGGCCAAGGTGCGGGGCGCTGACGCCGCAGACGCCGTTCTCGTGAACAGCCGGTCGCTTGAACTGTCGCAACGGCTGAAAGAACCGGAAATGATCGAGCGCGCGGAGTCGCAAGACTTAGGGTTGCGAGTCTTGATCGGCAAACGTCAAGCAATCGTTTCGTCAAACGATTGGACAGGTTCGAGTCTCGACGACTTGGCGGATCGCGCAATTTCAATGGCGCGCGCCGTGCCCGAAGACCCTCATTGCGGCCTCGCCGAGGCAAGCGAATTGTCAGACGATGCGATGATCGATCTGGAGCTCTGCGACGACGGTGAGCCCACCGCCGACCAGTTGGTCGAGTTGGCCAAGACATGTGAAGAAGCGGCACTCAATGTCGATGGGGTCACAAACTCGGAAGGCGCAGAGGCAAGCTGGAGCCGTAGTGAGATCGTGCTCGTCGCATCAAACGGATTTTCCGGAAGCTACGCCGTATCCCGCAACGGCATCGGCGTTGCAGTTTTAGCCGGCGAAGGTACGGCAATGGAACGCGACTACGAATTCTCGAGCGCCGTTTTCGCGGCCGATGTCGACGACGCCGCCGAAACTGGGCGCAAGGCAGGAGAACGGACGGTGAGCCGGCTCAATCCGCGCAAGGCCCCGACTGCAAAAGTCCCGGTCGTTTACGATCCTCGTGTTTCCGCCGGTCTCGTGCGCCATTTCGCGGCGGCAATCAACGGCGCGGCCATCGCCCGTGGCACGAGCTTCCTAAAGGACGCGATGGGAGACGCCGTATTTGCCGAGGGCATAAACATCGTAGACGATCCGCACCGAGTTCGTGGCCTCGGCTCAAAGCCTTTCGACGCCGAGGGGATTGGCAATTCAATAATGAAGCTGATCGATTCCGGAAGGCTTACCAGCTGGATCCTCGACCTGCGATCAGCGCGCCAACTCGGTCTCAAGAGCACGGGGCGTGCTTCACGAGGAACCTCCTCACCGCCGTCACCTTCCACGACCAACCTCTACATCGAATCCGGCAGCAGCACGCCGCAGGCGTTGATCGCCGACATTGAGAATGGATTCTACGTGACGGAATTGATGGGCTTTGGAATCAACAATGTGACAGGCGACTACAGTCGTGGCGCGTCTGGGTTTTGGATCGAAAACGGCGAGATCACCTATCCCGTCAGTGAAATGACGGTCGCCAGCAATCTGAAGGAAATGTTCCTCAACATGACACCCGCCGACGATCTGGTATTCCGCTTCGGCACCGACGCGCCGACTTTGCGTGTCGACGGAATGACGGTCGCCGGCGCTTAGCCGGAAGCCAAAGAAATTCGTCTATTTGTCGGTTGACAAACTGTACATATATATGAACAATCATTCATATGTACAGTTTCATGGAGTCTCGACTGTTACGCGCCGATACCACTTGGTGACGTAGACCGCGCGCAAGGGATACTTGATGGGCCACGGCCACTCTCACTCCCATTCTTTCGACTTGGCGATTCCCAAATTGCGCCGCATTCTCTTAATCGTACTCGCGATCAACGCCGGCATGTTTGCCGTTGAGATTATCGCCGGCCTCACCGCCGGATCAGTCTCGTTGCAAGCTGATGCGCTCGACTTTCTTGGCGACTCGATGAGTTACGCGATAAGCCTATTTGTCCTCGGCATGGCACTTAAGTGGCGGGCGGGATCGGCCCTGCTCAAGGGTCTTTCGATGGGTGCATTCGGCATTTGGGTGTTTGGCGCTACCGTCTACAACGCGCATTTTGGCGTCGTCCCGGGTGCCTTCATCATGGGCTCGATTGGTATGGCCGCGCTGATCGCCAATCTAGTTAGCGCGGCCTTGCTTTTCGGATTTCGCAAAGGTGATGCGAACATGCAATCGGTTTGGCTGTGCAGCCGCAACGACGCGATCGGCAACATCGCAGTGATGCTTGCAGCCGGCGGTGTGGTCGCGACCAACGCCGGCTGGCCGGATTTGGCGGTCGCGGTCGTAATGGCAACTTTGGCGCTGACCGCGTCTTGGCAGGTCATCCGTCGCGCGCTTTCAGAGCTGCGCACCCCGAAGCTTAGTGCTGCCTGATATTGAATTGCGACACAGGCAGCCAGCAGTCGCAATCTGCCGTTGAGGAGGATGTATTATTAGACCCCGAATCTTGTACCGACTGTTTGGCGTCAACGTCCTGCTGCTGATCGCATTGGCGCAAATAAGCCATGCAGAAGATCTGCCGACCACTGCCGACAAGGCCGCAATTATCAAGATCATCGAATTGCAAATCGACGCCTTCCGGCGAGACGACGGCGCTGAGGCATTCTCCTACGCCTCGCCCGGCATTCAGGCGCGCTTTGGCAGCGTCGAGAACTTTATGGCGACCGTCATTTCAGCCTACCAGCCCCACTATCGTCCGCGCTCGGTTCAGTTCCAGGATCTGATCACGCTTCGCGGCCAGCCAACCCAGCGGGTCCTCTTTGTGGGACCCGACGGTCTCCCGGTCATCGCCTTGTATTCGATGGCGCATATGCCCGATGGCAGCTGGCGCATCGACGGCTGCTTCCTGGTTGAGGCGGACAGTGCATGACCCTACTTCCGCCGCAGACATCCTTTCCGACTCTATTGCGGACGACCCCAGCACACCGCTAAAACACACCCGCCGCTGCGGGAGAATGCGCTTGCCCCAGGATCAATCAAGTCGCTCAACACGGGAGTTCCCGGTCTCCTGGGACGAGCTGCACCGGCATTCGCGGGCGCTTGCTTGGCGGCTCCTCGAGCTTGGCCCGTTCAAGGGTATCATCGCCGTAACACGGGGCGGGCTTGTACCCGCTGCAATCGTTGCCCGGGAACTCGACCTCCGGCTGGTCGACACGGTCTGCATTGCATCGTACGAACATATGGATCAGGGCAGCGTCGAAGTTCTAAAACCGATCGAAGGCGACGGCGATGAATGGCTGATCGTCGACGATCTGGTCGATACCGGGGTGACTGCGCAAGTGGTACGCGACATGCTGCCAAAAGCGCATTTTGCAACCATTTATGCGAAGCCCGCCGGTCGTCCGCTGGTCGACACGTTCATTACCGAGGTGAGCCAAGACACCTGGATTCTCTTTCCATGGGATGTCGAACCCGCCTACGCAAAGCCAATCCGTGAGCAGGCTTAAAGCGTCTGCGCCCTACGACCCGGCCCGCCACACGCCAAGTCGGGGGTCGAGCAGATCACGCAAACCATCGCCCAGCAGGTTGAGCCCGAGCACGATCGTCGCAATGGCAATGCCCGGGAACAGCGCCTGCGCCGGTGAAATAAACATGAAGGTCTGCGCATCGTTGAGCATTCGCCCCAAGCTCGGACTCGGCGGCTGCACACCTAGACCCAGATAACTGAGCCCGGCCTCCGCAAGAATGGCCACGGAGAACTGTATAGTCGTCTGCACCAGAAGCACGCCGGCGATGCTGGGCAGCAAGTGGTCCAGAGCGATACCTAATGGGTTTTTGCCGAGCGCCGAGGCCGCCCGCAAGAAGGGCCGGGGCAGGACCTGAATTGCCGCGCCCCGCACAACCCGCGCAAATACCGCCACGTTGAAAATGCCGACGGCCAGAACGACATTTATGGCGCCCGGCCCGTTGAGCGCGGAGATCAGCACAGCGGTCAACAGAGCCGGAAATGCGAACGTGAGATCGGTAACCCTCATCACGACCTCGTCAATCCACCCCTTGCGGAGGGCGGCAACTGCTCCGAGCAGGCCGCCACCGACAAGGCCAATCGTTACCGCAAGGAACGCCACACCAATCGAATTTCGCGCGCCGACCATGATCATCGAAGCGACGTCGCGGCCAAAGTGATCGGTTCCCAGCCAGTGGGTTGGCGATGGCGCCTTCAATTTGTTCACAACATCGATGGCGTCAGGCGCATGTGGCGTCCAGATTAGCGAAAGCGCGCACACCGATGCCATCGCAAGCGTGAGCGTCGCGCCGACAACAAAGTTGGGATGGCGACGAACCAAGCGTCTCTGGCCGCTCACAGCTCGATCCTTGGCCGTGGATCGATCAACGCATACACACCATCGACCATGAAGTTCACGACGATTACGAGACCAGCCAGCAACACGGCCACGTCGCGCACGACGAAGAGGTCACGCTGATGAACGGCCTGTACCAGCAATCGGCCAAGACCCGGCAAATGAAACACGTTCTCAACGATCACTGCACCAGCGACGAGAAATGCGAATTGCAGCCCGAGTATGGTGGCGATGGGAATAAATGCGTTGCGAAGAACGTGGCGGCGCATGATCTCGGTCGTGCCAAGTCCCTTGGCACGTGCGGTGCGTATAAAGTCTTCGCCGAGTGTATCCAGTATGGCGCCGCGCGTGACTCGAGCGAGGATCGCCGCCTCGCCGAGCGCCAACGCAAGCGATGGCAGGAGAAGAGAGCGAATTGCCTGACCAATTCCCTCGCTCCATCCGGGAAACCCGCCCGCCGGAAGCCAACCCAGCGCGACGGAAAAGACGAGAATTAGGAGGATCGCAAACCAGAAATTGGGAATGGCGAGCGCCAGCTGACTGGTTGCCATCACCCCCCAATCGCCCAACCGGTTATGGTGCTGGGCGGCAAACATGCCAGCCGGTAGCGCGACCAGAGCAGAAATTATGAACGCGAGAAGCGCCAGTGGAATGGTGACGCTAAGTCGATCGCGTACCAGTTCGGCTACCGGGACGTCATAGGTATAACTCGTTCCCAAATCGCCGGATACCAACCCCGCCAGCCACCGGATATATCGCTCCGCAGCCGGGCGATCGAGCCCCAACTGTGTACGCAGAGCTGCCAAAGTGTCTTCTTGCGCGCCTGTGCCGAGCATGATCTGAGCCACGTCTCCCGGCAGGACTTCGAGCACAACGAAGACCACGGCGGAGGCCGCAAGAAGGGTGAGGAATAGGGCCGCAACACGCCGGGCAAAGAAGGTCAGCATTGCTCGCGCTTGGGCACGTCGGCGCTACTCCCAGCGCGCGCGCGTCACATCATTCGCCTGAATCGGGGAATTCCGCCACATCCCCTTCAAGCCGCGGCGCTGAACGCCATGTTTTGCCAATTGGAATAGGAACACATTGGCCACATCGTCGGCGATAATGCGTTGCGCCCTTCCATAAAGCTTGTTCCGATCGGCATCATCGGTGGCGTCGAGGAGCGCCGTCATGACGGACTCGAGTGGGGCAGAGAAATAGCCGAAATAGTACTCGTCGCGCGTGTAGATATCGATGTCGAGCGGCTCAGTGTGCGAAACGATCGTCAGGTCGAACAGGTGGTCGTTGCGAAACACGTCGGCCAGCCACTGTGCCCACTCGACGGGGACGATCTCAGCCTTGATACCGACTTTGGCTAGCTGCGCAGCGATAATTTCGCCGCCGCGCCGCGCATAAGACGGCGGCGGCAACTTCAGGACGAGATCGATACCACCACCGTGCCCCGCTTCCTCGAGCAGACTCCGCGCCTTCCCTTGATCGTGCGGATAGAGACCGGTGAGATCCACATAGGCCTCGCTGTGCGGCGCGAAGTGGCTACCAATCGGCGTGCCATATCCGAACATTGCCCCGTCTATCACTGCATTGCGGTCGATCGCATGAGCAATGGCGCGTCGCACACGTATGTCCTGAAACAACGCGCGGCGCTGGTTCATGACAAGGATCGTCTCGCCTTCGGTCGTGCCGACGAAGACATCGAACCGTGAATCGTCTTCAAATCGTTTCAAGCTCTCGGGCGCGCCTAGATTAGGGAATACGTCGATATCGCCGGCAAGCATTGCCGCGACTTGGGCCGATGGGTCTGGAATTATCTTAAAGGTGACACGGTCCATCGACGGCTTCGCCCCCCAGTAGCCGTCAAATCGCTCTAATTGCACACTGTCGCCCTTGACCCAGCGCTCGAACCGGAACGGACCGGTGCCGACCGGCTGCGTCTTATTGGCATCTGCGGATTCGGGCGCGACGATCACTGCATCCCCCCAACCCATATTCCACAGGAACAGGCCATTGGCCCGCTTCAATGTGATTAAAACGGTTGCCGGATCGGGCGTCGCCACACTGGCTATCGGTTCGAACAGCCGTTTTTGCGCATTTGTCGAGTCTGTCGCCGATGCGCGTTGCAGCGAAAACGCCACATCGCTCGACTCCATCGTTGAACCATCGTGAAAGCGAACGCCCTCGCGCAGATGGAATGTATAGGTGAGGCCGTCTTCCGAGATATCCCAACGCATGGCGAGGGCCGGCTGCACCGCACCATTCTCGTCAATGCGCGTCAGCCCTTCAAACAGATTGGCATAGACGACTTCATCGATCGCCGCGGCAGCGCCCGCTGTCGGGTCAAGGTGAGGTGGCTCAAGCGTTACGCCGACGACAAGCCGACCTTCGGCACGAAGCTCAGATACCCGGAGACCTAGGCCAGCGAGGAGGCAAAGCACGAGACCGGCTAAACCCACCCGTGCAGTTTTGGAGAATCCCATAGTCGTCTAGTCGTCCCTTCCTGGTGGCTGCAAGATAGCCAGCTCCGGAAGGCGCGGCAATCCTTGCTCAAGAACTGAATTCGCAATCCAATTTCCGGCCATCAATGGCCAGATCGATGGACCGATCGGGTAGATTGCCGACCGTTGCACGCGGGGCCGCGCGCCCGCTGAAGCAACCATCGCGCGGCGCGCAAACCGACCACAAGCAGCTTGACCGGCAAAACGGCGGCTATGCGGCGCCCATGGGCTGACCTATCATGTTCGCTCTCTCCCGCGGAGCATCACCATGACACGTCTGTTTTTCCTCGCCGCCGCCTTCGGGCTCGTGACTTGGGTGACAAGCCCCGTAGCAGCGGCTGAATCTGCGGTCGTTACCAAGTCCTTCATGATTTCGGCAGCCAACCCGCATGCCGCCAGGGCGGGCTACGCGGTACTCAAAGACGGCGGCAGCGCAATCGATGCCATGATCGCCACACAAATGGTTCTAAATCTCGTGGAGCCTCAGAGTTCGGGTATCGGCGGTGGCGCATTTCTGTTGCATTGGAGCGCTGCCAGCCGGGCGCTTGAAAGCTATGACGGCCGCGAAACCGCGCCTGCGGCGGCGACACCCGCGCTTTTCCTCAATGCCGATGGAAGCCGTATGAAGTTCTGGGACGCCGTCGTTGGCGGCCGCTCGGTTGGCGTGCCGGGGATCTTGCGAATGCTCGAGCTAGCCCACGAACGCCACGGAAGGTTGCCTTGGCGGCGTCTGTTCGAGTCGGCAATTCGCCTTGCCGAAGAAGGTTTCGAGGTTTCACCACGGCTGCACATGCTGGTTTCCCAAGACAAGTATTTGCAGCGCTATGCGGCGGCACGCACGTATTTTTATGATGCCGAACAGGCCGCATGGTCAGTTGGCCATCGCCTCGTCAACAAACCGTTCGCGGAGACCTTGCGTGCGATTGCCAACGGCGGCGGCGACGCGTTTTACAAGGGTGCCATAGCAGCCGACATCGTCTCGACGATCGCCGGCGCAAGCGGCAACCCCGGGCTTATGACTTCCGCTGACCTCAGCGGTTACAAAGCCAAAGTCCGACCCGCGGTGTGTGGCGGCTATCGCGGCTACAGCGTCTGCGGTATGGGACCGCCATCCTCAGGAGGTCTTACGGTCGCTATGATCCTCGGCCTTATCGAGCGTTTCGATGTCGCAGCACTTGGCCCGGATGCAACCGAGGCGGTTCATCTGTTCGCAGAGGCAGGACGGCTCGCCTACGCCGACCGCAATATCTATATGGCCGATTCCGATTTTGTAGACGTGCCGTCTGGCGCCCTCCTCGGCCGTTCCTACCTCAAGGGACGCAGTGCGCTCATCGACAGTAGGCGTTCCATGGGAAAAGCCAGTCCAGGCAATCCAGACCAACGCCAAAGCTTGAATGGATCGTCCGCCGGCTCCTATGAAGGATATTCAACGACCCATATCTCGATTGTCGACGCGGATGGAAACGCCGCCTCGATGACAAGCTCCATCGAGAGCGCATTCGGGTCTCGCCTTATGGTCAGAGGTTTTCTGCTCAACAATCAGCTTACCGACTTTTCGTTCGCACCCGAAAAGGACGGCAAGCCGGTCGCGAACCGCGCCGAGTCAGGAAAGCGGCCCCGCTCGTCGATGTCACCGACGATCGTTCTCGATCGCAAGGGCGACCTCAAGATGGTGATCGGCTCGCCCGGCGGTAGCCGTATCATCAACTATGTCGCAAAGACGATTGTCGCGGCGCTCGACTGGGGCAGGGATATCCAGGCTGCGATCGCCCTTCCTCATTTTATCAACCGGAACGGCAGAACTGAGCTGGAAAAAGGAACATCGCTCGAGAACAGCGCGGCTGCACTGGAAGCGCTCGGCCACGAAGTCGCCACGCGCGTTCTAACCAGCGGTCTCCACGGCATCATGGTGACGTCGCGCGGCCTCGAGGGCGGTGCCGATCCACGCCGAGAGGGCGTCGTCCTCGGCGACTGAAATGTTGCGGAATGGCGCGTATCCTCTCACTTCTGGCGCTGATTTCGCTGGCCGCCTGCAACGCGGCGACGGAAGCACCGCCTAGAAGCATTGACCATTATCTCGCGAGTCCGACGCCCATAAGACTGGTTGAAGTACTGTCGGAAAGAACAACGACGAACGGCGCGAGATCTTATCGCAGGCACTTGCGGCCCTCGGCATCACCCATGCAGGACAGCGGTTTCAAGCCGATGACCTTAGCGGAGAAAATTTACTGGTCGAAATCGATCCGGGGCCAAAGGCGATCGTCATCGCCGCCCACTTCGATCGCATCGACGGCTCTCCTGGCGCTAATGATAACGCCTCCTGCGTCGCTGCTGCAGTCGACGGACTACGACAGTTGACGACCCGGCCGCCGGTTCACATGAAGTTCGTGTTTCTTTTTGCCGATCTCGAGGAGAGAGGCCTCGCCGGCTCGCGTCATTACGCCCGTGGCGCCAATCTCGGCAATATCGTTGGAGCCATCAGTTTCGATCTCTGCGGTATCGGCGACGCGGTCGGCATCTGGGATCTAGGCGATGGCGAAGCCGACTCGCTCATTGTCCAGGCCCTCCGCCGAGCAAGCCAACAGGAAGGCGTCTATTACTCAACCCACGGTCCGGTGGCGCGGTTTTCAAGCGACCACGCCAGCTTCATTGAAATGGGAATTCCTGGCGTGGGTGTAACAATTGTTCCACGTGACGATGAGGCCAGATTGCGGGCCTATGTCGACAACCCGAATTCGTTCAGATGGCTCATTCGAAACCTACGCCCGCGCATATTCCGGACCTACCACACACCACAGGATGGACCCCAAACCGTCGATGCAACGGCACTGGACTTGGCCCGGCGCGTTATCGTCGGAACCGTCCGTGCGCTTGACGAACTCGCAGCGCCCGCCAGTTAGCACCGAGCTCAAACATCACGAAATCGAGACGCGTATTATGGCGATGCAACCTCTCATCAAACTGTTACCGCGTCACCACAGACGGATCGCTGGTGGACGGCCCTGGATCTACTCGAACGAGATCCAGATGACCAGCGAGGCCAAGGCGCTCCAACCAGGAACGGTCATCGGATTTGTCAGCGATGCCGGAGAGTGGTTGGGTCAGGCAATGTTCAACCCACATGCTTTAATCTGCGGGCGCGTCATAACGCGTGAACGCGACGTTGCGATCGACGATCAATTTTTAGCGGCGTGCCTCAGCAATGCGCTTCGCTTGCGCGAACGGCTATTCGACGAACCATACTACCGGCTGGTCAACGCCGAAGCCGATGGTCTGCCGGGCGTGATCATCGATCGCTATGGCCCGGCGATCTCGCTGCAGTTGAATACCGCTGGTGCCGAGTGCTTGAAAGACGACCTGCTGCAAGCAATCGAGAATGTTGTCGCGCCAACCGCTATCGTCTTACGGAATGACAGCGCAGCCCGACGGCTTGAGGGACTCGAGACATATTGCAATGTTGCGAAGGGGTCTGCCGATCAACCGGTACAGCTCAGCGAAGACGGCACCGTTTATTTTGCCGATCTTCTCAACGGGCAAAAAACCGGCTGGTTTTACGATCAACGAAATAACCGGAATTTTGTGGCATCTCTGGCTACTGGTGCACAGGTTCTGGACTGCTATGGACACTCCGGCGGGTTCGCGGTTCAGGCGTTGGTTCGGGGTGCGGAGGGAGCCGTTGTCGTCGACACATCGGCGAGCGCGCTGGCGCTGGCATCGATGGCGGCGGAACGTAACGACGTTGCCGATCGCTTCCGCATCCACAAGGCAGACGTATTCACCGATCTGGCGGACCGTGCCGGCGCTAGCGAGCGTTACGACATCGTCGTTGCCGATCCACCGTCATTCGTCAGGTCGAAGAAGGCTCTTAAGGTAGGGTCACGCGCCTACCGCAAGCTCGCTCGACTCGCTGCAACATTGGTCTCGCCCGGTGGTATTTTGTTTCTGGCGTCCTGCTCGCACAATGTCGGTACCGAGCTTTTCACCGAGCAGGTCTATCGCGGTCTGACCGACGCACGCCGCAGTGGGCGACTCCTCCTTGCCAGCGGTGCGGCACCGGACCATCCGATCCATCCCGCCCTTCCGGAGTCGGCTTACCTCAAGGCCGTGACAATTCAACTCGATTGATCGGCAAAGCTCATAGCGCGCCAGGGGCGTTCGAGCGCGCCACGAACGATGAGCGCATGGAATCAAATGAGAGTTTAAGTCGGGTTTCATCGAATACGGACGGCTGCCGTTATTCAGGGGTATTTGCTTCCGTGCGGCAGCCGTCCGTGGCCGTTGGGAGGCTAACTATATGTTATACTGCGTGTTCTATGACGGGAGTCTCTCTCACGTGCATGTGAAAGAACGTGTTTATCGCTATGACTGCAGCGCCTGCGTTAGGCTGGCAGCGTTACCCTAAACACGGTCCCGGATTCACCAGTGGAGATGAGCGACAACTCACCGCCGTGACTGCGCACGAGTTCGCGGGCCGAGGTCAAACCGAGCCCCACGCCACCTGCCTTCGCCGAGCCCTCAAACGGTCTAAATAGGTTCTCCCGCGCACGGGCAGGCAAGCCCGACCCATTGTCGGCGATCTCAATCTCAATCTCATGATCCTTTTCACACGCACCAATCGTGATCGTATCCGCGCCAGCCTCCACTGAGTTGCGGGCCAAATTGCCAAAAACGCGAAACATCTGACTGCGGTCGGCGGATACCTCCAGGTCCAATCCGACGCGGCTCTCAACTGCGACGCGCTGGCCGTTCGGATCGGCAAGATCGGCACCGATATCCGCAACCAATGCGTTCAGTGGAAACCGCTCCAGTTGCACGTCTGGCACCCCGCGGCGGACATAGTCCATCGTCTGGCTGCATAGCGAGACTGCACGTTCGATTGCCGCGACAAGCCGGGGTGTAACGCGCCGCACTTCGGGATCTTCGCTATCTTCAAGCCGATCCGACATCAACAAGGCAGGCGCAAGAATTCCACGAAGGTCGTGGTTGATTTTAGCAACTGCGGTCCCTAAGGCAGCTAAGTGGTCCTTTTGTCTGAGTGCCGCGCGCAACCTCTGCTGCATACCCGCCAACTCGCGTTGCGCAACGCCTATCTCGTCACGCCTTCGCGACGGCTGCACGACGCGGTTTACATCCTCCGGATCTTCCCGGAACAACACCATGTTCTCGGTAATCTGCCGCATCGGCCGCACCAAAAGCAGATGCAGCGATGCATATACAAGCGTCGCGGTTATCAGCGAAATTGCAATCGACAGCGCTAAAATTCGCCACGCGAAGTTTACGATTTCCCGCTGTAGCGGTCCTTCCTCGATCACAATTTCGATGCTGACGTTTGGATCCTTCGGTGACTTGCCAATAACGCGAATTATGCGATTGTCGGTTCTGCCGAGCATGCGCATCGCGTCGACGATCATCGAGACGAGTCCCCCACTTGTCAGATCGACCTGTTCGCTGACTTGCGGCGGCATATTTTCGCTCAACGCCAGTTTTGCACCGTCGCGCCGCACGACAATTCCGAGCGCGCCGACGTGGTCGAGAAGCTCCATACGGAGCTTGTCACTCACGACCTGATCCGGTGTTGCGTCTAGCGACAGAATAGCAAGGTGGGCCGCTCCGAGCCGCTCGGTCAGCCAGTTCTCGCGGAATCGCGCGACCGAGGGTGCGAAGATCAGTACCTCCGCCAACATAACGAAGAAGACGGTGAGGAGAAGCAGACGGGCAGACAAGCTGCGCATTAATCTGCGTAAGGGCTCCATTTCGCCGGGTCCAATCGCACAGACAATAGCACGCCTCGACCGCATCGACTGCAAATACTCACAGCGCCGAATTTGTTTGCAGGAGTTCTCATGGTCGGCTCACGCCCGTGACTTATATTTACGATATGCGGCCGGCATCAATGCGAGGACCGCGAGGCCAATCAACGCGGTGATAATTTGCGGCGTTAGTATTGCCGTGACGCTTATCTGGCCGCCTGCGTCCAAAATTCCGCCAATGCCAGCCCCAAAGGTTGTGAACACAAATCCACCTGGAATTATTCCAACAAACGTAGCCAAAACGTATGTCGAAAGACGTACTCCGAGCAATGCGGGCGCAAGATTGACCGCCCAGAACGGAAATGCCGGCACCAGCCGCAACGCGAGCAGATAGCTGAAGGCGTTCTCCCGAAAACCTTGCTCCATACGTTGCAGCCATTTACCCGCGCGCTTTCGCAGAACGTCGCCGACCGCCCATTTGGCAGCCAGAAATAGAATTGTCGCACCTAGAGTCGCCGCGCTGACATTGTAAATTAAGCCAAACCATTGACCGAACAAGAAGCCACCGGCGACGGACATCACCGCGCCGCCTGGGATCGAGAAGGCGATCATGGTGGCATAAAACAAGAAAAAGATTAGCGCGGACAATACGGCGTGGTCACTCACCGCACTAATCAGCCATTGCCGGTTCTTAGCTAACGCCTCGAAGCTCGCATACTCGTCCAGACCCAGCGCAAAAAAAGCGACCAAGCCAAATGCCAGGACGACAGCCGGCACCAAGCGTTTCAATAGCGCCGCCCGCGACCCGCCGCCGACGGACGGGCCATTGGCTCCGACATTTTCCTGTCGATCCTCTGTCATCGAGCTGCCATCAATTTATCCATTCATATAAGCATGCAGTTTGTCGCACTGTTCGCCGAGCACGCTTTGCACGGATGCACCGCGCGCGGCCACGGCTTCCTCGGCATATCCGAGTTTCTCTAGTTTGGCGACAAAACTGCTTCTGACCTCCGCAGTAGCAAGACCCACCGCCTCGTCCATATCGGTGTTACTCCAAAACATAATCTTTTGCGGTCCGCCTTTGAAGGTTTCGTGCCAATGTGGACGCTCGAGTGTGCAGTCGAAGCGCATGATGAGTGCCCAGGCGTCTGCATCCTTGATGAATACCTTGAATGTCGGACCTTCGCGCTCCGGCGGGCCGCCACGATATTGCGTCTCGAACTGAAATGGCCCGACGTGGGCAAAGCTCGGCTCGGTTGGCTGTGGCATCGTTGGAACTCCACGGTTGTGCCTGAATTATTCACTCAATGATGTGACCTTAGCTGGACGGCATGCCGGTCGCAATCGATATGCGGAGGGTGACAACTACCATTGGGGATCGACAAAACTCGACCCACAACCAAGCCAATTCATGCCATGATTCGTTTGACACGCGAGTCACGTACTCGTGATGCTGAGAGCTGATCAGCACAAAGTTGCAACCCAGCCAATTGACTTGCCTGGGACGAAACTTTAATACAGCGTGGCTTTCAATCAGAGCTCAATGGAGAGCCGCCGTGAAACGCACGTATCAGCCGAGTAGGCTCGTTCGCAAACGCCGCCACGGGTTTCGCGCCCGCTCCGCGACTGTCGGCGGACGTCGCGTCATCGCACGGCGACGTGCCAAGGGCCGCAAGCGTCTGTCGGCCTAAATTCCATGCCTCCGGCGGTCGAACGCCTGACGCGGCGGCCGGAATTTTTGCGTGTCGCTAGGTCAGGAAGAAAATGGGTTACTCCCGGACTGATTTTGCAGACGCTGGACCGTTCGAGCTCGGAATGTGGTTCACGCGTTGGTCTCACGGCAAGCCGGCGCATCGGCAATGCTGTTGCGAGAAATCGAGCGCGGCGACGTTTGCGTGCCGTCGTCGAGACGGTCATTACCGATCATGGTAGGCCCGACCATGATTACGTCGTGATCGCCCGGAATGAGACCGCGCAAAGATCTTATGCAGAGCTACTGAATGACCTGGAAACCGCTCTTAAACGGCTTAAGGCGTGGCGTGATGGTTAGGCTGATGAACCAACTTTCTGTACTCGTCGGCGCTGCGCTAAGACTGACAATCCGCGTGTATCAAATTGTCATTTCGCCGCTAACGCCCGCGAGCTGTCGATACTGGCCATCCTGTTCGGTGTATGCCGTACAGGCGATCTCGACGCATGGCACGACCGCCGGCAGCTGGCTTGCATTAAAACGAATTGCGCGCTGCCATCCATGGGGCGGCTGGGGTTACGATCCGGTGCCGGGACCCGGACAGTCACACGCCTGCGGGCATCACCACTTGGACCACTGCGAAGCCGATCGGCGAAACGCGGAAACGGTTTCAGGCGCGCCGTCGTGATCGACCAGCGAAATATCCTCCTTGCCATTGTCCTCTCGGTGGCCATTCTCGTCGGCTGGCAGTTTATTTTTGTCCAGCCGCAGGCCGACCGGCAGGCGCAAGTGCAAGAACAAATACAGCAAGTGCCGCAGAGCCAGCGGCCAGTGGCGAGCGAGCCGGCGGCAGGGCAGCAGGGAGGTGTCGCCAGCACACCGACGCTAGGTGCCAGCGTGCCAAGCGTTCTCAGGGAGACGCAGTCTGGCATCCTGGCCCGCGAAGATGCGCTCAAGAAGACGGCACGCGTGCAGATCGTATCGTCGCGGCTGAGCGGTTCGATCTCACTCGTCGGCGCAAGATTCGACGATCTTGTGCTGTCCGACTATCGAGAGACCATCGACCGTACGAGCCCCAACATCGTGCTGCTGTCGCCGACCGATACTAGCGACCCCTACTATGCAGAATTCGGCTGGCTGGGCGCGAACGTAAAGACTCCAAATGGCCTAACGGTGTGGCAGGCCGATCAAAGCAGTCTCACGCCAAATTCACCGGTGACGCTGACCTGGGACAACGGCGAGGGACTCCGGTTTGAGCGGCGCTATGCGCTAGACGATGACTATATGCTCGAGGTCACTCAGCGTGTTCGTAATTCCGGATCGGCGGCGGTGACGATCGCACCCTATGGGCTCATTTCCCGGACCAACACGCCAGAAATCCTCAATTTCTATATTCTGCACGAGGGCTTGCTCGGTGTCTTCGACGGCACCCTAAAAGAAGTCGACTACGATGATGTCGTCGATGCCAAGACGATCCGCCAGCAAACTTCAGGGGGCTGGATCGGCATAACCGACAAGTACTGGCTGGTTGCACTCGTGCCCGACCAGACGACGACGGTCGAGACGAGTTTCACCAGTGGCACGCGAGGAACCAACACACTCTATCAAGCCGACTTTCTTGGAGCCGCGAAGACGCTGCCGCGTGGCGGCCAGCTCGAGGCCAGGTCTCACCTATTCGCAGGTGCAAAGGAAGTCACGTTGCTCGACAAATACCGCGACGAGCTCAACATCGCGCTTTTCGATCGGGCGGTTGATTTTGGCTGGTTCTACTTCCTCACCAAACCGATCTTCCTGACGATCCACTGGCTGTCCGGCAAACTTGGCAACTTCGGCTTGGCGATTCTTGCGCTTACGGTCGGTATTCGACTGCTGCTGTTTCCGCTCGCCAACAAGTCCTTCCGCGCCATGAGCAAGATGAAGCTGTTGCAGCCGAAGCTCGTTGAACTCAAAGAGCGCTACGGTGAGGACCGGCAGAAGCTCAACATGGAGATGATGCAGCTATACAAGGCGGAAGGCGTGAATCCGATGGCCGGCTGCCTGCCGGTCATTGTCCAAATCCCGGTGTTCTTCGCACTTTATAAGGTTCTGTTTGTCACGATCGAAATGCGGCATGCTCCGTTTTTCGGATGGATCTCCGACCTCTCAGCACGCGATCCCTTGGGGGTGATGATACTGTTCGGCCTTGTCGATTGGAACGTGCCGGCGACGCTGGATGTCATCAATATCGGCATCTGGCCGATTATCATGGGCATCACCATGTTTCTCCAGACCAAACTCAATCCCGCGCCAACCGACCCAATCCAGGCGAAGATCTTCACTTTCCTGCCGTTCATATTCACGTTCATTTTGGCAAATTTTCCGGCCGGCCTCGTCATCTACTGGGCCTGGAATAATACCCTGTCGATCCTGCAGCAATGGGTCATCATGCGGCGGACCGCACCAAAGCCTGCGGGCGCAACGACCTGATCCACCACATAGCGGCTGTGCCTAGCGAGACAACCGAAGAGATCGAAGCAGGCCGCCTGTTATTCGCGCAGGACTGCCAATTCATTACTGGCGCTGCGGATCTGAACGGTGTGCCGCCGGCCGATCTACCTGAAGTCGCGTTCGCCGGCCGCTCGAATGTTGGTAAATCGAGCCTTATCAACGCGCTTACCGGCCGAAACACCCTGGCGCGAACCAGCAACACTCCGGGACGAACACGCCAGCTAAATTTCTTCGATCTCGGTCACCGGCTCATGCTGGCCGATCTTCCGGGATACGGTTATGCGCGCGCACCCAAACACGAGATTGCGCGCTGGACCGAGTTGATGACCGCCTACTTCAAGGGCAGGGCGTCGCTGCGCCGGATGTGCTTGCTGGTCGACGCGCGGCATGGATTGAAGGCGAGCGACCTCGACATGATGGAGCATCTAGACGAAGCCGCCGTTAGCTATCGCATCGTTCTCACCAAGATCGACAAAGTGCCCGATGCCAAGCGGACCAGCATTTTGGAGAATACCGCCGCCGCATTGACGAAGCGGCCGGCGGCGCTAAGCGACTGCAGTCTCACCAGCGTGCGGGATGGCATCGGCATCACTGAATTGCGCAGCGAACTTGCAGCGCTGGCAGCGCCAAGGCCTTTGCGTTAAAGTCCGCGCCCGTTTCGAGGAACGCCGGCGCGCACGGCGTAGCGACTCATGAGTAAATCCAAAACCCTGTTACGCGACGAATGGTTGGCCAAGGCTGGCATCCTGACGGAAGCCCTGCCGTATATGCGGCGCTATGCCGGCAAGACATGCGTCATCAAATATGGCGGCCACGCAATGGGCGACGCGGACTTGGCCCAGCATTTCGCGCGGGATATCGTCTTGTTGAAACAAGTTGGCATCAATCCAGTGATCGTTCACGGCGGCGGCCCGCAGATTGGCGCGATGTTGGACCGGCTCAAGATCAAGAGCGAATTCGTTGATGGCTTGCGCGTAACCGACCGAGACACGGTCGGCATCGTCGAGATGGTGTTGTCTGGACAAATCAACAAACAGATCGTTGCCGACATCGCAAAAGCGGGCGGCCGCGCAGTCGGCCTCTCGGGCAAGGACGGCGGATTGATCCGGGCGCGTAAACTCCGTCGCCGGTCAAAACGGACGGATTCCAATATCGAGAAAGTCCTGGACCTTGGCTTCGTCGGCGAGCCGCAGGAGATCGATGCACAGGTTATTCGACTGCTCGACGCGTCCAAGTTCATTCCTGTCATCGCGCCGATTGGGACCGACTCCAAGGGCCAGACGTACAATATCAACGCGGACACGGTGGCTGGGGCGATCGCCGGCGCGCTCGATGCGACGCGGCTCCTGATGCTGACCGACGTCGCTGGCGTGCTCGGCAAGAATGGCAAGCTGATCGCCGAGATGAACTTGCGCACCGCGCGCAAGCACATGCGTGATGGGACGTTGAAGGGCGGTATGATCCCGAAGGTTGAGACGTGTATACGTGCGATAAACGATGGCGTAGAGGCGGCCGCGATCCTCGACGGACGCGTTCCGCACGCTATCCTGCTGGAAATATTTACAGAGCACGGCTCGGGAACGCTGATCCGCGGCCGATAAAAGTACGTGCTCTCAGGTTGGGAGAGAGGTCTCATCGAAACTAAAGCGGCACCCGGTCGGCGATGACGACGGGCTCGGACACCGCAAGCCGGCCGGCGCCAAGATCGGCGCGGATGGTGCCGCACAGGCGCCACACGCAAGCTTGGATATTCGATCTCGACAACACGCTCTATCCGGCACACTGCAACCTGTTCGCCCAGGTCGAACAACGCATCGGTGAGTTCGTCGCAACGGCGCTCGGTCTCGGCCCCAAAGAAGCACGCGCGCTGCAAAAAAAGTACTTCCGCGAGCACGGCACAACTTTGAGCGGGCTGATGCGGCACCACTCGATCGAGCCGGCCGCGTATTTGGAATATGTCCATGACATCGACATGTCTGGGGTAGCGGAAATCCCGGAGCTCGATGACGCCTTGTCGGCGCTCGACGGGCGTAAGCTGATCTACACAAATGGCTCCGCACACCATGCGGAGAACGTGCTTCGCCAGCTCGGCGTTAGGCATCATTTCGAAGCAATTTACGATATCGTTGCCGCCGACTATCGCCCGAAACCCGATGCCGCTCCATACGAGTACCTCGTGTTGCGCCACGACATAGACCCTCTCCACGCGGTGATGATCGAGGATATCGCACGCAACCTAGTGCCAGCGGCTGCGCTCGGCATGCCGCTCCATACGAGTACCTCGTGTTGCGCCACGACATAGACCCTCTCCACGCGGTGATGATCGAGGATATCGCACGCAACCTAGTGCCAGGCTCGGCATGGCAACCGTATGGCTGAGAACTCATCTCGATTGGTCGCGCGAGGGCAGCGAGGGCGATCATGTCCACTACATCACGGATGATTTGGTGGCCTGGCTGGCGGCATTGCCGCGCGAGGACATGACCTAAGCCAACTGAAATTGCACCTTCGCCGTACCCTTGACACCCCTTCGCAACTTGCCCACTCTCGCCGCCGCCAAACCTCTGCATTAGAGATTCTGCGATGGACAACAAGCAGTTGAAGACCATCATTGACGCTGCCTGGGAGGCGCGTGACGACATTTCGTCGAAAACCAAGGGCGAGACGAGAGATGCCGTGGACTTGGCGCTCGACCTCATGGATAGCGGCAAAGTAAGGGTCGCCGAAAAGGGCAACGGAAAATGGCGCGTCAACCAATGGCTCAAGAAGGCCGTGCTGCTGTCCTTCAGGCTCAACGACATGACGACCATACCCGGCGGACCCGGCAAGAACACGCAGTGGTGGGATAAGGTCCCTGCAAAATGGGCCGGCTGGGGCGCGCGCGAGTTTCGCGAGGCTGGATTTCGCGCAGTGCCGACCTGCGTTGTCAGGCGGTCGGCCTATATTGCTCCCGGCGTCGTATTGATGCCGAGCTTCGTCAATTTGGGAGCCTACGTTGACGCTGGCACCATGATCGATACCTGGGCGACCGTTGGGACATGTGCCCAGATCGGCCGAAACTGCCATATTTCGGGCGGCGCCGGAATCGGCGGCGTGATCGAGCCGCTGCAGGCCGATCCCGTAATCATCGAGGACAACTGCTTTGTCGGCGCCCGCTCGGAAGTGGCCGAGGGCGTCATCGTCGAGGAAGGATCGGTTCTGTCGATGGGCGTCTATATCGGCGCGTCGACAAAGATCGTCGACCGCGCAACCGGCGAGGTCCATCGCGGTCGAGTGCCCGCTTACTCAGTGGTTGTACCGGGGTCCCTACCAGGCAAACCGCTCCCCGACGGAACTCCTGGACCAGGTCTCTACTGCGCCGTGATCGTCAAACGTGTGGATGAAGGAACGCGTGCCAAGACATCGATCAACGAGCTTTTGAGGGACTGACCTTGGTCGACCAGGCCTTGGTCGACCCGGTCGCGTTGGCCCAGGCGCTGATCCGCTGTCCCAGCGTTACGCCCGAAGAGGGCGGCGCGTTGGATCTATTGCAGCGAACGCTCGAGGAACTTGGCTTTCTCTGCCACCGTCTCAAGTTCTCCGAAACCGGCACACCGGACGTGGACAACCTCTACGCCCGTTGCGGAGAGGCCGCACCAAACTTCTGCTTCGCGGGGCACACCGACGTCGTGCCGACCGGCTCGCTCGAGGCTTGGAGCCGAGGACCGTTCGACGCCGTCGTGGAGGGTGGTGTGCTCTATGGGCGCGGTGCGTCAGACATGAAAGGTGCGATCGCCTGTTTCACCGCCGCGGCGCAACGCGTTCTCTCAAAGGGACAAATTCCCGGATCGATCAGTCTGCTCATCACCGGTGACGAAGAGGGTCCGGCGATCAACGGCACGCAAAAAGTGTTGCGCTGGCTCAGAGAGAAAGACGAGCGCCTCGACGTCTGCCTGGTCGGTGAGCCGACCAACCCCGAACAGCTGGGCCAAATGGCAAAAATAGGCCGCCGCGGCAGCTTGAACGGACATCTGACAGTGCACGGGGTTCAGGGCCACACCGCCTACCCGGATCTCGCCGACAACCCAGCTCACCGGCTGGTCGCGATCCTCAACGCACTCGCCACAAGACCGCTGGATCAAGGATCGGAACATTTTCCGCCGTCGACGCTGCAAATCTCGACGATCGACATCGGCAACCCGGCAACCAATGTGATTCCGGCCGCAGCGCAGGCCACATTCAACGTTCGCTTCAACGACCTGCACAGCTCGGCGTCGCTGACGGAAGCGCTGCACGATGCGATCCGTGGAGCAATCGGAGACGGCGGACGCTACGAACTGGATTTACGCGTAAGCGGCGAGTCTTTCCTGACGGCGCCAGGCCTTCTTTCTGCGCTGATCAGCGAGGCCATCGAAACGATCTTGGGAGTTGTCCCAGAGCTCAGCACGACCGGGGGGACCTCCGATGCGCGTTTTATCAAGGATCACTGCGAGGTGGTGGAGTTCGGCATGGTCGGGCAGACGATGCACAAGGTCGATGAACAGGCTCGCGTCGAAGACCTGCAGAACCTAACGAATATTTACGAGGCGGTGCTGACCGGCTACTTCAACGCCGCATGATTACGACACAAGAGGCGGTTCGAGGACTCTATGCCGCGTGGCGGTTCCTGCTGCGCGACCGCGGTGCGGTAGCGATGCTCGATGATAGCGTCGAGGGATTTTGGAAGTCGTTCTCCTGCGCAGTCATCATTCTCCCCGGCTACATTCTCCTGGTCGCCTTCGCCGGCGCCGGACCTGCCGTCGGCGCGCATCCCATTCGCATCGTCGTCGTTGAGGGTATCGGCTACGTTATCGGCTGGACTGCGTGGCCGCTCATCGCTTCCTACGTCGCGCCGATGCTGGATCGACGTGAAGCGTATATTCGCTACATCGTGGCCTATAACTGGTCCGCTGGACTTCAGATCCTGATCCTTCTACTGCTGCTTGTACTCCAAAGCAGCGGACTCTTGAGCCAAGGCCCCTCTACGGCGATCAGCTTTTTCGTCCTTCTCGTTCTGCTGTTCTATCACGGCTTCATCGTCCGGGTTGCGCTGGACATCGCCGTTGAATTCGCCGTGGCCTTGGTGATCGGCGAATTTCTGCTCGGTCAGTCGATCCGCTTTGTATCGGACGCAATGCTGTCCTAGCCGGCCCCCTGCTTGGCGAAACGCCATGGCGCCAAAATGACGTATGCGAGCCCGGCAATGATATTGCAGCCACCGAACGTGAGAGCGAGCGGCCATGCCGTTCCATCGTGGAAGAAGCCGACTGCAAGTGCTGCAAGTGCCGCGATTCCCATTTCGAGCGAACCGAGAAGTGCTGCCGCAAGACCGGTTTGTGCGCCGCTCGCCGCAAGTGCGCGGACAGGGGCCGTCGCGAACAGGAAGCCCAGCCCGAATGTGCCAACGGCGACCGCCGCGGTGAGTGCAGCCGGGGTTTCATAGGCGAACACCACCAAGAGGATTGCGGCACCACCGGCAACGTCGATCAACAGGGCAATACGAATAAGCCGCTCGACGCCAAACCGATCGACCATGCGGTTCGCCGCCAGACTGGCGAGGAAGTAAGCCAAAACAAGGGCCGCGTAATAAAGCCCGTAATGCTGTGTTGCCACGCCCATCCGCTCGATCAGAATGAATGGCGCCGCCGTTATGAAGGCGTAAAGTCCACCGAAAGTAAGCGCGATTGGTAGCGCATAACCGATGAAACGGCGCTGGCGCAGCAGGTCGAAATAATCATGGACTATCGAGGCGGGCCGGCCACCGATGCGGTTCTCCTTTGCAAGCGTCTCCGGCAGAAATTGCCAGATCAAGACTGCCACGACGACGACCATTCCGGTCACCAGGAAAAAATTCGCCCTCCAACCGAGCCAGACATGGACATAACCGCCGATTAGAGGTCCAACCGCCGGCGCCAGCGCCAGCGCCATACCGTACGCCGCCAAGACGCGGACACTATCCTTCTCGTCGTAAATATCGCGGATGATTGCCAGCCCGACGACCGCTTCAGCGCAGGCGACGATGCCCTGAAGCGCGCGTGCCAGGATCAGAAACTCGATGCTGTAGGCAAGAGCGCAAACTAGGCTAACGACGGCAAAACAAACCATACCGCCAAGCAGCACTGGCCGGCGGCCCAGATAATCGCTGAGCGGACCATAGATGAGCTGGGCGGCACCGAAGCCCAAGAGATTGAGGCTCATCGTCAACTGCACCGTCTCGGCGCTGGTCTCGAAGTATTCGGTCAGATGTGGAAGCGACGGCGTATAGAGATCGGTCGAGAGAATGCTGGCGGAAGCCGCCGCGACCAACAGGACGGGAATTATTAAAGGGGCAGGTGTCGACGCGGCGCGGGCGGGCGTGCTCATCAATAATCGACCCGCGTCAGATAGAGGCCGTCGGGTGGTGCCGTCGGGCCCGCTTGGGCACGATCACGGGCAGCAAGCGCCTCCTTGACGTCCGCGCTAGTCCATTTACCTTCGCCCACCAGCCGCAACGTGCCGACAATGATGCGGACCTGATTACGGAGAAACGATCGGGCGTGTGCTTCGATGACCACGACATCTCCATGCCGTTCGATGTTGAGCGCAGCCAACGTCTTTACTGGCGAGTCTGACTGGCACTCCGCGGCGCGGAAACTGGTGAAATCGTGCCGGCCCGTAAGTGTTTGCCCTGCCGCGTTCATCGCGCGCCAATCGAGCTCCGTCGGAACCTGCCAAACGTGACTGCGCTCGAGCGCCGCTGGTGCGCGACGGTTGAGAATACGATACCGGTAATGCCTGGCCGTGGCTGAGAAACGCGCGTGAAAGTCCTGATCAACAGCTTCCGCATCAAGGATCGTTACTGGATCGGGTTTCAGATGAAAGTTGAGTGCGTCGCGCACGGTTGCAGCGTCAGCCTCCCGCAGGAGATCGAAGTGGGCAACCTGGCCTAGCGCATGAACGCCGCTGTCCGTTCGTCCTGCACCATGAATGGTCACCGTTTCCTGTGCAAATCCGTGGACGGCCTCCTCCAGCGATTGCTGAATCGACCGGCCGTTATCCTGGCGTTGCCAGCCAACGAAATCGGATCCGTCATACTCGATAACGAGCTTCCAGCGCGTCATGACAAGACGGTGCCTCTCGGCAACGCGTAGCCGCGCATGAATTCAGCCGCATCCATCGCCACTTTGCCGGGCCGCTGCAGGCGCCCTAGCCGGAGCGTCGCTTCACCGCAGGCGACCGTGAGAGCATCGTCGACGACAGCACCCGGCGAGCCGTTCCCGCTCGCGACGGCAGCTTTCAACACCCTGATCCGGGTTCCGTCGTGCTCGAACCAGGCACCAGGTCGCGGCCCGAAACCACGCACAAGACGAGCGAGTTCGTCCGCCCGCTTGTGCCAGTCTAATCGACCCTCGCTGACATCCAGCTTGCGAGCATATGTCACCCCCACCTGGTGCTGGGCGATTGACGTCATGCTACCCAATTCAACCCTTTCCAGCGCGCGGACTATTAGGTCTGCAGCAAGCACTGAGAGTTGTTCCCGAAGACTTCCCGCGTCGTCGTCGGAGCCGATCATCAATGGCTCCTGCATCAAAATTGGACCGGTATCGAGATCCTCGTCCATCTGCATGATCGTTACGCCGGTCTCACTGTCACCGGCGAGAATGGCGCGCTCAATCGGCGCCGCGCCGCGCCACCGAGGTAGCAGAGAAGCATGCGCGTTGACACAGCCGAACTGTGGCGCGTTGAGAATTCGCTGTGGCAGGCGCAGTCCGTAGGCGACCACGACCGCCGCATCGATCTCCAGCGCGCAGAAGTCGTTCTGATCCGCGGCCGACTCGAAAGACTCCGGCACGCGAACCATGAGTTGGTTTTGCTCAGCGAGCGCCTGAACCGGACTCGGTCGAGACTTGCGACCTCGGCCCGCACGGCGTGGCGGCTGACTGTAGACACAATCGACACGGTGGCCGGCATCGATCAGCGCTTGCAGGCTCGACTTTGCGAACTCCGGCGTACCCATGAAGGCAAGACGCAACGTCATTCCGAAGTCGCCGCCAAACGACGCGCTATTCCGCCGCCGCTGCCGTCCGCTTCTTGGACTTCGTGAGCTTGCGGAGAATTATGCTGCGCTTCAGCGCCGAGAGGTGATCGACGAACAGCACCCCGTCAAGATGGTCCATTTCGTGTTGGATACAGGTCGCAAGCAGATCTTCGGCTTCGAATTCGCATTGCTCGTTGGTCTCGTCGATATAGCTCACTGTAATTTTGCAGGGCCGGACGACCTCGGCATAGTGATCGGGAAACGAAAGGCAGCCTTCCTCATAAGTCTTCGTGTCTTGCGAGATGCTGACCAATTTCGGATTCGCCATCATGAGTGGCTGCGGCTCACTGTCCCTTCGAGCGGGATCGACGACAATCAAACGCTTGGTGACGCCAACCTGCGGTGCAGACAGGCCTACGCCCGGAGCCAAATACATTGTCTCGAGCATGTCCTTCATGAGGCCCGCGAGCTCCTCGGTTACCTCAGACACAGGTTCGCAGACCGCCTTCAGGCGTGGATCGGGTGCGACTATGATGCGTAAAACCGCCACGAAATCTCCGTCCCCCCGATTCTTTTCGCGAGGTCGAAACAGTTATGACCGAAGCGCTCGCTCGTCAAGCCAGCCGGTATGGATGGGACCGGCCGTGTGGTAGTCTCAGCACACGACTTCGACACTGAAAGGCCGCCTCCGCTCAATGGATGCAAACCTGCTGATTATTCTCGCCGCCCTTGCGGCGGCCACCGTCTTCATCATTATTCTGTCACGGCGCCATGCCGGCGATTCCTCGGCTGCGCAGAGGCTTATCGATCAGCAAACCGAGCTTGCCGGACGTATCAGTCAGTTGACCGAACAGCAGGCATTGGCACAAAACCAGCTTTCCCAGCGGCTACAGGCTCAGGAGCGAACGCTCGCCAAGGCGCTCGAGGATCGGCTCGGCGACATGTCGCGGCGGATCGGCGAATCGCTGCAAAAACAATCCACGCAGACGACCAGCATCATGGGAGACTTGAAGACACGGCTCGCGGTCATCACGGCGGCCCAGGACAAAATAACCAATCTATCGGCGCAGGTCGTAAGCCTTCAGGACGTGCTTGCAAACAAGCAGGCACGCGGTGCCTTTGGCGAGACACAGCTCGCCGACCAAATTCGCAACGCGTTGCCGCCATCGGCCTACCAGTTCCCGGCGAAGCTCTCGAACGGAAAGCTCGCGGACTGCCTAATTAATTTTCCTTACCCGCCCGGCCCGATTGCCATCGACGCCAAATTTCCCCTCGAAAGTTACCACTTGTTGCGAGCAGCCAGGGACGACACGGAACGCACCAATGCCCTGCGGTCATTTGGTGCTGACATTTGGAAACATGTGCGTGATATTGCAGACAAGTACATCATTCCCGGCGAGACGGCCGAGCACGCGTTGATGTTCCTGCCATCCGAGGCGGTCTTTGCCGAACTGCATGCTGAGTTGCCCGAGGTTGTCGAGAGGTCACACCGGGCACGCGTCTATATTGTCTCCCCGACCACGCTGATGGCGGCACTGCACACTATTGGCGCCGTACTCAAGGACGCGCAGATGCGCGAGCAGGCTGGATTGATTCAAAGTGAAGTTCAGCGCTTGGCCGACGATGTCTCACGCTTGGACGAAAGAGCGGACAATCTACAGCGCCATTTTGGACAGGCGACAGAAGACTTGCGTCTACTCCTTATTTCAAGCGGCAAGGTGACTCACAGTATCCATCGCATCGGCGAGGTCGATCTGTCCGAAGAAGACGAGATGCAGTCGATCGAGCCATCGCACGTCGAAGACGAACAACAAGCCGACTGAGAGAGCGCGCGGCTGACGACCACGTTTGCCGGCATTGCGCGGCCAATTTTTCACGATACGGTCTAATGGCGCGCCTTGAGAGCCGCCGTCAGCGTGCCGTCGTCGAGATACTCGAGTTCCCCCCCGACCGGAACGCCATGGGCGAGGCGCGTGATCTTGACGCCGCTCGAAGTCAGCCTGTCAACGATGTAGTGCGCCGTCGTCTGGCCATCGACCGTCATGTTGGTCGCAAGGATTACTTCATCGACATGGTCCACATTTACGCGATCGACCAGGGTGCCGATGTTGAGATCTTCCGGTCCCACGCCGTCGAGCGCCGACAATACTCCGCCCAAGACGTGATAGCGGCCCTTGAAGGAGCCGGTCCGCTCGAGCGCCCATAGGTCGGCGACATCCTCAACGATACAAATCACCGAGTCGTCACGCTTCTCATCCTGGCAAATTGCGCAGGGATCGACGTCATCGAGATTGCCGCAGCGCGAGCAGGCCTTGATGGAACCGGCCGCGCTCGTCAGCGCTTGAGCCAACGGTTCCATCAAACTCTCTCGTTTCTTCAGCAGGGACAAGGCGGCTCGGCGCGCGGATCGCGGGCCTAGTCCCGGCAGGCGCGCCAGTAGCTGAATCAAACGATCGATGTCTGCCATTCGTGATCTATCAAGAAATTTTGTCTTTTAGAATGGCAACTTCATGCCCGGCGGCAACTGCAGGCCACCCATCAGCTTGGACGTTTCCTCCTGCAGCCTAACCTCAAGCTTGGATTTGGCATCGTTGTGCGCAGCAACAATCAAATCTTCAAGCATCGCGCCCTCGGAATTGGGGTCCAGCGCAGGATCGAGTTGGACCCGACGCATTTCGCTCTTTCCGTTGAGCGTAACCATCACCATGCCACCACCCGATTGGCCAACAACTTCGATTTGTCCCAGGCGCTCTTGCAATTCCGCCATCTTCTCCTGCATTTCTTGCGCCTGCTTCATCATTTGGCCGAGATTCTTCATCCATCATCCTCTTTATCGCTGACCCCGCCGTTCGGCGCGGCTTCGTCCGTTTGGGATCGCTTGGCGGCTTCGCCCAACGCTGTCACGCGCGTAATCTTCGCCCCTGGAAATGCGTCTGTCACCGCTCGAACCATCGGGTGGCGCGTTGCCGCATCCCAACGCTCTTGATCGGCGCCCCTCTCCCGTTCGGCTAGGGTCGGCGCGCCCGGTTCGGATGAAATTGTGACGACCCAGCGGGTGCCAGTCCAATCCGTTAAGAGCGACGACACGCGATTTGCCAGGTTCGGCTGAGCGTGCGCGTCGGGTCGAAGCTCCAGCCGGCCAGGTTCGAACCGAACCAGGTGCACGTTATTGAAAAGTTGCGCCCGCAAAAGCACTTCGCGATGCTCGGCGAATAGCGCGACGACATCCTCGAAGCTTTCGAGGGCAACGGTTGGTGGAGGTTGCTCGGGTTCCGCGGCTATGGAATCGATGACTTCCGGTGCAGTTTCCGGCATCGGCATGGCAAGTGCGGCCTGCGTGCCGCCACCAACCGGCTGCAGTGCGTCGGTCTGCGGCGTCGCTTCGGTCGTTGGCGCGGTAACGGCCGCTGATTCGTCTGCAGTGGCAAAGAGGTCGGCCTTATCGGTGCCCGCATCGAGCGCACTTTCTGCACGGGACCCGGCAATAAGTTCGGCGGGCGTTGGCAATTCGGCCACGTAGGCGAGCCGTATAAGAACCATTTCGCCGGCCTGGCGCGGTGATGGCGCGCTCTGCACTTCGCCCAACCCCTTTAGCAGCATCTGCCAAGCGCGACTCAATACCGATATTGACAGCGCATTCGCCATCGCTAGACCGCGCGTCCGCTCGGCCTCCGGGGTGCCGGGCGCCTTGGCAACATCTGGCACGATGCTGAGACGTGTCAGCCAATGTGTAAGCTCGAGCAGATCCTGCATGACCGTCACTGGGTCCACGCCATCGCGATACATACGCACAAACTGTTCGAGCGCATCCGCGATCCGTCCGGCGATCACATGATCAAATAAATCGAAGATCTGAGTGCGGTCCGCCAGACCCAGCATGTCCCGGACAAGCGCATTGGTAATCTTGCCGTCGCCGAGCGTGATGGCCTGGTCGAACAGGGACAAACCATCCCGCACCGAGCCGTCAGCGGCATTTGATATCAGCGCCATCGCCTCTTCATCGATTTCAACCGTCTCTTTTTCCGCGATTTCCTGGAAATACCGCGCCAACTCTTCACCGCTCACACGCCGCAAGTCGAACCTTTGACACCGCGAGAGCACAGTCACCGGCACTTTGCGTACCTCGGTCGTCGCGAAGACGAAATGCACGTGCTCCGGCGGCTCCTCCAGCGTTTTCAACAGTGCGTTGAAGGCCGGCTTGGAAAGCATATGTACTTCGTCGATGATGTAGACCTTGTTGCGCGCCGAAACCGGGTGGTAGCGCACGCCCTCGATCAATTCGCGAATATCGTCAACGCCGGTGCGGCTGGCCGCATCCATTTCGATGACGTCGACATGCCGATCTTCGGCAATCGCCCGGCAATGCTCACAAACGCCGCATGGTTTGATGGTTGGCCCGCCCTCGCCGTCGGGTCCAATGCAATTCAACGCGCGCGCAATGAGACGCGCCGTTGTTGTTTTTCCGACACCGCGTACACCGGTCAACATGAAGGCATGCGCTATGCGGCCGCCGGCGATGGCGTTGGTCAGGGTGCGGACCAGCGCCTCTTGCCCGATCACCTGCTCGAAGGTGCCGGGACGATACTTTCGCGCCAAGACGCGATAGGGAGGAACGGTGGACTCAGCGGTCATCTGCAGTGATGTTTCGCCTTGAGGGACCTCGAAACCGAGGAGTGGAAGACCGGACAGACGACCCGGGCCAAATCTCGTTACGGCTGCTTCCTTCCGGATCTGACCGGTTTGGCGAGCAACCCGTCCGCAAGCCAGCCTTCCGAAACTAGTATATCAGGAGATCGGCACCCCTGGGCAAGAACGCAGAGCGTATTGGCGCCCGCTTGGACCGATTATTTCCAATCTGGCAGGTAGGCCGACCAACGATCGACCAGCTCGACAAGCAACCCCACAAAACGGTGATTGCGCGCCGCGCCGCAACCGTGAGAGTTTCGGACCATGAAATCGGCCAACTACTACGCGTCCGGCGAAATCGATCGGGCGACTCATTTGCGAAACGACGATGTTTGGCTGGCCGAACGGCTGGCCGACCCGAGTAGCCGCTTCGCGCCGGTTTGGCGTATGCAGAACCTGTTCGCCAAAGACGACGAACAGCAACCGGTATTTTTGCAGACCGGCGAGGCCTCGGCCGCAACTGCGGACGAGGTCGTTTGGCTGGGACTTGCGAACGGAACGGCCTATTTCGCGCTCGACTACTCCAAGCAAGCGGAGCCGCCACTCGATGGCATTGGCGTATTCCGGGACTTAAGGGCCGTCGGAGCACTCTTGTCGCATCAAGCGGGCACGCTGCTCGCCTATGCGCGCGGCATTATCTACTGGCACATCCGTCATCGCTTTTGTGGCGAGTGCGGCGCGCCGACCCTCAGCCGACAGGCCGGGCATCTTCGTGTCTGCAGCAACGCCGATTGCGGCGTCTCGTGCTTTCCGCGCACCGATCCCGCGGTCATCATGCTCGTGCATGACGGTGAACGCGTGCTGATGGGGCGCCAAAACCGTTGGCCGCCGGGCATGCACTCCGTCCTTGCAGGCTTTGTTGAACCCGGAGAGAGCCTGGAGGGGGCCGTCGCCAGAGAGATCCATGAGGAGGCCGGCATCGAGATCGATGATATCCGCTATCATTCGTCGCAGCCTTGGCCATTCCCATCCTCAATCATGCTCGGATTTACCGCGCGCGCGGTCACCACAAGTTTGGTCGTCGATCACACCGAATTGGAAGACGCGCGCTGGTACAGCCGCGAGGATTTGTTGCAGTCGCCCGAAAACGAAAGTTTTCGATTGCCACGCGCCGATTCGATCGCCCGCCGTCTCGTCGACGACTGGCTCGGCGTTTGATGCGGCAGCTCGTTAGGATTGATCGCGGAACGAGCTTGCCTGATAGGTCCCAAGGATCTTCAGTTTTGCCGAAAAATACTGCAGTTCCTCGAACGCGTGATCCACTTCGCGTTGCGCCGGGTGGCCTTCGATCTCAGCGTAGAATTGCGCGACGGTAAAGCTCGCATCGACGATGTAGCTTTCAAGTTTGACGATATTTACACCGACCGTCGCAAACCCCCCGAGCGCCTTGTAAAGGGCGGCCGGCACACTACGAACCTGAAATACAAAGCTGGTTATGCACGGACCATCGCGAACATCGGGCTCGATCCGTCGGCGGGCCATGATGACGAAGCGAGTGGTATTGCCGATGCGGTCTTCGATACGCGTCCGGATTGTTTGCAGACCGTAGATTTGCCCCGAGAGGTCCGAGGCGATGGCGGCAGTGCTCGGGTCGCCAAGCTCTGCGATCTCCCTGGCGGCGCCTGCTGTGTCGGCATGGGCAACGGCTTCCAAACCAAGCTCACGGATAACGTCGCGACACTGCGCCAACGCCTGAACGTGGCTGTGTACGGTCCGCAATCCTTCAAGCGTCGCCCCAGGGGGAGCGAGCATATGATGCTGAACGGATTGGAAATGCTCGCCCACGATATAGAGGCTGGATTTCGGCAGCAAATGGTGGATGTCGGCGACCCTTCCACCTAGCGAGTTCTCAATGGGAATCATCGTGAACTGAGCGTCACCGCCACTCACGGCGGCAAACGCGGCCTCAAACGTGCGGCACGGCAAGGCCGTTGCCTGCGGGTAGACCTGGCGGCATGCAAGATGCGAATAGGCGCCTTCAATCCCCTGAAATGCGATACGTTCACCGGCGGCAGACGATGGAACCCTTATCCTGTTGTCTATGTCGGCGGGGACGACAGGCGGTGTCGCCTCCGGCGCCTCCGCCACAGATCGAGCGTCATCGGCACGCGCACCTGGCCGCTCCACCGTTTCCTCGCCAAGTTCCAGCCACTGCCTGCTGGCGTTGGTCGCCTGGGCAATCTGGTCGACCCGTTCGCGAGCCGGCACGAAGGCTCCGCGCTCCCAACCGTTGACGGTCGGTTGAGAAACGCCGACCGCCGCGGCGAGCTCGGTTTGTGTCAGGCCAGCGTTGGTTCGCGCCTGCTTTATGCGTTCTGCAATGGTCATATCATGAATATAGGCTAAACTTGAGTACCAACGTATATATGTATATCAAATTATCATAAAAAATAATAGAAAATTATAAATACTTATTTTCTGGCCTGTGGATAACTTATTTGACCAGTAGATCGCGCGCCCGTTCGAGATCGTCCATCGTATCGACGCCAAATGGGACCGTATCGACCAGAGCGACATCGATTCGCATGCCCGCTTCCAAGGCGCGCAGTTGTTCAAGACCTTCGCGCCGTTCGAGAGCTGCCGGAGGCAATGTGACAAATCGTGCGAGTACGGCGCGACGATACGCGTAGACCCCAATATGGTGATAGAGCGGTCCCTCTCCTGCGGGCGCCTCTGCACGCGAAAAATAGAGGGCGTGCGCGCAATTTTCCTGCGGCGGGAATGCAACGACGGCTTTTACGACATTGGGATTACTGCGTTCCTCGACTTTGGTGATGACGGACGCAAGCGTGCAGATATCCGCCGGGCTGGAAGACAAGAGGGCAATAACAGCACGCAGCGCGGCCGGATCTATTGTCGGTAAGTCACCCTGTAGATTGATGACCGAATCGTAGCGGCCATCCGGATCGACGGTTTCCAGTGCCTCGAAGACGCGATCCGAGCCGGACGGGTGTGCGGGATCGGTCATCACGGCCTCACCACCGACGTCAGCAATTGCCTCAGCAATCGACCGATCGGCCGCCGCGACCAGCACCGGGCCAATGTCCGCCTCGATTGCGCGACGCCACACATGGACGATCATCGGCGCGCCGCCGATATCCGCCAAAGGCTTGCCAGGCAACCGGGTAGACGCCAGCCGGGCTGGAATGATGACGATCGGATTTGTTGGCGGCAGACGACCTGACTCAACCATTAGATATCAACTCACCTTGGATTTCGATCGGCAGTCCAACGATATAGTGACGGCAAATCCGCAACTGGGCAGATGCCAGACGACGCAGCGAGAGTCTTGCTTTGCGCCGGCACACGAGCCGAATTGGCTCTTGATTTGCCGTTAACCAAAGCATATACCGCCAACGCAGGTTGCAGAACGAATAAACAGCAGGCAGGCTGCCCGTCAACGATCCCCAAAGACACATTCGGCAATACACGCAGGTGCGACCGCATGAGGGATGATCCGCTCTTCTGGAACAAAATAGTCGGTGCCGTTCTCGCCGCAGGTTTGCTTGCGATGGGTTCCGGTTTTGCCGCCGAACAACTCCTTCATCATGAACCCCTAAAAACACAGGCATTCCCAATTGGCGGCGGTGATCTTGCTGCGGCGACCACGGCGACGGCGAAAGCCGCACCGGCAGGTCCCGAGCCGGTCGTAACACTTCTCGCTTCTGCCGACGCGAGCCGGGGCGAAAAATTGTTCAAGGCGTGTGCTGCATGCCACACGCCGAGCGATGGTGGCGCCAATAAGATTGGACCCAACCTTTGGAATATCGTCGGCAGCGCCATGGCCAAAGCGGAAGGATTCAAGTACTCGTCAGCATTCAGAAAAATGGACGGAACGTGGGATTACGAATCACTGAACAAGTTTCTGTTCAAGCCAAAAACGTTCATTCCGGGCACAAAAATGACTTACGCCGGCATCAAGGACGCGAGCAAACGCGCAGACGTCATCGCCTACATCCGCTCGCTAAGTGCCAATCCCCAACCGCTTCCCTAAGTCCACAACACAATCAGTCCAGCTTGGCTGAGCAAATCGTACGCGGTTTCTGACGATAGCACCCGCAAGAGCACCCGCAGGCGCGTTGGATTGGCCGTGCTCTCTGACGAGGCGCCAGATGGGAGATATTGTCAGCCGCCGCTAAATACCGCATATCGATAGTAAAGCAATTACATTTCAATAGGTTAGTATGGATCACTCATTTTTGAACGGCACCTCGAAATACCATTCTTGAATGATTGTTCAATACCCCATATGAGTCGAATACCGGCAAAACTCTGCCGGGCAGGCATCCAAACCCACCCGATAGCCGGGTATTCGTCAATCGGGTTAACGATCCGGAGATCGAAGCATGGCAATCCAGACAGCCGCGCATACCGCAATTCCGGGCAACCGGCGCACGCATGCGCCGATGGTGGCGGTCGGACAATTAGCCGTTTCGATCGGCGTCTCTCTGCTGCTTGTGATCGGCGGACTGTTCCTGGTAAGGCCGGCGTACGCTGCCGAACACGAATGTTTTCAGCGCACCGAGCTCGTGGAGTACCTGGGTCAGCGCGCGCATGAGGCACAGAGCGCCATGGGTCTTGCCAACAATGGCGGCCTGCTTGAAGTCTTCACGACAGAGGACCAATCTACCTGGACAATATTTTTGACGATGCCAAATGGCGTAAGTTGCGTAATCGGCGCCGGGGAAACCTGGATGGACCTCGACGTGCAGCCCGTCGCAGGAGAAATCTCGTAACGATCGACGAGCAATCGATCACTCATCCGTCAATTCGTTGCCGAGCGTGTTATCGCCTTCGATGATTTCGGTTAAGCTGGCGGCGAAACACACAAGACGGGATGACATCGATGAAACGGATTGCCCTAGGTGCACTGGCAATTGGCGTCTTGCTGGGAATGTCTTCGCCAGTAGTCTCGCAACAGGTTGCGCCCGCGCACGGTATCGCCATGCATGGTGACCTGAAGTACGGCCCCGATTTCACCCACTTTGATTACGTGAATCCGGCCGCGCCCAAAGGGGGCAAGGTTCGCTTGGCCTCAATCGGCGGCTACGACAGTTTCAATCCCTTCATCGTCAAGGGGCGCTCAGCCGCCGGCATTGGATTAATCTACGACAGTCTTCTTAGCAGTTCGGCCGATGAGGCCTTCTCGAAGTACGGCCATGTCGCTGAGAGTGTCGAAGTGCCGGACGATCGATCCTGGATCATCTTTACGCTTGATCCAGACGCGCGCTGGCACGACGGCAAACCGATCAGCGTCGATGATGTCATCTGGTCATTCAATACGCTCAAGGAAAAGGGTGCGCCGTTCTATCGTTTTTACTATTCGAACGTCGCCACGCCGGAACGGGTTGGCCCGCGTAAGGTCAAGTTCACCTTTACCGGCGGCGAGAATCGCGAGCTTCCTCTCATCATCGGCGAACTGACGATCCTGCCGAAGCATTACTGGGAAGGGCGCGAGTTCAACGATACAACGCTGTTGCCGCCGCTCGGCAGCGGCGCCTATCGAATCGCCGCCTTCGAGCCAAACCGATCCATCACTTATGAGCTTGTTGCCGACTATTGGGCAAAGGATCATCCCACCCAAGTCGGCTCGAGCAATTTCGGCTCGATCCGCTACGACTATTATCGCGATACAACAGTGGCACAGGAGGCGTTCAAGGCAGGCGAATATGATTTTCGCGCCGAGAATGGATCAAAGGCTTGGGCAACCGCTTATAATATTCCCGCCGTCGAGAAAGGTTTGATCTCAAAAGTTGAGCTACCGCACAATCGCTCTTCGGGCATGCAGGGCTTTGTCTTTAACCTGCGCAATCCGCTGTTTCAGGACCGCCTCGTGCGGCGTGCGCTTGCCTACGGCTTCGATTTTGAATGGTCGAATAAGGCATTGTTCTACAGTCAATACACGCGAACCCGAAGCTACTTTGATAATTCTGAATTGGCGGCAACAGGTCTGCCGAAAGGCAGAGAACTGGAAATCCTTGAAGACTATCGAGGTCGGGTCCCGGACGAGGTGTTTACCCAGGTCTATGCGCCGCCCAAAACCGATGGTTCGGGCAATGTCCGCAATAATCTGCGCGATGCCCAGCGCTTGCTGCGTACCGCGGGTTGGGAGGTCAGCAAGGATACCCGCAAACTGACAAATACAGAGACGGGTCAGGTCATGGCCTTCGAAATTCTCCTGGTTAGCCCGCTGTTTGAACGGATTGTCCTGCCCTTCAGGCAAAATCTCGAGCGACTGGGGGTCGACATCAAGGTCCGCATCGTCGATACGGCGCAATACCAGGAGCGCATCTCTCAATACGACTTCGACATGATGGTCTCGACCTGGGGCCAGTCGTTGTCACCGGGCAACGAGCAACGTGATTTTTGGGGATCGGCCGCGGCCGATCGCAATGGCACGCGTAACTTGGCAGGCCTAAAGGATCCGGCTATTGATCAACTCATAGAAAAGCTGATTTCCGCGCCGGACCGCACGTCTCTCATTTCCTACACACGGGCGCTCGACCGCGTCCTCCAATGGCAACACATCGTCATCCCTAATTGGCACATCCCCTTTGACCGCCTGATCTACTGGAACAAGTTCAGCAGACCCGAGATCACACCCATTCGCGGCGCACAGTTTTTCACTTGGTGGGTCGACGAGGAAAAATCTCAACAGCTGGAGACACGACGCAGCAAGTCAGGCACGAAGTAGATGCAATCCTGCTTAGAATGGACTGGCGCCTAGCGCATGATCGCCTACATCATTCGTCGCCTGCTGCTTGTCTTCCCGACGCTGTTCGGGATCATGGTCATCAACTTTCTAATCGTGCAGGTCGCGCCGGGCGGTCCGGTCGAGCGGCTAATTGCAGAAATTACCGGATCGGGCGTCGAGGCGACGGCGCGGATCGGCGGTGGGGCGGGCTCTGAAGTCGGCGCAGGCGAGCGCAGCCAGGGCGGGCCAACGGACACTAGCACCACTGGCAAGTACCGTGGCGCGCAGGGACTCGACCCCGATTTCATAAAGGAAATTGAACGGCAATTCGGATTCGATAAGCCTGCCCACGTGCGTTTCGGGATCATGATGCGCAGTTACATCACTTTCGATTTCGGGCAGAGTTTCTTTCGTGATCGTGACGTCGTCGATCTCGTGATCGAGAAGCTGCCCGTCTCAATTTCGCTTGGCCTATGGACGACGCTGCTCGTCTACCTCATCTCCATTCCGTTGGGCATCGCCAAGGCGGTACGCGACGGCACACGGTTCGATATATGGACCAGCGGCGTCGTTATTGTGGGGAATGCAATCCCAGGTTTCCTGTTTGCGATCTTGCTCATCGTCGTGTTCGCAGGTGGACGCTACTTCGACTGGTTCCCGCTGCGCGGACTCGTCTCCGACGACTGGCAGGACCTGTCGTGGCCGCTGCGCATATTGGACTATTTCTGGCACCTGGCGCTGCCGATCATCTCGCTTGTCATCGGTGGTTTCGCCGGACTGACGATGTTGACCAAGAATTCGTTCCTCGATCAGATCAACCAACAATATGTCGTCACCGCACGCGCCAAAGGTCTGGTTGAAAAACGCGTGCTATACGGTCACGTATTCCGCAACGCTATGTTGATCGTCATCGCCGGGTTCCCGTCTGCTTTTATCGGAATCCTGTTTACCGGCGCCCTCTTGATTGAAGTCATCTTTTCGCTCGACGGGTTGGGATTATTGGGTTTCGAGGCGGTGATCGACCGTGACTATCCGATCATGTTCGCGTCGTTATATTTTTTCACCTTGCTCGGACTCATCCTCGGAATTATCGGCGATATTACCTACATGCTGGTCGATCCGCGGATCGACTTCGAAACGCGCGAGGTCTAACGGCGGGCGATGAGCGAGAACCGATTCCTTGGCCTCCCGGTTACGCCCCTGACGCGGCGGCGTATCGACAACTTCAAGTCCAATCGACGCGGATACTGGTCGCTTTGGATGTTCCTGTTGCTCTTGGTCGCCTCCTTGTTCGCGGAACTCATCGCTAACGACCGGCCGCTGCTGGTCTATTTTGACGGTGAGATCTATACGCCATTTCTCATCACCTATCCGGAAACCGCGTTCGGGGGAGACTTCGAAACCGAGGCGGAGTATAGCGATCCATTCGTACGCGAGTTGATCGAAGCGAAGGGATGGATACTTCACACACCGATCCCCTACCGCTACGACACGCATATCACCTCTCTGGCAGTGCCGGCACCAGCACCACCCTCGTGGCAGAATCTACTTGGCACCGACGATCAGGCGCGCGATGTGGTCGCTCGCTTGATTTATGGCTTCCGCATATCGGTACTGTTCGGCCTCACCCTAACCCTTTTTAGTTCGATTATCGGCGTCGCCGCCGGCGCGGTTCAGGGTTATTTCGGCGGACTGATCGATCTATTCGCCCAGCGCATAATTGAAATCTGGTCCGGCATGCCGGTCCTCTTCATGTTGATAATTCTTGCCTCGGTCGTCGAACCCAACTTCTGGTGGCTGCTCGGTTTGCTGCTTTTGTTCAGTTGGACGGCACTGGTCGGCGTCGTTCGCGCCGAATTCCTGCGCGCGCGCAACTTCGACTATGTTAAAGCAGCACGTGCGCTTGGCCTTTCGAATTCGCTGATTATGGCGCGCCACGTACTCCCCAACGCTATGGTAGCAACGATCACATTCCTGCCATTCATCACCTCGGGTTCGGTGGTGACGCTGACTGCGTTGGACTTCCTGGGGTTTGGGCTGCCTCCAGGTTCAGCTTCGTTGGGCGAGCTCCTGAAACAAGGTAAAGACAACTTGCAGGCGCCCTGGCTTGGCATGGCAGGGTTCTTCGTTATCGCCCTTATGCTCTCGCTGCTTGTCTTCATCGGCGAAGCCATACGCGACGCATTCGACCCGCGGAAGGCCCAGCTGTGAGCGAGCCGACCATGCTTGAAGTGAAGGATCTTTCGGTGACGTTCGACGTGCCCGGTGCTGAGGTCGAGGCAGTCCGACGAATATCTTTCGCCATTGATCGCGGCGAAACTCTGGCACTGGTCGGTGAGTCCGGATCGGGCAAGTCAGTTACCGCGTTATCGGTTCTCCAGCTGCTCCCCTATCCGAAGGCGCGCCATCCCTCTGGCTCCATCCGCTTCTACGATGAGGAACTTGTCGGTGCGCCGGAGCGCACGCTGCGCGGCGTGCGCGGCAACAGGATCTCGATGATCTTCCAGGAGCCGATGACGTCGCTGAACCCGCTGCACGCCATAGAAAAGCAGGTCGGCGAGGCCCTTCTGCTGCATAAGGGTCTCTCGCGCACAGCGGCCCGAGCGCGTGTCCTGGAGCTCCTGCACCTTGTCGGCCTTCGCGACGCCGAGCAACGTCTCACCGCGTATCCACACGAGCTCTCGGGCGGCCAGCGCCAGCGTGTGATGATCGCAATGGCGCTCGCCAACGAACCGGACCTGCTGATCGCCGACGAACCGACCACCGCGCTCGATGTCACTATCCAGGCCCAGATTCTGGCGCTTCTCAAGGAATTACAGGCCAAGCTTGGCATGGCCATGCTGTTTATTACCCATGATCTGAGCATCGTCCGCAAGATGGCGGACCGGATCTGCGTAATGAATGAGGGCGCGATCGTCGAGGCCGGACCAACAGCGGAGATTTTCGAATCGCCGCAACACGAGTACACCAAGCATCTGCTCGCCGCCGAACCGTCGGGCGAGAAATTGCCTGCCGATCCGACAGCACCCGTGGTGCTTCAAGGCAACGACCTTCGTGTCTGGTTTCCCATCAAGAAAGGCTTGCTTCGACGGACCGCCGCCTATGTCAAAGCCGTTGACGGATTCTCCATCACCATTCGCGAGGGTCAGACGGTTGGCATCGTCGGCGAGTCCGGTTGCGGCAAGACAACGCTCGGTATGGCATTGCTCAGGCTGGAGCATAGCCGGGGTGAGATTTCATTCATGGGCCGGGACGTGCAAGGCCTGTCTTCGAAGGAACTGAGGCCGCTTAGGCGCGAGATGCAGATCGTGTTTCAAGACCCATACGGTTCGCTAAGCCCGCGCATGTCGGTCGCCGAGATCATCGAGGAAGGCCTTAAGGTACACAAGCTGGGTGACCGGGCGGAGCGTGATGAGATGGTCGCTCAGGCGCTTCGTGAGGTTGATCTCGATCCGGGCACAAGGCACCGCTATCCACATGAATTCTCGGGCGGCCAGCGTCAGCGCGTCGCCATCGCAAGGGCCATGGTCTTGAAGCCGCGGCTGGTCGTCCTCGACGAACCGACCTCGGCGCTCGATATGTCGGTCCAAGCGCAAATCATCGACTTGCTGCGGGACTTGCAGCAGCGCCACAAGCTCGCCTACATGTTCATCAGCCATGATCTCAAGGTCGTGCGGGCGCTGGCCGACTACATCATTGTCATGCGCCAAGGCGTGGCTGTCGAAGAGGGACCAGCCACACAGATCTTCGAACAGCCGCAGCATGAATATACCAAGGCCTTAATGGCGGCGGCGTTTGAGCTCGAGACCGTCGATAGCGACGTCGTCAGCACCTGACATGCAGTCCCGAACGGAAAATCAGAGATGGCGGTAATTGTCCGGTATCCCTGGCCGAAACCAGGTCATATGCGCGACATTCTTCGCCGAGAACTGCCTGACAGTGAAATCCGGGATTGGGACGAGCCGGGCGATAGGTCGGAAATCCAATACGCTGTTGTCTGGGAGCCGCCACGGGGCGAGCTCAAGACTTTTCCCAACCTCAATTACATCTTCTCAATGGGCGCTGGCGTCGATCACCTGAAGGGTGATCCCGATCTGCCGGATGTCCCGATTGTGCGCCTCATCGATGATGCGCTGACCCAGGGCATGACCGAGTATGTCGTGCAGCGAGTGCTCCACTACCACCGGCGACAGCCTGAATTTGATGAACAACAGCGCGGCAAATTGTGGAAGCACCTGGACGTCCCACCGGCATGGGATCGAAGCGTCGGCCTGATGGGGCTTGGTATGCTGGGTTGCGACGCAGCGCGAGCACTTATCGCGCTTAAATTCAACGTCACCGGTTGGTCGCGTACGCCCAAAACCTTGGCCGGCGTCGAGTCGTTTCACGGCCCCGAAGGTCTTTCACCGTTTCTTGCACAAACGGATATTCTGGTTTGCCTGTTGCCGCTCACGCCGGCGACCACCGGCATACTCAACCGCGACCTGCTCGCCAAACTCCCCAAGCGTGCCTTCCTCATCAACCCCGGCCGCGGCCAAAGCCTGGTCGAAGAGGATATCCTGGCGGCATTGGACTCCGGCCAACTCGCAGGTGCCAGCCTCGATGTGTTCGCGAGCGAACCCCTTTCACCAGACCATCCATTCTGGGCGCACCCCAAGGTCGCTGTTACGCCACATAATTCAAGCCGCACCGACACCGCCAGCGCGGCGCGGACGATCGCTGCAAACATCGCCCGTATCGAGGCCGGCGAAATGCCCGAAGGGCTCGTGGACAGGGACCTCGGGTATTAGCGCTTTGGATAGCGGGCAGCGATAACCGCGAACGCAGCTCGCATCGCCGTCGCCTCGCCGCCCTCCGGCCGACCGTGACGCGTCGCCGGATTCCAGGCCATGATATCGAAATGTGCCCAAGGCACGTCTTTGCCGACAAAGGTGTCGAGAAACAGCGCAGCGATTATGGCGCCGCCGAAAGGTCCATCGGACACATTGTTGAGGTCCGCCACCTTGCCGTTCAGAAGCCGGCGGTAAGGCTTCCATAGCGGCATCCGCCAAACCGGGTCGTCCTCCAACTCAGCGTGATGGGCGAACTGCTCGGCAAGCTTATCGTCGTTACAGAACATTGCGGCAATCTCGGTGCCGACAGCGACCCGGGCGGCACCCGTAAGCGTCGCAAAATCGAGAATTAGCTCCGGCTTCTCTTCAACAGCCATCGCCAGGGCATCAGCCAGAACGAGGCGTCCCTCCGCATCGGTATTGCCAATTTCGACCGTCAATCCCTTCCGCGTTTTGATCACGTCAAACGGACGGTATGCATTTCCGGCAACGCTGTTCTCGACAGCGGGCACGAGAACGCGCAAGCGCAGCGGAAGCTTGGCCATCATAATCATGCGCGCAAGACCCAAAACGTGCGCACCACCTCCCATATCTTTCTTCATAAGCCGCATGCCGGCCGCAGGCTTGAGGTCGAGGCCACCGGTATCAAAGCAGACGCCCTTGCCCACCAACGTAACCTTCGGATGACGGTTCGATCCCCAAGTGAGGTCGATCAGCCGCGGCGCACGGGTCGAGGCACGACCGACAGCATGGATCGCGGGACAGTTTGAACTCAAAAGGGCATCGCCGATCGTAACGCGGCAGCGCGCCTTGAACTCGCGCCCGAGCCGCCGCGCAGCGGTTGCAAGTTCGGCGGGGCCCATGTCGTTGGCCGGGGTGTTGATCAGGTCGCGCACCAGATAGGTAGCGCTGGTCGCTCGCTCGATCGCCTTCTTGTCGGCTCGGGCAGGCCATACGAGTCTCGGACACTTGCGCTTTGGCATCCGGTACCGGGTGAATTCATAGACGCCGAGCGCCCAGCCGATCGCTGCATTCTCCGCTGTCTTGACCTTCGGCTGCGGATCAAGTCTGTAGGTGCCATCCGGCAGCGCGGCAGCAGCCGCGCCCCAAGACCAGATATCCTTATCATCTGAGACGCCGACAATTGCCCGGACGCCACGATCGTTCCCGGCAGCCGGGACCAGCAATAGCGATCCGGGCGACGCCTCAAAATCGGACGCATGAACCCATCTCGTTGTGGCGGCCGATTGCTTTCTAAGCCAAGCTTTTAGCTTCGACGAAGTGACAGGGGTGACTGGAACAGTTCTGCTAGTGGATTTGGTGGCAAAGCATCGCAACACGTTATCGATCCCCCTCCTACGGACGCAAAGACGGCTCGAACGCCGCTCTCTGCTCCATTTATTAACGTCCGCCGGCGATTTTCGCCAACGCTATGATGGCGGGCTGCCCGGAGTAACCATGGATCTCAACAACTGGGGAGCGGAAGCGAGGTAATTTCCACGAGCTCGCCGTCGACAACCAGGAACCCAACATCGAGAAGCACGCGGCTCACGACACCATTTGCGTGAAGCTGCGTCACGGTCGTCGACAGCGGCTCCGTATCAACGCCGCGATGATCGAAAAACGCGCTCGTCACGCGCCACGATGGCGAATTCAAAAGGCTGCCATCACCGGCTGGACGCTGTTTTAGGGTAAGCGGCTTGCCTCCGGCAACGTCGCTGACGCGATAGGGGCCCGCTGGATTGGAGCCGTCGAACAGTAAGTAACTATCCATGCGCATACCGCGTTCGAGCGCAGCGACGGTCCGCTGCGTGGTGGCCGTAGGAAAGAGCGTGCCCGCTGGCAACGCATAGTCCACTCGCCGCGGCGCCGTGAAGACAGCGCGCCCGTCACCACCATCCTCCGGCGCGCTTGCCGTTCCCTTGATCGACAGCACCTCCTTGCCGTTGATAGCTGTATGGGATTCAAACGACAGGGTCCGTCCCTCCAAATCTTCCTCCAAACCTTGCGCCACCTCGACGCGCATCCTCCGCTGCGCATCGCGAAATGCAATGCTGAAGTCAAACCGGCTGACAATCCGCCAATGGCCGCAGGTTTTTTCAACACGCAGCGCAAGATCGCCGCCAGCCGACGCCGCTTCGCCCGGAATCTTCAACTGTACGAGCGCCAGCCGATAGTGAGCTTCGTGGGGAACAAGCGTCGCCGCCTGCGCCGAAACAGCCGCACTAAGCAGGCAAACGATCGACAAGAAAGCTGTTTGCAGCGCCAAAAACCAGCGCGATATTCCAGTACTGTGACAGGAAATACTTTGCGACCGTTGAGGGCCGGCCGGCATATTCATAGAGGTCATGGCTGGGACCCTAACGGCTTGCACGAGCAGGGTATAGAGCATCTGGTGAACCAGAAATTAAAGCGGGCGTCCTCGATCGAGGGCGCCCGCTACGCCATACTTCCTCCGAACACGTACTATCGGACGTAGATGTGGACCTCGTTCGATAGAGCGTCCTCAGCCGTCGTCGCTGAAAGCTTGATCCTGTTTGGCGGCAATCCCATATCGGCGAGCGAGCGCAAGACCGCTTCCGCGTGGCGCTTTGCGGCTGTGCTGTTCAATGCGACCTGAGCTGGCGTTCCTGAACGCGGACTAACCGCTACAAGGTCGAAAGACGCATTGGGCCGGCGCTCCAATGCCCGACTCACTGCGTTATAGAGTGCTTGCTGATAGGGCACATCATCACGGTCGAAGCGGATCACTACGAGCGGGCGATCTCCCGGCAATGGCCCGGGAGCCTGAGCGGATGCACTCGCCAAGGCTTGCGTCTGTGCAAAGGCGCGATTGGCCAAGCTTGTGCCGTAGAGTTCACCATTCTTGACGGCGAGCGACATCGCAGAGAGGTTGCTCCGCTCATTGCTGACATATGTGCTTTGCCGGCTCACATCCTCACTGAGTTCGTTGAGCACGCGGTCGATGACGACAACCGTCCGATTGACCGAGTCTTCGAGAAGGCGCAGCTGATCATGATCCTCGTCGATAGCGCCGCTGACGCTGTAGGTCGCCCGAACCGTGTCGAGCATATAGCCCGCCATCGCCGCCTCGGCTGCCGAATCGTTCGAGAGTCGATTCAATCTCGGCAGCGTCGCAGCGATCTGCTCAAGTTGAGCCTGGGCTTCGTTCCACTGCTGGACCATGACCGGGTTGCCAGGTGTCGTTCCGACTTGAAGCTTTGCGTTTATTGTCGCAACAACACTGTGATAGCGCTGCGAGATGGCGGCAGTATCGGCGCGCAGTTGCTGGGTCGAATCGGTCAGGCGTGCGACCTTATCCTGCAATTTCCGCAGGTCGGTGTACATTTCGCCAACTTTCTTGCCAACGAATGTGCCGGTCGGCCTAAGCGTCGGCAGTAAAGGCCCGAACAGCGACGACCCGTTGGTGACTTGACTCACCCGGATATTTGTCTGCGACGCCGACTCGGCCGCTTGGGCCGCTTCCGCTGACGCAGCAGCGGTCTCGGCCGCAGACGGTTGTATCGTTACCTGCTCTTTGGCCTTGCCGGACGGCTCTTCACCGGTCAGCGATGGCCACAGCGTGTTGTCCACATAGGAACAGCCGGCAAGTAAAACCGCCGCACCAAGGCATACAGCGCTAAGTCGTGATAGTGCCATGAAGTTTAGGAAACCCTGTTTGCCTGATTATCATTGAAACGGCAGGCAGTGCAATTCGGTGACTCATCGCCGCCCTACGCTCCCAACCGCTTTGATCCCGCCATTAAGGCGCAACGATACTACTGTTATGCTCCGATCGCCACAAGTTGGTTTTCGGCCACCAAAACTCGAAGACGTACTATATCGCGCCACCTTGCCTATGCGAATAGCATTCAGTAGTGTCCGCACCCTCTCAGCGGATGGCTGCAGAGCCCAGGCGCCCGTAGCTCAATTGGATAGAGCACCTGACTACGGATCAGGAGGTTAGGGGTTCGAGTCCTCTCGGGCGCGCCAATTTTTTCAATGGGTTAGGAAATATCCAGCGTTTCCACGCTGGGCATGAGTAGCGCTATGGGTAGCAATTCAGACAGGATCCGGCGCCGACGACGGGCATCGTCACTATTTGTCCTTCTTGGCCTTTCCCTTGGATCCTTCTTGGCCTTTCCCTTGGATTTGCCAAATTCCTTCCGTGCTTGCGCTTGCTGAGCGATACAAGCCTGCTTCTTGGTGGCATCGGTCAGCTTCGCGCATTTCTCCAATCCCTTTTTCTGACCGGGGTTTTGGGGCATGACTTTCGCGGCATTCGCCTTCTTTTCGCCAGCCATCGGTCGCTTTCTGGATTTGCGCAAAAACGACCTGCGAGTGGGCCACCATGGCGCCACCCAAAAAAGCTGTAACGAACAATGCCATGTCCAAGCCGTTTGATAACCGCCCAGGCCGAGTATTCGTTGAACCCCAAGCGCACTGACGCCGTGCTTCTGATTCGTCACATACCACATCGCCTGGAACCAAAGCCGCAACGGTTTCCGCGTACCCTCGAAGATCGTCCCCGCGGTCGGCGACGTCTGACGTTGGCATCCCGCACATCGCTGTTGCCCCTGGCCGTCACCCACGCCTCGGTTCCCCCGCAGGCCGGACACCGAAACCCGGCAGGCCAACGGACACGCCGAAGAAAATCCGCACAGGCGGCCTCAGAAGCGAACCAGTCGTCAAATTCCATAAGCGTGCGAGGGTAATCGATCCCGCCAACGGGATGGGCAGTATTCTCGGCCATCACAACATCTTGCCACTACGAGAGCGAATAGGATACCCTATTGCCGCGATAATATTTCTGGTCATATTGGCCTCCATTGGGCTCTTTGCATTCCGGCCTAATTGGCTGCGAAACAGCGATATCCAAGAGTTCTCAATCGTATCCTGTCCGGCGCGTCGGTTATTGCAATGAAATTGTGGCCGCACTCCACTCAACACCCGACGCGAATCGACGCGCAAAACTCGGCCTGTGCACGCCTTTGGTGATGTCGAATGTCGCAGCGTTTGGCGACGTCGGCGGGTCCGCATCGTAGAGTGAAATTAGCGTAGTCGGAGGTCAGGGAGCCGCCCTTGCAATCGGAAGCGGCACGCGGGGCCGCGAGACTTTGAGCTTTTTCGCTTCACCGCCAAGACAGCGAAGCGAACTTATGCAACCGTAACAGCTCGATATGGTCGGCAAGACCTTGACGGGGAAATCGCAAGCCCCGCGATCTCAATACCACTGTCGACCCCCGGTCATATATATCCTCCATACTTTTCAAATACTTATCCCAATTCGCGACATATTTTGGCCATTCAGCTTCGTAGCGCTGCTCGACGACGAGGAAGAGTTTCGCCCGATCGGAAATCAGCCAATCGATCTCCGGAAACGGCGCGCAGGCGGCTTGCGCGGGTCCGATGGTGCCAAAATACGCGCCATAACGACGCCACTCGCAAACAAGACTGATACTGCTTCTTGAATTCGTTTTGCTCCTACTGCTCCGAAAACTAGCCAACACTGCGGTGTTGCTCGCGCGACTCGGCGGTGCCTGCTCCGCCGGTAGGAAAACCTAAACGCGCACGCCCTTCACCGCTGGACCGCGGCTTGCTACACTCCACGTTGTATTGCGAGTCCTCTGTAATATGCCGTCTGTTTGATGCTGGCAGGGAGGGGATCGATGACCACGACGACACTCAAGTTTCGGAGACTTTCAAAAGCTCTGGGCGCAGAAGTTCTCGGCGTCGACCTGTCCGAGCCGCCCGATGACGAGACCTACGAGGCGCTCCGTTCTGCCTGGCTTGAACACCAGATCCTTCTATTCCGCGAACAGCACATTACGCTGCCGCAGCAGATCGCCTTCAGCCGGCGATTCGGCGAACTCTATATCTCGCCGAAGAAGCAGCGAACCGAATTTCCCGAGGTCGGTGTTTTTTCCAACATCAAGAAAAACGGCAAATATATCGGCCAGCCGCCGGCGCGGACGGGCGATGGTTGGCACAGCGATCTGTTCTATATGGAGAAGCCGGCGACCGGATCGCTGTTTCGCGCAGAACAGGCGCCGGCGAAGGGCGGCGAAACCTGGTTCGCCAATATGTATGCGGCCTACGATGCATTGCCGGAGTCGACGAAGCAGCGCATCGACGATTTGCGGGCGACTTACAGCGAGGTCAAGAGCTGGAACGTGATCGACCCGGAGCTAATCCCTCTCACCGAGGAAGAGAAGCGCCATTACCCGGACGTGACCCACCCATTCGTGCGAACCCATCCGGAAACAAGCCGCAAGACGCTGTTCGTCGGCATGCGGGGATCGCAGTGTTCGATCGTCGAGGGAATGAGCGAAGATGAGAGCGTTGCCTTTCTGGACGATTTGCGCGCATTTGCGACGAAGCCTCAGTTCACATACTGCCATCAGTGGCGGCCTGGCGATGCGATGCTCTGGGACAACCGCTGCACAATGCACAAGGCGACTATCTTCGATGATTCTCTGGGTCCCAGACTCTGCTACCGCACGACGATCGCTGGCGACGTACCCTACTAGGGCGAATCCGCCAGCGCTCCCGTCATGATTGACGCCCATGCCGATGTCGTCGGTAGCCTGCTCCGGCCCGCCGAACTACTGGCCGCCCGCGACAATCTCGCTGCAGGCAAAATCAGCACTGAAGCCTTCAAAGAAATCGAAGATAGGGCAGTGGATTGGGCCATCAGCCTGCAGGAGGAGGCTGGCCTTGAGGTCGTCACCGACGGTGAAATGCGGCGGCTTTCGTTCCAGAGTCAGATGACCGAGGCGGTCGAGGGATTCGGCAGCTGGGATCTCGATGCATTTTTATGGGGCGAGTGGCACGGGGTCGAGGGTGCCGAGGCCTGGCAGCGCGAGCGGCCTGCCAAGCTGGGCGTGGTTGAGACGCTGGTTCGCAAGCGTTACCTCTCGGTAGACGAATTTATCTATCTCCGCGACCGCACGACGTGCATTCCCAAGGTGACGATCCCCAGTCCTGGATTGTTCGCGAACTTTTGGTCGCCTGAACTCTCGCGTGACGCCTACCCTACACTTGACGGGTTCCTCGCCGACGTTGCCCGCATTCTGCGTGAAGAAGTCGAGGAACTTGCGCGACTCGGCGCACGCTACATCCAGATAGACGCACCGCATTATCCCTTGCTCTTGGACGCATCGACGCGGGACTTCTATGAGAGCCGGGGCTGGACGCTGGAGGAGTGGCTCGACCTTGGAATTGAGCTCGACAATGCCGTAATGGACGAGATCCGCGACGTCACTTTCGGTTTCCATTTATGCCGCGGAAACCAAAAGAACCGTTGGCTGGTCGAAGGTGGATACGACGCCATTGCGGAACCAATCTTCAAGGGCGTGCGGGCGCAGCGTTTACTCCTTGAGTATGATGACGAACGCTCAGGTTCGTTTGCGCCACTCGCCGCCGTTCCTGAAGACCGGATGGTCGTGCTTGGGCTGATTTCCACCAAACGGTCTGCCCCTGAAGAGCCCCAGCTCCTCGTCGAACGCATCGAGGAGGCGGCCCGCTACATCGATAAGGAACGGTTGGCGCTCAGCCCACAATGTGGCTTTGCCACCTCGATCGTCGGTAATGATTTATCGATCGAAGAAGAAAAAGCAAAGCTTCGGCTGGTGGCGGACACCGCGGCTGGCGTTTGGACAGATTAGGCCAGGGGTTCTTATGAATCGACGTCCCGAAACGTGGTCAAGACAAACGAATTTCGTGTAATTTATCCGCAGCAACGCTGTCCTTCACCGAGCGATGACGAACCAGCCGACGGAATTCACGGCTGTCGTCACAGTGCTCTAAATCCCGTTGGCAGAGAGGAATCGGCCATGTCGAAAAACGATGCGCCGCCATTGTTGTTCACACCGATTACGATCCGTGGCGTGACCTCCCGGAACCGAATCGTCGTATCACCGATGTGTCAATACCACTCGGACGATGGCGCACCTCAAGAGTGGCAGATGGTCCATCTCGGACGATTCGCGGTCGGCGGCGCTGGCGTCATCTTCGGCGAGGAGACGGCGATCGAAGAGATCGGGCGAAAAACGTACAGTTGCGCAGGGATCTGGGACGATAGCCATGTCCCCGCCTACCGCCGTCTGACGGACATGATTCGCTCCTTCGGCGCGGTACCGGCGATCCAGCTGGGGCACTCGGGGCGTTTGGCGGCGTGCCATCATCCCGACCGAAATTTCGAGCCACTGACCGATGCCGACGCTGAAAGCGGCTCGCCCCCGTGGCAAGGAGTGACGCCAAGTACGCCAAGCCAAATCCCACGACACATCCTGCCGCGCGTATTGGATTTGGGCGATATCAAAGCCATGATGAATTCGTGGCGAGAAGCAACGCAGCGCTGCGCCGACGCGGGATTCGATATCATCGAGATACACGGCGCCCACGGCTACCTAATCCACCAGTTTCTCTCTCCCATCAGCAATCGGCGAAAAGACGCCTACGGCGGCGACCGAGCGGGCCGCATGCGGTTTGCACTCGAAGTGGCCGAAACCGTGCGCGCGGCTTGGCCGGCAGACAAACCGCTTTTCTTCCGAGTGTCGGCAGTCGACGGCGAAGGCGGGCAATGGAGTCTTGAAGATACGGTCGCGCTATCGGCAGAACTTAAGGATCGGGATATCGATCTGATCGACTGCTCCTCAGGCGGCATTTACGGAGACTCGGAAATGCCCGTCGTGCCGTACACGGCGGACGTTCGCGCAGCATTTTCCGAACGCGTCAAACGCAAAACCGGAATCATGTCGATGGCCGTCGGCGGCATCACCGAACCGCAGCAGGCCGAGGATATACTGCAATCGGGCAAGGCCGATCTGGTCGCTCTGGCGCGCGCGTTTTTGTGGAACGCCGATTGGTCGGCTCACGCAGCCAAAACGCTTGGCGCGCCCGATCCCTACGGGGTGATGCCCTATGAGTACGCTTTTCGGCTGCGCGGCCGCGAAAAGCAGAATGAAATGCCGATTAATCAGGGTGGCGCAGAGACCCAAGCTGCCTATGAAAAAATTTTCGACAGTTAACCGACCTCCACCTATGCGTTTTGCTTGAACCTCTTAGTGTCGCGGTCTTCGGTTCAAAGCGCGCATTGGTTAAGCGTTGTCATTGCTCGCCCTTGGGCCAGCCTTTAAGCTCCACCTCGTTGCCTTCAGGATCGCGAATGTAAAATGAGTAGTGCCCGTCCGGCCCGTCGTTGCGCCATAATTTGCCCGCGTCGATTCCAAACTGTTTGAGATGTTGACGCAGTTCCTCTTCCTCGAACGACTCCAGCCGCAATGCGAAGTGATCCATATTACGTTCGCTGTTGCGGGCCGGTGAGTCCGGGTCGTCGGTCGGTGTTCCGCGATGTTCCAGCATGTCGACGATTGCGGTGCCCGCTCGCAGCTGCGCGAACTTGCCGCCCGCTTGGCGCTGCGCCAACTCGAACCCGAGTACGTCATTGTAGAACGGCAACATGTTCTCAATGCTCTGCACTCGAAGAACCACATGGTCGAGGCGTTCGACTTTAATGGCGCTCATTGGATTCACTAGCTCCAGTTTTCGAACTGCTACCTATTAGAAGACATTAAGTCGATGCTTCGGCGGTCAGGTCAACCATCAGAAACCAAATGTTACCCATCATCTGGCGGCAAACACACCGTCTCGAGATCAAACGCCGCCGGGCTGGGGCCGTCGCGGCGAAGTTTCGTAAGCCGTTCCCGCCCCTCCAGGAAGTCGGGAATATGTCCGGCGCGCACCCACCATATCGCAAACGTTGCTTCCGGCATTGCGACAAACCACTCGCTGCGGCGCTTCATCACCGCAGCGTGGCGCGGACACTCCATGAAACCACACAGACTTTCAACTTCACGCCAGACGGATAGATTTGCTGCAATGTCGGCACCGAATAGATCTTCAGCAATGCTGATGGTTTCCTCGTTGTCATGGGTCCAAATGAATCCGGGCCAAGCGGACGCGATCTCGCTGAGCGGGCCGAGGGCCTTGCAGTAGTCGCGCATTTGCAGCGCCTCGCGTGGATAGCGAAGGCGGCCGATATTCAATTGCGCCAGCTGGTACCTCGAAATCCCGTTGTCCGACATCTCTTGTGCGCTTTGGTGGAGCGGGCATCATACCAGTTCGGTACAGGCCCAACTTCACCCGAATTCAACCTGCCTCCGGGCAGTCGGTTTCCATGCTAAATCGAGCGAACCGCCCGGCTCTGGAGCACATGCGACTCTGCTGACTAAGCGTTAGGGAAAACAAACGCGGCAAACCCACCTGCAATAGCGCAGATGACAATGCCGCCGACGATAGAAACAATAATAATTTCCATATTGGTTCATACCTCCATATCAGTTTCAAAAAAACGGCCTGCGCCAACCGGCAGAGATCGATATTCGATCTGCACGGTCGGTTCGCCTGCGATACCGCACAGCGAACTGAATTGGCTGCATACCGTTGTGTGTGTTCGTGAGTTCGACGCGCAATTACTTGGTCAGATGATAACCGGCGTCAGTTAGTGCCTTGCGGACTGTGTTCGTCTGGCCGGGATCAGTTGCACCGTGATCCAATGCAAACTGCAGCGCCTTTTCCAGCATGTCGCGGATCGCGGGTTTGTTGTGTGCATGCGGGAGCTGCCAGGTGTCGCTGGCGCCGTCTTCAAAGCGTATGACAAGCTGCTTTCCCTCGACCCGGGCGGACATGCGCTGGGTCGCGTAGCGGGTATTTCCCCGGCCGCGACGACCACCGCCCCTGCGGCGCCGATGACGCTCTTCCGCAGCGACCGGTGGAAGCTCGAACACGCGACGCAGAACATCGTCTTCGGTTTCTCCGAATTGTCCGCGGTCGGCGATCTTCTGCCAAACCTCCTCGGACAATTTCACCTGACGCATACTCGTTCCTACTTCAATCATTCACACCACCAGTTCACTTTCCACTTATATAAGTGGAATATATGATAAGTGCAAGAAAAAATTTTAGTGCTAAAATCGGTGCGTTGAATTGCGTGGTGCTGAGCCAGGGAGTTTGGCGTGGCAAATAGTGAATTTGCATAAAACATGGTAGCCTGCATGACTCCGATTCAGGTCCGAATAGGGGAAGAGTTGGCGCATCGCAGCAACATGTCTGCATCTGTGCGCTGAAGAGAAGGGATGGATTGTGAGTAGCGACGCCCCAGCCTCGCGGCGCCAAAGTATCGGCGTCAAAGTCGGTGACATTGCGATCGGCGGTAACATGCCGATCGTCGTTCAATCGATGACAAATACCGATACGGCCGATGCGGAGGCGACCGCCCAACAGGTGGAAGCGCTTGCCGCGGCCGGCTCCGAACTCGTCCGGATTACGGTGAATTCACGCGATGCAGCGCGCCAAGTACCGCATATTCGCGAGCGCCTGGATCGGCTGGACTGCCACGTGCCCTTGGTCGGTGACTTTCATTTCAACGGTCATACGTTGCTGACTGAATTTCCGGACTGCGCAAGAACGCTCGACAAATATCGCATCAATCCGGGCACGCTCGGCCGCGGCGAAAAACGTGACCTGCACTTTTCGACGATGATCGAACAAGCGCTCGAACACGCGAAACCGGTGCGCATCGGCGTCAACTGGGGGAGCCTCGACGAAGCTCTGCAAACCGCGATGATGGATGAGAATTCCCGGCGCAAAAACCCAAAGAGCGCCGAGCTGGTGTTACGCGAAGCGCTCGTGATGTCGGCCCTTGGCAGCGCCGAGCAAGCCGAACAAATGGGACTGCCGCGCAACCGGATTTTGCTGTCTTGCAAAGTCAGCAACGTTCGGGATTTGGTCGCGGTTTATCGCGACCTTGCGTCGCGTTGCGAGTACGCCCTTCATCTGGGCCTGACCGAAGCCGGGATGGGGTCGAAGGGAATAGTTGCCTCGACCGCCGCCCTAGCGGTTCTGCTGCAGCAGGGAATCGGCGATACCATTCGCATCTCGTTGACGCCGGAGCCCGGCGGCGACCGCACGAAAGAGGTGACCGTTGCACAAGAAATTCTTCAGGCGATGGGATTGCGCGCCTTCACGCCGCAAGTCGTGTCGTGCCCGGGCTGCGGGCGAACGACCAGCACTTTTTTTCAAGAGCTAGCTGAGCAGATTCAAGGATATGTTCGCGCGAATATGCCGGCCTGGCGCGAAGAATATGTCGGCGTTGAGGAATTGCAGCTCGCCGTTATGGGCTGCGTCGTGAATGGACCAGGCGAGAGCAAACACGCCGATATTGGCATCAGCCTACCCGGAAACGGCGAGAATCCGGCGGCGCCCGTTTTCATCGACGGCGAGAAGACGACAACGCTGCGCGGCGCAAACATCGCCGACGAGTTCAAAAAAATTATCGACGAATACATTGATAAAAGGTACCAAAAGCAAATTGGATCGCATTCTTGAACAACTTTTGCCGCCTGTCTCTAGACGCCATTTGGCCGACCAGCCCAACGAGGTGGGATTGACCCGCATGGATCGCCAGTCACCCATCATTCGGCGAAAGAGAGCCGGCAAGCTGGCGGGAGCCGCACTAATTCCGTTGTCGTTGGCCATTTGTCTCACTTCCGCTGCAGCAGCGGCCGATGGTCTGGCGCCAAAGCAACCAACGTTTCAATTGGCTCAGGCGGAAAACAGCGAACGCACGGGCTATGGCATTCTCTCCGAGCTTCGGTTGGGCGCGATGGCGCATGACGTGGGTACGTTTGGCCGGAAGGAAGAGGATGGAGTCAACGCCAACGTTGAGTTCATGTTCCTCTCACCCGAATTTCTGTCGGCAATCTGGTCGCCACGGCCCCATGCCGGCTTCTCCGTCAACTCTTCAAGCGGCACCAACCAGGCCTATTTCGGCCTTACCTGGACCTGGGATTTCTTCGACAAGATGTTCGCGGAGGGAAGCCTGGGCGGCGCATTCCATGACGGCGAGAATGTGGCCATCCTCGAAGACCGCAAGAGTCTCGGTTGTAAACTTCTATTCCGAGAGTCCCTGGCGATCGAATACCGCCTCACCGAAGCGCACAATCTATCGGTAATGCTCGATCACATCTCAAACGCCAGTCTGTGCACATCCAACGAGGGTTTGGATACCCTTGGCGTTCGATACGGTTACCGTTTCTAGCAACGACGCAAGTAACGGCGCTGCCGGCAAACCGGCGCAAAGTGTCTGATAGATTGATACGACGAATTGTTATTGGGCGGCGGCGTGCACCGGAACCCGTGGCGCCGGGTCAGCATTATCGAGAAGCTTATCTTGCAGTCGGCGCAACTGAACGATCTTCAGCGCCTCATCAACTTGGCAGTTTTCATGCGTCAAATACGCACCCGCTTTGACCGACTGGGTCATCACAGCACCCTGCGCCATGCCCAGTGGAATGACATCATGCTTTAACGAGTCCTCACGCGTGATCGCCCAGCCGCGGTAGAAGGTTTCGCCGATGGCACCAAGCTTTGTACCGGCCGGCAGGTCCGATTTTGCGATCGATGCCGTTTCTGCAACCGGCGTTTCCAACGGACGCATGTGGCTGATGCCGAGCAAAACGGCTGCAGCGGCCGATAACGGCACTTCGAGACTGGTCAGGTGATAGGGCCGGAAGAATGTGTAATAGGGCCCCTCGCCGAGTTTAAGGTCGTTCATCCGCTCGCGCAGCCGCGGATGGCTCATTTCAGCAATGACAAAGACTCCGGGAGCCACACCCTTCGCGACCGTGAAGTCAACGACGCCCTTACGCGAAAGCAGGCCACCGTCTTCGATCGGACAAAGCACGCGATGCAGCGAGTCGAGCGGTGCGTTGGGTCCATGCATACCCGGTTTGTCCGGCAACAGGCCGGTTGCATTGGCGATGGCCGTCATTTCGATCATCGTTTTTGACCCATCGATGAATTCGACCAGCATTCGCGGGTTCATATTTCGCTGCCGAGCCTCTTCCTCGTAGGCCTCCGGCATAGCGTCAAAGATCAGCGGGTTATTCTTGCCCTTGCCCGCGGCGACGATTGGGTAACCCAAAGCGCTGACGAAATTGACAAGCTCCATCGCCGAACTCGGCTCGTCACCGGCACCCAAGGTATAGACGACGCCGGCACGGTCGGCCTGGCGGCGGAGATAGGCGCCGATTGTTACGTCAGCCTCGACGTTCATCATAACGACGTGCTTGCCGTGTTCCATCGCCTGCATGGCGATGGTCGCACCTACATTGGGATTACCGGTTGCGTCGATGACCACATCGACATAATCGGAACTGCACGCCAGGGCATTGTCTTCGACAATGGCGATCTTGCCACTCTCGACCGCCTTGGCGACGGCCTGATCCGAATCGCAGATTGCACTTGAGTCGGCACTTCCACCGGCAATCTCAATGGCCGTCCGTGCGCGTTCCGCCCGAAGGACGGCAAGCATGGATATTTCAATGCCTTGCATCAGCGAAATCTGCGTAACGATATCGGTGCCCATTTCCCCTGCACCGACTAAACCGACGCGCACCGGCTGCTCTGCGTCAGCTCGTCGCGCCAGGGCTTCCGCCAGTTCGCTGCTCATGTTCGACTCCTACCGATTTCGGCCACGCCATGATGGCGCGCGCCGTTACTAGTCGTTGGCTGGCACATTGTTTTGAAGCTATATGTCCAGATAATCCAGATCGGGCACAGGCGGCAGGTCGGAATCACTGCCATTTTGGATCTCCGACGCGCGCTTTTGCCGATAAAGGCTGCGCAGCACGGAGTAATAATCTATCGACGTCTTCTGGAGGTTCTGCAACTCATCCATAACCCCCTCGTATTCATCGACGCCGTTGACGCCGATGCGCGCGTTTGCGATGGCATCGCGGTTCGAGTTATCAAGCCAGACATTGAGCGGATCGAAATAGCCGTCGACGAGAAGCTTGCCGACCGCATCACGTGGGTTGGACGGGCCCAATATCGGCAACACCAGATAGAAGCCTTCACCGACACCCCAAACAGCGAGGGTCTGGCCGAAATCCTCCTCATGTTTGGGAATTCCCATCTTCTCGGCGACATCGAATAGTCCAGCAACGCCAAGCGTCGAGTTGATAAACAGGCGTTGCATTGTTTGCCATGCTCGCTCCGGTTCGCCCTGCAAGATGTCGTTGGCAAGGACAATGGGCGAGCTGAGATTGTCGAGCGCATTGCGGACAGAGTTACGCACGGGCAATGGCAGCACAGCGCGGTATAGTGTGCCCGCAGGGCGGAGAAATAGAATCTGAACGAGTTCGTTGATGTCGAAAATCGCTCGATTCAGTAGCTCCAGTGGATCATTGACGCTGACGCCCGAAGCGCTCGATTGAGCCACTTTAACACCTGCGGTAGCGGCCAATTCTTGTAACGTCTGAGTCGACACCTCGTTGGCGCGTAATGCCGTCGGAGCCGCCACCAGAAACAGCAGCATCGCCACTGAGACAAGAGCCGGCAACTTGCGCGACCAAGTTCTTTGCAAGAGTCGAGGCATCGGCAGCTAAACTTATCGTTTACACGTAAAAGAGGGCGGTCATGATACTTGGAAACAGCCAATCTGCACCCTCTAATTTTCCGAAGATGTGCTCTATGGAACGAGGAAGGACGGTTACAGGCGGCCAGCGGTCAGGCAAACTAGGGCATCGAGCATTATGGAGGGAACCTCTAAAAATTCTCCTTTTTCGGGCGTCGTCGATTTAGAATCGGGTTGACGATTTGTTGATAGCGGGAGGCGTGGTTGATGGGTCAGATGGGGTTTTTCGATCTTGGGAACCGGTATTCCGTTCTTGACGCCAAGAACGAGCCGCTTTTGAAGATCGACGGGGTGGTTCCGTGGGAGGACTTGCGCGCCCGTCTTGAGGCGGTGTGGCGGCGTGCGGACAAGGTGCGCAAATCGCGGGCGGGACGCAAGCCGTGGGATGCGATTGTGATGTTCAAGACGATCATTCTGTGCGCGCTCTACAATCTCTCGGACGACCAAGTTGAGCATCAGATCCGTGACCGCCTGTCGTTCATGCGATTTCTGGGGTTGGGTCTAGAGGGCCGGGTTCCCGACGCCAAGACGGTGTGGCTGTACCGCGAACAGTTAACGCAAGCTGGCGTGATCGAGGCTTTATTCGAGACGTTCGATGGCTACCTGAAGGATCAGGGCTATCTGGCGATGGGCGGCCAGATCATCGACGCCTCGATTGTGGCGGTACCCAAACAGCGCAACAGCCGCGAGGAGAACGCGCGGATAAAGGCGGGCGAGACGCCGGCAGGCTGGGAGGACAAGCCGGCAAAGCGGCGCCAAAAGGATGTCGAGGCGCGGTGGACCAAGAAGCACGGCAAGAGCCATTACGGTTACAAGAACCATGTCAACGTGGACCGTCGGCACAAGCTGGTGCGGCGCTATCATGTAAGCGACGCGGCGGAGCACGACAGCCAAGTCCTCGACGATATCCTGGATGGGGACAACACGGCTTTGGGTGTGTGGGCGGACAGCGCTTACCGCTCGGCGGAGATCGAGGCGTCGCTGAAGGAGAAGGGGTTGCGGAGCCGGATCCATCGCAAGGGCCGCCGCAACAAGCCGTTGAGCGAGCGCGAGAAGCAAGGCAACAAGACCCGTTCGTCGGTTCGGGTCCGCGTCGAGCATGTCTTCGGGGCCCAGAGCAACGACATGGGCGGGACGCTGGTGCGTAGTGTCGGGCTGGTGCGGGCGAAGGCGCGGATCGGGTTGAAGAACCTCGCCTACAACATGCGCCGCCTGGTCCAACTGGAGCGTCTCGCGGCGGCCGTGTGACGATACTCGGAGGAGAAGACCGCCTGGGGACGGTCTTGAAGCGGAAATAACTCAATTGGAGCGTGGAAGACCCCGAAAATCTCGGCTCCGGCATGGCTGGAGCTGGTGACAGCCTAGTTAAACAATATCCTCCGGCAACTCACCAATTCTTAGAGGTGCCCTTAACAGCCCGTTGACGAAGTCTTCCCTGGACGAAGTCGGCATGGTCTGATTCTCTGGTGTCCTGGCCTGAAGGGGGGTTCGCTGATGGCGATGGGACAGCAGAAGGATCGTCAGGGGGACTTGATGGTGAGCTGGTCGGAGATGCCGCGCTCGCCTGGTCATGTATTTTACGACCGCCTGCAGTTGGTACTGATCGAGGGCGGCTTCGACGGCTTCGCCGAGGCGGTCTGCCAGCCCTATTACGCGGCCAGGATGGGGGCGCCTTCGGTGCCACCCGGGCGCTACTTCCGTATGCACCTGGTGGGCTACTTCGAGGGTATCGACTCTGAGCGTGGGCTGGAGTGGCGCTGCTCGGATTCCCTGTCGCTACGGGAGTTCCTGCTGTTGGAGATGCGGGAACGGGTGCCGGACCATTCCTGGCTGTCACGGACCCGCGCGCGCCCGCCCCATGAAGTCCACACGGCGGTGTTTGACTGGGTCCTGGCGCTGATCGCCGAGGCGGGTCTGGTGAAGGGCGAGCGCATCGGGGTGGATGCCTCGACCATGGAGGCCAACGCGGCGCTGCGCAACATCGTGCGGAGGGACACGGGCGAGGGTTACCGGGGGATGCTGGAGCGCTTGGCCCAGGAGAGCGGTATCGAGACACCCACGGCTGAGGACCTGGCGCGTCTGGACCGCAAGCGCAAGGGCAAGAAGCTCTCGAACCAGGACTGGGTTTCCAGGAGCGACCCCGAGGCCAAGATCGCCAAGATGAAGGACGGCACCACGCACCTGGCCTACAAGCCCGAGCACGCGGTGGATCTGGACACCGGCGCGGTGGTGGCGGCGGAGCTGCACCCGGCCGACGAGGGCGATACGACAACGCTTCCCAAGACCCTGGCGGCGGCCGAGGCAAACCTCGAGGCGGTGGATGTGGCGCCGACGGCCGAAGATCCGGCCGAATGTGTGACCGATAAGGGCTACCACTCACGGTTGGTCTTGAAGGCGCTCGACGACGGCCCCTGGAAGAGCCGGATCTCCGAGCCCAAGCAGAAGGGTTTTGCGCGCTGGCACGGAGATGATGCGGCTCGCCGGGCGGTCACCAACAACCGGACCCGGCTGTTATCGGGGGTGGCCAGGGAAGCCTTCAAGCTGCGCGCCGAGATCGTCGAGCGCTCCTTTGCCCACAACCTCGATCGCGGCGGTATGCGCCGGACCTGGCTTCGGGGCCGCGAGAACGTGCACAAGCGATACCTGCTTCACGTCGCCGGCCACAACCTATCGTTGCTGATGCGCCAACTCATCGGCGCCGGCACCCCGAAGGAGGCCGTGGCGGGCGGAATTGGCGCCTTGTTCGTGCTTGTTACGCCCGCTGGAGCCGTCCTGGTCGTTCAGATCGTCCTCATCGTCTCGGAGGATGGCGAAACCGCCTTCGCCGCGATATGCTTCGCCGTGGCGTGAAACCCGGTCAATGACGCCTTTTTCAACGGGCTGTTAAGGCTAATGGCAGCGTTAAAAACCTGAATTGCTTGATCGAACTGTCTCTTGACGCTGTAAGCGTTGCCGCGATTGAACAACGGTACGTCATCGGTCGGTGCAAGCTGGATCGCCTGGTCGTAGTTTTGAATCGCCCGATCCAACTGTCCGATTCGCGTTAATGCGTTACCCCTATTGTTAAACGCATACGCGTGAGTCGGGTCGAGACGAGCCGCTTGGTCGTAATCCGCTATCGCCTTCGTAAATTGCAGTTTAACCAAATAGGCGTTGCCGCGGTCGTAGAACGCAAGAAACAGGTTCTTCGTTGACAGGTCTCCGCGGTCGATGCATTGGCTGTAGTGCAAGATCGCGGAATCGTGGTCTCCAGCGTTTTGAGCCTCGTTGGCCTTCTTGCAGAACTCCAGGTTTTCCGCCGCAGCAGAGGCCTGAAACCAGAGTAAAATCAAAACGATAGCGACCGAACGAAGCATAAGCATCTCCAATGTTGGTGATCTTGCCACGCAAAGGGGCCTAGCTCAAACCAGAGGTAGGCAGATGACGTCTTGAAATGAAGTCAGTTCTAATGCGCGTGTTTACTCTGCCGGACTGGATATGGTCGCAGCCCCTGCTGGACCGCGCCTGCGCGCGCGCCAGGTCGCGACGTTTGCCTTTAGCATGAGAGCCGACGGAGTGACGAGAAGCGTCAATATCGTTGCGAATGCGAGGCCAAAGGCAATGGCGGTGGAGAGTTGGGTCCACCACTGAGTGGAGGGCCCGCCAATTGCAATCTTGCGCGTTATGAAATCGATATTTATTCCCAATACCATCGGCATTAAGCCAAGGATCGTCGTTACTGACGTCAATAGGACTGGTCGCAGACGTTGCGCACCGGTTATCAGGATCGCCGAAGCCGGGTTGTGTACGGTCTTGCGGATTCGATCGTAGGTATCGATCAGGACAATGTTGTTGTTGACGACAATGCCGGCCAGGGCGATCACGCCGACGCCGCTCATGATGATGCCAAACGGTTGTTGAATGATAAGGAGACCAAGCATCACGCCGACAGTTGACATGATAACAGCGGAGAGAATTAAAAATCCGCTGTAGAAACTGTTGAACTGCGTCACAAGAATTAAGGCCATGATGAAGAGGGCGACGGCAAAGGCTTTCGAGAGAAATTCCTGGGCTGCCTTCTGCTCTTCGTCCTCGCCTTTGAATGTAACGTCAATTGCAGAAATAGGGTATCCTATTCGCTCTCGTAGTGGCAAGATGTTGTGATGGCCGAGAATACTGCCCATCCCGTTGGCGGGATCGATTACCCTCGCACGCTTATGGAATTTGACGACTGGTTCGCTTCTGAGGCCGCCTGTGCGGATTTTCTTCGGCGTGTCCGTTGGCCTGCCGGGTTTCGGTGTCCGGCCTGCGGGGGAACCGAGGCGTGGGTGACGGCCAGGGGCCAACAGCGATGTGCGGGATGCCAACGTCAGACGTCGCCGACCGCGGGGACGATCTTCGAGGGTACGCGGAAACCGTTGCGGCTTTGGTTCCAGGCGATGTGGTATGTGACGAATCAGAAGCACGGCGTCAGTGCGCTTGGGGTTCAACGAATACTCGGCCTGGGCGGTTATCAAACGGCTTGGACATGGCTCCATAAGCTGCGCCGGGCCATGGTTCGACCGGGCAGAGAGCTTCTGAATGGCGAGGTCGAGGTCGACGAAACCTATGTGGGCGGCCGGGAGGTTGGCGTTACGGGGCGGAAAACAAACAAGAAATCGATTGTCGCGATTGCCGCCGAAATCCGGGGTCGGGGCACCGGTCGTATCCGCATGGCGCGTGTCGAGGACGCATCCGCCGAGAGCCTCATTCCTTTCGTCCAAACGGCTGTGTGCCCGGGAGCAACGATTCGAACCGATGGCTGGCGAGCCTACAACGGTCTCACGGGAGTCGGCTTCGAACACCAGCCGAAAAATATTTCCGCCAGCGGCGACCCAGCCCACATTGTCATGCCCCAAGTTCATCGGGTAGCCGGCCTCCTTGATCGGTGGTGGCTGGGTATTCACCATGGGGCTATTAGCGCCTCCCAGCTTGATTACTATCTGGACGAGTTCACGTTCCGCTTCAATCGCCGCCGATCCAAAGCTCGCGGCCTCCTGTTCTATCGACTCCTCCAGCAAGCAGTGCAACTGGAGCCCGTGCCATACAAGAAGCTCGTCGGGGGCAGACCCAGCCCTGCCCCCCAGATCTAGGCACTACGAGAGCGAATAGGATACCCTATTTGCAGAATTGAGGTCCGCGGTCTCCAGCCATGCTTTGATCTCTTTCACTTTGTTGTCGGGTAGAACGCCGTCCTCGACGTCGGCCATTACGAACGCAATCCGCTTTCCATCGACGCGACGCAACAGTCCCGTCTTCGGTTTTGGCGTTCGCGTTACGTAGTTGCCGATGGGAACCAGTCCCTGTTCTGTCTTGATCTTGATTTGATCCAGCTTGTTGATCGTCCTCGATTCCAATGGGAACCGAGCAACGATATCAATCTCTTCATCAGCATCGTTGGGACGGTATTCGCTGATCTTAAGCCCTTTGGTGATGAGTTTGATAAAGCTCCCGGTTACCGCAACGTCAGCGCCGAAGCGAGCCGCCTGCGCACGATCGACGGAAAGTTCCCATTCGATTCCGGGCACTGGCCGACTGTCCTCAATGTCTTTCAAGCCGGGCAAACCGTCGAAGAATTCTCGTGCCTGAACAACGGCATCTTCGAGCAGTTCGGGCTGACGCGCGCTCAGCTGCAAGTGTACCGGCTTGCCGACTGGAGGACCTGCCTCGGGCTGGCGAACTTCAACGATGATACCGGCGAGAGCTGAGACACGTTTGTTGATGTCCGCATAGATCTGACGCGCGGGGCGGCGCTTATCCCACTCGACGAATTCCAGTCTGATCGGGCCAATTACGTCTTCGGCGGCGTTCGTGCTGCGGTTATCGATCAGACCGCTTGCGACATATACGGTTTTCAACTCGCCGCGCTCGCTTCCAATGTCGAGTATGTGGCGCTCAACTTCGGCAACCAATCTGTCCTTTTCATCGACCGACATGTTGCCGCGGGCATGAACCTGAACAATTGCCTGTTCGGGTTCGACATCGGGGAAAAACTCGACACCGCGACCATAGGTTCCGTAGGCGAACCAGGATCCAAAAAGAGCCGCTATCGCTAGGGCGATCACGAGCGAGGGACAACGCAGTGCAGCCTTCAAGACTTTTATATAGACTCCAACCAGTCCACCGACATTTTCGAGTTCGTCTTCTCGGCCCGAGGCGATGGCTTTGGCCGCTTTGTTGCCAAGGTGAATCGGACGACCGACATAGGCCCCCACCGTCGGCACGAAGATGAGGGCCATCAAGAGCGAGGCGCATAATGTGGCGATTAGTGTGATCGGCAAGAACTTCATAAATTCACCAACCACGCCCGGCCAAAATACAAGTGGCAGGAATGCTGCCGAGGTGGTCGCCGTCGAGGCGATGATTGGCCAGGACATATGCTTAGCCGCCTGCGCGTAGGCGTCGCGACGCGCGAGGCCCTCGGTCATCCGGCGATCTGCGTATTCGGTAACGACGATGGCGCCGTCGACCAGCAGCCCGACTGCCAGGATCAGCGCAAACAGGACGACGATATTGACCGTAAGCCCGATAGCGGCAAGCACCAGGATACCGGTAAGAAACGAGCCTGGGATCGCGATGCCGACGAGAAGGCCCGTGCGCACGCCCAGCGCACCAACAACAACGATCATGACCAGTATCACCGCCGCGATGACGTTATTCTGCAAGTCCGATAGCATTCTGCGTATGTCGGTTGAACGATCCTGGCTATAGCCTATCTCAAGACCGCTCGGCCACTCGGCACGTGCGCCGTCGACCACTACCTTAACCTTGGCAATCGTGTCGATAATATTCCTGCCGGTACGCTTGGAGACTTCCAGAGCTAATGCGGATTTACCGTCGACGCGGGCGTAGGTTCGAACATCCTTGAACGTACGCTTGACTGTTGCGATATCGCGGATCTTAACAACAGCATCGCCATCGACTTTAAGCGGAATGTCGAGAATGTCGTTCGAGGTTTCGAACAAGCCTGGAACTTTAATCGAAAACCGACCCTTGCCCGTATCAAGTGCACCGGCAGCGACAAGCAAGTTGGATCGCGTGACGAGTGAAAGAACGGAGGCCGGCTCGAGACCGTAGCTTTCGACAAGGAGGGGGTCGATGACGATCTCGACAACTTCTTCGCGATCGCCCGTAATTTTGACGTCGAGAACCTCTGGGATGCCAATGATGTCATCCTTGAGATCGCGTGCAATTTTCAGAACGGCGCGCTCGGCCAACCCACCCGATAGCGTCACAACGAGAATTGGGAATAGACTCAGGTTGACCTCGTGAACGGTGGGCTCATCGGAATCTTCGGGTAAGTCTGGTTTTACGAGATCGACTTTCTCCCGCACGTCCGCGAGAGCGGAGTCGGCATCGAACCCGGCCTCGAATTCCAGAATCACATTTGCGCCGCCCTCGAAAGCGTCGGCGCGGAGTTCCTTGATGCCCTCAATCGAGCGAAGTTCGCTTTCCATCGGTCGGGCCAGAAGTCGCTCGGCATCTTCGGGAGAGATACCTTCGTGCGACAACGCGACATAGATGATCGGGATGTTGATATCCGGATCAGATTCCTTGGGAATGTCACGGTAGGCAATGAAACCGGCAATCAGCAGGAGGACGAGCGTCGCGATGACCGTGCGTGACCGATTGAGGGCGGCATCGATGATCGACACGGTCAGCTCTCGTTGGCTAATTCGGGGACCGGCATTACCTGGATCCCGGTTTGGACGAACTCATGACCTACGGTAATCAGGGTTACGGTCGCCGGTAGTCCGCCGACCCAGATGCCTTCGGGCGAATCCCTAAAAATTGCAACCGGCACGAACCTCACCCGCGCCAACTCATCAACGATTTTCACACCGACCGTTCCGTTGTCTGCCAGCGTCAATGCCGCGGGGCTGAGCAAATGGGCTTCGATCTGCGCCAATGGCAGGCGCAACCCTGCCGTCAGACCCTGTAGGATGGCATAGTCTGCGTTGGCGACTTCAAGCTCGATGGCGAATGTGCGTGTTTCTTCGCCTGCGGCCGACGATATGTAGCGAATTGTGCCCGCGAATTCGTCTCCATTGACGACGCGCGCGTATCCAGGTTCGCCGACACGGATTTTGCTGACATCCCGTTCGCTCAAATATCCAATGATCAGAATTGGGTCGAGATCCATGATCGTGGCAACTGGATCGCCGGGTGCAACATAGTCACCAAGTTCGACCGCACGGTGTTGCAATACGCCGTCAAACGGCGCCTGGATGAGCGTCCGATTGATGTCGATTTTGATCTTTGCCAAATAGGCGGTCGCCGCATTGAGGCGGGCCGTGGCTTCGGCAAGCCTGGTGCGGCTCTGGAAGCCTTTTTGCTGGAGTTTCGATGCTGCCTCGTGTTCGAGCTGACGTTGTGCGAGCTGTGCTGCCGCCTCGTCGAGAATTGCGGTGCGGTCGTCTATGGCAATGCGGACGATTGCCTGGCCAAGCTTGACGTGCGTGCCTTCCTTTGCGTCCACGCTGACGATACGTCCGGGCGTTTCTGCACTTAGCGTGGCTTGGCGCGAGGCTTCCGTACGGCCACGCACAACTATTTCATTTACCATTGGCTGCGCACTGCTCTGACGTACGCGGACCCGCATGAGTTCCTTTGCCGAGGTTGACTTGGCGTTGCCAAGCGCATCCGCCTGCGCAGCGGTTGCTTCCCCATTGCTTGATCGGGACTCATCTCCGAATTGTCCGGAGAGAATCCAGCCGCTGGCGACGAAGGCAATGAGGACGGCGATGGCGATCGAGGACTTCATTAGGCGACGTCCTTTTCAGCTCGCAGGCTCTCTGCGATCAGTACGTGTTTGTTGGTTTCGAGATAATCGAGTGCTGCCTTGTAGACCGCCCCGCCAAATCCTTGGACGAAATAGGCGCCGGAGGATTGATCTGAGCCGTCGAACTCGTTAATTCGCGCCAGCGCGTCGCGATACCAGGAAATTCTCTGGTCAATCAGCCGATCGACATGACGGGCCGGCAACAAATCACCGAAAAACAGCGCAAAGAGGAAAGCGGACCGGAATTTGTCGGCTGCCGGGGGTTCTAGCAACGCATCAAGCAGCGCCATGCGGCCGGCAGAGTTAATTTGATAGACTTTTTTATCTGGCCGCTTGGCCTGCTCCTGCGCTTCGCAGGAAACCAGGCCCGCATCGCTCAACTTGCTCAGGGCCGGATAAATCGAACCATAGCCCGCATCGACAAAATGGCTAAATGCACCTTCTTCCTTGAGCACTTTGCGGATTTCGTAACCGGTTGCTTCGCCTTGCGCACTGAGTACGCCAAGACAGAGCGTCTTTACATCCATCATGCCGCTCCTAATAAGGCCTTACTGCAGAGATAGTGATGGAAATCACTAATATCAATATGAAATATATCAAAGCGATATAATTAAGTGACCGCCATCACTACGTGCGGTGGCGGCGTTGGAGCCGCCTCGTTTGCTGACTGCCGCCCAACTTATGTTGCTGCGATTGCTTGATTAGGCGGGCGTCTCGCCGACAGCCGTGCGGATGTGAACCGAAAGGCGGTAGACGTCGCCGGCGCGGAGGGGCTCCAGCCGTTCGCGGATCCTTGCATCGAGACGTGCGCATGTCGCTTCGTCGGCCGCCTCGATCAGCGTGCCGTAACCCATCCGCAACTGGTTCGACCAGAATGCCGGGCCGACGGGCGCTTCACGGATTATCGGCTCACCACGCTCCACCACATCGATGAAGCCGGCGGCTTCCATCTTGCCGGCTAGAGTTCCCGGAGCGCCAAAGCGGAAGGCCATGCCGTCGGTCCAGGCTTCGTCTGCCTTCAGAACTTCCGCCACCGTCTGGCGAATCAGAGAAAACATCGTGGTGTCGTCCTTTGGTCCCCAGAACATGAAGGCCGCGCGGCCGCGCGGCTTCAGTACGTGTCGAATTTCGCCGAGCGTTGCCTCGGTGTCCTGCGCAAACATGATCCCCATGCGGCACGTCACGCGGTCGAAACACCCGCCGATAAATGGCAGCGCGCCCATTTCGGCGGCCGCGAGCGTGAAATTCGTGCGGCCCATGGCCGCGCCGCGTGCCCGCAGTCCAACAAGCATTCCGGGCGTCAGATCGCTGGCAACCACCAGTCCTTGGGGGCCGACGATCGCTGCCGCACTCAGCGTAGGTTCGCCCGGCCCTGCCGCGATATCGAGCAACCGGTGTCCGTCATGCAGATCCACCGCCTCGAGGAAAGCCTGGTTGTAGGCGTCGGCGACATCGATGTTGGACTCAGCACTGCCAACCCAGAAAGCCGCGCGTTCCGACCACGAGCGCTTGTTCTCTTCGTGCGGCGTGCGGCAGTCGTCGTTCATTGCTGAATTCCGGCGGCCTACAAAGTGTCGGCCAGCGCCGCGACCAACCGATCGATATCCGCATCGTTGACGTGGAGATGCGGTGCGATACGCAGGAAATCGCCGCGCACGCTCAGATACACCTGTTTGTCTTCAAGGCGCTTCTGCAGGTCATCGAAATCACGCCGCTTAGCGCCTGGGGCAAGGCGCAGCCCGGTCATGTGTCCAGCCCGATGGTCGGCACCCGGTGCGGTTAGCCCAAGGTTGCTCGTACGCTCGATAATGGTCTCGGTAATGCGGCGCAGGCTGGCATTGATCTCTCCGACCTCCCAGGCCTGCACTTGCTCAAGCGCCTTGATGGCCATCGGCGTGGAGATGAAGTTCGCAGTTTCGCCCATATTGAAGCGACCGGCGCCGGGCTGCCAGCCTTCCGGGTAGTCCAAATGTCCGTCACGCCAGTCGACGCCCCAACCCTCCAGCATGCCGTCGCGCCAGGAATGCTCGAGCGGGATGCCGCCTTGGCGTTGCGGCGCCACGTAAAGAAAACCAAACGTGTATGGACAGAGCAGCCACTTATAGCCGGCCACAATGAGAAAATCGGGGCGGATCGCGGCGACGTCGAACGGCAGCGCGCCAACAGATTGTGTTCCGTCGACGACCAACGCCGCGCCCACCTCGCGGCAACGCTGGCCGACAGCCGCGAGGTCGATCAGTGTGCCGTCGGCCCAGAAACAGTGGGGGAGGGCGGCGATTGCCGTTCGCTCATCGATTGCCCCGAGAATACCGGTCGTCAAATCATCGTCTGCGGGACGGGCGACAAATACAAGCTCGGCGCCTTCTCGCGCGCGCTTCATGATCCATGGCAGCACGTTGTTCGGGTATTGATCCTGCAAGACGACGATCCGCTCGCCCGCCTTGACTGGGAGGTTTATCGCCGCGGTCGCAATTCCGTAACTTGCCGCCGGAATAATGGCGATGTCCTGTGCCGAGGCACCGATCAGCCCAGCAAATAGAGCCCGGATCCGATCCGGTTCCGCGATGCGTTGCGGACTTCGAACGCGCCAAGGCTGCACCTTCCTCTCCACGCCGACCAAGCCGGCGTCCCTGGATGCCGTGAGAATGGGTGCAAGCGCCGCACAGTCGAAGAAGGCGATGTCCTCGGGCACATCGAAGAGGGGGCGTTGGCAAGCGATCATCGACAGCGTCCGGCCGGCCTAGACAACATCCGCCAGCGCGGAGACGAGCCGGTCGATATCCTCGTCGCTGACGTGGAGATGGGGCGCAATACGCAACGAGTCGCCGCGTGCGCTGAGATAGACCTGCTTTTCAGCCAGGCGCTGCTGTATGTCTTCGATGTCGCGTTCGTCGGCGCCGGCGGAAAGACGCAAGCCGGTTAGATGTCCGGCACGATGATCGACAGCTGGCGCGGTCAGCCCAAGATTTCCAGTGCGCTCAATGATGGTCTCCGTGATACGGCGCAGACTCTTGTTGATCTCGCCGACGTCCCAGGCGTGCAATTGCTCTAGCGCCAAAATGGCCATCGGCAAGGAGATGAGATTAGCTGTCTCGCCCATGTTGAATCGGCCGGCACCGGACTGCCAGCCCACCGGATAGTGCATATGTCCGTTTTGCCATACGGCGGCGCCATCCTTCTGCACATGGCCCCGCACGGTGCTTTCGAGCGGCAGGCCGTCTTGCCGCTGTGGCGCCACGTAGAGGAAACCCATCGTATAGGGGCAGAGCAGCCACTTGTATCCGGAGACGACGAGGAAATCGGGCTGTATTTCGGTGACGTCAAACGGCAGAGCGCCGACCGATTGCGTGGCATCGATAACCAGCGCCGCATTCACTTCGCGGCAACGCCGGCCAATGGCAGCGAGGTCGATCAACGTTCCGTCAGTCCAAAAGCAATGGGGCAGAGCTGCGATGGCTGTGCGTTCATCGATGGCATCGAGTATGCCGGCCGTCAGGTCGTCACCTTCGCCGCGCGCGACGAATACGAGCTCGGCACCATCTCGCTCCGCCTTTTCTATCCAAGGCAGCACGTTGTTTGGGTATTGATCCTCTAGGAGGACGATGCACTGGCCGGCCTTGGTTGGAAGGTTCGCCGCAGCGGTGGCGATCCCGTAGCTTGTCGCCGGAACGATCGCGATGTCCTGCGCCTGTGCGCCGATGAGTTTGGCAAACAGCGTTTGGGCCCGCGCCGGTTCCTCCTCGAATTCGAAGTTTCCAAGGCGCCACGGCTGAGCCTTTTTCGCCGCACCAATCACGCCTGCGTCGCGCGAGGTCTTGAGGATGGGCGAGAACGCGGCGCAGTTGAAATAGGCGATATCGTCGGGCACGTCGAAGAGGTGGCGTTGGCAGGAAATCATGGGTCGGTCGCGTCCTATGTTGGGTCTGGTGCGTCGGATTCGCTGGCTGTGCTGGCAGTCTCCCGCGAACTCGTCTCTGAGGCCAATTCCCTGTTTAATAGGAAAATACAGGGAAATTTTCTCTTTTGCAGGGATTCAGAAGCTTTCCTGTGTTCGAATCATGGCAGAAACGCTAGTGTTTTCGGTCCAATTCCCTAAACTATGTAACAGGGAATTTATTCGAACGAACAGGGATTTTGTTCGGGAGAACAGGGAATTCTACTGGTCCACGGCGGCTGTCCCCTCCATTTATTCCATCGTGCCTCCCAACGACGGCTCGGCTCTCCGGCACGGACATCATTTTGAGCCAGTGGATTTTGTAATCGACCATGGGCGCGGTCATCACGATGCTTATTCCGCCGGATCGTGCCAGCGAACCTATGCAAGGGCATGCGGATGCCGGCAGCGTCAACGTCGCCACAGAGAGACATTGATCAAATCCGAGCGGGGGTGGTCAAGCCGCAAGGCGTTCGTAACGATGATGCAGACCGCCGACCTTGGGCAAGGAAACGACCGTTCCGGACCCGGCCGGCTGAACGGGTCGTCCATCCGGTGTGTCCTTGCCGAGCGACAAGTGGGTCCTTGAACCGTGATAATAGTCGAAGTATGAGCCAAGAGTGCGCCGCAAATGCCGCTCGTTGAGGATGATCGAATGGTCCAGGCATTCGCGCCTCACGCTGCCGATCAGGCGTTCCACATACGGATTTTGCCACGGGCTCCGTGGCGCCGTGACGACCTCTTCCACGCCCATCGCCGTCACGGTCGAGCGGAACGATTGCCCGTATGCGCCGTCCCGGTCGCGGATCAGGTGCCGCGGCGCCGTGCCCCACGGGAATGCCTCTCGGATCTGCTGTGCGACCCACGCCATCGTCGGGTTCGCCGTGACACCGAAATGCACGATCTGGCGGCGCTCGTGGTGGAGCACGATGAACCCGAACAGGAGGTGGAACGTGGCCGTGGGGACCACGAAGAAATCGATCGACGCCAGGCAATCGGCGTGATTTGTAAGGAATGTCCGCCACGACTGCGATGGCGGCGATGGGTAACGGACCATGTATTTCGAGACGGCGGCCTGGGAGATGGAAAAGCCAAGCTTCAAAAGCTCGCCATGGATCCGAGGTGCGCCTGTCCCTCCTATAAATTCCGTCCGGCACAGAAATCCTGGTGTTTTGGGCGCTCCAGCGACTGGCTTCGCTGGTTGCGCCGAAGGACGTCCAGTTGATGACGAGGCGCGATGATCTCGGGCTGTCGCATGGCGCGACTGCGAAAGTCCGAGAGAACGCCGTGAAGCAGGATCGTGTGCGGGTCACAAACGCTATCGGGCACCACCCTGAAAGGCCTGGATTTCTGTGCCGGACGGAATTTATAGGAGGGACAGGTCATGCGAGCGCCCACGGCCCAGCCGATGACGCGCCGGGAGTAGAGGTCGAGCATGACGGCCAGGTACAGCCAGCCCTGTGCCGTCCAGATATAGCTGATGTCGGCAGCCCATTTCTCGTTGGGTGCCTCGGTGGAGAAGTTCTGGTCGAGAAGGTTCGATGCGACGGCCTTGTTGTGCTGGCTGTCCGTCGTCTTTTTGAACTTCTGTTTCCGTTTCGGAGACAACCCATTTCCCCGCATCAGCCGAGCCACCCTATGGCGTCCAACCTCGATCCCATTCTCGGCAAGCTCGTGATGGACCCGCTCTGCACCGTAGCTCTCGCGGCTGCGCCGAAAGGCTGCCCGGACATGGGCGAGTAGAACCATGTCATCGAGCTGTCGCTGGCTTGGGCCGCGATTGCGCCAAGCGTAGAAGCCTGAGACGCTGACCTGCAGCAGTCTGCACAGGCGGAATATCGGCATCGCCAACCCGGCCCTCTCCGCGTCGATGAACCGGAACCTCATCGACTTTCCCTGGCGAAGAAGGCCAGCGCTTTTTTTAGCAGATCACGTTCCTGACGGGCCAGATCACGCTCTCGGCGTAGGCGGGTAATCTCCTTCGCTGCATCCTCATGCGGACCGGAAAGCAAATCCTCCTCACGCAATTCTGCGACCCAGCGGCCGAGCGCGCTGACGCTGATCCCAAGATCTCCTGCTATCTGCCGCTGCCTGCGCCCGCTCGTCTGTAAAAGACGCACCGCTTCTTCCTTGAAGGCCCGATCAAACCGCCGGCCCTTGTTCCCATTCTGCTTCGACATTTGCACCTCCTGCGATCAAAATCCTATCGCAGGACGTCTCCACTTTCGTCAGCAGGGTCCACTTGATCTCGGGATCGGGACAACGCTGCAGCGCGAATGGCGGGGGCGGATCGTCCAAGTCATAGTCGAAGAAGACGGGTTTCGCCATGAGGGCCAACTCTTCAAAAGCCTCTCCGCGGCCGCGACCGCGATCGCAGGTACGCGCTGGAACGGCCCGCGCTTCTTCGGCCTCCGATCCGCCAAATGAGCCGGCCCCGTCTACACTGTGCGCTCTACACGAGAAAGAGCAGAGAGGAAGGTTTGGAGCAGTCGTTCAACTCCCTCGATGCGCAACGCGAAGCCTGTGCGGCGTATGTGAAGAGCCAGGCCAGCGAAGGTTGGAGAGCGGTCCGGACCCGCTACGACGATGGCGGCTTCTCCGGCGCGTCAATGGAGCGCCCTGCGCTCAAGCAACTTCTCTGCGACATCGAGGCCGGCAAGGTCGACGTGGTCGTCGTCTACAAGATCGACCGCCTAACCCGGTCCTTACCCGACTTCGCACGCATGATCGAGATCTTCGATCGTCGTCAGGCCAGTTTCGTCAGCGTCACGCAGGCCTTCAACACCACGACCAGCATGGGCCGACTGACACTGAACGTGCCCTTGTCCTTCGCGCAGTTCGAGCGCGAGGTGACAGGCGAGCGCATCCGCGACAAGATCGCGGCTTCCAAGGCCAAGGGCATGTGGATGGGCGGCACTGTGCCGCTTGGCTACGACCCACCGGTGGAAGGCACGCACGCCCTGAGGATCAACCGGGCGGAGGCCGAGATCGTGCGCACCATCTTCAGAGCCTATGTCGATCTCGGTTCCGTGCACGCGCTGCAACGATGGCTCGAAGACCGGGGCATCCGCTCGAAGCGGCGCGTGACACGGGCGGGTCGACTATCCGGCGGCGGGCCGTTCAGCCGCGGCGCGCTCTTTCAACTGCTGCGGAACAGGCTTTATCTCGGCATGATCGTCCACAAGGGAAGGGTGCATCCGGGCCGACACCAGGCCATCATCGATGCCGGTCTCTTCGAGGCTGTCCAGGCGCGCCTCGATGCGAACACTCGCCGTCGCGCATCGAAGCGGGAGCAGAAGGCGGACGCCCCTCTGGCCGGGCGCCTCTTCGACGCGGATGGCCAGCCGATGTCGCCGACCTTCTCCTATGGGAGAGGCGGCAAGTTATATCGCTATTACGTCTCGGCACCGCTTCAGCAAGGTGCAAGGCGCGATCCGTCCGACACAGCAATCCGGCGGATCTCTGCAGCACCGCTCGAAGCCAACCTCGCGGCTGTGCTGCGTCGCGTGATCACAGGCTGTCCGGATGATCCCATCACGCTTGTCTCCCGCGCCGAACTCCACGATCGGACGCTGCACTGCTTGCTGCCGATCGACCGGTTCGTCACGATGCGCGAGCGCCTCGAGCGCCATGAGCACGTCGAACCGGATCCGGCGGATGCGCGTCTCGCCAGGCTGCATCTGCCCCTGGTCCGACGTCGCGGTCAGACCTCGGTTCTTAAGGGCCAAAGTCCGGGACACATGCCGGACCCGGTTCTGGTCAGGGCGCTCCGCTCCGCTCACGCCATGCTGCACTATGACGATGCCGGGCTGACCGGCACTCACTGTAGCACCCGATACGCCCCATCGACGCCGGCTCGTCCGCCTGGCCTTTCTTGCCCCGGATATCCAGCGGGCGATCATCGAAGGTCGCCAATCCGCAGGCCTGACACTGGCACAACTCCTCAAGGGCACAATACCGCTCGACTGGTCGCAGCAAGCGGCCCGCTTCCCGTTTGCGGCATCACCGGAATAGGGATCGGCAGCCACCCCCGCTCACTCGACTGCGGGCAAGACAGCCCTGATTATTCCCTGTTCCCTCCATTTATTCCCTGATATTGCACATCCGTTTCCCTGTTCCGCAGAAAAATATTCCCTGTTCTCTAAATTAACAGGAAAGTCCACAAGCCATTGATGTGACGCGTTAATTCGGCTTGTTAGGTCGATGGCCCGCTGAATTCTCCCTGTTTTGAGGCCAAATTAGCAAAAAAATTCCCTGTTCCGGCCAAACTCACCCTTGCACCGCGCTCGCGGAGACCGCACACCGGGAAGCCCGCCAATCACAAGAAATGCTCCCGCGTTCAGGAGGCACGAATTCCGATTGACCAAGAAACAGGTCCTGTTTTCCGTGGCTTGGCCGCTCTGTGGCTGGAAGAGACAGCTTTGTCCGGGTGGTTGGCTGGGGGACCTGGATTCGAACCAGGATTGCGCGGGTCAGAGCCGCGAGTTCTACCGTTAAACTATCCCCCATTAAGTCATTGTTTTATATAGGTTATTTGGCGTAGAAATCAATGTGTAAACTTTTTGTAAATTCTCTCTTTTCATGTCTGCCATTGTGCGAAGTTGGAAAGCAAGGTTTTAGTCTCACCACCGACGAAGAACAGCGTACTGTTGGATGGATTACTTCATCAATAAAACGCTGTAGAGTTAGTCGTTGGATCATCGTTGAACGCTTATAGAAACCACTGCAACGCGACCTAGCAAAGTACACCACGGCCGATAATGTCAGAGGCCGATCCTCAACACCCCTTGTAATTCTTCTTCACACATTCACGGGCAAGGTCTTGTGCTTTTTCAATTTGGGATGGGGTCATTCTTTCGGCAATGATGCCTCTGTTTTTAGATGCGTCCTTGTTCCCAGATGATGCGGCAATATTCCACCACATATAGGCATAGACATTGTCCTGTGGGACACCTCGTCCGTCGGCGTACATCAAACCCAGATTGTACTGGGCATTGGCAAACCCCTGTTCGGCAGAAAGTGACTGCCACTTCACCGCAGTCTTATAGTCCTTCGGGACACCTCGTCCGTTGTAGTACATCAAACCCAGATTGTACTGGGCCTTGGTATGCCCCTGTTCAGCAGCAAGGGTTTACCAATTCACCGCAGTCTTATAGTCCTGTGGAACACCTCGTCCGTTGTAGTGCATCTGACCCAAATTGTACTGGGCTTCGGCAATTCCCTGTTCGGCAGCAAGTGAGTACCATTTCACCGCAGTCTTATCGGCCTGTGGAACACCTCGTCCTGTGTCGTACATTCCGCCCAGATTGTGCTGCGCTTTGGCATCCCCCTGTTTGGCAGCAAGCGTGAACCACTTCGCCGCCGTCTTATAGTCCTGTGGAACACCTTGTCCGTTGTCGTACATCACACCCAGATTGAACTGGGCTACGGCAAGCCCCTGTTCGGCGAGAGGTGTCCATTCACGCGGAGCAGTTGCAAAATCACCGCTTTGGGCAGCATCAAGTCCTTTTTGGAAATCAGCACTCCAACTCATTTCCGCACTCCCAAGAAGCACGGCAACGATCAGGCAGAGTGTGGCAGTCAGATTTCTCATTAGGAAAGTCTGACAGGTAATTTGAGGAACGGGGAGTCTGGATGAGGATTCTTGATACTCGCTTATTGGGTACTTGGGCTGAACTTATACGTTGCGGTAACGTGGTTAAAATTATGGTAAGAGTGGCTAGTTGATAAACTAACGGTTGCAGAGATATGTAAACTATTTATAAAAAGGGTAAACTATCCCCTATGTGCATTTCAACGATTTGTAAACTATTTGTAAACACGTATTTTTGGCAGTTTTTGTTTTTAAGCCATTGAAATAAAGGGAAGAAAGTAGCGGCAATACTTGCTACCGTTAAACTATCCCCCAACCCACAAGACGGCGATGATCCATGCGAATTCATGGCTTGTAGCATATGCCGCGCGCGCTTGTGTAGCAGTCGACGCGGTTCAAGGCCGGGCTGCGTATAATTCGGCGAATTGGCGCGCGACAAGGTTTGGTCTACGATATCGCAGCCGGGGGAAAGACGGAGGACGTCTGCTAGGCGCGGACGTGGGGCCACGCATGGTCACATACGTCAGGAAAAGGAAACGCGTCGGAGATGCGCGCCGCGGTTCGAGGGCGGGCGGGCACGGACCGACATATGCCGCGCTTGATCTCGGCACTAACAACTGTCGTCTCCTGGTCGCAAAACGCGCGGCAAAGGGCTTTAATGTCATCGATTCCTTCTCACGAATCGTCCGTCTCGGCGAAGGCCTCGGCGATCGGGGTAACTTGTCGGAGACGGCGATGGTGCGCACCATCGCCGCGCTGCGTGTATGTGCTGGCAAACTGAAACGCAACACGGTTCGGTATACGCGGAGCGTTGCAACCGAAGCGTGCCGCAGGGCGACTAACTGCGGCGAGTTTGTCGATCGTGTGCGCGATGAGACCGGGCTGGAAATCGAGATAATCCCCAGTTCGGAAGAAGCGAGGCTGGCGCTGGCGGGATGCGTGCCCCTGTTCGATTTTGAGCGTCCAAAGGTGCTGGGTTTTGACATCGGTGGCGGCAGTACCGAGCTTGTCTGGCAAGAGGTCTGTGCGGGGTCCGTAAAGACGTTGGGCTGGATCTCGATTCCGCTCGGCGTCATGACGCTGACCGAGCGTCATGGCAGTGGCGCCAAGTCGGCAACCGAGTATGCGGCGATGGTGGAGGAAGTAGACCATCATCTTGAACCGTTTTGTGTAGAGCATGGCTTCGACAAGGAGGCGATACGAGAAGAAGTGCAGATGGTTGGAACCTCCGGCACCGTCACCACGCTTGCGGCGATGGACCTCGAGCTGCCGCGCTACGACCGGGCCCGTGTCGATGGAGCGTATATTGATTTTTCCGTCGTCCGCCAGCTCAGCGATCGCTTGCGTTCGGCGGGTACAGCCGACAGGGCGACATTTCCATGTATCGGTGCCGACCGTAGCGACCTGATGGTCGCGGGTTGTGCAATTCTCGAAGCAATTTGCGCGCGAATGCCGGTCGGGCGTTTGCGTGTCGCTGATCGCGGCGTGCGCGAGGGCATCCTGCTCGAACTCATGGAGTCCGCTGCTCCCTCAAGAGATGGTGCCGCCATTGGCGAGGAGTAAACGCAGCGGCGGCAAATCAAAGACTGGGATCCGCGCCAGCCGGACGGCGAAAACTGCGGTCAAGTCGACCAAACGGCGCAGCGTCTCGTCCCGGCAATGGCTCACCCGGCAGATCAACGATCCCTACGTTGCCGAAGCCCGGACTGCCGGGTACCGTAGCCGCGCGGCGTACAAGCTCATCCAACTCGACGACAAGTACCGCTTGTTGAAGGCCGGCGCCCGTGTAATCGATTTGGGGGCAGCGCCGGGCGGCTGGACGCAGGTGGCGGTTGCCCGTGCTGGACCAGCCGGCCGAGTCGTGGCGCTCGATTTGGTGGAGTTCGATCAAGTCCCAGGGGCGATTTGCCTTACCGGCGACGTTTGCGCGCCTGAGATGCACGCCCAGTTGCAAAATGAACTCGGTGGTCCGGCGGATCTCGTCTTGAGCGACATGGCCGCCCCCACGGTTGGTCACGCCAAGACAGATCATCTCAGGGTGATGGCGCTGGCCGAGGCCGCCCATGACTGTGCAAGGTCGCTTTTGGCCGAAAAAGGCGCACTTGTGGTCAAGCTTCTGCAGGGCGGAGCAGACCTGGAGTTGTTGACCGCCTTGAAGTCGGAATTTAAGCATGCGCGCCATGTCAAACCGCCAGCCAGCCGGTCCGATTCGCGCGAAATCTATCTTGTCGCGACCGGGTTCAGAGGAGGCGAGAAATCTGCCAGCGACGAAAACGAATAGTGGGCAACAAACAGACCAGCCGCGGCAGGATCATGGGAGGATGCTGCGCTAGAACATGTCCAATTTTCGCATACGCGTACCAGGGCAGTGCGGTCTTGCCGCCTTGTTGCAGGGATTTTTCTTGGCAGTCGGAGATTCCTGTGTATGATGCGCGCCACTTTTTCATGAGGCAGGAATGAGTTTTCGCGAGGCTCTGACGTTTGACGACGTCTTATTACAGCCCGCAGAATCTGCCGTTCTTCCCAATAATGCCGATACCCGCACGCACCTGACGCAGACGATCGAGTTGGGCGTGCCGCTCATCTCGTCGGCGATGGATACCGTGACGGAAAGCACACTGGCGATCGCCATGGCTCAGGCCGGCGGCATCGGTGTCATCCACAAAAATCTCGATGTTGAGAGCCAGGCGGCCGAAGTGAGACGCGTTAAGCGCTTTGAATCCGGCATGGTCGTCGATCCGATAACGATCACGCCAGACCGGCCGCTCAAGGATGCGCTGGAACTGATGGACCGGCATAATATTTCTGGAATTCCGGTGATATCGAAGCGCGGCGAAAAGCTCGTCGGGATATTGACGAATCGCGATGTGCGTTTCGCGGACAATCAAGAGCAGCCGATTCGTGAACTGATGACCAAACGGCGGCTTGTCACTGTCGAGGAAGGGGTTAGCCGCGCAGAGGCCATGCATCTGTTGCACGAGCATCGCATCGAGAAACTGCTGGTGGTAGACGACGAACGCAGATGCGTCGGTCTAATTACCGTCATAGATATCGAAAAAGCGCAGCGCTTCCCGGAGGCTTGCAAGGATGAGCAGGGAAGACTTCGGGTCGCTGCGGCAATCGGTGTCGGCGAGGCTGGGTTACGTCGCGCGGAGGCACTGCTTGAGTCCGGCTGCGACGTCATTGTTCTTGATACGGCGCATGGCCATAGTCGTGGCGTGATCGACTCCGTTGCCGCGGTCAAACGCCTCAGTAACTACGCACAGGTCGTTGCCGGAAACATCGCCACGGCAGATGGTGCAAAAGCCCTCATGGATGTTGGCGCCGACGCCGTCAAAGTCGGGATTGGCCCCGGTTCGATCTGCACCACGCGCGTCGTTGCCGGTGTCGGTGTGCCGCAACTTACGGCCATCATGGACACGGTCGAGGCCTGCCGCGAGCGTGATATTCCAGCGATTGCCGACGGTGGGATCAGGTATTCCGGCGATATGGCGAAAGCGGTGGCTGCGGGGGCCGACTGTGTGATGATAGGCTCGCTGCTAGCGGGCACCGATGAGGCGCCGGGAGAAGTCTTGCTCTATCAAGGTCGCTCTTATAAATCGTACCGTGGCATGGGCTCATTGGGCGCGATGGCGCGCGGTTCCGCCGACCGGTATTTCCAGGAAGAGGTATCGAGCAGTCTGAAACTCGTCCCCGAGGGCGTCGAGGGCCGCGTGCCCTATAAAGGGCCGGTTGCAAACATCCTGCACCAGCTCGTTGGTGGTCTCCGGGCAGCGATGGGCTACACCGGCAATGGCACGATTTGGGAGATGCAGCGAAACTGTGTGTTTCTGCGCGTCACCGCGGCTGGTCATCGTGAAGGTCATGTTCATGACATCATGGTCACTCACGAGTCGCCCAATTATAGTGTCGAAAGCTGAAGGCTGGCAGATTTGCGGCATGCCTCTTGTGCCGGTCCGAATTGCTCCTTGTGTGGCGCTGTCCGAAAGCAAATATTCCAGGACATGACGGGTATCAGGCCAGCACAACCCAGCGATGCCGACGCAATCGCGCATGTATATGTCGAGACATGGCGTAATACATATGCCGGACTGCTGCCGGATCGAATCCTGGTCAAGATGTCGCTTGAGCGCCAGCGTGCTTCTTGGACACGGACATTATCAGCCGACCAACAGGTTCTCGTCCTCGAACACACGGATGGCATCGTCGGATTCGGGAGTTGTGGACGCAACCGACTTCGCCGCCTCGACTATACCGGCGAGATTTATACGCTCTACGTTTTGCCCGACTTTCACGGACGTGGACTTGGACGGCAACTGCTCGAAGCGCTGATCGATTCATTGATCGGTCGGGATCATGATTCCACCTTGTTGTGGGTATTGGCGGCAAACCCCACACGCTTCTTTTACGAGGCAATGGGCGGCCGCCGCATAGCCGAACGCGACGAGCAGATGTGGGGCCACGCGCTGCACGAAGTTGCTTACGGGTGGCGGCCGCTCGCGCCGCTCATATCGCCGGAATGACCGTCGGTGGTGAGACCTAAATCCCTAGCGCTTCGGGCTCCATGACCGACCATATCCTGATCATCGACTTCGGCAGCCAGGTGACACAGTTGATCGCCCGGCGTGTCCGCGAAAGTGGTGTGTACTGCGAAATCCATCCGTTCAATCGTGTCGACCGTGCGACGGTTGATGCTCTCGCGCCAAAAGGCATCATTCTGTCTGGCGGACCGTCGAGCGTGATCTCCGACGAAGCTCCAGCGGCGCCGGATATCGTTTTCGATTCTGGCGTGCCGGTTCTCGGTATTTGTTACGGCCAGCAGACCATGTGCGCGCAGCTCGGCGGCGAAGTGGAACCATCGAGCCAGCGCGAATTTGGCCGCGCTTTTGTCGAGGTTACCGACGAATGCGAGTTGTTTCAGGGACTATGGAGCAAGGGTGACAGGGAACAGGTCTGGATGAGTCATGGCGATCGCGTGACGCGTCTACCAGAGGGATTTCGGGTCGTCGCGGTCAGCGACGGTGCCCCCTTCGCGGTGATTGCCGATGACGCGCGCCGCTATTACGGCCTGATGTTCCATCCGGAGGTCGTCCACACGCCCGATGGCGCAGCCCTCTTGCACAAATTCGTCCACGACGTCGCCGGATGCGCAGGCGCCTGGACGATGGCGGCCTTCCGCGAACGCTCGATTGCGCAGATCCGATCTCAGGTTGGCGACGGCCGGGTTGTTTGCGGTCTGTCGGGTGGCGTCGACTCAGCCGTTACAGCCTTGCTCATTCACCAGGCGATCGGCGATCAGCTGACCTGCATCTTCGTGGATACCGGTCTGTTGCGACTGGGTGAGGCAGATCAGGTCGTGCAATTGTTCCGGGACCGATTCAACATTCCGCTCGTTCACTGTGACGCTGCGAACATGTTTCTCGACGGTTTGGCGGGAATTAGCGATCCTGAGGCGAAGCGCAAGACCATCGGAAAGCTCTTCATAGACGTGTTCGATCGCGAGGCGAACGCTGTGGGTGAGGTGGCATTTCTGGCTCAGGGTACGCTCTATCCCGACGTGATCGAGTCGGTTTCCTTTGCTGGTGGCCCCAGCGTTACGATCAAGTCGCACCACAATGTTGGCGGGTTGCCTGAGCGAATGAATCTCAAGCTCGTTGAACCACTGCGTGAGCTGTTCAAGGATGAGGTGCGTGCGCTTGGCCGAGAGTTGGAGATGTCGGAGGATATGGTTGGGCGCCATCCCTTCCCCGGGCCCGGGCTTGCAATCCGCGTCCCGGGTGAAATCACCCCCGAGAAACTCGAGATTCTGCGTCAGGCGGATCACATCTATCTTGAGGAGATCCGCAACGCCGGCCTGTACGATGCGATATGGCAGGCCTTTGCAGTGTTGTTGCCGGTCCGCACGGTAGGTGTCATGGGGGATGCGCGAACCTACGATCATGTGTGCGCGTTGCGGGCGGTCACCTCGACCGATGGCATGACCGCCGATTCCTACGCCTTCGACCATGAGTTCTTGGCCGCAGCCGCGACCCGCATCATCAACGAAGTCGATGGAATTAATCGCGTGGTTTACGATGTCACTTCAAAGCCGCCGGGAACAATCGAGTGGGAGTAAGGGCATCACCGTGTCGGTGCTGACCAAATGTCCATGATAGTCGTAAGTTAAACTATGCTGGCCTTTATTAGACAGAGGATTGTAGAATGATGTATATATTGGCAATGATTTTGCCGCCAATTGCACTATTGTTAAGTGGAAAGATATTTCAGGCAATCATTAATCTAATTCTCATACTTCTTAGCATTGTTATATTTGTAGTTACCTTGAGTTTGGCAGCTTTGTAAGTTTTTCACTTTACATCATGAGTATTATTCACGCGGTTTTTGTCGTCCACGGCGCGCGAATTGACAGGAAAATCGATGACGCCGTTAGCAGGTCGAACAGCGAGCGATGAATAGTCCCGTGAAGACGGTCATTAAACTCGTGGTCGCCTCGCTGTTTGTTGGCTGGCTGTTGATGGCGCTCGATCTCGATGCGGAAAGCCTGCTCCTGTTCCTTGGTGGCTTCGCCGATAGTCTCGTGAATATCGTCGCCGGAATATTCAAGTGGTCGTTGTCGCCAATCCTGATCGGTGCCCTGGTCGTCATTCCCATTTGGCTGATCCGAGTAATCTGGAGAAAGGCGACGGAAAAATAGGTTCTCGTGATATGGGGAAAGGGGGTCGCCAGACTGCCGCCTAATTCGCGGTATTACGGCAGGTCTGTGCAATTTAGGCGCCCGTTATTTTTTCCAAGATAGATTGAGTATCAATTGATAATGTCCAAAGTTGTTCTTCAAGGTTATTTAAAAGTCGCTCGGTATAATCTTTCGAATGTTGAAGAACACTTAAGTAAAGGGAACCTCTAAAAATTCTCCCTTTTCGGGCGTCGTCGATTTAGAATCGGGTTGACGATTTGTTGATAGCGGGAGGCGTGGTTGATGGGTCAGATGGGGTTTTTCGATCTTGGGAACCGGTATTCCGTTCTTGACGCCAAGAACGAGCCGCTTTTGAAGATCGACGGGGTGGTTCCGTGGGAGGACTTGCGCGCCCGTCTTGAGGCGGTGTGGCGGCGTGCGGACAAGGTGCGCAAATCGCGGGCGGGACGCAAGCCGTGGGATGCGATTGTGATGTTCAAGACGATCATTCTGTGCGCGCTCTACAATCTCTCGGACGACCAAGTTGAGCATCAGATCCGTGACCGCCTGTCGTTCATGCGATTTCTGGGGTTGGGTCTAGAGGGCCGGGTTCCCGACGCCAAGACGGTGTGGCTGTACCGCGAACAGTTAACGCAAGCTGGCGTGATCGAGGCTTTATTCGAGACGTTCGATGGCTACCTGAAGGATCAGGGCTATCTGGCGATGGGCGGCCAGATCATCGACGCCTCGATTGTGGCGGTACCCAAACAGCGCAACAGCCGCGAGGAGAACGCGCGGATAAAGGCGGGCGAGACGCCGGCAGGCTGGGAGGACAAGCCGGCAAAGCGGCGCCAAAAGGATGTCGAGGCGCGGTGGACCAAGAAGCACGGCAAGAGCCATTACGGTTACAAGAACCATGTCAACGTGGACCGTCGGCACAAGCTGGTGCGGCGCTATCATGTAAGCGACGCGGCGGAGCACGACAGCCAAGTCCTCGACGATATCCTGGATGGGGACAACACGGCTTTGGGTGTGTGGGCGGACAGCGCTTACCGCTCGGCGGAGATCGAGGCGTCGCTGAAGGAGAAGGGGTTGCGGAGCCGGATCCATCGCAAGGGCCGCCGCAACAAGCCGTTGAGCGAGCGCGAGAAGCAAGGCAACAAGACCCGTTCGTCGGTTCGGGTCCGCGTCGAGCATGTCTTCGGGGCCCAGAGCAACGACATGGGCGGGACGCTGGTGCGTAGTGTCGGGCTGGTGCGGGCGAAGGCGCGGATCGGGTTGAAGAACCTCGCCTACAACATGCGCCGCCTGGTCCAACTGGAGCGTCTCGCGGCGGCCGTGTGACGATACTCGGAGGAGAAGACCGCCTGGGGACGGTCTTGAAGCGGAAATAACTCAATTGGAGCGTGGAAGACCCCGAAAATCTCGGCTCCGGCATGGCTGGAGCTGGTGACAGCCTAGTTAAACAATATCCTCCGCAACTCACCAATTCTTAGAGGTGCCCTAACAACCTATCGTTGAAAAAGGCGTCATTGACCGGGTTTCACGCCACGGCGAAGCATATCGTGGCGAAGGCGGTTTCGCCATCCTCCGAGACGATGAGGACGATCTGAACGACCAGGACGGCTCCAGCGGGCGTAACAAGCACGAACAAGGCGCCAATTCCGCCCGCCACGGCCTCCTTCGGGGTGCCGGCGCCGATGAGTTGGCGCATCAGCAACGATAGGTTGTGGCCGGCGACGTGAAGCAGGTATCGCTTGTGCACGTTCTCGCGGCCCCGAAGCCAGGTCCGGCGCATACCGCCGCGATCGAGGTTGTGGGCAAAGGAGCGCTCGACGATCTCGGCGAACGCAGCTTGAAGGCTTCCCTGGCCACCCCCGATAACAGCCGGGTCCGGTTGTTGGTGACCGCCCGGCGAGCCGCATCATCTCCGTGCCAGCGCGCAAAACCCTTCTGCTTGGGCTCGGAGATCCGGCTCTTCCAGGGGCCGTCGTCGAGCGCCTTCAAGACCAACCGTGAGTGGTAGCCCTTATCGGTCACACATTCGGCCGGATCTTCGGCCGTCGGCGCCACATCCACCGCCTCGAGGTTTGCCTCGGCCGCCGCCAGGGTCTTGGGAAGCGTTGTCGTATCGCCCTCGTCGGCCGGGTGCAGCTCCGCCGCCACCACCGCGCCGGTGTCCAGATCCACCGCGTGCTCGGGCTTGTAGGCCAGGTGCGTGATGCCGTCCTTCATCTTGGCGATCTTGGCCTCGGGGTCGCTCCTGGAAACCCAGTCCTGGTTCGAGAGCTTCTTGCCCTTGCGCTTGCGGTCCAGACGCGCCAGGTCCTCAGCCGTGGGTGTCTCGATACCGCTCTTCCTGGGCCAAGCGCTCCAGCATCCCCCGGTAACCCTCGCCCGTGTCCCTCCGCACGATGTTGCGCAGCGCCGCGTTGGCCTCCATGGTCGAGGCATCCACCCCGATGCGCTCGCCCTTCACCAGACCCGCCTCGGCGATCAGCGCCAGGACCCAGTCAAAACACCGCCGTGTGGACTTCATGGGGCAGGCGCGCGCGGGTCCGTGACAGCCAGGAATGGTCCGGCACCCGGAGTTCCCGCATCTCCAACAGCAGGAACTCCCGTAGCGACAGGGAATCCGAGCAGCGCCACTCCAGCCCACGCTCAGAGTCGATACCCTCGAAGTAGCCCACCAGGTGCATACGGAAGTAGCGCCCGGGTGGCACCGCAGGCGCCCCCATCCTGGCCGCGTAATAGGGCTGGCAGACCGCCTCGGCGAAGCCGTCGAAGCCGCCCTCGATCAGTACCAACTGCAGCCGCGGTCGTAAAATACATGACCAGGCGAGCGCGGCATCTCCGACCAGCTCACCATCAAGTCCCCCTGACGATCCTTCTGCTGTCCCATCGCCATCAGCGAACCCCCCGAAAATTCAGGCCAGGACACCAGAGAATCAGACCATGCCGACTATCGTCCAGGGAAGACTTCGTCAACGGGCTGCTAAACATATTAATCTCACGAGAGATGAGCCGGGCTGTATTGTATTTACAGTGGTTCAAAGGGGGCGGAGTGTTCAATCTTCGATGGCTACGAGGAGTTTGAAGACGCGCGGTCATTTGCAGCGCATCAGGCACGTGTACGAGGCAGCGCTTGGGGCAAAGTCACGGTGAATGTCGAACGCCAATACGAGGTGACAGGCCTAGATAACGAATAGGCTACACCTGCCCGGTGGGCGGAGTAAGCGAGTGCTCCCCTCAGGCGGCTGAATCGTCCGTACGGCGGTAAGCCAGGGCGGTGTGGCCTGAGCAATAGGGACGCCCGTGTTCGACCGGTTTGCCGCAGAAATGAAAATCCGGTTCCCGCGGATGGCCAATCGGCCAGTGGCACATGCGGTCGCTTAACAGCCCGTTGAAAAAGGCGTCATTGACCGGGTTTCACGCCACGGCGAAGCATATCGCGGCGAAGGCGGTTTCGCCATCCTCCGAGACGATGAGGACGATCTGAACGACCAGGACGGCTCCAGCGGGCGTAACAAGCACGAACAAGGCGCCAATTCCGCCCGCCACGGCCTCCTTCGGGGTGCCGGCGCCGATGAGTTGGCGCATCAGCAACGATAGGTTGTGGCCGGCGACGTGAAGCAGGTATCGCTTGTGCACGTTCTCGCGGCCCCGAAGCCAGGTCCGGCGCATACCGCCGCGATCGAGGTTGTGGGCAAAGGAGCGCTCGACGATCTCGGCGCGCAGCTTGAAGGCTTCCCTGGCCACCCCCGATAACAGCCGGGTCCGGTTGTTGGTGACCGCCCGGCGAGCCGCATCATCTCCGTGCCAGCGCGCAAAACCCTTCTGCTTGGGCTCGGAGATCCGGCTCTTCCAGGGGCCGTCGTCGAGCGCCTTCAAGACCAACCGTGAGTGGTAGCCCTTATCGGTCACACATTCGGCCGGATCTTCGGCCGTCGGCGCCACATCCACCGCCTCGAGGTTTGCCTCGGCCGCCGCCAGGGTCTTGGGAAGCGTTGTCGTATCGCCCTCGTCGGCCGGGTGCAGCTCCGCCGCCACCACCGCGCCGGTGTCCAGATCCACCGCGTGCTCGGGCTTGTAGGCCAGGTGCGTGGTGCCGTCCTTCATCTTGGCGATCTTGGCCTCGGGGTCGCTCCTGGAAACCCAGTCCTGGTTCGAGAGCTTCTTGCCCTTGCGCTTGCGGTCCAGACGCGCCAGGTCCTCAGCCGTGGGTGTCTCGATACCGCTCTCCTGGGCCAAGCGCTCCAGCATCCCCCGGTAACCCTCGCCCGTGTCCCTCCGCACGATGTTGCGCAGCGCCGCGTTGGCCTCCATGGTCGAGGCATCCACCCCGATGCGCTCGCCCTTCACCAGACCCGCCTCGGCGATCAGCGCCAGGACCCAGTCAAACACCGCCGTGTGGACTTCATGGGGCAGGCGCGCGCGGGTCCGTGACAGCCAGGAATGGTCCGGCACCCGTTCCCGCATCTCCAACAGCAGGAACTCCCGTAGCGACAGGGAATCCGAGCAGCGCCACTCCAGCCCACGCTCAGAGTCGATACCCTCGAAGTAGCCCACCAGGTGCATACGGAAGTAGCGCCCGGGTGGCACCGAAGGCGCCCCCATCCTGGCCGCGTAATAGGGCTGGCAGACCGCCTCGGCGAAGCCGTCGAAGCCGCCCTCGATCAGTACCAACTGCAGGCGGTCGTAAAATACATGACCAGGCGAGCGCGGCATCTCCGACCAGCTCACCATCAAGTCCCCCTGACGATCCTTCTGCTGTCCCATCGCCATCAGCGAACCCCCCTTCAGGCCAGGACACCAGAGAATCAGACCATGCCGACTTCGTCCAGGGAAGACTTCGTCAACGGGCTGTTAACGGAGATAACGTTCCTGCCTTCAATAACCGCGGAAATGTTTATCGCCAGATCGGTGAATTTGACAAAGCGATACTTGATTTCAACGCAGCGCTTCGTCTTCACGCAACAAATGCCTTCACATACTACAACCGAGGCGTCGCCTATGCCGGCAAACGACAATATGACCTCGCCGATCAAGACTACAGCGAGGCCATTCGCCTCGATCCGTCTCATGCCAGCGCGTATAACGGCCGTGGTCGAACTCGATTTCTATCCGGCCGTTTCGACGTCGCCATAAGTGACTTCAGAACTTCGGTCGAACTTCAGCCGCAGGATCCATATTCAGCTATTTGGCTATTTCTTTCGCAAGTCCGTTCGGGCCGCGATGGACAGCGCGATCTTGTCGTCAATGCTGCGCCATTTAACCGAGAGCAATGGCCGGGCCCTATTATTGCAATGCTCCTGGGTCAGGCGACGGTCCTCGCCACCATCAATCAAGCGCATGATCCGAACCCTACAAGGCAACGCGAAAAGCGCACAGAAGCCTTGTTCTACGCCGGACAGTTTGAGCTCATGAAGGGTAGTCGCACAGATGCAATCGGCTACTTTCGAGATTCCATCGAAGCCGGGGTTAGCCATTTCATCGAGTATGTCGCAGCACGGGCGGAGTTGAAACGGCTCGGATTTTAATCTGTTGCGATCACATCGAAAATGCGCAGCTTAGTCTTGAAACTCAATCACGGCCGCGAAGCTTCGCGAGACAGTAGTGACCCAGCACGCGGCGCCAAATATCCAAGCAAACAACGAGAAATTGTCGGGCAGCAAACAGATCAAGACCAGAAAGGCAATCGTCTCGCTGCCTTCGGTCAAGCCGCCGAGGTAATACAGTGATTTGCGGCCGCGTACTTCGGTCGTAATACCCCTCTTTGCCGCCATGATGGCATAGGTAAGAAAGCTCGTGCCGGTACCGATAAAACTGAAGATCAAGAAGGCGGCAGCCAGCGCATTGTCCTCTGGCCGGGCAAGCGCGAATCCGAAGGGAACGGCCGCGTAGAACAGGAAGTCGCCGACAATATCCAGATACCCGCCGAGATCGGTGATTTGACTGTTCCGGGCGACCGCTCCGTCGAGTCCATCAATCAGCCGGTTTGTCAGGACAATAACCAAAGCCAAACCATACGCCTCAAAGGCCAACGCCGGTATGATGAGCGCACCGATCAGCAGACCGACTACTGTGACCGTATTTGCCCGGACGCCACTGCGGGCAATTTGCGCGCCGACCATGTCAAGCGCTGGTGTAATCAAACGCCGTGCAGTGGCATCAAGCATTGCGAAACGGACACTCTGCGGGTGGGCCGCGGAAGCGGCTATACGGACCGTAGGTTGGGCCGGTGCTGATCGCCAGATTCATCGTCGTCCGGCCCATCGTCTTTCTGATCCTCCGCCGAAGATGGCTCCGCCGGATCGGAGGGTCGTCCATGCATATGTTCCGCCTCCGCCTTCAACCGATTGAAGGAGCGTATCGAGAAGGGGAAACTCGTCATATAGGCGATCATACAAAGCGTAAGCGTGCCCCATGGCCGGCCGGCAGCGCCGGCAAACAGCAAGCCGATCGTGACCAGGAGTGGCAACACTAGCCGATTTGGAACTTTGATAGCCTTAAACGAGTAGGTCGGCAGGTGACTCACCATCAACAATGCGACAAACGCAATCCAAATCCCTGATACCGCTGGATAGGCCGCCAGATCGACACCAAACCCAATACTCACAACCATCGGCAATAGCGATAGTCCGGCCCCGGCAGGCGCCGGAACGCCCGTGAAGTAGTTGTAGGCATAGGGTGGCAATTTTCCCGACATGCTGCTGAACCTCGCCAGCCTCAGCGCACAGCAGACGGGAAAGAACAACGCCAGGCCCCACCCAAAGCCGCCTAATTCCTGCAACGACCAAAAGAACAAAACCATCGCCGGCGCGATGCCAAAACACAGAAAATCGGACAACGAGTCGAGGATCGCTCCAAATTCGCTGGTTACGTTGAGCAAACGCGCCATGCGTCCATCAAGCGCATCGAGAATACCAGCGATGACGATGGCAATTACGGCGAATTCCCATTTACCGTCGAGACCGAACCGAACGGCGGTCAGACCCACACACATCGCCGACACCGTGATGATGTGAGGGATAATCTTACTGATTGCCTGACCTTTGAGGCGTGGCGTGCGCCTAATTTGTCGCCTGCGTCCGAGCTTCATCGAATGTCACCAGTTCTCGCCGCTTCCTTGGATTTAAGGTCAGCAACGATTGTCTCGCCAGCTACCATGCGATGTCCAACACACACGAAGGGCGCAACACCGTCCGGTAGGAAGAGGTCGACCCGACTTCCAAACCGTATCATGCCGAAACGCTCACCGGCTTTCACGCTTTGCTCCGTCGTTAACTCGCAGAGGATGCGGCGCGCCACCAATCCAGCAATTTGTACAAATGCAAGGTCGGACCCATCCGCGGTCGACAGTCTCACCGATTGGCGTTCGTTGTCTTCGCTTGCCTTGTCGAGAGAGGCGTTGATAAATTTCCCTGGCCGGTAGGAGAGCTTGGTGATGACGCCGTCTGTCGGAATTCGGTTCACATGCACATCGAACACATTCATGAAGATACTCACGCGGGTGAGCTGGCCGTCGCCCATCTCAAGCTCTTGCGGCGGTTTCGCCAACGTTATCATCTCGACAACGCCATCGGCGGGACTGACGATCAATCCTGATCGCGTCGGCGTCACACGAACCGGATCGCGAAAGAAGTAGACGCACCAAACCGTAAGTCCGGCGCCGAACAGGCCGAGCACCGGCCAGACCAACCACGCGAGCAGTGATATGAGCGCGAAGGCAGCGACAAATATTCGGCCTTCGCGATGGATCGGAACTAGTATGCGCTTCAGCGTGTTCGGCATGTTCAACGAGTCATTATAGTCTGCAGGCCGGCCTGGTTTCCGGCCGGATTCACAATAATAACGGTCACAACGCTTGAGGTTAAGGGCCGACGAATGATAACCGCTGCTGAGACAAGGATCGAAGCATTGTGCCGAAGTCGAATGCGGCTCTAATTGGTGGAAGGAACCATGAAGACCTGACCCGGATAGATCAAATCTGGATCGCGAATCTGATCGCTGTTGGCTTCATAAATGGTGGTGTATGCGATGCCGCTCCCGAGCGTCCATCTTGCGATTCGCCACAGGCTATTGCCGGGCTGGACGATAACCAGCGTCTCGTCTGGGACATTGGCAATTGGATCCGAACGGGAAAATGGTAGTTCTACCCGAGCAACGACCTTGCCATCCGTGCGCTGGTCGATACGAAGCGTATAAAGACCCGGCTCAACCAGCCGCTCCGGATCAAGCCGCCACCGCCCTTCTGCGTCAACGCCGGCACGCCCAAGCAATTTATCATCCAGATAGACGAGCACTTCGGAGTTTTTGGCGCCACGTCCCGCCAGCCTGACATTGCCATTTTCGTCATAATCGATGACGTCGACGGAAACGCCTGCCGCCGGAGGTGCATTGAGATCGCCCGTCGAGGGCGCCTGCAGTAGTCGGCTCGAACCGGTTCCCGTGCGGGGCACCTGTAGCGCCAACGGCTGCGACTCTTCCTGGACTGGCCGACCAGCGATATCCTTGCCATGTTCAGGGACGACAAGAACGATAATCGATTCTGATACCATCGGTTCGCCGTCGCCGACTTGCTGAATGACGGTGAGCTCGCGATTCCCCGTCGGCAGCGGTTCTTTTGGCACCAACACCCACTCGCCCCGCTCATCCGCCGTTACCATACCAATAGGTATTCCGCCATCGAGCACTGTGACCTTGGCGCCTGGCTCGGCGCGGCCCGCGATGACTGCATCACCTCGCGGATTAACGCGAACGACATCGAATTGCGGCGGGACTATTTTCTTTTCAATTTCGCTTAGCGGCGCTTCGCCAGGCGGTAGTTTTGCTTCATCTGTTTCGGCCGAAACCAACCCCTCACCCGAGGTTTGTCCACCGTTTTGAATGATCTCGTCGGCTGAACGGTTGGCGGAATAGTTCAAAGCGATGGCAACGACAATCACCACCACACCTATTCCACCAATCAAAAATGAACGATTCACGCTGCCTCGCGAGCGACACGCCGGCGTATGCGCCCAACGTAATACGCCCCTGCGGCTGAAGCAACGCCGCGTACTCGATGGACAACTACTTCTTCGGCTGGTTTCGCACCGGGGGTAGCGCCTTGATGTAAACAGCGATAGCGCGTCGGTCCGCATCGTTTAGTTTACTGGTCGATTGATCAATCACCTCGGTCATCGCTCCGCCGGCAAAGTCACCCTCCGGCGTCATACCGATCGAAAGAAAGTCGACAATTTCTTCGTCACTCCAAGAGCCGATTCCAGTCGCGTCATCGGGCGTGATGTTAGGTACGGATTTACCGTTCGGTCCTTCCGGATTCCCTCCGAGTTCACGACCATGATCCACCGCCCCGAATGCATTTCTGGGCGTGTGGCATTCGCCACAATGGCTTAGCGCACGTACGAGATAGCTGCCGCGGTTCCATTCCTCCGAGCGATTTGGATCGGCCTCGATAGGGCCTTCCCTGAAGAACAATGCGCGCCAGCCCCACATGAGAATTCGCAGATTGAATGGAAACTGGAGCTTGTGCCGCTCATCGGTGCGCGGGACCGCCGGTCGTGTTGAGACATAGGTCCAAAGATCAACGATGTCCGACCCGCTCATTCCGGTGAAGGACGTGTAGGGAAAGGACGGATAATAGGGCGTCCCGTCGGGCGCTATTCCCTGCCGCAACGCGGCTATGAAATCTTCCTGCGACCAGGAACCGATGCCATGGATTTGATTGGGCGTAATGTTGGGACTGTAAAAGCTCCCAAACGGCGTCGCGAGCACGCGGCCACCAGCCAGGGGTGGCCCTTTTGTCTTAACGTCGGTGTGACAGCCGGCACAGCCTGCCGCATTGAATACGTACTCGCCGCGGGTAACGCTCTCAACACTCGCGGCATGTGCTGGACCTCCACCCAGGGAGCCCAACACAGCCGTTATGATGGAAAAACTGTAAGCCGCCCTGCGCAACTAGTCCAACTCGGCGCGAAAGGAGTCGTGGCAGGCACCACATGTATTTCTGCCCAAAATACCTATCTGTGCCCATATCGCCGCCTTGTCGCCGGTCATCGAGATCTTCTCAAGCTTGGCGGCCTCTGCAACGAGCTCAACAGCGATACTTTCAAACTTGATTCTGTCGTTCCAGATCATCGCCAGCGCCGCCGTCTTGGGATCGGTGACCATATCGCGACCGGACTTGGCGGGAAACATGCCCGGCAGCATCTCCGCCGCGGCGCTGATTTCAGCAGCACGCTTTGCGATGTCCTCCGCGCTGCCTTCGCCCCGTTTCACAAACGCAATAATCGCCAGCAATTTCTTGTCAAACCCCTTCATAGTCATCTGCCGTTGCTCGATGGCAGCCTTGGCATCTTGGGCAAAGACCGGATTTCCAGAAGCGAATGCCGCAACCGCAAAACTCGCCATTGCTGCGAAAAACAAGCCTCGAACGACGTTCTCCATCACAATCCTTTCGATATATGGCGCCACGCAGGCACCCAAATGCTGGCGGACAAGTTTGCAAACATCATCATTAACAGCTTGCCGGCATGGTTTATTCCGTCTGCAAATCGTTACCCCCCGAAAGTACATGGCGCTATCTATTCCCGATGCAGGACGACGAATATTTACGGTTGCGTGACCATTCCCCAGTCTATTGTTATGTAGCTGCGGCCGCCCCAATTTCATGATGACATGCCACTAGGCTAACTCAAGACCAAGAAGAAGCTTAATAGGACGGAATTCATGACTGCAATTACTTCCCTCTGCGTCTATTGCGGATCGTCCAGCCATGGGCACGAGTCGCATCATAGGGCTGCGAAGCGACTGGGCGGCATTCTCGCCGACGCAGGAGTCCGCCTGATCTATGGCGGCGGCAGTGTCGGCGTTATGGGAATGCTGGCTGACGCGGTCGGTGCCGGCGGCGGCGAGGTCATCGGTGTTATTCCAAAGTTTCTGGACCAGCTCGAAATCGGACGTCGCAACTGCACGGAATTGATCGTCACCGACAGCATGCATAGCCGAAAACAACGAATGGCCGAACTGTCCGACGGCTTCGTGATTCTGCCTGGCGGACTCGGCACCTTGGACGAGATGTTCGAAATCATGACCTGGAAACAGTTAGGACTTCACGACAAGCCAATTGTCATTGTTGATGTCGACGGATACTGGGCTTCGCTCGACCGTTTGCTAGACAACATCGTTAGCGAGGGTTACGCACAGCCGGAACATCGCGCGTTGCTCCACACGGTCAATAATGTCGACGACGTCCTGCCGACGTTAGCAACGATGCCTGCCGCCACCATAAGCGTCGATGCGAAGTGGCTATGAACGCACGATCATAAGCTCGCCCAACCGGCCTTTCGTACGCCTTCCGCCCGCGCTAGACTTCTTCTCCAGGACGTCATCATTGTACCTGTGTCACTAGACGAGCCTGCCCGGAGCAATCGGATGAGCAAGATCAAGGTCAAAAATCCTATCGTCGAACTCGACGGAGACGAGATGACCCGCGTGATGTGGGCCGCAATCAAAGAAAAACTGATTCTGCCCTATCTTGACGTGAATCTTCGCTACTACGACCTTGGTATGGAAAACCGGGACGCGACCGACGACCAGATCACAATTGACGCGGCCAACGCGATCAAAAAACACGGTGTCGGCGTCAAATGCGCCACCATTACCCCCGATGAAGCCCGGGTCCGCGAATTCGATTTGAAACAGATGTGGCGATCTCCAAACGGAACGATCCGCAACATTCTGGGGGGCACCGTGTTTCGCCAGCCGATCATTTGCAAGAACGTGCCACGGCTTGTTCCGGGCTGGACCCAGCCGATCATTATCGGCAGGCACGCTTTTGGCGACCAGTACCGTGCCACCGACTTTCTGGTGCCTGGAAAGGGCAAACTTACGATCACCTTCGAACCAGAGGACGGCAGCGCGCCAATCTCACGGGAGGTCTTTGATTTTCCGGGGTCCGGTACGGCTTTGGCGATGTACAACCTGGATGAGTCAATTCGCGGGTTTGCGCACGCCTGCTTCAAATACGGCCTCGGTCTTGGCTGGCCGGTCTACCTCTCCACCAAGAACACAATCCTCAAAATCTACGATGGCCGCTTCATGGATCTATTCCAGGAAGTGTTCGATGCCGATTACAAAGACCAGTTCAAGGAGCGCGGGATCACATACGAACATCGCCTGATCGATGACATGGTCGCCTGCGCCCTTAAATGGTCCGGCGGATTTGTCTGGGCCTGCAAGAACTACGATGGCGACGTACAGTCCGATACGGTTGCCCAAGGATTTGGCAGCTTGGGTCTTATGACGTCGGTGTTGATGACGCCGGATGGCAGCTCGATCGAGGCAGAGGCGGCACACGGCACGGTAACGCGCCATTTCCGCCAATACCAAGAAGGCAAAGAAACGTCGACCAATCCAATTGCCTCGATCTTCGCGTGGACCCGTGCGCTTCAATATCGAGGCGAGTTTGATGCGACGCCGGATGTGGAAGCTTTCGCCAAACAGCTAGAAGAAGTCTGTGTCGATACCGTCGAGCGCGGCTTTATGACCAAGGATCTCGCAATCCTGATCGGCGATGAGCAGCCCTGGCTTACGACCGGCCAGTTTCTCGATAAGTTGGACGAGAATTTAGCAGCGACACTGGCTTGAATCCGCAACAGGCCTCAAGATTGCCAGAATATCTGCGAAGGGAAAGCCGCTAGCCCGAAGTGGACCGCAGGGCGTTAACGTCATCCCCTGAATCCTGCCAGGAAAGCCTGTCCTGCGCGACTTTGGAGATCGTATCCCGAACATCGGGAAAGCGTTCAAGCACGGTTTTGAAGTCTTCGCTGTTAAGCATAAGGAGCCGGCATTCGGTCAATGCGATTATGGTCGCATTGCGCACGGTCGAGAGCAGGAGTCCGACTTCACCGAAGAAGTGCCCCTGTCCAAGGACAAGCGGCTCAGGGTGCAGTTCCACTTCAATTTCGCTGGAGGCGATGAAATACATGCAATCGGCCTTTTCGCCCCGCCGCACAATGGTATAGCGCTCCGGCACGACGACCGCATCCAGCAACCGCGCAATCTCAGCGATCGCCGTCGCGTCGAGAGAGGCGAATGCAGGAACCTGCGCCACCATGTTCCAGCTCACAACGAAGTCGCGCTTGCGGAGCTCTGCGGCAAAACTGGAGGCGAATATTCCTGTCCATAGAACGAACAGGGCAATCCCCGTCAACATGACGACACCGCCCAAGAGTTCGGGTTTATCCCCTTGACACAGGTATGACGAGTTCCTATATTTAGGTCATTGAAGGAGATGACCGATGGCTATTCGTATCCGCAAACCCCGCGCAAAAGCAGAGCGTAACCCAAGTCGATCCCCCAAATTCTCGGTGCGCGACTTCTTCAACCGGTTCCCGGATGACAATGCGTGCATAACACATGTCATGAACGTCCGCTACGGGCTGCGTCATGTGTGCGCCAAGTGCGGACAAGATGCAACTTTTCATCGTCTGGCCAACCGCAAGGCCTATTCATGCTCGCGCTGCGGCCATCACGTCTATCCCTGCGCCGGTACGATCTTCGAGGATAGCCGCACGTCGATGCAGCTTTGGTTCTACGCCATCTTTCTATTCGTCACGACGCGACACGGTGTTAGCGGAAAAGAATTGCAACGCTCGCTTGGTGTTACCTACAAGACCGCGTGGCGCATGGGCCAACAAATCCGCACGCTTATGTCCAAAGCAGACGGCTTCGAAATCCTGCAAGGACACGTCGAAATGGACGAGGCCTATGTCGGAGGCAAGCGGTCCGGTGGCAAGCGCGGACGCGGCGCACCGGGCAAGACAATCGTGTTTGGCATGAAGGAACGGGGCGGTCGCATCGAAACAGAGATCATTCCTAACGTCCGGAAAAAGACACTGCGCGAGGCAACGCTGCGCAACGTAGGTCCGGGTTCGACCGTTTCGACCGACGAACTCATGTCCTACGGTTTACTGATCGCGGATGGCTACAAGCACGGACAGGTGAGGCACGGCGCGAAGGAGTTTGCGCGGTATGACAGCAGCACGGACGTGGTACACCACACGAACCATGTTGAAAGCTTCTGGAGGCTATTTAAGTATTCCGTTGCCTCAACACACATTCACGTGTCGGCGAAATACATGGGCCGCTATCTGGACGAGTTCACGTTTCGGCAGAACCATCGCGCGAAGGAGAACGCGATGTTTGATCTCTTGATTGGGGCGGTTTGAGAGCGGCCGCTAAGGCCGCGTCGTATGCAGCTTCAGTCACCGGATCAGCATCGCGCACTTTTTCTTGCTTGATGAACTCCTCTAAGCGCCCCTCAGACAATGCTTGCGACAGAGATAGCCGTCTCATGCTGCAGCCTTTCGATAGACATCATCCGACTGGCTGCCTTCGATGACACGACCCGCCTGAGCAAGCAGACTAAGTTTGGCACCCAGCGCGTCCTGGTTATCTACAACAGAGACTAGCACTGGCGGCTTGTGAAGCGAGCCAAGGTCGTGGAATGCAGCACTGATACGGTACACTGAATTTGCTCGATTGTTTACGGCTTGGAAAATCGCCTTATGGTCATCTGCGTCGATGACAGCAGACATCGGCCATTTAATAGAAGACGATCCGACGACTTCCTGATTGACAGAAACGTGCGTGTCTCCAAAGACCGCAGCAAGCCGGTCATATAGACGGTCTTCGATTTCAGGGCCTGTTTGTTCAATCGGTCGGGCATTGATTTTGTCCACAATTGACCATGATGCAAGAGACACATCGCAGATGGCGCCGACTACGCATTCTCTTGGAACATCTATAAAGACAGTCCGCCTGTTGACGTTGAGTTCGTCGGCTTCGGCAACGCGCTGTGCCGTCTTCTGGAACGACCCCTCAGTACCGAATGACTCAAGCTCGCGAAACGCGAATCCGTTGTCGCTCACCCGAATTCCCTTCCTAACATGGTCTAGCCTTACGGTCACGAAGGTACCACTAAAATACGCGATGGGAAGATTGATAAAGCTCGAATCTCCCCAGTGACTCACTTGGATGAGGTCGTGCGCGACAGCATCCGCTATTTTGGCAACTGCCTCCCGTTTGTTAGCCATACTCATTGCGGCACCTCCCAGAGCAAGCGTTCCTCCCAAGGCGGAGGAACGATGATTTGCATGTTGTCAATTCTAAACGGACTGGCAGCCCATGCAAGCACTTCACCAAATGACGCAGGTACTGGCGCCTCAAGGTCTCGCGCGAGCCGAAGGCCATCACGGAGAAACCCATTTCGCGCCGAGTCCCAGTTGAGTGCGAAATCATGAAAGTGCGTGTTTGAGACTGTCCGGCCTCTCCATTCCGATTCCCCGATCCGTGGGTTCCGGTGCCCGCCATTGATTGATCGCCAATCCAACCGCTGGAGCGGAATGCAACGTCGCCCGGAAGTGCTCGCAACCTGAAGCTGTAGGACCACGTGATAGTCAGGACAGGCCTGAAGGCACCCACCATGCAAGACGAGCCCAGCCTCCACAACACCACCGATTTTCAAATTGGCGTTAAACCACATGTAACCAGTCTTGGGCTCTGGTGCGGACCAGCCGGGGAAGGCTGCTAGG